>JBCCML010000022.1:0-67909 GCA_039026375.1 Pseudomonadota bacterium
AGAGCGCCGTGGCGTAACGAAGAAGAGGAAAATCGCAAGCCGAACATCAAATCGACAACGGAAAAGAAGACCTCCTTGCTTCGCTGGCCCAAGATCATGCAGCAGCAGTCAGAAAACAGGGTTCTTCAAGGCTTCCAGATGACCGGTCGGTGGTCCGGTTCGTGAATTGGGCGCGCCCAACCATAGGCGTGCCACCCGCTACGGGGTGGCTGACCATCAACGCCCGTGCCAATGGAGGGGGCCCTCCTCCCAGGCGCGTCGGATCTGGGGATGGGTTCTAAGGACAGATCCCTAAAATTTTATGAAAATTGCGCCGATAGCTCGGCAGGGGCGATCACAAGCGCGGGTCGGGATGGGCCGCTGCCCAATGACGGGCCAGGTCCCCGCGGCGGCAAATCCAGACGTCGCCCAACTCGTCCAGGTAATCCAAGATTCGGTGAAGCGCACCAATCCGGCCCGGGCGGCCCAGCAACCGCGCGTGCAGACCGACCGTCATCATGCGCGGACTCGGGCCGCTGCGTGCCTCTGCCAGTAAGACATCGACGCTGTCGCGGATGTAGTCGACGAACTCCGAGCCCACCTGATAGGCGCTTTCGGCCCGGCCAAAGCGGGAATCGTTCGTGTCCAGCGAATATGGCAGCAACAGCAGGCCGGGATGGTCGGGCGACCAGTAGGGCAGGTCGTCATTGTAGACGTCCGAGTCGTAGAGAAAGCCGCTTTCCACCACGATCCGGCGCGTGTTGATCGAGGGCAGCCCAGCATAGTAGCCGAGCGGGAGCGCACCGGTTAGCTCCTTCACTTGAGCAACCTCGGCGGCGATGGCATCGCGTTCGGCGGCCTCGCTGAGGGTGTCCTGATTGATCCAGCGCCAGCCATGGGGCTGCAGGTCAAAGCCCGCCTCGATCATTGCGCCCAAGGCGTCAGGGTTCTGCTGTGCGGCCAAGCCGACCAGGTTCACTGTGGCTGGCAAGCCGCGATCCGTGAACGCGCGCAGCAACCGCCAGTAACCTACCCGCGCGCCGTACTCGTAGGAAGACTCCGCGTTCAGGTCACGCTTGCCAAGGCGGCGGCTGACCTTGACATCGGACAGCCGGTCCTCGGACCCGTCGTCCCCGTTCAGGATCGAGCGCTCGCCGCCTTCCTCGTAGTTGATGCAGAAATTGACGGCCAAGCGCGCCGCGCCGGGCCACTCTCCCGCCGGTGGGGACGCCCCGTACCCGATGAAATCGCGCGTCGGTCCTGTCATGGGCTCAATACCCCATCTGGCGGTTGACCTCGTTCAACAACGGCTCGCCTGCAATCAGGCGCTGATAGTTGCGGGCCACATCGCCCAAGGCATCATCCACGCGCCAGCCGGAGACATGGGGCGTCACCGTCACCCCCGGGTGTGCCCAAAACGGATGATCTGCGGGCAGTGGCTCCTTGCGGAAGACGTCCAGGACGGCATGGGCCAAATGTCCCCCATCCAAGGCCGCGACCAGATCCGCATCCACGATCAGATCGCCGCGCCCGGCATTGATCAACGTCGCGGTCGGTTTCATGCGCCCGAACATCGCGGCATCGAACATGTCCCGCGTCTCAGGCGTCGACGGCAGGATCGAGCAGACATAGTCGGCCTGGGCCAGAATCTCGGGCAACGCATCGATACCGTGGCGGCAGTCGACCTCCGGCATCGTCTTGGGTGAGCGGCTCCAACCAATCACCGAGAATCCGTTATCCCGAAGGCGTTCGGCAGTCAGCCCCCCGATCACGCCAAGGCCCAGCACCGCAACCGTGGTATCCGCCGCGACCTTGGGGCCGATCTGGTCCCATAATTGCTTCGCTTGCGCCGCCTCGTGGGCGGCCATGTTGCGCTGACCCGCCAGCACATAGGCCAAACAGTATTCGGCAATCTCGCGCGAGGCGTCGTTGGCGACCAGCCGGGCAACCCGGACCTGATGCGGCAGTTCGGGGGAGGCGACGATGGTCTCGACCCCGGCACCCAGCTTTTGCACCAGCTCCAGCTTGGGCAAGCGAGAGGCGACCCCGGGATAGAGCACCGATACAGCCAGCGCGCGGACCTGATCCAGCGGCCCATCCTCCAACCCGCACAGAATAGGCACCCCCGGCAGCAGGGGCGTCAGGTGATCGCGCAACCACTCCTCTCGCATCCAGGATGGCTGGCGAATATCGATCAACAGTGCCATGGCAGCCTAGTAACCCATGCGGGCGTAAAGCGTCTTCATCCGTGCGACGAGACTGTCGAAGTCGATGGGCTTTTCCACGAAGTCCTCCATGCCGATCTCGTAACACGAGGTCTTCCACTCTGGCGTCACATTGGCGCTGACAGCAAGGATGATCGGCGGAGGCGTGCCGTCGGTGACTGCGGCAAAGATGCGACGAGAGGCTTCGAACCCGTCCATTACCGGCATGCTCAGATCCATAAGGATCAACGGCGGATTATGGCGGCGGTGGGCATCAACCGCTTCGACACCGTTCGAAGCAGTCACCGTGTTGAAGCCCGCGCTGCGCAAGAACTCCTCCAGAACGAAGAGGTTCGTTGCATCGTCGTCAACGATCAGGATAGGTGGCGTTGCGGCGCCGATATCACCTGAACCAGGTTGCACCCCGTGATCCCTTGTTTCAGCCCCCAGGGTACAAGGTATCATAGGATTTGTATGATGCCAGGGCTGATCAGCCCTGAGTTGCAGAATGGGACAGCGGCGGCTGCCGCGAAATCACCCGGCCTGACGCGCCGGTGCCTCGACTTTATCCAGATCCAACTCGACTGCGAAGGTGGTTCCCCTGCCGGCCGCACTGTCCAACGAAATGGTGCCACCCATCAGATCGATCAGTGTTTTTGTGATGGCAAGGCCAAGCCCACTACCGCCGGATTTCGATCGCCGCGCCTCGGTGCCCTGCGCAAAACGATCGAAGATGAGGTCCTGCTCCTCCGCTGGAATGCCGTCGCCTGTGTCAGTGACTTCAAGCGAGAGGCGCGCCCCCCCAAGCCGTTCGCGAATGTGCAGGGCGATCGTCACCTTGCCGTCTGGCGTGAACTTGATGGCGTTACTGACAAGGTTGGCACAGATCTGGTGGAAGCGGCCGCGGTCACCCAGAACCTGCGTCCGGTCTGGATCGTCGATGGCCAGCTCCAGTTCCAAGCCTTTGTCGCTGGCTTCCATCTCGAAGAACTTGGCGACGTTCTCCACCGTCTCGGACGGCGAAAAGGGCGTCACATTCAGGCTGAGTTTGCCATTCTCGATCGACGAGATGTCCAGCAAATCGTCGATCAGTTGCATCTGGGTTTCAGTCGAGGCGCCCAGCATCTTCACAAGGTTCTGCTGGCGATCGCTCAGCGATGTTTGCTGCAACAGGCGGGTGAGACCGACGATGCCATTCATCGGGGTGCGCAGTTCGTGGCTGATGTTCGCGATGAAGTCGGTTTTGGCACCGCTGGCAGCCTCAGCAGCATACAATGCGCCCTCCAGCCGCCGGGCTGACCGGCTCAGCAGGTGCGAGGAAACCAGCGTGAAGACTGTCAGCAGGATCAGCACGATGACCATCGGCAAGGCGATCGACCACAAGATCTGCTGGCCCGGTTGCGGCGGGGTCCAGGCGGCATAGGCCACGGGCTCGCCCTGGTAAGAATTGAGCGGGACGGCGCTGACCACCATGCTGGCATCGGGTTCCAGGTGCAGGTCGTCGATCAGATATTGCTCGCCAATTCCCTGCAGCAGATCATCGTCGATCTGATAACCAAAGATCAGCCGAGAGATCTCTGCATCGGTCGCTGGATCTTCTGCCGGGTCTTCCGAGACGATGCGCGCCGTGGCCAACATCCAAATGGCGCCGTCCCCACGATACGTGGTACTGACCGCGCGGCGATCCTGAATGGGAACAGCGTTCAGCAGCGACCGCATTTCAGCGACCGCCTCTTCCGGGATCAGCGTTGTCGAGGGCTCGGCATCCATGCCAGGTGCCCAACCATAGGCGGGCGATCCATCGGCCTCCAGGACCATCATCAAATCGGTGGTCTCTGTAACGGCGGCGCTGATACCAATGTTTTCCCAGATCCAGACATCGTCGCCCTCTGCCGTGGCCTTCACGGCATCAGGCCAGATGGCAAAATCCATGGTCACGGTGCGCAAGGTTTCTTCCAGGGTCGATAGTCCGCCACGGACCATCTGCTCGGACGCGCTGGCCGCAAGCCGGTCGTGTTCGCGCGTGATCCAGAACGCAAAACCGCCGGCCAAAACCGCGAAGACCAACGCACTTATGATCAGATATCGGCCAATTCTGGACGAGGTTCGCGTGTTAGCCGTGCGAATTGGGCGATCCGGTGGGGCTGTGCTGTGCAGCGGCGCTTGGGCGGTCATCGACTAGACCTCCTGCGATTGGCACACATCAAGTAACACGTCCGCAAGCTATGCGAACGCTTCTGCAGGTGCGACGCAGACATCGTGTCTATTCCCCCGACCTCCTGAGCTCGACTGACTTTACTCTCAAATACGCGACGCAATACATCTTAAGAGTGTATCGCGTTTTTGGCGCGCCCGATAGGTCTCAGGCGCGCGCAGGTTGAGTATAACGTACAATTCCGCACGAAATCACGCAGCGCGGCGGACATCCGCAAGAGACTGCATGAAGAAATAGTGCTGTGGGCAGTCCTGGAGATACATCAGACGCAGCCAGTGGTTCTGCGGCAGATTAAAGATCGTCCAGAACCCGTAGTCCTCGAAGAACTCTTCCCCAGGCTGGATATCGCGTGTTGCTACACAACAATCCTGATCCAAGGGCAACCATTCGGGCGTGCCAATGTTCGCAGCCATGCCCTCCGCATGGTTCACATACTGCATTCCATCTTCGTACCAAATGAATTTCTCAGTCGGTATATGTAGGTATCCACCTAAAAGTGCTTTACGCCGAGTTTCGTCATCGTAAAGGTGAAGTTCTTCAGGCTCACAACAATACATAGAGCGATCGAATGACCATACTTTTGTTCCGGCTTTGATAGCTTCTTTTGCAAACACGCCCATACCATGAATCGGGCTTTCGGTCACTTCTACAGGGACTTCCCACGTCATATTCACATCTCCTCGGTCTGGTAATTTAGTTACAGGCATATTTTACCTGCTGAAAACTCTAGCAGATAATTGTCTGTTGAACAGGGTGATGACTTGAGTTTATTTCAGAAAGTTGCGAAAAGCGAACTATTAATGAATGGTTAATACATTAGTAATGTTTTAGAATTACGGGTTAACACATAAGGCGATGGGCCCTAAGCGTTGCCGTAAGGAAGATCAATCTGATTAAAATTTTCGGAAAAGTTGAGTTTTCAGCAAAGTGCAGGCGCTTACATCACCGGTCGCCCTGAATTGGTGATTTCCGCATTTCCTCGCGATTAGTACAATTATCGCGCTCACATGCAACCAAGCTTAGCGTTACGTTAACCATTGCATTACGAGCTTGACAAATCACTCAAAGCAAGCGCCACAGCATTACGATTGACAGAAGGGCCATTGCTAAGACCGCAATTTCGACAATCTGTAACTTCTCTTGGAAAATTAGAACGCCAGCCAAAGCGATCATTACTACTGTCGCCAGCGAATAGATTCCGCCCAGGGTTGCAAGATTAAGCACCCTTAGTGCGTAAAACCATCCAAACGCCGACATGCCGTAAATCAACGCACCAGCAATGAAGTAGGGCGACCAAAGCTGGTTTTGATCTGACGCTTTTTTGATCAAAACATCGGCCAGGACCGTTAAGGCGCTGAATACAAAGACTATTAAAATCGCCAGACGTGTTTCTGTCATGCCCCCCACCCGAATAAGGCAGATCCCGTTCTGGAACCTCTCCTTCATTCAGCGCCGTAAATGATTCGCTTTGCAACCGCTACTTGCACCTCAGCAGACTAAGGTTGGTTTCGCCGCTTAGTTGCAAAATGCATTTCACAACGTCATCTCCACCTCGGACCGGCCACCAATGCGTCCAGTCACGGCTTCCGCCGCCCGGCGCACCGAAGCGCCCAGTTCTGGGATCGCGCGGTCAGAGAACCGCACCGTCGGGCCGGACACGGAGATTCCCGCGATGGCCTCGCCAAACGGGTTGAAGATGGGCGCCGCCACACAGCGCATGCCGACATACCGCTCCTCGTCGTCCAGGGCCCAGCCGCGCTGGCGAATGTTATCTAGGTCGCTGAATAGCGCGTCGGAACTGGTCAGAGTCTTTGGCGTGAACTCCGGCAGGCCTTTTTTCTGCAAGATAGTCTCGACCTCGTCGCGCGGCAGTTCGGCTAGCAGCGCTTTACCGATGCCCGAGGCATGCATGTTCCCGCGAGTGCCCGAGCGAAAGAAGGCTCGGATCGGGTTGTGCGTCTCCACCTGACTGATGAAGACCACGTCGCCCGCATCAGGGATCGCGAGGTTCGATGTCTCGCCGGTATCCTCGGTCAGGCGGCGCATCACCTCGCGGCCAGCTTCGACCAGATTTGTCCGGTGGAGGAAGGTCGAACCGATGCGGAATGCCTCGATCCCGACCAGCCATTCCTGCGTATCCTCATCGAATTCTGTCACACCGTGGCGCTGCATGGTGGTCAGCAAGCGGTGCGCGGTGGACGCGGGCATGCCCGCCCGCAGCGCAATTTCGGTCAGGTTCGATCGTCGCTCGCGCGACAGGATCCGCAAAAGATGCAAGCCGCGATCTAGTGCCTGCGCTGCCGCAGCTGGCGCGTCGGCCGACGTTGTGCGCGGCCGCCCGCGCGATCTCTTCGGGGCGCCATCTTTGGCCATGGGCTGATCCCCCTCCGTACGTTTCCCGTTTGTTTTTCACCAAGATAGTAGAAAAAATTTAGTTGGCAATTCTGAAGGCGCATCAAATGAAAAAGAGAAAAATATTTTAAATCAACGGCTTGGATGGTTAATTAATTTATCTGGAATATTTTTTCAGAAAAATTGCATGCCTGAAAGGAATCGTCTAAGGCTCTCCGAAATCGAAATGGAGGACCGCCATGACCAGCCAGAACCCGGTGTTTATTCCTGGACCCACGAACATCCCGGATCGTATCCGTTTTGCCATGGCAGGCCAGACCGTGGACCACCGCGCGCCGGATTTTGCGGACTTCCAGCGCACCCTGCAGTCAGATCTGAAGAAAGTCTTCCGGACCGAAACGGGTCGCACGCTGATCTTTCCGGCGTCAGGCACGGGCGGCTGGGAGGCAGCGATCACCAACACGCTGAACCCTGGCGACAAGGTCCTGATGGCGCGGCACGGCATGTTCTCGGCCAAATGGATCGAGCTGTGCGAGCGCCACGGCCTGGAGGTCGACGTAATCGACTGCGCCTGGGGCGATGCGGCGCCGGCAGACCAGTTGGGCGCCCGACTGGCGGCAGACAGCGGTCATGCGATCAAGGCGGTCCTGGTCACCCATAACGAGACCGCCACCGGCGTCGTCTCGGATATCCGGGCCGTTCGCGGCGCCATGAATGCCGCCGGGCACCCCGCGCTGTTGTTCGCGGATTGCGTCTCGTCGCTGGCCTCAATGCCGTTCGAAATGGACGCCTGGGGTGTCGATATCGCGGCCACGGGCAGTCAAAAGGGCTTTATGCTGCAAACGGGCATGGCGATCGTTGCGATCAGCCCGAAGGCCTTCAAAGCGATGGAGACCGCCACCTGCACCCGCGCGTTCTTCGATTTTCAATGGATGATGGAGAACAACGACAAGGGCGGCTACCCCTACACGCCGCCCATGCAGCTGATGCAGGGCCTGCGCACCGCTTTGGACATGCTGCTGGAGGAAGGGTTGGAGAATGTCTTCGCCCGCCACCACCGCCTGGCCGAGGCCGTGCGCCAGGCCGTTGCCGCATGGGGTTTTTCAACCGTCGCGAATGGCCCAGACCTGGCGTCGGACACTGTGACAGCTATCTACCTGCCGGAGGGGTTCGATGCTGACGCCTTGATCGCCCACGCTTACGACCAGTATGGCGTCAGCTACGGGGCCGGGCTGGGTCAGTTGCAGGGCCGGGTCTTCCGGATCGGGCATCTGGGCTCGTTGAGCGATGCGATGCTGCTGAGCGGTATCGCGACCATCGAAATGGCGATGGCAGATCTGGACCTGCCGATCCGCCTGGGATCGGGCGTGGCGGCGGCTCAGGGGTATTTGCGGGCCGGCAGCGCTACGGCGTTGAAGAACGCGGCCTGAGGGAGAGGACGATGAAAGACACCTTGGACCCTGGGATCATCCCCACCTGGGCAGACGTCGAGGCCGCACATGAGCGCATCAAGCCGCATATCCGCCGGACTGAAGTGTTCACGAACGCCGAACTAGATGCCCAGACGGGGGCGTCGCTGTTCTTCAAGTGCGAGAATTTGCAGCCGCCGGGCGCCTTCAAGGTTCGCGGGGCTACCAACGCGGTATTCGGCCTGACCGATAAGCAGGCGGTCAAGGGTGTCGCCACGCACTCCTCCGGCAACCATGCGCTGTGCCTGTCCTATGCTGCGGGCCGCCGGGGCATCCCCTGCAACGTTGTGATGCCGCGCACGGCCCCTCAGGCTAAGAAAGACGCAGTGATCGGCTATGGCGGCAAGATCACCGAATGTGAGCCGTCCACCACCTCGCGTGAGGAGACATTTGCCAAGGTGCAGGCCGAAACGGGGGGAGATTTCATCCACCCCTACAACGACCCCCGCGTGATCGCCGGGCAGGCCACTTGTTCCAAGGAATTCCTTGAGCAAGTTCAGGACCTTGACTGCATCGTGGCGCCGATTGGCGGCGGCGGCATGATCTCGGGCACGTGCCTGACAATCAGTTCGATCGCCCCCCACGTGAAGATCTACGCGGCCGAGCCGGAGCAGGCCGACGACGCCATGCGCAGCTTTAAGGCCGGGCACATCATCGCCGACGATGCCCCGGAGACGGTGGCCGACGGCCTGAAGGTGCCGCTGAAGGAACTGACCTGGCATTTCGTGTCGAACCACGTGACCGATATCCTGACCGCCACCGAGCAGGAGATCGTCGACGCGATGAAACTCAGCTGGAAGCGGTTGAAGATGGTGATCGAGCCATCATGCGCCGTACCGCTGGCCATCATACTGAAAAACAAGGAAATCTTCGCCGGCAAGCGCGTCGGCGTGGTCGTTACCGGCGGAAACGTCGACTTGGATAAACTGCCCTGGATGTAGGGCGCACAATAGGGTGGGCGCCCGGCCCGCCCTATCACCGGAATGCAACGGAGGACCCGATGAAAGACACCGTGAACCTGGATGAACTGGAAGTAGGCTACGACGTCCCGGCGGCTGTCGGCATGGACGAAAGCGAGATCCAGACCCCGTGCCTGGTGCTCGACCTCGACGCGCTGGAGCGCAATATCAAGAAGATGGGCGACTGGGCCAAGGCGCACGGCATGCGCCACCGCGTCCACGGCAAGATGCACAAATCGGTCGACGTGGCCAAGCTGCAGGAATCGCTGGGCGGTGCCTGCGGTGTCTGCTGCCAGAAGGTCAGTGAGGCCGAGGTCTTCGCCCGCGGCGGCATCAAGGACGTGCTGGTGTCGAACCAGGTGCGGGACCCCGCCAAGATCGATCGTCTGGCCCGGATCCCGAAGCTGGGCGCCCGCGCGATCTGCTGCGTCGACGACATCACCAACGTGGCGGACCTGTCGGCAGCCGCGATGAAGCACGGCACGACCATCGAATGCCTGGTGGAGATTGACTGCGGCGCGGGCCGTTGCGGCGTCACCACCACCCCGGAAGTCATTGAAATCGCTAAAGCAATCGACGCGGCCGAGGGGCTGAAGTTCGCCGGCATCCAGGCCTACCAGGGCGCCATGCAGCACATGGACAGCTACGACGAGCGCAAGGCCAAAATCGACATCGCGGTCGCCATGGTGAAAGACGCCGTGGACACGCTGAAGACGCAAGGCATCGAGTGTGACATCGTCGGCGGCGGCGGCACCGGCAGCTACTATTTCGAAGGCACCTCGGGCGTCTACAACGAGCTGCAGTGTGGTTCCTACGCCTTCATGGACGCCGACTATGGCCGCATCCTGGACAAGGACGGCAAGCGCATCGATGACGGCGAGTGGGAGAACGCGCTGTTCCTGCTGACCTCGGTCATGAGCCACGCCAAAGCCGAAAAAGCCATTTGTGATGCGGGACTTAAGGCCCAATCAGTCGACTCAGGCCTGCCCTTCATCTACGGTCGTGATGACGTCAAATACGTCAAATGCTCGGACGAGCACGGCGTGATCGAAGACAAAGAAGGCGTCCTGGCGATCAACGAAAAGCTGAAGCTGGTGCCCGGCCACTGCGACCCGACCTGCAACGTGCACGACTGGTACATCGGCGTGCGTAACGGCAAGGTCGAGACCGTCTGGCCCGTCAGCGCCCGCGGCAAGGCCTACTGACCTCAGCCACACGCGGCGCCCGGTTTCCGGACCGGGCGCGCCCCTGACCCGTGACGTGACCGTTTCGCCGGTTTTCGTTCCGCCGCGTCGCAAGACGCCCGGCCGGACAAAATCACTTAACAGGTCACCTAATGCGATATCGGTGATTTTATTCGCGATAAAGTCATCTGATATCCTCTAATTCGAGAGGATTTCCCCATGGCCAAAGATGTCGGCACCGACGGCATTCTGATCGTTCCCGAAGCGCTCTGCCCCGACCTGGTCGGACGCGCCGAAGCCTTCACCGCGATCGAGGCGACCTTCGCCGCCATGGCAAAAGGGGATGCCTGGAATTTCCCGGTGGTGCGCGAGGCGCTGGGCCATGCCGACGCGCTCTATGGGTTCAAGTCGGGCTTTGACCGGGCCGGTCTGGTCCTGGGCGTAAAGTCGGGCGGCTACTGGCCCGGCAATATGGACAAGGGGCTGACCAACCACCAGTCAACGGTCATGTTGTTCGACCCGGACACGGGCAAGCTGAGCGCGCTGGTGGGCGGCAACTACCTGACCGCTGTGCGAACGGCGGCCTCCTCCTCGGTGTCGATCGCCCACCTGGCCCGCAAGGACGCCAAGGTGCTGGGCATGATCGGCGCGGGTCACCAGGCGGGCTTTCAGTTGCGCGCCGCAGCCGAGCAGCGCGACTTCGAGAAGGTCGTCGCCTGGAACCCGCACCCCGAGATGCTGCCAAAGCTGGGCGCCATCGCGGAGGAGATTGGCCTGCCCTTTGAAGCCGTCTCGGCCGAAGAGGTCGGCGCGCAGGCCGATGTGATCATCACCATCACCTCGGCGTTCGAGCCGCTGCTGATTGCCGAGTGGATCAAGCCCGGCACCCACATCGCCTGTATGGGCACCGACACCAAGGGCAAGCAGGAGGTCGACGCCGCCCTGGTGGCCAAGGCGACCGTCTTCACCGACGAGATCGCGCAGTCGACCACGATCGGCGAGGCGCAGCACGCCATCGCCGCGGGCCTGATCACAGCCGAGGCGATCACGCCCATCGGCGATGTGATCAACGGCGAGCATCCGGGCCGGTCCTCGGCCGACGAGATTACGCTGTTCGACGGCACGGGCGTGGGCCTGCAGGACCTGGCAGTGGCTCAGGTCGCCGCCGAAAAGGGCATCGAGGCAGGGCTGGTCAGCCGGGTGGCGTTCTAAGACCCCTCTAGGGCGCTGCTTCAGGTCGAGGGCCGGAAGGGCCGCCCGATCGAGGCCGGGGCATTGGCTTTAGTCAGCGCCACATTCCGCGAGATCAGTACCAGCGCCACGATGGTCGCCAGGTAGGGCAGCATGCTCAGCACCTGCGCGGGCATCTGCGTGAGGAATCGGTCTGCCTGGTCGCCACCGCACAGCAGGCCCGCCCGCGCACAGATCCAGTCATCGATCGAGCCTGCGTAGAACCGCATGATGTCGACCGCCGCGAACAAGTACGCGCCCAGCACCAGCCGCCCGGGCCGCCAGGTCGCAAAGACCACCAGCGCCAGGGCGATCCAGCCGCGCCCGGCGGTCATGTTCGGCCCCCACATGGGCGTGTAGGCGATCGACAGATAGGCGCCGCCCAGCCCTGCCATCGCGCCCCCAAACAGCGTCGCCAGATAGCGCGTGCGGATCACCGACAGGCCCAGCGCATGGGCCGAATCCGGGTTGTCGCCCACTGCCCTCAGCGACAGGCCCGCCCGGGTGCGGCCCAGGAACCAGGCGACCGCAGCGGCCAGAAGCAGCGCCGCATAGACCATGGCGTCGTGGGCAAACAGAACGCGCCCCAGCACGGTGGCATCGCTCAGCCAGGGGATGTCCAGCTTGGCCAACGGCTCCAGGGGCTGGCCCACAAAGGGCTGCCCGATCAGGCCCGAGGCGCCGATCCCAAAGATCGTCAGCGCCAGCCCGGTGGCCGCCTGGTTGGCCAGAAAGCTGATCGAGAA
The DNA here is from genome assembly GCA_039026375.1 of Pseudomonadota bacterium. Classification (GTDB taxonomy): domain Bacteria; phylum Pseudomonadota; class Alphaproteobacteria; order Rhodobacterales; family Rhodobacteraceae; genus Thermohalobaculum. The sequence goes on from JBCCML010000022.1 coordinate 12,339, forward strand.
GACCGCGAAGATCAGCGCCATCAACGCGCCCGACGCCGCCCCGATCACGATGGCCAAGGGCGTCGAGCCCAACAGGAAGGCCGCCGCAAAGGCCCCGACCGCCCCCATCAGCATCATCCCCTCGACGCCCAGGTTCAGAACGCCCGACCGCTCGGTCACCAGCTCGCCCAGCCCCGCCAGCAGCACGGGCGTGGCTGCGATCATCATCTGGATCAGGAAGGCTTCCATCAGGCCGCTCTCCCCAGACTGAGGCGCAGGCGAAACCGGATCAGCGTGTCACAGGCCAGCAGAAAGAACAGCAGCATGCCCTGGAAGATGCCGGTCACGTCCTTGGGCAGGCGCAGCATGATCTGTGCGTTCTCGCCGCCGATATAGCTGACCGCCAGGACCAGCGCGCCCAGCAGCGCGCCGGCGGGGTTCAGGCGGCCCAGAAAGGCCACGATTATGGCGGTAAAGCCGTACTCGGCCGAGATCTCGGGCTGCAATTGTTGCACGGTGGCCGAGACCTCGACGGCGCCGGCCAGCCCCGCCAACCCGCCGGACAACAGCAGGACAAACCAGGTGGTGCCCGCCACCGAGAAGCCCGCGAAAGCCGCGGCCCGCGGGGCGGCCCCCACGGTGCGCACCTGAAAGCCCTGCAGCGTGTGGCGCATCATCACGGCCAGGGCGAGCGCGATGACAATGGCCAGGATCAGGCCCGCATGCAGGCGCGTGCCGTCCAGCAGGTAGGGCAGCAGATAGGCTTGCTGGAAGTCAGGCGTTTCCGGAAAACCGCCAGGGGCCCGCCAGGGGCCCCGCACCAGATAGTCCAGCAATTGCGCGGCCACATAGGTCAGCATCAGGCTGACCAGGATCTCGTTGGCATTGGCGCGCGTCTTCAACAGGGCGGGGATCGCGGCCCAGGCCAGGCCGCCCAGCACGCCCGCCAACAGGTAGAGCGGCAAGACCAACCAGGCCGGCCCCTCCGGCCCGTAGAGGGCCACGCCCCCGGCGGCGATGGCACCCAGCGTGTACTGCCCGGCTGCGCCAATGTTCCAGACATTGGCCCGGAAACAGACCGCCAGGGCCGCGCCGATCAGGGCCAGCGGGATAGCCTTCACCAGCACTTCGGACGGCGTATAGATCCACATGCCGCGTTGATCGGGGATGGTCAGCCATTTCCAAAGCTCGTCGAACGGCTGGAAGAAATAGACGTATAGCGCCTCCAGCGGTGGTTTGCCCATGGCCGCCAACAGGGCGCCACCCACGATCAGCGTCAGGGCGATCGCAATGACCGGGGACATCAGCGACAGGGCGCGCGACGGCGTGGCGCGGGGCTCCAGGGCGATCACAGGGCCAATCGCTCCGTGGCAAGCGGCCGGACGGCTGCACCGCCGGTGCACCCCACCCCTGGTCTGCCGACCCTACTCCGCTGAAATCGCCCCACTTGGGCGATTTCCCGGCGCTCCGCAGCCCAGCGCATGCCCCCGTGATCGAAACTGCACGAAGCAGGCCATTGGGGCGCAAAGGGCGCGGCGCGCGCCGTGCGCGGGTGGGTGGGGGAGCGCCTCGGCAGACGCCGCCGCGATGGTGCAGGGGAGCGCACGGCGCGCGTGCCACCACGCCGCATCAGGCGGCCTCCGTAAAGGCGCCGCCCATCAGCAGGCCGATCTTATCCGGTGACATGTCTACCGCAGGGGCGGGTGCGGACAGATGCCCTTTGTGGATGACGGCGATCCGGTCGCTGATCTCAAAAATCTCGTCCAGGTCCTGACTGATCACCAGGATCGCAGCGCCGGACCGCGCCAGATCGACCAGCGCCTGGCGGATCACCGCGGCGGCCCCCGCATCAACGCCCCAGGTCGGTTGGCTGACGACCAGCACGCCCGGGTCGCGCAGGATCTCGCGGCCCACCACGAACTTCTGCAGGTTGCCGCCCGATAGCGCACTGGCCGCCGGGTCGGGCGCGCCGCTGCGCACATCGAAGGCGCGGCGGATCCTCTCAGCCCAGGTGGCTGCCCGGGCGAAACTCAGCCAACCGCCCCGCGAGATTCCACCGGGCCGATGCAGCGACAGGACCGTATTCTCAGAAAGCCGCATATCGCTGACGGCGGCGTGGCCATTGCGCTCCTCCGGCACGAAGGCAGCACCCGCCATGCGCCGCGCCGTGGGGCCGCGGTCGCCCAAGGGTTTGCCGTCGATCTGGATGGCATCCGCCCTAGTGCGCGTCTCGCCGATCAGGGCCGCCATCAGTTCCGGCTGCCCCTCGCCCGCGATACCGGCAATGCCCATCACCTCGCCCGCGTGCAGATCAAAGCTGATCCCCTTGAGTGCTACGGCGAAGTCGGACGGGGCGGGCACGCTCAGATCCCGCACCGCCAGGCGCACCTCCCCCGGCGTCGGCGCAGCACTTCGGTCGGTCCAGCCGATGCGCGTGCCCACCATCATCTCGGCGATCTCGCGCGCCGAGACGTCGCTGGGGTCACAGCTGCCCACCAGTTTGCCCCGGCGCAGGATGGTCGCCCGCTCGCAAAGCGCGCGCACCTCGTCCAACCGGTGCGAGATGTAGAGGATCGCGCAGCCCTGCCCGGCCAGCCGGCGCAGCGTCTCGAACAGAACCTCGGCCTCCTGGGGCGTCAGCACCGATGTCGGCTCGTCCATGATCAGCAACTTGGGCTCTTGCAGCAAGGAGCGGATGATCTCGACCCGCTGCTTTTCGCCCACCGACAGCGTGTGCACGGCCCTGTCCGGCTCGACGCCCAGGCCATAGGCGGTTGAGACCTCGCGGATGCGGGCCGCCAGCGCCGCCATCGGCATATTGGGCAGGGCCAGGGCGATGTTTTCCGCCACCGTCAGCGCGTCGAAGACCGAGAAGTGCTGGAACACCATGCCGATGCCCATGGCCCGCGCCTCGGACGGGCGAGCGATGCGCGTGGGCTTGCCCACCCAGAGGATCTCCCCCGCGCTGGGCTCCAGGATCCCATAGAGCATCTTGACCAGGGTCGACTTTCCGGCGCCGTTCTCGCCCAGCAGCGCGTGCACTTCACCGGGCCGGATCGCCAGCGAGACATCGTCGACCGCGGTGAAGTCGCCAAACCGCTTGCTCAGCGATACGGCCTCTAGAAGAGGTGCCTCCAGAAGAGCTGTTTCTTCCGTCATCTGGCCCGATCACCCGCCCCGATGTGTTCGCCTAGTCCCTGCCCGTGCCATCTTGCGGGGCGGGCGGTCTTTGTCAAACGGCCAGCGAGCGGATCTGGGGCTCGGGGTGGTGTGACGCATTGTTCAGATACACCCCCTCAACCCGGTGGTGTCGGCGTCTCCCCCGCCAGCACCCGCTGGAAGACAGCCGTATCGACATTGCCGCCACACAGGATGACGCCGATCTTCTTGCCGCGGTTGACCTCGCGTTCCTGCAGCGCGGCGGCCAGCGGGACTGCGCCCGCCCCTTCGGCCACGTTGTGGGTGTCGGTATAGTAGATGCGCATCGCCTCGGCGATCTCGTCATCGGTGACGCGGACCACGTGGCTGGCCCCCTGGCGGATCAGTTGCAGGGGCTCGTCCCACGGGGCGCGGCAAGCGACCCCGTCCGCCATGGTGATGCAGGTGTTCGTGGTGACGACTTTGCCCGCCTCGAAGCTGAGCGCATAGGCCGGTGCCGTATCCGCCACGACGCCGACGATCTGGGTCTTCAGGCCCAAAAGATCGCGCGCCGCGATCAGCCCGCAAATGCCCGAGCCCATGCCAATGGGCACATAGACCTGGTCAAGATCCGGTTGCGCGGTGAAGAGCTCCAGCGCATAGGTGGCGACCCCGCGCACCAGCGGTTCGGCAAAGGGCGGGATCAGGTGCCAGCCCTCCTGCTCGGACAACCGCACTGCTTCCAGGCGCGCTTCTTCAAAATCGTGCCCGTGGGTGACCACCTCGGCGCCCCAGCCGCGCATGGCGGCGTTCTTCTCGACCGAGTTGCCCTGTGGCACCAGCACCTTCACCGGGATGCCGTGGGGTTTGGCGGCAAAGGGGATCGACTGGCCGTGATTGCCCCGGGTCGCGGTCACGATGCCCGGCACGTCATCTTTGCGGGACAACTCGTCCAGATAGACCAGCCCGCCCCGCACCTTGAAGGCGCCGCAGGGCGTGTGGTTTTCGTGCTTCACCCAAATCTCGGCGCCCGCGCGTTCGGACAAGAGCGGCCAGGCGTATTGCGGCGTGGGCGGCATGTGGGCGTGCACCAGGTCCGCCGCCTGGTGAAGTTGATCCAACGAGAACATGGGCGGCCTTTCACACAACTCGGGGTTTTCAGCGTTGCGCTGTCCTGTTGCCCCGTTCCGATCACCGGGCGCAAGGGCTTGTTACACAGGGCTTGTTACACGCGATCCAGCCGCGGTTATGCCCCGCGGCCCGGCCCTAAACGCCCCGGCGCTGCGACGCCCAGACTGCCCAGTTCTTGCGCACCGCAAAAAGATCTACGCAACACGTGGCGTTAAGCGGCAATGCGTGCAAGTATGACGTTGGGGTCAACTGGGGATTCTTGGGCGCGTTACCCGCCCAGACCTAGGCGGTGCCGTATGGATAGGAACGAGGCGGTTCACAAGAAGACACAGCCCGGCATTGCCGGCGCAGTGTTCGACGACGGCTCTGGTCTTGAAGGACTGTCCGAAGACATACTGGCCCGGGTTCGGGCCCGCCAGGTTTACTCGATATCTCGTCTGACAATTCCCATGATGATGGCCAACATCGTCAATGCGACGACCTTGCTGGTGGTCATGGAGCTGTCGGGGCAGGGCTCGTCCGCGGTGTGGATCTGGACGGCGACCGTGTACCTGTTCGCCGCCTACACAGCCTATATCTGGTATCGGCGGCGCAGCTTTCCGTTTCCAGAAAAGCTGGGTGTCAAGACCGCGCGCCGTGTTATCATCAATGCCGCGCTGTTGGGTGCCATCTGGTCTGTGCCAGGGTTGTTGTTCCTGCCCACAGCCACGGGGGCGGTGCAATCCTTGCTGGTGGCTCTGGCCGCCGGGATGATCGTCGGCGGCTCGATGGCGCTGTATCCCTTGCCGGCCGCCGCCCTGATCTATTCCAGCACGATCGTCGTCGGCAGCTTTCTGGGCTACACATCCATGGGCGACGTGGCCATGATAGGCTTTGCAACTGTGACGGCTGCGTTCTTCTTTGTCGTTGCCTACACGATCACCCGGCACGCCGACGTCTTCGTGTCCGAATTTGTCGGCCGCCTGGAGTTGGACGAAAAGAACGCCCTGATCGAAAAGCTGCTGAAAGAAGTCCAAAGCCAGGCAAATGACGAGCGGGTCAAGTCCGAACGCCGCCTGGCGAAAGCGCAGAAAATGGAAGCGATCGGCCAGCTGACCGGGGGCATCGCGCATGATTTCAACAATCTGTTGGCTGCCATTCAGGGGCATGCCGAGCTGATCGAATTGGAAAAGAAAACCAGCCCCGAGCTGACGACCCCGATCCTCAGGTCAACTCAGCGAGGATCGGATCTGGTGCGCGGGCTGTTGTCCATCGCGCGCAAACAACCGCTGACCAGTCAAAGCATCAATGTCACCGACCTGATTGGCCAAATGGTCCCCCTGCTGGAGCGCACGCTTGGCGGGCAGATCCAGATCGAACAGCAGGTACCCGACGATCTCTGGTCGGCCCACGCCGATTTAAGCCAGCTGGAAAGCGCCATTCTGAACCTGTCGCTGAACGCGCGGGATGCCATGCCGGATGGCGGGTCCCTCACGATGGCCTGTGCCAATGCCCCGGCGGCAGATCATCCGATCCTGCGCCGGCTGGAGGTCGCGTCCGGCGACTTTGTTTGCGTGTCGATCAGCGATACCGGTCACGGCATGTCCAAGGAGGTACGCCAGCGCGCGCTGGAGCCGTTCTTTACCACCAAGAAATTTGGCGAAGGCAGCGGATTGGGATTGTCGACAGTCGAAGGTTTCTGCGGCCAGTCCGGCGGCCACCTTTGGATCGACAGCACGGAAGGCTTGGGCACGACAATTTACATGTTCCTGCCCCGGGCCGCGCGTCAGGCAAGCGCGGAAAGCACCCTGGCCAGACGGGCTGAAGTCTTACCGATGGGCCAAAGCGAACATATTCTGGTTGTCGAAGACGACCCCGAAGTGCGCAACCTGACCACGACCATGTTGGAAAGGTTGAACTATCGCACGACCTGGTCGCCCAGCGCGGATGAAGCGCTGGAGCTGATGCAGTCCGATTTCACCTTTGACCTGGTGCTGGTTGACGTTCGGCTGCCCGGCAAACTCAATGGGTTGGAGTTTGCCGAGATTGTTCGACGGGAGTTCCCAACGGTGAAGCCCATCGTCTATTCTGGTTACCCTGCAAAGCCCAGTGCCACCCACCGGTCGATCGAGTTTCCGTTCCTGCGCAAACCGTTTTCACGGCGCGAGCTGGCGAAAATCGTTGCGACGACGCTGTCGGAAACAGACGATGTCGATGCGGGTGCTGTAGGGGATTGCGCGCCCGCGGGCGCGCGCTCCTCGGGTTAGCGTCCTTTACCCTAGCCGTCTGTCAACCGCCGGTCGCAGGATCGATCGGCACCAACACCTCGTTCCGGCGCAGCGCGGGCACCGTCCAGGGCGGGTTGTAACCAGCGGATTGCGCGGGCCCGGCGGGGGTCAGGCCCTGGCTATCCATCCAAGCCAGCAAGGCCGCCCGCTGTTCGGCCACCGCCGCGTCATCCATCGAGCCGGAGAACCGGACCACCGCCACCCGGCGGGGCGCGATCGTCTCCAGCGTCACGGCCGGATCGGTGGGCAGCGGGGCTGTTTCGGCATCAAACTCTTCAGGCAGCACAAAGATCATGTCGCCCTGGCCGTCGCGCGTCTGCAGCACTGGGGCGGTCATGGCGATCTTGGCGCCCTGATCCTGATCGGTCCGCAGAACGGGCGCGGTCATTGCGATCTCGCGCTTGCCGGAATTGGCACCGGAGATGTACTCGAACAGCTTGCCAAAGGCCCCGCGAGAGCCTTCCTGCATGGCGGTCTTCACGATCACCAGCTCGCCATAGTCGCGGATCTCGAACGGCGCATCGGCGCGCACGACCGTGTAGGGCGGCTCCTTGGCAGCTTCACCGCCCACGACCGAACAGGCCCCCAATGCCAGGGTTGTCAGAACGGCGAGCGCCGCGCCGAATGTGCGAATACGCATGGTATGTCTCCTGATTGCGGGGCGTCATACGGGCGCAAGTAGGGTTTCCGTCGCCGCTGGCCAGGGGTGCGTTCAGCCGGTCTTTTCCCGAGCGGGCGCGGCGGTCTTATCTTCCTCGGCGCCAGCGCCGTCCTGCCGGGCCCGCGCAACGGCCCGCATGGCGCGGTAGGCTTCCAGGAACAGGGCGACCTGCGGCTCGGGTTCCGGGCACGCGAAGGGTGTCTGACCAAGCGCCTGGAACAGCTCGTCCGAGGTGATAAACCGGCGCTGGCGCCGGTCGTACATGCCCGCCACTGCCAGGGTGACTGCGGCCCGTTCCCCGTCACGCCGCCCGCCCACACAGTCAAAGGCATGTTCAAACACCTGGATGCGGTCGTCCCAATAGACGATGCGGGTGGTCAGCCGAATGCGCTGCCAGGCCTTCAGCTCGCGGTGAAAACTGGCCGCCGTGTAGCTGACGATGGGCGCCCAGCGTCCCCGGAAGGCGGCGCGCCACATCCCACTGACCAGCGCGTAATCCAGCCGGCCGAGATCGGCAAAGGACAGATAGCGGCCGTTCGTCAGGTGCAGGTTGGCGTCCAGATCGGTCGGCAGCACCCTGAGCATCAGGGCCGAGCTTTCCAGCGGCGGCACCATCGACGGCCGCCAGCGCGCGGTGATGATCATCCAGATCAACCGCAGCCATAGGTTCATTGGCGGACCCGGCCCGCCACCCAGCCCGCCACCCAGCCGGCGATCTTCGCCCCGCCCTGGGCCGATGGCTCGATCGGGTTTGCGTAGTCGGCGGGGTCGTCAAACAGCCGCCGCAGGTCCAGGACGGGAACGCCGCGGGCCAGGGCCTCCTGCTGGATGACGTCGTTGAAGATCGACAATGCGCCCTCGGCAGGGGCCTGCAGGGGCGCCTGATCGTCGGTGAAGGCAGGGTTATAGATGGTCGCCACCAGCAGGTTGTTGGCGTCCAGCGCCTCCAACAGTGCCGCATACTGGGCCCGGAAGGCCTCGCGGATCTCGCGCAGGGTGACCAGCGAGTGGGCCAAGGGTTGCGCCGTCTGGTCGGTCAGCAGATCCATGTGGGCCAGCGCGTCATTGCCGCCAGAACTCAGGAACACGCGCGCCCCTGAGGCTACGCCGTTTTCCTGAACATCGCGCAGCACATCGGCCGTGACCGAGCCATCGACCGCGCGCATGTCCACCTGATGCCCCGGCAGCAGGTCGCGCAATTGCCGGGGCACGTCCGGCTCGCCAGGCTGTACGTAGACGCCATTGTCGATGACGCTATCGCCAAGCAGGACAAGCCGGTCCATGGTCAGACCCGCCCCATGGTCAGGACAGCAACCAGCCGCCGTCCACGTCGATTGTGGTGCCGGTGATGAAGTCGTTCTTCACCGCGAAGACGATGGCCTCGGCCACTTCTTCGGGCTTACCGGCGCGCGGGATCAGGTTGTTCTTGGTGACATTGCCGTAGAACTCGGTGCGGGCATCGCCTTCCATGGCCACCATCGGCGTGTCGATGGTGCCGGGTGAGACGATGTTGATCCGGCGGGGCGCGATCTCGGGCGCGACACCGCGCACAAAGGCCTCGACCGCACCGCCGACCGAGCCAATGGCGATCTGGCCCGCTTTAGTCCTGCGGGCGGGCGAGCCCGAGACCAGCACGATGCGGCCATCTTCCGGCAGGTGATCGGCGCCATAGCGCACGACATTGGTGTAGCCCCATAGCTTGGCGAACGAGCCCTGGAACCCCGCCATATCCATCTTCAGGAATGGACCCACGGCGCGATCCCCGCCCGTCGCCGCCGAGATCAGCACGTCATAGGGCGCGAGCTTGGCCAGCAGTGCCTCGACCGCCGCGCCATCGGTGGTGTCGCAGGCCTCGGTCGAGATGCCCGCGGGCAGCGCGCCTGCCTTGGAGGGGTCGCGGCTGATCGCGATCACCTCTGCGCCCTCGGCCGCCAGCATCTTCGCAGCCGCCAGGCCGATGCCCGAGGTGCCCCCGAAAAGCACCACTTTCTTGCCGTTCACATCCATGTCTTCTCTCCCATGTCCAATCTCGATTTCTCAGGTGTGTCTTAGCCCAGCACCCGGCCCGCGACGGCGTCCAGCTTGGCCAGGACGGCCGGGTCACGTTTGTCGGGGGCGGTGATGATGGCGTATTCCAGGGCCCGGTCGCAGCCATAGGGGCACACGTCGGGCCGATCGGCCAGCATCGGCACCACGGTCTGGATAAGGCGGCGGGCCTTTTCGCCATTGCCCTCCATGACCTTGATGATCGAGGTGATGTCGACCTCGCCATGGTCCGGGTGCCAGCTGTCATAGTCGGTCACCATGGCGACCGTCGCGTAGCAAATCTCGGCCTCCCGGGCCAATTTCGCCTCGGGCATGTTGGTCATGCCGATCACGTCGCAGCCCCATTGCTCGCGGTACATTTTGGATTCGGCGAGGCTGGAGAATTGCGGCCCCTCCATCGCCAGATAAGTACCGCGGGCGTGGTAGGGGATATCCGCCGCCATGGCAGCGTGGGCCAGATCGCTGTGCAGGCGGGCACAGATCGGGTGGGCCATGGACACGTGCGCCACGCAGCCCGAACCGAAGAACGTCTTTTCCCGGTTCACGGTGCGGTCGATGAACTGGTCGACCATCACGAACGTGCCGGGCGCCATCTCGTCCCGAAAGGACCCGCAGGCCGAGATCGAGATGATGTCGGTCACCCCCACCCGCTTCATGGCGTCGATATTGGCGCGGTAACTGATCGTGGTGGGGGAGTGCACATGCCCCCGCCCGTGACGCGGCAGAAAGGCCATGTCCACGCCGCCCAAGGTGCCGGTCAGGATCTGGTCTGACGGCGCGCCCCAAGGGCTGTCCACCGAAACCCACTCCGCGTTCTCAAGACCATCGATTTGATAGAGGCCCGAGCCCCCGATGATGCCGATGCGTGCCATTTTGCCGACTCCTCAGGTAGTCGCCCGGTCCATTGTCCACTTCCGCTCTACCGTTGTGTAGTCCCGATAGCCCATCCGCGCGATCGGGTTATAGAGGGTGACATCCAGTATCCCATCGACGATGAATTCGTCGCGGATGTGCACGCCCACCACTTCGCCGATGATGATGACGTTCTGGCGGTCTTCGTACCAGCTGGGAAGATCGTCCAGCACCCGCACCAGCTTGCATTCCAGAACGGCGGGCGATTGCGCCACATGCGGGGTGGCAACCATTCGCCCGGCGCCTTTCTCCAGGCCTGCCTTCTCGAACTCATCCTCGCCGGCAGCATAGGCCGCGGTGGAGGTGTTCATGGCCTGGGTCATCTCGGTCGACACGACGGAATGCGCAAACTCGCCGGTGGCGCGGATATTGGCCACCGTATCCTTTAGCTTGGTGTCCCGATCCTTACGGCCCGATTGGGCAAACATCACCAGTGCCGGGTGATCACCGCAGCCGTTGAAGAACGAGTAGGGCGCCAGATTGGCCCGGCCGTCCTGATCCAGGCTGGAAATCCAGCCGATTGGCCGGGGCACGACAATCGCCTTGAAGGGATCATGGCGCAGCCCGTGGCCGTCCTTGGGTTCGTAGAACATTGCAATCTCCGGGATCCAGTTGTCGGCCCAAATTCTTGGCGTGGGGCAGTGGGCATGTTAACGCGCCGCAACAGTTAACGCGCCCCAGGCGCAATGCCAATGCGACACCGCCCATGTTCCGATTGTTAGAGGAGCGCGAGACCGACCGGGCCGAGGTCGAGTGGCTGTTGGATCTGGCGTTTGCACCGGGGCGTACGGCGCTGTCGTCCTACCAGTTGCGCCAGGGCGTGGACCCTTTGGCGGAACTCTGCACAGTGGCCCGCGATGAATACGACGTGGTCGCCGGCGCCATCCGGTACTGGCCGGTTGCGATCGGCGCGGCTGGGGACCCCGCGCTACTGTTAGGCCCCGTTGCGGTGCACCCCACCCGCCAGGGCGAAGGCTTGGGCGCCCTGTTGATCGAGAACACTTTGGATCTGGCCACGGAACTGGGGTGGCAGCGCGTTTTACTGGTAGGCGATGCCCCCTTTTACGCGCGATTTGGCTTTAGTAGTGACCTGACACGCCAACTGGACTTTCCCCAACCATACAATCCCGAAAGGTTGTTGGGACGGGCGCTGGTGCCCGGCAGCTTCGATAACTGCCTCGGATTAGTGCAATCTTTGCGAACTGCAAAAACTTAACGGCCAATCAAATCATGCGGCCCACATTCACTTTTGCAAATTGCACATATTCAAGATTGACTTAGCGTCAGCCCTTAAAATTCCGCCGCACTGATAACTTCAAGTTGCTTGATTTATATTTCTTTTAGGCCTTAATAGCGCCACGGGGTGAATAATGCTGGTAACGGGAAATGCGAAATAAGGAACATACAAAATGAGTGAAGACATCATCGATCGATCCGACATCTTGGCACTGACGTCAGATATCGTTTCGGCGCATGTGTCGAACAATCCGGTACCGCTTGGCGAGTTACCGGGGCTGATCGAAACTGTATTTGGTACGCTAACAGGGCTGAGCGCACCAAAAGAAGAGCCTAAGGTCGACTTGAAGCCGGCGGTCAATCCCAAGAAATCGGTGACGGATGACTTCATCATTTGTCTGGAAGACGGGAAAGAACTGAAGATGCTGAAACGGCATCTGAAGACCGCCTATGACATGACACCCGAAGAGTATCGCGCGAAGTGGGGCCTTCCGCACGATTACCCGATGGTGGCACCGAACTACACCAAGAAGCGTCGGGCACTGGCCAAGCAGATTGGCCTGGGCCGCAAGGCAAAGGCAGCCTGACCGGGTTGCCCAGCCGACCGGGGATGCTTAGAAGGGCGGCCCTCGGGCCGCTCTTTTCCGTTTCAGGGGTCGACCAGGTATGACCAAGGCGAACACCAAGAAGCTGCACATCAAGACCTATGGCTGTCAGATGAACGTCTATGACAGCGAACGGATGGCGGCTGCCATGGCGGCGGAGGGGTACGAAACCACCGACAATCCCGACGACGCGGACATGGTGATCCTGAACACCTGCCATATCCGCGAAAAGGCCGCCGAGAAGGTCTATTCCGAGCTTGGCCGAATGAAGCCGCTGAAGGCCGCGCGCCCCGACCTGAAGATCGCGGTGGCCGGTTGCGTCGCCCAGGCCGAAGGGGCCGAGATCGTGCGCCGCCAGCCATTGGTCGATCTGGTGGTGGGACCGCAGGCCTATCACCGTCTGCCCGCCATGGCGCGGGGCGAAAAGGCGGCCGTCGACACCGACATGCCCGAAGAGGACAAGTTCGACCACCTGCCCAAGGACCGCCGCGCCAAACGGGCGCCGACCGCGTTCCTGACCGTGCAGGAAGGCTGCGACAAGTTCTGTGCCTTTTGCGTGGTGCCCTATACGCGCGGCGCCGAGGTATCGCGCCCCGTGGCCCGCGTGCTCAGCGAGGCACGCGATCTGGTCGAGCGTGGCGTGGCCGAAATCACGCTGCTGGGCCAGAACGTCAATGCCTATCACGGCGATGGCGAAGCTGGTGAAGTCGGCCTGGCCGGACTGATCCGCCTGCTGGCCAAGATCGATGGGCTGGAGCGGATCCGCTACACCACCTCGCACCCCAACGATTTCACGGACGACCTGATCGCGGTCCACGCCGACGAGCCCAAATGCATGCCTTACCTGCACCTGCCGGTGCAGGCCGGTTCGGACCGCGTGCTGAAGGCGATGAACCGCAAGCACACTGCCGAAAGCTATATCCGCCTGATCGAGCGGATCCGCGCCGCGCGCCCGGATCTGGCGCTGTCCGGTGACTTCATTACCGGCTTCCCCGGCGAGACCGAGGCCGATTTCCAGGACACACTGGCCCTGGTGAGCGAGGTCGGCTACGCGCAGGCCTATTCGTTCAAGTATTCGCCCCGCCCCGGCACGCCCGCGGCAACGGCCACCGACCACGTGCCCGACGCGGAAAGCGGCGACCGCCTACAAAGGCTGCAAGCGCTGCTGACCGAACAACAGGCGGCGCTCCAGGCAGCACAGATCGGCAAGGTGCTGCCCGTGCTGATCGAGAAGAAGGGCCGTAACCCAGGCCAGATGGTCGGCCGCTCGCCCTATCTGCAGGCCGTGCACCTGGACGCGCCGGAAAGTCTGACGGGGCAAATCATCGACGTCGCAATCGAAGGTGCCGGGCGCAATTCGCTGGCGGGACGGCGTGCCGACATGCCCGCCGTCGACCTCGCAATCGGCCTGTGAAGATCATCACAGAATCAACGCACAACTCATACGGATAATTCTGGTGTTCAACTCTTCCTACTAGGGGACATCAGAATGCAAACCGTGACGATCGAAGAAGTGCGTTGTATCGACAACGAAGACTGGCTGGAAAACCAAGACGAAATCCACATTGACGGGATCGCCGATGGCGCCCGGGCTGTGCGTGTGTCCAAAGACATGAAGAAGGGCCAGCGCTGGGCGCCCAACCGCTCGTTCCGATTTAACCGCGGCGGCACCTTGCAGTTATGGGAGCGTGATCCGTTCTCGAGGAAAGACCTGCTGGGCCAGGTCCATGTGCGCAATCCCGGCCGCTTCCGCGCACCGTTCAAGCGTCAGGGCTACCACTACGAAGTGACCTATTCGGTAAGCGCGCGGCCGTCCACGTCCGGGTTCTTCGACCGCTTCGTCCCCTCGCGCCACGGCTTTAACTTTGGCAACAGCTTCAGCGCACGTGAAGTGACGGAAGAGCTGACCATCGGCACGCTGCCGCAACCCTTCCGGGGCTGGTTGCGCAATTTCGGCAACGGTGACTGGGGTCCGGCGGGCCTGTGCGGCGGCATCTCCTCGGCCATTGCCGACTATTACTTTGCCCGTCGGCGCGTGCCTTCGACCACGACGATACCCGGTCGGGGTTCGGCTATGTTCGACTATCTGGTCGACCGGCAAATGGACACGTTCAAGCCCGGCGTGAACTACGCGCTGAAGTTCATCCAGTGGATGTTCATGGACAAAAACCTTGTCCGGGCCGAAACGCTGAAGGAAGCGCGCGACCTGAAACGCCGCCTGGACCGCAAGGAATTGCCGGTTCTGGGGCTGCTGCGCGTCCACGGTGCCGCCAATCCATCGCTGAACCACCAGGTGCTGGCTTATGACTATACCGGCAGCCCCGAAAGCGTGATGCGCGTCAAGCTGTGCGAGCCCAACTATGTGGACCACGACCACATCGTGCTGGAGATCCGCAAGCGCCGTCTTGAGATCACGCTGGAGTTGGCCCGCCGCCTGGACAAGGACCTGCGCCGGATGAACCTGCCAATGCCTGATTGGCTGGAAGATCTGGTGGCCAATGTGCTGAAGGCGTTCAGCCACTTTGCCGACGGCGCGCTGCCGAACTGGGCCAAGAAGATCGTCGTCCACCGCATGGATGTGGCCACCTGCCGGATGGTTGAGACGCGGGCCCCGCGCTCGGGCGTGCAACGGGTCGAAGCGGATGATAAGCGCTGCTACGGCATGTTCGTCATGCCTTATCGGCGGAAGACGCCGCGCGGCTGAGGTGGCCGCAAGAAAAGGGCGGGGGGGCCGGGACTAAACTGGCTTCGCCGCCTAAAGTATTGTCTGCGGGTGGCGGGTTGCACGGCCCGGCGCAACCTGCCCCTACCACTCAAACCCGATCATTGGGATGTCGCGACCGCCCAGACGTTGGCGCCCGGAAAGGCGCCCCTTGCCGCCCATCGCGCGGTAGAACTGGCAGGCGGCCTGGTTCTCGCGCAGCGACCAGACGACAAGGCCATTGAGCCCGACGGTCGTCAGCATGTGCCGCGCCGCCTGGAACAGCTGCCGCCCGAGGCCGGTGCCCTGATAGGCGGGGCTAAGGTAAAGCTCGTAGATCTCGCCGCGGCGGCCGCCGCGCTCGGGGCCGAAACTGGCATACCCGGCCAGCTTGCCGTCAAAGCACAGCACGAATGTGCCCGGGCCGGGTACCGGGCGCCACCGAGCGATGATCCCCTCCAGCGCCTGCCAGGGGATCACACCGCGATAGCTGTAGCGCCACGCCTCGGCATGCAGCGCGATCAACTCGGCCGTATCCTCTTCGGTGGCAGAGCGGATGATCAAGTCGGCGGTCTCCATCCCAACAACATGGTGGACGGCGAGGGCCCGGAAAACCCACTTGTTGCAGATTCGCCCCGGATCATGTATCTGCCTCGCCGCACCACAGGAGTGACCATGCAAGACCGACAACCAGAAAACCCAGGACTGAACCTCTTCTGACGTCGGCCGTTGATCGCGGGGGCGTCGCTTTAGCCCCGTGGATCAACCATGCGCCCCGATTTCCGTACCCAGCTTGGGCAGATGTTGCCCGAGCAGATGGCCTACCCCTACTTCGCCGAGCGCGAGGCACCGTGGCTTTTGTGCCACCGCCTGGGCGCCGAGCAACGGCTGTCGAAACTGCGCCAGGGTCCGCTGGCGCCCCTGCTGAACCGTCCCGGCGCGCGCGAAATCGCGGCGGTCTGCGGTGACGGCTGGGTGTCGCCGCGGCGTTTGCTGCCGCTGGCGGATCCGCTGCACGCCTTCGGTCGCGAGCACGAGCTGATGACCGATCGCCCGGCCGAGCTGGCCTTTGATATGGCGGCCGGCGCGGCGTGGCAGAATTTCACCGTCAGCTTTACCGAGTGGGCGGGAAATCGCGGGTCTGACTGGCGCTGGAAGCAGGTCAGCCGGCCGGGCGGCAACCTGGTGCTGCAGCTGAACCTGCCGGATGCCTATCGGGCCCGGTTCGATCGGCTTTTCTCGGCAGAGGAACGGCAGTGGATCGAGTATTACGGCCACCCAGTGCGCCGCGACGCCACCATCACGCTGGCCTGGGCGCGGCTGGATCTGGAGGCGTTCGGTGGCGACGTGCTGATCGAGGAGGTCCAGAACGACTGGCTGCGCGGACTGAATGAGCTGCGCCGGGCCCTGCTGCGGGGGCGGGGCGTGCGGAAAAGCGAGACGCGACGGGCCTTCATGGACGAAACAGAAGCCATGTACGGCCGGAGCTGGGCGCGGGCCTTAATG
Organism: Pseudomonadota bacterium; assembly: GCA_039026375.1. GTDB lineage: Bacteria > Pseudomonadota > Alphaproteobacteria > Rhodobacterales > Rhodobacteraceae > Thermohalobaculum. Next base: position 28,521 of record JBCCML010000022.1, read on the forward strand.
CTGGCGGTCCTGGCCTTCGCGGTGCGAGAATTGGGGGCACGGCGGATCTGGATGCACCAGCCGGAAATGGGCGCGAAGCTGAAGAACATTAAGGATCGGCACCCGCCCCGTTCGCTTTACACGGATCTGCCGCGACGCTTCGGGTTCCAGGCAACCGATCAGGCGCCCGCGTTCCTTTATAAGTCGCGCAGCCAGGTCATGGCACGGATGCGGCGCTCCGGGCGCCCGCTGTTCTGGGTGCTGGATCTTGGGCTGGGGCACGGGGACATGGGGCACGGGGACATGGGGCACGGGGACATGGGGCTCGGGGACATGGCCTGACGGCTAATCCTCGGGCTCCGTCGTGAACATCAGGGGGAAGTTCGCCTGCCGGCCCAGATCGTTGGCCTGCTCGGACTTGGTCTCGGCGATGTCTTTCGTGAACACAGCCACCACGCACGACCCCTTTTGGTGCGCGGTCAGCATCACGCCATAGGCTTGCTCGGGCCCCATGCCGAAAACAATGCGCAGCACCTCGGTAACAAATTCACGCGGCGTGTAGTCGTCGTTAAGCAAAATGACCTTATACATCTTCGGCCGCTCGACGCGCGGCTTCGCCTTGGGCTTTGGCGTGGCTATGTCGGTGCCGGTCATGGCCAGGATTTAGGGGAATGGCCTGCGGCGCCAATGCCAGGTGTTGTCGTGTTTTGGCAACCTTGTTCCGCTAGGTGGAAACTACTTGTAGCAAACCCCGACAGTTCTATCTGTCGGAACTGTTGACCAAAATATTGCAAGGGAGCGCACGAAATGGCCACAGCACAACCCGGAATGTCGACGGAGACGAAGGCTGGACTTGTCCTCGCCGCCGCCGCTTTGGCGGGCTTGCTGTTCGAGAACATTGCGTTCCTGACACCTTATTATGATCTGCTTCTGGGTGCGAAGCTGACCGTCGCGCTGGAAGGGCTGATGTCAATCGACAAGCCACTTCTGCTGTGGATCAACGACGGCTTGATGGCGATCTTCTTCCTATTCGTCGCCCTCGAGATCAAGAAAGAGATCGTCGAAGGCGCGCTAAGTGACTGGCAACGCGCGGCTTTGCCTGTCTATGGTGCGATCGGTGGTATGGCGGTGCCGGCATTGGTCTTTATTGGCATCGTGGGCATCGACAGCGCCGAGGCGCGGGGCTGGGCGATCCCGGCCGCGACCGACATCGCATTTGCGCTGGGGGTTCTGTCGCTTTTCGGAAATCGCGTTCCGCCGTCGCTGAAGGTCTTCCTCCTGGCCTTGGCGATCGTCGACGACCTCGCCGCCATCGCCATCATCGCAGTGTTCTACACGGCTGAGCTGTCGACCTCGGCCCTGGTCGTCGGTCTTGGCGGTTTGTCAGTTCTGATTGCGATGAACCTGATGGGCGTGCGCAGACTGTCATTCTACATTCTCGTCGGGATTGTTACCTGGGTATGCGTGCTGAAATCGGGCGTCCACGCGACGCTGGCTGGCGTGGCGCTGGGTTTTGCCATCCCGATCCGTCGCGACGACGAAGGTTATGCGCCGCTGATCTCGCTGAAATACGGCCTGATGCCGTGGGTCAGCTTCATGGTCATGCCGATCTTCGCCTTCGCCAACGCCGGTGTGCCGCTGGGTAACCTGTCGGTGGCCGACCTCGGCGCGCCTCTGACGCTGGGCATCGCTGCTGGCCTGTTCATCGGTAAACAGATCGGTGTCTTCGGCATGGCCTATGGTGCGATCAAACTGGGTCTGGCCCGCGCGCCGGAGGGCAACCTGATGCAACTTTATGGTGTGTCATTGCTGGCCGGTATCGGCTTCACCATGAGCCTGTTCATCGGGACCTTGGCGTTCTCGGGTGTCGAAGAACAGAATGCCGTCCGGCTGGGCGTGCTTTCGGGCTCGTTGCTGTCGGGTGTTCTTGGTGCCGTGATGCTGTACATAGGTTCGCGCGAACCGCGTACGGTGGCCTCTGCACGTACCGTTCCAGGCGAGTAACCGACCGTGATGTCGGGCGTGTCATAGTGATTTCACTTGCGCGCCCGCATCGCCTTGGCCACCATCAGCTTCTGTCCTTGCTGAACGCCTGAGGGGAGCAGCCATCTCGTGCCAACGACTGTTGCCGGATCAGAATTATTGGCTGGCGATGGACAGGACACGCTGATCGAGTTCCCGGATAACCGGCTGCTGATTGACCTGTGCGGCCAGTATGACCGCCACCTCACCCAGATCGAAAGCGCTTTTGGCACGGAAATCAGACGCCGTGGCAATGTACTCGCGATCCACGGAAACGAAGAGTCGCGGGAACATACGCGCCAAGTACTGGCCTCCTTGTACGAACGGCTGGAAGACGGGCGCACCGTCGAACCAGCCGACGTAGATGGCTTGATCCGCTTAGGCCCGGAACCGGAACCGGTTGAACGCCAGGAACAGCAGCTGGACATGTTTCCCGGCGGTCGCCTGGAAATCCGCACCCGCAAGAAGACGATCGAGCCACGCTCACCGACGCAACGCGCCTATTTCAGCGAGCTGTTCAACTCCGAGCTGGTCTTTGGCATTGGACCGGCGGGCACGGGCAAGACCTATCTGGCGGTGGCCGCCGCGGTCTCGATGTACCTGGACGGCCAAGTCGACAAGATCATCCTCTCGCGTCCCGCGGTCGAGGCGGGCGAGCGCCTTGGCTTTCTGCCCGGCACCGAAAAGGAGAAGATGGACCCCTATATGCGCCCGCTCTACGACGCGCTGGGGGACATGCTGCCGGGTAAGCAGGTCACCAAGATGATGGAGGAGGGCAAGCTGGAGATCGCGCCCCTTGCCTTCATGCGCGGCAGGACCCTGGCGCGCGCCTTCGTGGTGCTGGACGAGGCGCAGAACACCACCGAGATGCAGATGAAGATGTTCCTCACCCGTTTGGGCGAGGACAGCCGCATGGCGATCACCGGCGACCCGACCCAGATCGACCTGCCGCGCGGCACGCGCTCGGGCCTGGTGCAGGCGTTGTCGATCCTGAACGGGGTGCGGGGCATCGGCTTTGTGCATTTTTCGGCCACCGACGTGGTGCGCCACCCGCTGGTCGCCCGCATTGTCGAGGCCTACGGCCGCGACACCTCTTGAACGACAGCCCCGTCGAGCTGGTGATTGAAGAGCCTGCCTGGCTGCAGGCGATACCCGATCTCCAGGACCTTGCAACGACGGCTGTCACTGCGGGTCTGGCCGCGGCCAAGCTGGCACCGAGTGGCGTCAGCATTGCGCTCCTCGCCTGTGATGATGCGCGGATCGCTGAACTCAATGGCGAATTTCGCGACAAGACGAGCGCCACGAACGTGCTGTCTTGGCCCGCGTTCGACCTTGCCCCTGACGCCCCAGGCCAGACGCCACCAGCGCCTGATCTGGCAGGCTGGCCCAGCCCAGCACCGCTGGGTGATGTGGCCATTGCGCTGCAGACCTGCACCCACGAAGCCACCAAAGCCGGCCTGCCCTTGAAAAATCATTGCATGCACCTGATTTTACACGGCACACTGCATTTACTTGGCTATGATCATCAGACGGTGCCGGATGCCGAACTCATGGAAGGGATGGAACGCCAAGCGCTCGCGCGGCTCGGTCTTCCTGACCCATACGCCTGAGACGCGATCCAACCATGTCAGGACCCCCATCGGAAATGGACCACGATAAGTCGACCTCCGAAGATGGCTCGCCCGACGGCGAGCCGTCGGACAGTCACCCATCATCGCAAAACACACCGCCTATTGCTGAAGAACAGCCGTCCCTGATCGAGCGATTGCTTGGTTGGTCCGGTAACGGCAATGGCGAGGACGGCAACGCAGACAGCCAGGCGCTTGGCCCGGCCTTTCGCGAAAGCTCCCCTGCCGAGCTGACGATGGTCAGCAACATCATCCGCTTGCGGGAGCTGCGGGTGCTGGACGTGATGACACCGCGCGCCGACATTGTCGCGATCCCAGAGGATGCCACCTTGGAAGAGGTGATCGGCGTCTTCCAGGGCGGCTCGCTATCGCGGCTGCCGGTCTATCGCGAGACGTTGGACGATCCGCAGGGCTTCGTGCACCTGAAGGACCTGGCGCTGAACTTCGGGTTCGGCTGCGCCGAGGACGCCACGGATTTCCATCTGGATGCCTACGTCCGCCCGGCCTTGTTCGTGCCGCCATCGATGCGGATCGCCGCCCTGTTGCAGAAGATGCAGGGCGACCGGGTCCACATGGCCCTGGTGATCGACGAGTTCGGCGGCGTCGATGGCTTGGTGACCATCGAAGACCTGGTCGAACAAATCGTCGGCGACATCGAAGACGAACATGACGCACGAGACGCGGCGGAGTGGACGGAAGACAAAGACGGCAGCTGGCTGGTCCAGGCCCGCGCTGATGTCCGCGAGTTCCAAGAGGCCGCTGGCCTGTCGCTGTTGACCGAGGATTGGGAAGAGGAGGTCGACACGATGGGCGGCCTGGTCTTCATGTTGGCTAATCGCGTGCCGACCCGGGGCGAGGTGATCCTGCACCCGGACGGCTACGAGTTGGAAATCGTCGACGCCGACCCCCGCCGGATCAAGCGGGTCCGCCTGCGCGACAGCAACGGCAGCGGCGTACTGGGGCAAGCAGCGGAATAGACCGACCATGCGCGCGACGGAATGGATAGCGTCGCGCGGGCACTGGTCTCGGCGCGGCCTGGCCTTTGTGGCCGGGGCCGTCATGACCGCGGGACACGCCCCGATTGATGTCCCCTGGGCCCTGTTCGTGGACGTTCCCATACTGGCGCTGCTGGTCGCATCGGCCCCGACTTGGCGCGCCGCTGCAGGGTTGGGCTGGTTCGCGGGCTTCGGCTACTTCGTCACCGGCCTGCACTGGATCGGCTATGCCTTTCTGGTGGACCCGGACCGCTTCGCCTGGTTGCTGCCCTTAGGGACGGCAGCGCTGCCGGCCGGGCTGGCACTGTTCTGGTGCATGGCGTTCGGCCTGGCCCGCCGGTTCTGGCCAAGCCATGTGGTGGGCGGGATCATCTGGCTCAGCGCCATATGGACGCTGGCAGAATTTGCCCGCGGCAACATCCTGACCGGCCTGCCCTGGGCACTGCCGGGCTACGTCTGGGTCGAAACGCCTGTCATGCAGATGGCTGCATTCGTCGGCCCCTATGCGGTGACCCTCGGCACCCTGATCATCTGCACCTTACCTGCCGTGTTTCTAAGCCTGAGCGGGCGGTGGCGGGTCATGGGCCTGATACTGCCCGCATTGATCGTTGGGCTGTCCTGGGTGGCGGGTGTCAGCCGCAGTCCCGCGGAGACGGCCTATAAAGCTGACGCCCCCGTCATCCGCGTCGTCCAACCCAATGCGCCACAAGCGCTGAAATGGCATCCTGACCATTGGCAACGCTACTACCTGCGCGCTTTGACGGCCACCGCCGCGACCCCTGACGCAGCGCTCGGCCCGGCTGACATCGTCATCTGGCCCGAGGCGACGCTGCGGCTGGTCCCGGAGCTGAACGGCGAGGAGATGATCCGCATCGCCGAGGCGGGCGGCGATGCGCATGTTCTGTTCGGCGCCCTTTTTGGGGAGGTGCAGGGCAACGACATCCAATGGGCCAATGCGATGGTGACGCTGTCCCCGGACGGCGAGATCCGCGACCTCTACCGCAAGCATCATCTGGTCCCGTTCGGCGAGTATCTGCCGATGGAGCCGCTGTTTACCGCGTTGGGTCTCAGCCAGTTCGCCATCACGGGCAACCTGCGGCGTGGGTCCGGCCCCCAGACCGTTAGAATCCCAGGGCTGCCGGCATACTCGCCGCTGATATGTTACGAGGCGATCTTTCCGGGCGCGGTCGTGGGAGACACCCGCCCCGATTGGTTGTTGCAACCGACAAACGATGCCTGGTTCGGCCCCTTCGCCGGTCCGCGCCAGCACCTGGCCCAGGCGCGCATCCGGGCGATCGAACAAGGTCTGCCGATGGTGCGCGCTGCCAATACGGGTATTTCGGCCGTGATCGATCCGCATGGCCGGATCATTACGGCGCTACCACTGGATACGGACGGCTACGCGGATGCTCGGCTACCATCCGCCCTGCCGCCGACGCTCTATGCCCAGCTTGGCGATTGGCCGTTCTGGGCGATGATTTTGCTCTGTTTGGGCGCCAGTCAGCTGTTTCGCTCGGGCCAGGGGCGCAGTATCGGTTGACCGCGCTATTTCGCCGTGCGACATCCCGCGGCCAATCCGGCGCGCAGAAGCCTCGCGCGTCGTGTCTCATAAGATGCCAGGGAGTGCCCCGACATGTCTCGTAGCGATAACCTGTTCACGTCCGAATCCGTGTCCGAGGGCCACCCCGACAAGGTCTGTGATCAGATCTCAGACGCCGTCATCGACATGATCCTGGCCCGTGAGCCCGAGGCCCGGGTTGCCTGCGAGACGGCCGCCACCACGAATAAGGTCGTGCTGATGGGCGAGGTAAAGATCTCGGGCGAGAATGCCGTTTCGGACGACGAGTTCATCGAGGACGCGCGCAAGACGATCCAGCGGATCGGCTACATGCAGAAGGGCTTTCACTTCAAGACGTGCTCAATCGACTGCTACCTGCACGAGCAATCCGCCGACATCGCTCAGGGGGTCGACGCTGCCGACAACAAGGACGAAGGCGCAGGCGACCAGGGCATCATGTTCGGCTATGCCACAAACGAGACGCCCGAGCTGATGCCGGCGCCGATCCAGTACTCGCACCGGATTCTGCGACTGATGGCCGAGGCGCGCCACTCGGGCGAACGCCCTGAGTTCGGCCCCGACTCGAAAAGCCAGGTCACGATGGAATACCGCGACGGTAAACCGGTACGCGCCCACACCATCGTTGTTTCGACACAGCACGCCGAGGGGCTGGAGTCGGGCGACATCCGCAAGCTGGTCGAGCCGTATGCCCATGCGGCGATGCCCGAAGGGATGATCGACGACGACACGGTTTGGCACGTGAACCCGACCGGGCGCTTCGTAATCGGAGGGCCGGACGGTGACGCGGGCCTGACCGGGCGCAAAATTATCGTCGATACCTATGGCGGCGCAGCCCCGCACGGTGGTGGCGCGTTCTCGGGCAAGGACCCGACGAAGGTGGACCGCTCGGCCGCTTACGCCGCCCGCTATGTGGCAAAGAACGTCGTGGCCGCCGGGCTTGCAGACAAGGCCTGCATCCAGCTTTCCTACGCTATTGGCGTGCCGGAGCCGCTGTCCATCTACCTGGATTGCTACGGCACCGAGCAGGAAGACCCCGCAAAGATCGAGCAGGCCATTCGCGAAGTCGTCAGCCTGACACCGCGCGGCATCCGAACACGTCTTGGCCTGAACAAGCCGATCTACCAGCGAACCGCAGCCTACGGCCACTTTGGCCGCGAGCCGGACGCCGAAGGTGGGTTCTCCTGGGAGAAGACCGACCTGGTAGACGCGCTGAAGGCCGCGATCTGATGATTTAATGGGCGTGTCATCCGTTGCGGGCTGACTGCCCGCAGGAGGATGACATGACCCACCTCTATCCGTTACGGGCCTTCCACCCCGAAGACTGCGCCGCGATGGCGATCCTGCACAGTGCGGCCATCCTGGCTGTATCCCACCGGTTTTACTCGAAGCGTCAATTACAAAGCTGGGCCTATGGCCTGGATGCGTCGTCATATGAGCGCATCACAGCTGGCGAAGAGCATTGCGCCGTCTGCGAAGATCCGGGGGGTGCCCTCTGCGGTTTCTGCAGTTTCCAGTTCAGATCGGATGGCGACGGACAGATCGCGTCGCTATACGTGCACCCAGATCAACAGGGTTTCGGTATCGGAGCCCGACTATTGCTCGGCGCGGAGAGGGACTTGGCCGCCAACAACATCTCGACGATCGTGATCGAAGCCAGCCTGTCAGCGGTGCCGTTCTATCTGAACCATGGATATCTGGCCGAGCATCGGGGCCAAAGCCAAACGCGCGGGGGCCTGTCGATACCCGTGCGCTGGATGCGGAAGGCGTTGGCAGCGTGAGCCGGCCTGAGCGGCCCGACGGTGCGCCATGGCGCAACTTCTACGGCAGGCGCCACGGCAAAAAGTTGCGCAAGGGCCAGGCAGATCTGTTGGACACACACCTGGCCGAATTGGCGCCGCCGGGTTTGAGTTGGGCGGACAACCCAGAACGCCACCCCTTGGATCTGGCGGCGCTTTACCCCAAAGCGCGCGAGGTTTGGCTGGAGATCGGCTTTGGCGGCGGCGAGCACATGCTGGCCCAAGCTCAGGCCAATCCGGATGTGCAGATCATCGGAGCCGAGCCTTTCATCAACGGCGTCGCCAAGCTGTTGGCGGCGATCGAGCGCGCGGGAGTCACGAACCTGTCGGTCACCAGCGAAGACGCACGCAATGTCCTGGATGTGCTGCCGGCGGGATCACTGGGACGGGCCTTCCTGTTGTACCCCGACCCCTGGCCGAAGGCGCGTCACCACAAGCGGCGCTTCGCCAACCCGGAACAACTGGTGCCCCTGGCGCGCGCCATGGCGCCGGGGGCCACGCTGCGCATCGCGACGGATATCGAGGATTACGTTCGCCACACATTGTCGGTGATGGCACGACTAGAACAGTTTCAATGGGTAGCCGACGGGCCGTCAGATTGGCGGCAACCATGGTCGGATTGGCCTGGAACTCGCTACGAAGCTAAAGCGTTGCGCGAAGGGCGGCGCCCCTGCTACCTGACGTTCGTTAAGTCCTGAAAGAGCCCGTCAGTCGCCCGAGACCAGCTGTCGTTTCGTGTCGACGGGACCTTGCTGTATCGAAAGACGGCTTCCGTCTCGGATGATCGTAATTTGCTGGGGTTCCACATCATCGGCGCCCAGCACAATCCTATGAGTCTGGCTGGACCGCAGCGGCACCCGCACCCGCATCACGTCGCCCTCTGGATCACTGATCAACAGCGTCACGCGGTAGATGTCGTCCTCGACGACGTAGAACGCCATGATCTCGCTGTTTTGGCCAACTAAACGGATTGTATCCTGAGCACCTGCGAACGTGCGCTCAACTGCGCCAACTGCTGGCGACACAAATGCCAATGCAAGAACTAATATCGATGCAGCAAGACGTTTCATGGCAACCTCCCTGTTTGGGACGCAGCCTTTTTGGCGCGAACCTACACACCTGCTCTGTGAGGATTGTTACAAGCAGCGATTACGAGCTTATTGAGATAAAATTAACGAAGCGTTTATTGTTTTAACCGGAGCCACCCGCATTTCGACAGTATACCCCACCCTACGGAAAGTATAACGGTGCGGACCACCAGCGTCGTCTGGCTCTCCAACTACGACAGAGTGGCTTTGACCATCCAGAAGACGCACGCGGGTTCTGAATACGCTGGACGGCTCGTCGGGTTCCGAGAACAACATAGTCAACTCGACCATATCCCCCTGAACCTCGAAGAAAGCAGTCGCGCTGGTATCTTGGGTGCCTAGGCGCGCCGGGGCACCCGGTGTTTCTAGGATGACAGCGTCACCGGATGGGTCGACGGAGAAATACAGCCCGCCCACAATCAGGCTGACGCTCACGGCCGTAACCGCGAATTGCATGAAACCTCGAACACCAGGCACTGTCGCACACCTCGACACACATGCCCCAACTAAACCTGCATCGACGACAGCATAGGCTGACCCGAGGCAAGCACTTAACCCCGGGGGTCCATGCCACGAATTGCCTTCTGTGACAAGCTTTCCCACTTGATGACAACGTCTGGGCAAGGCCACGTAGCTGGCTGACAACACCGGAAATCTACGATATTTTCAGTGAAAAGAACCAGATGAGCAAGCGGAGGGCGCGCCAAATGGGAAATGTCGAAACTCAGATTTCGTCGCCAACAATTGTCCCGTTTTTCGACGAACCGACAAACACTGCCTCTTACATCGTCCGCGATCCGTCCAGCGCCGCCTGTGCGATCATCGATTCGGTACTGGATTTCGACTACGCATCCGGGCGTACGGCCACCCGTTCGGCGGACGAGTTAATCGCCTATGTCAGGGCGCATGCGCTGGAAGTATCCTGGATACTGGAGACCCATGTGCATGCCGACCACCTGTCCGCAGCCCCATACCTGCAGCAGCATCTTGGCGGTAAAATCGGCATTGGTTCTGGCATCACCGACGTGCAGGAGGTCTTTGGAAAGGTCTTCAACGCCGGCACACCGTTTGAATTGGACGGCAGCCAGTTCGATCAGTTGTTCCGGGAGCAAGACAGACTGCAAATCGGCAATCTGTCAGGCTTTGTGCTGCACACGCCGGGTCACACACCCGCCTGTGTCACCTACGTCATTGGAGATGCGGCATTCGTTGGCGACACGCTGTTTATGCCGGATTTCGGCACCGCACGTTGCGACTTCCCCGGCGGGTCGGCACGTCAGCTTTGGCAATCGATCCAGGCGATCCTGAGCTTGCCGGACGAAACGCGCATCTTCACCTGCCATGATTACAAGGCGCCGGGCCGCGACCAATTTGCCTGGGAATCGACCGTTGGCGAGCAAAAAGAGCGCAACAAGCACATTGTCGGCAATGACGAGGATGGCTTTGTCGAGATGCGCGAGACACGGGACGCATCGCTATCGATGCCACGGCTCATCATACCGTCGATTCAGGTGAACATGCGCGCGGGTCAAATGCCGGAAGCCGAAGACAACGGCACCGTCTATCTGAAGATACCGATCAACACGATCTAGAGGCTCAGACGGGTCCGATCATGTCAATTGGCTGCCTGGCGGCAGGTCTGTTCCGTTCAGAAACGCACGGGCATCAACTGGCCCCTTACCGGCACGTTGCAGCCGGGTAAGGCGGACGGCGCCGGCGCCGCAGGCCACCAGCAAGTTCTGATCCAGAACAGCGCCAGGCGGGCCATCTCCTGGTTCTGCGCACGAGTGCAGCAGTTTCACCCGTTGCCCAGCCACCTCACACCAGGCGCCGGGAAATGGAGACAGACCCCGGATCTGACGATCAATCGCTTCAGCGGGTAAGGACCAGTCAACCCGAGCCTCCGCCTTATCAATTTTATTGGCATAGGTAACGCCGTCTGCCGGTTGTGGCCGCGGCACCCGATCGCCGGCGGCAATCTGCGGTAGGGCTTCAATGATCAAGCGCGCGCCGCTGGCAGCCAACCGATCGTGGAGTGACCCGGCGGTGTCTTCGGCGCTGATTGGTGTTTTCACTTCCGCCCAGACCGGGCCGGTGTCCAGCCCTGCCTCCATCTGCATGACGGCAATGCCCGTTTCATCGTCGCCCGCCATAATAGCCCGCTGTATCGGGGCTGCCCCACGCCAGCGCGGAAGCAGGGATGCATGCAAGTTCAGGCAGCCTAGCGTCGGGGCAGTCAATGCCTCCGGCGGCAGGATCTGGCCAAAGGCGACCACCACAGCCGCGTCAACCTGCAGCGCGGCAAACCCTTGGATGACCGAGGTTTCGCGAAAGCTCTCTGGCAATCGGACCGTCAGGTTGTGCGCCTCGGCGACCCGTTGGACCGGTGAAGGGCGCGGTGCCTTTCCCCGACCTGCAGGACGCGGTGGCTGTGTGTAGACAGCAGCGATCTCGTGCCCGGCCGCGATCAACGCCTGCAGGATGGGCACCGAGAAGTCCGGCGTACCCATGAAGGCCAACCGCATCAGCGCTTCCCCTTCTTGTCCAGCTTGCGAAAGCTGCTGAGCAGTCGTTGACGTTTCACCGGCCCCAGTCGATCCACGAACATGCGACCATCCAGATGATCCAGCTGGTGCTGCACGCTGACGGCCCAAAGGCCATCGAACCGTCGGGACACCTCCTGGCCGCCTTTATCCAAGTAGCGGACCTCGACCTCGGCAGGGCGCGAAATCTCCGCGGAAACACCCGGCATGTTGGGGGAGGCCTCGGTGTAAGCCTGCAAAGCCTCCGAGGCCCACGTAAGCTCTGGATTTGCCAGGCGGATCGGCTGATCCCGACTGTCCGAACAATCCAGCACCGCAAGCCGACGGCTTTCGCCCAGTTGGGGTGCCGCCAGCCCCACGCCATGGCCCGGCATGGCGTACATTGCAGCCAGCATCTCGTCCCACAGATCGCGAACACCTTGATCGACCGTGTCGACACGGCGAGCCGCGGTACGCAGGCAGGGGTGGGGATAGCGTAAAAAGGGCCGGAACATCGGCGTCTCAGCCGCGCGCCCGCTCGCGCTTCAGCTTCTTCATTTTTGACGTAATCATCTGGCGGCGGATCGGGCCAAGATAGTCGATAAACAGCTTGCCGTTCAGGTGATCAATCTCGTGCTGCACGCAGACCGACCAAATCCCTCGGAATGTCTCCTCCTGTTCGGCCCCATCGGTGTCCAGATAGCGGATCGTCACCTCGCTGGGACGGGTGACATTGGCAAAGATGTCAGGGATCGACAGGCAACCCTCTTCCGCTTCCATCTGCTCGTCGGCTTCAGCAATCACTTCCGGATTGATCAAGCACATGGGCCGCGGTGCCTCGCCCTCATCCTCGCGCTTGGCGCAATCCATCACCAGAACCCGCGCATTCACTCCGATCTGAGGGGCCGCAAGGCCAATGCCGGGGGCGTCATACATCGTCTCCAGCATGTCGGCTGCCAACGTCCGCACATCATCATCGATATCTGCAACCGGATCGCAGATCTTTTTGAGCCGAGGGTCGGGATGGATTAGAATTGGGCGCTTCATTGTCAGCCCAGCTATGCCAATCGGGCACTGAAATCAACGCTGGGCGCGCTTTCGGCTTTACCTAGGCTGGCATCTCATCCAGCAGGCGCTGTGTCAGCGGATGTTCGGGGAAACGCGCCTGACAAAGATTGATCATCCGCCTGGCGCCTTCAACGTCGCCGGACGCCATCATAAGCTCGACCAAACGGCGGAACAGCTTGCTGGGCGCGCGATAGCGGTTGACCATATCAACCAGCGCTGCGATAGCCTCCTCCCGGCGGGTCAATGCCTCCAGTATCTCGGCGTGTAGCAGGGCAAAGTCCGCCTCCATCGGCGCGAGTTCGTTCGCTTGCTCAACCGACCTCAACGCGGCGTCATAAGCTTTTCGACCCACAAACGCCCGTGCCACGTTTGCATGAATACTCGGAAGACCAATGTCCGCAGCGGCCGCACGTTCCAGATGCGCTGCTGCCCTTGCGAACTGCGCGCATCTGAGATGCATCGTACCAGCCCAAGCTGCAAATGCGGGAACATCTGGCGCTGCGCGCAGCGCCATGTCGGCGGCATCAGCTGCTTGTTCATGGTGGCGTGCCAAGGAAAGGGCGTGGCTGAGGCGTTGCCAGGTCATGGCATGGTGCGGGTTACGCTCTGACAGAACGACCAAAGGGTCGATCGCAGCGGCTGGATCGCCACCACACGCAATCAAGAAAGCACCAAGACTGGCATGTTCGGGCGGATCTGCGGCGGGATCCAGTTGTGCCAGGCGTTTCTTCGCGAGCTCGACCTTTCCCTGGCGCTGGGCAGCTACAAGCGAAACACCGCGCAACAGGGGCGACCAATCCCAAATGCAGGTATCAATCGCGCCTAGCGGGCGCATCGATTTGATCTTGGCCAAGCGAACAATCTCGCCGAAATTGACCAGAAAGTTCTTCACAGGCCCCTGCCGCCGATGGGTATCCAAGGCCATGCGGCTCATCGGCAGAAAACACTGATCGTTTAGGATCCCCAGGTCGACCAGGGCAGGTATCAGAATGTTGGTCTCGCCCGTGGTGGGTCCGTGCCAGAAGGCATTGGTGATGCGGCGCAGACCCTGTTGCCAATCGCCCGCGCGGATCAGGCCGTAGCCATAGAGAAACTCACCCTCGACGAAGTAGCGCAGATGAAAAATCTCGCGCTCGTGCATCAGTTCACCGGTACGCAGCACGCCCTGGATGTCGTCCGCGCGGTGCTGATGGCGCATGGCCTGCGGGTAGACAAAGGCGATATTCAGCCCACGTTGCAAGTGGTCCGCGAATAGCTCGGCCGCCTCCGCAGAGCGCTTCTCTCCAACGAGATACAAGCTCATATGCGCCAGGGACTGGCCGATCTCGCCGTCGTTTTGAAAACTAGCCGGTCGCGTACGCAGGCGGCCCAGTAGACGTTCGTAGGCGGTGGATCGCATGTCATCCGTCAGATCTTCGGTCACATCGGATTTAACAGCCTCGCCCATGTTTTCGGCGGTCGAGGAGAATGCGCTACGTTTGGGCGCGATGATCCGTGCCGCGCGTGACATGGCGTAGAGTTCGATGAAATCGCGCTGTGCTTCGGTCAATCCCTCTAGCGATATGACATCATGGATCGTGCGCAAGGCGGGAAACTCGGAGGTATAGTGTTGAAGAGTCCAAGGGTCGTCCGAGAACAGGATGGCTGAACTCCCGCTTCCCAGCGCACTTTCCATGTGCAGCTCATAGAACTCATTCGGCACCATCTTGTGCGGCCAAGGTTTGTTCTTTGCCGAAAGTCCGTCGGTGAGATCACCGCGGCGGATATGGTAGGCGGTGGCACCACTCAGCGCCTGATCCAGTTCGGCGATCAGCGGTCGCAGCGCGGCGGAAAACGGCACTGCTGCCAGTGTTTCAACAAACCGCTTTCTGACAGCAGCAGCGGTCTCATCCTTTAAAGTGTTGACGCCAAAGGCTTGGTCCACTGCCACAGCTCTGCCCATGGCCACTTCAGCCTTTAGGTAAGCGCTGTCTTGTCTGGTTGCATCCCCGATCCTTAGGGCGTCTGGACGGGCTGCCATCCAGGCATCGCGATCAATGAAATACGTGGCGACAAAGTCGTCCTCGAACAATTCAGTCGGGTCGTTGAAGACTGCCGTGACATCGGTTGCGATCGGCCAATAGCAAGCGAACGGGATGTTGTGATCGGCACTCAGGCGCATCGCGTTGACCAATGTCAGCAGGCGGGCGCCCAGCCGATCATTGCGGAACGCCACCAGCTTGCCTGCTGCGCCTTTGATGCGTGAGTCTACGTCGCCGGTCATTACTACTTCGCCGTATTCAAATCGCGGTTGGGGACATTAGGCGAGACGGACACATTTGCTGCAGCCTGCAATTGGGCGACACGTTCCGCCAAATCAGCCAATTTTGGATGACCCTCGGGATGGTCCTGCGAGATTTCGTGAAGCACGCCGTCGGCATCGTCCACTGCGTTCGTTCGAAGCAAAAACCGTAGCGCCATCAACTTCAAGGTCACCGAGCCAGGCCAGGCACGGCATCTTCGCAGTTGAGACAGCGCATCGATCACCCCCGGCACGTCACCGGCCTTCGAAGCTTCCCGCATGCGAAGGGATGCCGCCCGCTGGCGATAAAACTCGATGCGGTAAGGCGACGAAAGCTGCAGGCAGCGTTCAAGGGCAGCCTCACGTTCGGCGGTATCCTCAGCCTCCTGTGCAACGTGATAGTGGTAAGCTGCGCTCTTCATCAGCACATCGTCCATACCGGCAAATGCCTCTGCCGAGAATGGTCCCGCAGCGACCGCCTGCACGACGAGCTTTAGCAGACCGCTTTCCTGCAGCATCCCGCCAGGCACATGAGCATTTCCACGCAGCGCCAAGTGAGTGATTGGGCGAAATTGCTCCAACCGATCAATGTGCGGGCCATCAAACCGGTTCTTTGGGGAATACAGAACATAGGCTTCTGCATGGGCGGGCGCACGTGCGTCCACATCGCCAAAGGGGCCGGTCCAATCCTCGCCCAGTGCATAGTCAAAGCGCTTCTCCCAAGGCACCTTCGCGGGGTCCAGCGTCGTTTGCGGCGAGATGGCCAGCACCACCGAGCCCGGGATCAGGCTGGCATAGACCATGGCGCCGAAGCCGCCCATCGACAGTCCGTATAGGATCACCCGGCGCTTGCCCGCCAGGATCCGCTGGAACCGCTTGCTCTGCAGGAAACCCGCAATCTCCGGCCGAAGGAACCAATCGGCAGCGCGCGCCTTGATGGCGACGACCTCCCAACCCTGGGACACCAATGCCGGCACGGCCCAACCAAGCCGCCCCTCTGGCGGGTGCTTTGGCAGGCCGGCATGATCAAACGTCACCCACAGCGTGTCGTCGCCGGGGTGATGTTCGATCAGATAGTCTTTCAGGGCGAAGAGGCGCATGGTGCGTTCAGGCGACCCCCTCAAGGTTCAGGGAGACGAGCGTGCCGTTCTCCTTGTCCATGTGCGGCAGGTAGGCTTGTGAATAGTCGTCCACATGCGCGTGTTCGGTCGTGCGCCAGTCCCAGCGGCGGACCGAACTGAACCCCGCCTCGGTTAAGAACGCGGTCAGATCCGCTTCGTCGAAGACATTGCCATGGAAATCGTACTGATCGCGCTGGCCGCCGACCATGAGGCCGCGCACATCTTCCAGGCCCCGGGGCAGGACGCCCGCCAGGTACAGCTTGGCGCAGGCCGCGTAATCCGGAACCGCCAACCGCAAGACCCCGCCAGGGCGAAGCACGCGCCGCCATTCCGCCAGAACGCGCACACTTTCCTTGCGGCCAAAGTGTTCGAGCACGTGGCACGCATAGATCAGCCCGACTGATCCGTCCGGAACGAACGACAGATCGTCCACGGGCCCCTGGAAGTCGACATGATCATAGGCCAGCGCGTCCACGTGGAACCAGCCGGGGAAGTGTTTGACCCCGCAGCCCAGGTGCAGCTTCTCAAAAGCGCTTGCGCCAGCTTCAAGCGGCATCACGTTGGCCGCCAGTTCTGCGATACCAGGCATACATCTTCTCCAGTCCGGCACGGATCGACGTGGGCGCTTGCCAGCCCAGCGCCTGTAACCGTGCGTTGTCCATGATCTTGCGGGGGGTGCCGTCCGGCTTGTTGGGGTCCCAGACGATCTTGCCGCGGTAGCCAGCGATGTCTGCGATCATCTCGGTAAGGTCGCGGATCGAAATCTCCTCCGAGCTGCCGACATTGATCATCCCGCCAGCCTCGTATTTCCGCATCGCGAAGACACATGCATCGGCCAAGTCGTCGGCATCGATTAGCTCGCGCAGCGGGCTGCCTGTCCCCCAAGCCGTAACCTCGGGGGCGCCATCGCTGGCCGCTTCGTGGAACCGGCGCATGAGGCCCGCGACGACGTGGCTGGAGTTTGGATCGAAGTTGTCCCCAACCCCGTAGACGTTCGACGGCATTACCGTGAACGCATCAAAGCCGAACTGCCGACGATAGGCGTCGCACATGGTTTTCCCAGCGATCTTGGCGACCGCATAGGGCAGGTTCGTCGGCTCCAACGGCCCGGTCAG
Source organism: Pseudomonadota bacterium (assembly GCA_039026375.1). Classification (GTDB taxonomy): domain Bacteria; phylum Pseudomonadota; class Alphaproteobacteria; order Rhodobacterales; family Rhodobacteraceae; genus Thermohalobaculum. Next base: position 45,715 of record JBCCML010000022.1, read on the forward strand.
CAACGCATCCTCGCGGATCGGCTGGGTGGCGTGTTTCGGGTAGATGCAGGAAGAGCCCAGAAACAAGAGCTTGCGCGCCCCGTGGCGGTAGGCTGCGTCAATCACGTTGGTCTGGATCGCCAGGTTGTCCCGAATGAAATCACCGCCCTGCGTGTCATTTGCCAAGATACCCCCGACCTTTGCTGCCGCCAGGAAGACATGGCTTGGCTGTTCGGCTGCGAAGAAGGCATCCACGGCAGACTTATCCGTCAGATCCAGCTGGTCGCGCGGCCGGGTCAAGGGGGCCAAACCCTCCCTATACAGACGGCGGCAAATAGCCGACCCGACCATCCCGCGGTGTCCTGCAACGAAGATCTTTGACGTCTGATCCATGGTTTCTCCAGGGGCCACAGCTTTGGTGACCGCCTACATCAGTGCATTTTCGGGTTGGCGGGTGCGGTTGGCGGCGTACCACTCAGCCGTGCGGCGCAGGCCGTCCTCCAACCCGACCTGAGGATCGTAGCCCAATGCCCGCATCTTCCCGATATCCGGACAGCGCCGCGACGTGGCGCCTTCCGCCTTGGGTCCGGGTTGAATATGCAGCTTGTGGCCAACGATCCGGCCCGTGACCTCGACAAGGTCCCGGACGCTGACCTCCTGGTCGTTGCCAATGTGATAAACCTCGCGATGGCCGCCGCGGGCATGCATCCGCAGGATGCCGTCGACAACGTCGTCCACGTAGGCGAAGGCGCGTGTTTCGGTCCCGTCCGACTGGATCGGGAAGGTGTGCTCGCCCTTCTCCCGTGCCGCCATCGCCCGCAGCAGAAACTGGGGCACGACATGCTTCCATCCCATGTCGGGGCCATAGACATTGTGCGGTCGGAACGCCTGGAGCTTTCGAAAGTGCTTGCGGCCGTAGTTGAAGGCGATCAATTCGGTCACGATCTTCGAACCGCCATAACTGTAACGGGGGTTCAGACTGTCCGGCAGCATCAGTGCGACGGTCTCGTCGGTCGGGACAGATGGCGGCTGCTGGTAGACCTCCGCCGACGAAGCAACGACGAGATCCGGTACGTCCGCAGTCTCACACGCCTCGACCACCGCCAAAGCGCCGCGCAGGCCGACATCCAGGACATGCTCTGGACGTGAGTAGAAGTTCTCGGTCCCGTTGATCGCAGCCAGGTGGAAGACAACCTCGGCCCTCTGCACCGCGCGGAGCACGACCGACGGATCGCGGACATCGCCGATGTGCAGGTCAACATCGTCCGCCACCTCGGCAAAACGGCTGTCGCTGCCACGCGCCATGTTGTCCAGACACACCACATCATGGCCCTCGCGCACCAACCGCTTGACCAGATAGGCGCCGATGAAGCCGCCCCCACCCGTGACCACCACCCGGCTCATGCCCGCACCATCGGTTCGCGGGTGCCGGTGTTGCCAACGGCGAAGTAGTTGGGACCAAGCTCGTAGGGGCGCAGGTCCGAGAAGTGGTTCCAATAGTCGTAGATAAAGCCCGTTTCCGCCATCACGCGCTGCATCTGGCGCGGCCGCCACGTCGCCAGAACGGGATGATTGTTCGCGATGATCGCAATGTCCGCTTCGGTAATCGCCGCCTCCAGATCGGGGGCAATGGTGCAACAGGGCGCTTCTGCCTGCAGCTGCTGGGCGGTGCAAACCGGGTCGAATAATCTGATATCGGCCTTGGGCGCCCGATTGCGCAGCGCTGACAACACCGCCAAAGACATCGCACCACGCAAATCATCCGTGGCAGGGACGCCCTTGAAAGCAACGCCTAACAGAGCGATCCGCGGCGCGCGTTCAGCCCGGCGCGCATGCTCGGTCAGGATCCAGTCGACCGTTTCGATGGGCTGGCGTTCATTGACGCGCCGCGCCGCTGTCGTGATGTCCAGCTCCACCCCCGCCTCGCGCAGAGACTGCGCCAGGATGTGGGGGTCCTTCTCGAGGCAGGGACCGCCGACCAGGCCCGGTAAGGCAACGTTCGTACGCTCATAGCCGAGCTTACCGCCCGGGATCACCTCCATCGCGTTCACACCGTAGACATCGCATATTCTGGCCACCTCGTTGGCGAAGCCGAACTGCACATCACGGTAAGTGTTATCGACCAGCTTGATGATCTCGGCAGCTTCAAGGCTGGAGACCTGCACCGCCGTCGGCGTCAGCTTGTAGAAGAAGTGCGCGGCGCGCTCGCGAACTTCCGGGGTATCGGCGCCCACAATCTGAGGCAGACGCCGCAGTTCGTTCATCGCGCGCCCCTCCAGCGTCCGCTCTGGGCACATGGCGATGCCAAAGTCCTTGCCGGACCGTGCCAGGATCGGTGCCACCACATTGCGCGCCGTGCCGATCTTGACAGTCGAGCGCAGCACGACCAGCGCGCCGTCCGGCATGTTCCACGCCACCGCACGCGCCGCTGCCTCAATGAAGTCCAGACGCGCTTTGCCGCCGTCGCGCAGCGGCGTCCCAACCGTGATCACATAGATGTCGGCCGAGACATCTTCGGTGAATGCCTCCAGTGCCTGGAAACGTCCCATTTCGACCGCGTGGGCCAGCATCTCAGCCAACCCGTTTTCCGAGAAATGCGGATTGCCGTCATTCACTGCCTGCACGACGGCCGCATCACGTTCAACGCCCAGGACTTTAAAACCCACGTCGGCCAAGGCCGTTGCAAGTGTCAGCCCCACATAGCCCAGCCCGACGATGGCCACGTCGTAGTGCATTCTGCTCCTCATCGCCGCTTGGCTGTCGGCGTAGACGGAAAGTCTGGCTGATCTATGAACAAAACCAAAGTTTTGTCCCGATCTGGCGCGGTTTAGACGATTGACAGGGGCTTTGAAAGCTCGGGCAGATCGCTTGCCCCGCTCTCACGTGTTCGTTGAAGATCGAAACCTGTGCTTGCGTGCGGGGCACCCGCGAATACGTTGCCGCTGCAATAAGAATAGGAGGAGCCGATGCTCAGGCTTCTAGGCGGTGCGTTCATCTTGCTGGGGCTGGTCATCTTGGGGGTCGAGGCCTTTGAGTGGGCCCAACAGGACGGCGACCGGCCATTTTCGTTGAAGCCCCTCGGCCAATGGTGGTTCGAGCTTAGTCCCGACAGCTATCAGGTGACCCAACCGGCGATCGAACGGCATTTGCCGGGCGGAGTCTGGATCTACGAGAACATCGTGCAGCAACTCAGGCTGTGGCCGGCGTCGATCCAGGCGCTCGGGCTTGGGGCGATTTTGCTGGTGCTCCGGCGCCTGTTGCGTTGAGCTCTAGGGCGGGTCGGGCCAACCTCTTTCGTCGCAATGGTCTAGATGGCCTCTAGACGGGCCCCACCGAAAGGTTGACTCTCACCTGGCCTTTTAGGCAGCGCGGCGCCCCCCGCGACGCTGAGCACGTCCCTGCGCACGTGGATCCGTATCGAACAGGCTCGCCAACTGCTCGGTGATGGCACCCGCCAATTGCTCCGCGTCCGTGATCGTTACCGCACGGCTATAATACCGCGTCACGTCGTGGCCGATCCCAATCGCCACCAGCTCGACCTGCCGGCGCTTTTCAACCATTGCGATCACTTCGCGCAGATGACGCTCCAGATAGTTCGAGGGATTCACGCTGAGCGTCGAGTCATCGACCGGCGCACCGTCCGAAATAACCACCAGGATCTTGCGCGCCTCGGGCCGTGGCAGCAAACGGCGGTAGGCCCACTCCAGCGCCTCGCCGTCGATATTTTCCTTCAACAAGCCCTCGCGCATCATCAGGCCCAGATTGTTCCGGGTCCGACGCATCGGCGCATCGGCCTCTTTGTAGACAATGTGGCGCAGATCGTTCAGCCGCCCGGGATTGGCAGGCCGGCCATTGCCCAGCCATTCCTCGCGGCTTTCACCGCCCTTCCACGCCTTTGTGGTGAAGCCCAGAATCTCAACCTTCACCTGGCAGCGCTCCAGCGTGCGCGCCAGCACATCGGCCGAGATTGCCGCAATAGAAATCGGCCGCCCACGCATCGAGCCGGAGTTATCGATCAGCAGGCTGACGACCGTGTCGCGGAATTCGGTGTCCTTCTCCATCTTGAAGGACAGCGGCGTTGTCGGGTTGACCACTACACGCGCCAGGCGCCCGCAATCCAGCATGCCTTCTTCCAGGTCAAACTCCCAAGAGCGGTTCTGCTGCGCCTGCAGACGGCGCTGCAGCTTGTTTGCAAGCCGGCTGACCGCGCCCTTCAGGGGCTCTAGCTGCTTGTCCAGGTAATCGCGCAGGCGTTCCAGTTCGTGCGGTTCGCTCAGGTCTTCGGCCGAGACGACCTCGTCGAACTTTTGGGTATAGACCTTATAGTTGGGGTCAGCGTCCGAGACCGGACCAGGCTCCGGGCGCTCGGCAGGCGGCATGGAATCGTCGGCCTCCATGGCCTCCATATCGTCCATGTCCTGGTCGCTGTCGTCCATCTGGACTTCCATCTGCTGGCTGTCGTCTTGTTCGCCACGCATGTCGTCGGGCAGGTACTCTTCGTCCTGTTCGCCTTCGCCGCCGTCGTCCTCGCCTTCGGCTTCCTGCTCGTCCTCCTGCTCGCCTTCGTCTTCCATCTCCTCCTGGTCGTCGCGGTCGGGGTCGTCGCCCAACTCGTCGCCGTACCCCAGGTCGTCGATCATCTGCCAGGCGAGCTTGGCAAAGGCCTGTTGGTCCTCCAGGCAGTTCTGCATGTCCTCCATGCAATCGCCCAGCTGACTGTCGAAGAAATCCTGCCACAGGCCCAATAAGTGCTCAGCGCCCTCGGGCAGGTCGCGCCCTGTGGTCATCTTGCGCATCAACAGCGCCGCCGCCTCGTGCATCGGCGCATCAGTGGTCGCCGCCATGTTCTGGTAACCGGCCTTTTCAGCGACGTTGGCCAGGCGAGCATCCAGGTTGTCGGCAACACCGGGCATGGCGCGGGCGCCGATGGCCTCGCACCGCGCGGTCTCCAGCGCGTTGAAGATCTGGCGCGCCATCTCGCCAGAGGGCGTGTAGCGCGCGTTGGTATCGGTGTTGTGGAAACGTTCGCGCAGCGCATAGGCATCCGCCGTGCCACGGGCCAGCATCACCTCCGTGCGCGTCATCCGGCGCGAGACTTGGGGCAGGCGCATCCCCGTGTTGGTCTTGCCGGGAGGATCAGCGGAATAGGTAACCTCGATCTCGGCCTCACCAGCGAGCGCACGCGTCGCCTCGGCAAGCGCCTTCTTGAAGGGATCAGCGGGGTTGTCGATCTTCTGGCTCATGCGCAGGAGTTAGCGCGACCGGGTCTTCAAAGAAAGTGCTTAACGATAGCGACCAATGAGGGAACGTGGTTCAAGCGCTAGTCAAGCCCAAGCCAAATTCTACTGCAGCCGAGTTCGTCAGAAACATAAAATTGAGCGCTTTCAGAAAAACTATTGGCACTCAAATCGCGAAGCATGGCCATATAGTTCTGCAAGTGAAAAGAGTACTCAGTCTCCCAGCCCGTGTAATCAGGGTCGCGATAGGATTGAAGTATTTCTCTATACTCCTGGAGCTGCGCCTCCGCACTCTTGCAACGCCAAGGAAAGCGGTCGCATTGGTAGTCACGGATTGCCTCAATCATCGCCATGCATCTTGGAACCAGAACCGGAAACTCATCCAACGGATGCATTTTCGTCTGACGCTGATCGAGTATTTGCTGAACCGGCTCCACACTAAGATCCGCTTCTTGAGACAAAGCGGCGGACGACCATACCACAGCCAAGCTGGCAGTTACGATTCTACGAATCACCCCAAGCTCACACTCGCGGCGCTCTCCGGCAGCTCCTCGCCGAAGCACTTCTGGTAGATCTCGGCCACCGTCTCGCGCTCTAGCTCGTCGCATTTGTTCAGGAACGTCACGCGGAAGGCGAAGCCCACGTCGCCACCGAAGATCTCGGCGTTCTGGGCCCAGGTGATGACCGTCCGCGGGCTCATGACGGTCGAGACATCGCCGTTCATAAACGCCGAACGGGTCAGGTCCGCGACTGTCACCATCTGGCCGATGGTCTTCTCGCGGCCGACATATTCCGGACACTTGGCCAGGACGATATTCGCCTCGTCGTCATGCGGCAGGTAGTTCAGCGTGGTGACGACCGACCAGCGGTCCATCTGGCCCTGGTTGATCTGCTGGGTCCCATGGTAGAGGCCCGTCGTGTCCCCCAGACCCACCGTGTTGGCCGTCGCGAACAAACGGAACGAGGGGTGCGGACGGATCACCTGGTTCTGGTCCAGCAACGTCAGCTTGCCGTCCACCTCCAGCACCCGCTGGATCACGAACATCACGTCGGGGCGGCCCGCGTCATACTCGTCAAACACAATCGCTGTCGGCGTACGGAGCGCCCAGGGCAGGATCCCCTCCTGGAACTCAGTCACCTGCACGCCGTCCTTCAGTTTGATGGCGTCCTTCCCGATCAAGTCGATCCGGGAGATGTGGCTATCCAGGTTCACCCGCACGCACTGCCAGTTCAGGCGGCTCGCCACCTGCTCGATGTGCGTGGACTTACCCGTGCCGTGATAGCCCTGGATCATCACACGGCGGTTGTGCGCAAAACCGGCCAGGATCGCCATGGTCGTGTCACGGTCAAAACGATAGGTGTCGTCGCGCTCTGGCACACGGTCCGAGCTCTCTGCGAAGCCCTTGACCATCATATCCGTATCGATCCCGAAAACCTCCCGCACGGACAAGTCGACCGTGGGTTGCTCCTGCGCACTCATGCTGCCATCCGCCATATTAGCACCCTGTCTTTTCGGGAAAGTCGTCTGGACCATAGAGCGGCGCTTTGCAAGCACAAGGGCCGTCGCGATGTCGCTATCACGGATATGCGGAAATCTTTGGTCTGTGGCACGTTGGGTGGTGGCCAATGGCGCGTCACGTGCGCGTTACCCGGCTGGCACATTCACTCAGGCAGGGCCAGACGGATCGGCCCACGCGCCGTCGATGGGTCCACTTCCATGCCCTTTTGCAGGACGCGCAGCCGCCCAACCGCCGCCATCGCGTAGGCGACGTCGCGCACCTCCGGCATTAACGGCCGCCATTCGGTGGCCATCGCCCGCGCGACTTCGGAGGGGCAGATCGTTTTGCCCGGCCCTCTGCGCACCAACAGATCAATGATCCTGTCTTCGATGGTCATCCGATAATTCTAGGGCAGCGCTGGACCCCAGCGAGTCTGCGTAGCATGGTCATATGATGCTGCGCTTGATCCTATTCGTCATCCTCTTGTCGGTGCCCGTCCGGGCAGAGATGCCTGCCGGTCATGACGACCCACGCCTGCAAGCCGCAGTAGAGGCGTGGCTTGACGGTGACGACACAGCCCTGCGGACATTCCGCGATATGGCCGGCGAAGGGAACGTGGCCGCACTGATCCTCAGGTCGAGAGCGCGAACACGCCACGCGGAGCAAGCGCCATCGCTGCCGCCCATTGACTACTTCTGGTTGGACTTCGCAAAAGACTCGCCGCTGGCTTTGGCGCTTAATCTAAGTTGGGAGGACCTACCAAAGCGCACCCCGGAAGAAGTGGTCCAAACGTTCCTGGAACTTGGAGAACTTCGCTTGGCAGCCCGTCGGCTGCTGCACGAATCCAATGTTGCGGAGCGGGAGAGCAAAGAAATCCCGGTGTCGCAAGGGATCATGCAGAAGCTATTGCTGTCCGAACTCGATGCGGTGCAGCGCCTGGTGTTGACCTACGCACTGTTTGACTACCTCGAAGATCGGACACTTGAGGCAATTATATTGTCCCTCTGTAAGGAAGCCGTCGCCGCGCCCGATCACCTTCTACCGCTTCACGAGCTCTGCGTAAGAATTCGATATGGCGAGAGCGAACTCCCGATCCGTAATGTGTTGATCGGAATTCAACCCGAACTGGACCCCTATGGCCACGGGCAGGCAATCGTTGCGAAGTGGCTGTCCGCACGTACCGATCTTCCCTATGCGCGCCTCTGCGCACGCATCTGCCCGAGAGCTGCTGAGGACTGTGCTTCTGCGATCTTTCGCCAAACTAGCAAGGCATTCGGAGTGGCTGAGCTTGGCTCACCGATTGAAACGCTGCTGCCGCAAGAGCAATACATCAGATCGCGGCGCGCCGATCTAAGGCTTTGGGCTAAAACCATGCGTAGTCGACAGCTGACGCTGGAATATCAACTCGATAGCGGTTGGGGCGAAGCGCCCAGATGTGTTCTGAGGGCGTTAGATGCCGGTGCCAATCCCTGGAGGGCGGCAAATTGAGAAGCTATGAAGCGATCACCGTGGAGCGGGGTGCGCAAGGTGTGGCGACGTTGACCCTCAACCTGCCCGACAAGCACAACGCTTTGGCGCCCCGGATGATCGCAGAATTGCACGATGCGGCGCGGGCATTGGCAGATGACAGCGCTGTGCGTGCCGTTGTCCTGACCGGCGCGGGGAAAAGCTTCTGCGCCGGTGGTGACCTGGGCTGGATGAAGGGACAGTTCCAGGCTTGCCGCGCTGACCGGATTGCAGAGGCGCGCAAGCTGGCAGACATGCTGGGGGTACTCAATGAGCTGCCGAAACCCCTGATCGGGCGGATCAATGGTCAAGCCTATGGGGGCGGCATGGGAATGATCTCAGTCTGTGATATCGCCATCGCCGTCGATACCGCGCGATTTGGCTTCACCGAAGCACGGCTTGGCCTGATCCCTGCCACGATCTCTCCCTACGTGCTGGCGCGCATGGGCGAAGGCATGGCTCGACGCGTCTTCCACTCGGCCCGGTTATTCGGCGCCGAAGAAGCGCGTGATCTGGGGCTGATCGCCCGGGTCGTGTCGCCCGCCGAATTGGATCATGCCGTTGCCGATGAGGTCGCCCCCTTCCTGAAGGCCGCCCCCGCCGCCGTGGCGGCATCCAAGGCCCTGGCGCGCAGCCTCGGCCCAAAGCTCGACCCCGAGACCATCGAGCGGACCATCGAAGCGCTTGCCGACAGTTGGGAGACACCGGAAGCGCAGGAAGGGATCGCTGCCTTCTTCGACAAACGCAAACCAAGCTGGGGGTAGGGAGACGCCGTGACAAAGCCGCCGACAAAGAAGGTCTCCAAGGCCACACTGAAGAAGCTGGCGCAGGTAACAACGCCAACGATCACCTACCAATTGATGCGCTATCGCGGTCTGCCCAATACCGGTCTGCGCGGCGTCTTTCCGCTAGACCGCGAGCTGCCGCCCTTTGCCGGGCCCGCTTTCACGTTGCGCTACGCGCCACTGCGGGAGGATCTTTTTGACCAGCAGCTCATGGACCACCGGCACAATCTGATGACTCCAGCAATTGAGGCCGCACCCGAAGGATCGGTCTTTCTGATGGAGGCTGGCGGCAACCAGGATGCCGGGCTGCTGGGCGGCAACATCGTGATGCGACTGAAAGTACGGGGACTGGTGGCCGCCGTCACAGACGGCGCCATGCGGGACATACCTGAGATCGAGGCGTTAGGCTGGCCTGTATGCTGCTCCGCAGTCGCGGCACCCGCCTCCATGGCCCGGCTGATGCTGGTCGATGTGGGCGGGCCAGTCACCGTTGGTGGCGTACCGGTCTTTCCCGGCGACGTCATCGTGGGCGACAGCGAAGGCGTGGTGGCGGTGCCCCAGCACCTCGCAGCCGACGTGGCTGAGGCAGGGGCCGCACAGGACCAGTTAGAGGGTTGGGTCCATCGACGCCTGGCCGAGGGTCACCCGATCAAGGGCCTCTACCCGCCGGATGAGAAATCCCAGAAGGCTTATCAGGCGTGGCTGGATCGCGGTGCCCCAGAAGGCGAGACGTAACGCCGCCGACGCGTTCCCAATCAAGGCCAAGACCAAACCTCACCTTCCGTCAAGCCCACCCACCCACGCGCCGGCGGAACGGTTCTTGGTGCCGAACCGCCGGCGCGTGGGTGGGTGGGTTCGCACAAAGGTCGCCCCAGGTGCGGGATCGGCCTGGGAGCGGGCCGGCGGACCCTAAAAACGTTCCACCCAGGGACGCAGTTCGATCTCCCAGGCCCAGCTGGACCGGTCCTGCGCCAGAAAATGCCAGTAGCTTCGCGCGATCGCATCGGGACACAGCATCGAGTCCGGGTTGTCCGGTCTGTCCATGCGCCCCTCGCGCTGGGGATTACGGATACCGCCGTCGATCACGAAATGGCCGACATGGATACCCTTTGGGTGCAACTCACGGGCCAGGCTTTGCGCCAGCCCGCGCAACGCGAACTTTCCCATGGCAAATGTCGAGGAGTTCGGGAAGCCCTTCACCCCGGCCGAAGCCCCCGTGAACAGAATGGCGCCGTGACCTGCCGGCTGCATGCGCAGCGCCGCCTCGCGCGCAGCGTAGAGTGCACCCAGTGCCGTGATCTGCACGGCTTTCGTCACAGCCTGTGGGTCCAGTTCGGTAATGCCTCCGCGCACCCGGGCCGATGGATTGTAGACCAAGACATCCGGCATCCGCCCGGCGGCGTCCAGCTCAGCAAACAGCGCAGCGACGGCAGTGTGATCACCGGCGTCACAGCGATGAACACTTGCCCCAGTCTCTGCAGACAGATCCGCCAGATCGTCTGGGGTCCGAGCTGCCAGGGACACAGTTAACCCGTTCGACGCGAACAAACGCGCCAGGGACGCGCTAAGACCAGATCCCGCGCCGATGATTAGGGCTTGGCTATAGATTGGGGTCACATCGCATCTCCCTTGCAAGTCATTGTGACGACGTTACCACGGGCTTCGGGAAAGCGCAGGGAGTTTGGGATGGCGAAGACGGTTTTGATCGCAGGAGCGAGCCGCGGGATCGGCCTTGAGATGGCGCGCCAGGCGAAGGCCCGGGGCGATCGCGTCATTGCCATGGTCCGCAGCGCAAATGTTGCGAGCGCATTGGATGGGATTGCCGACGAGGTGATGGTCGCAGACGTCACCGACGAAGCCTCGTTGGCTCGAGCTGCGGACAAGTCAGACACACCCATCGACCTGTTGATCTGCAACGCTGGCGTCTATCGGGGCCGGGGGGGTATCGATGCGCCCGATAGCGGCCTGGAGGCCTGGCAGGACGTTCTGACAACCAATGTCGCGGGACCGTTCCTAGTGTCTCGCGCATTTTTACCCCGCATCGCGGCAGCCAAAGGCAAGATCGCCGTTGTCTCCTCAAAAATGGGGTCGTCCGCGCGCTCACCGGGAGGCGCCTACCTCTACCGGGCCTCGAAGGCCGCTGCGACGAACCTGGCCTGCAATCTTGCGGCTGAACTCAAGCCTCAGGGCGTGGCGGTCGGCGCATACCACCCTGGCTGGGTGCGCACCGAGATGGGCGGGGCGGAGGCCGACCTAACCGTCGAGGAAAGTGCCGCGGGGCTATTGGCACGATTTGACGCGCTGTCGATGGAGACGAGCGGACTCTTCGAAGACTATGCCGGCGAAGCGATCCCGTTCTGAGTGCTGCCCGAGAGGCGCGTCGTCGAAAGCCTAGATGCCATCTTGTAGGGCAGCCATCCTATTAAGATCACAGGGTGCCTAAGACACCTTCGATGTCGGTGGCGATCTGTTCTGGCGGGAACCCGTTCCTGAAGACACCTACGGTGCCGACCTCCGGCATGACGAAATACATGTAGGCGGTATGACTCATCAGATAATGCGCCGCCGAACCCGGCATCTCCTGGCGGCTGAAGTACACCTTGTAGGCATCGGCCGCTGATTTGATCTCGTCTTTCGTTCCGGTCAGCCCCATCATCCGCGGATGCATGCCGTCGACATAGGAGGCCAAGGCTTCGACGTCATCTCGCTCCGGATCCACGGTGACGAAGACCGGCTGGACCTCGATCCCCCGCTCCTCCAGCAGGATCACGGCGTCGGCCATCACCTGGGTGTCGATCGGGCACACGTCCGGGCAGAACGTATAACCGAAGTAGATTAGCGTGGGTCCATCGATCAGGGCGTCCGAAGAAACACGATTGCCTTCGTGGGTCGTCAGCTCAAACGGCCCGCCAATGGTCGATCCGCTCGCGTTCAGCAGCGCGGGCGATTTGTAGACAGGAGCCGGCAGTGACGCCATGTAGGCAGCAGCACCAGCGATCACAGTTACAACCATTGCGGCGGCAAAGATGATGGGCCTTTGCATGATCCCTCCTTCGGCACCTTGCAGAAAGGCAGGATGGGCCGAATTTACAAGTCTTGATCACAGGCTTTTCATCGCAGTGGTGGCGCGAGATAAGGCCGCATGAGCGATCCGGCACACCCGTCGATCTTTAACCCGAGCGCCCGCGGTAATTGGGTCCGACTGCGCACCTTGGTGGTGCTGCGCTGGATGGCAATCGTCGGACAGCTGACCGCAGTGCTGGTGGCAACCTACGTTTTGGGCTTTCAGTTGCCGCTTTCCTTGTGTGCGCTGATGATATCTGCGTCCGCAATCCTGAACATCATTGCGTGGTTTGTTCATCCAACCGGCAAGCGCCTTAACGAGCGCGGGACGTTTCTGTCTCAATTCTTCGATCTGTCACAGCTGGTATCGATGTTAATGCTGACCGGTGGCCTGAACAATCCGTTTGCCGCTTTGATTCTGGCACCAGTGACGATCGGTGCAACGGCGCTAAAGCTGACGTCAACGATCGCATTGGCGGGAGTCGCGGTGCTTTGCGTTCCCGTAATGGCGTTTTTCCACCTGCCTTTGATCGATGCCTCTGGTGCGGCATTGGAAGCGCCACGGCTGTTTCAATACGGCATTGGGGCCGCCCTAATCATCGGTCTCGTATTTCTCAGCCTCTATGCCCGTCGGGTTACAGTGGAAGGCTACAGTATGTCTGAAGCGCTGAATGCCACCCAAATGGCCTTGGCACGGGAACAGCGTCTGGCCGCAATTGGTGGCATGGCTGCGGCGGCGGCGCACGAACTGGGCACGCCTTTAGCGACGATCAAGCTGGTAGCCGGCGAATTGGCCGACGAGTTAGAGGACCAACCCGATTTGTCTGCGGACGTTCAGCTTATACGAGCGGAAGCAGAAAGGTGCGGCGCAATCATGGCCGACCTTAGCCGTGGTGGGCGCGATGATGCCCAGGTGAAAGAAGCGCCAATCACCGCCGTGATCGAAGAAGCGGCAGCCCCGCATGCAAATCGCGGCAAAGACTTGGTTATCCGCTTTGATCGACTGCTCGCTGAAGAAGTTGGCGACCGCCAGCCAACAATCAGACGCAGCCCGGAACTGATCCACGGCTTGCGTAACGCCGTCCAGAATGCCGTGAGCTTTGCCCAGCAGACCGTGTGGATTGATGCCGAGGTGAGCGATGGCTACCTGCGCATTGCTGTCGGTGATGACGGTCCCGGCTTCCGTCCTGACATCATGCCTCATTTGGGCGAACCCTACGTGTCCAGCAGAGGGTCGGGATCTGCGCGCAGTCGCGACGGATATGAGGGCATGGGCCTTGGGCTCTTCATCGCGCGTACCTTGTTGGAAAGAACCGGGGCTGAAATCTCCTTTGTTAACGGGTCAGGTAATCGTCAGGGACATGCCAGTTCGGTGCCCGCAAGCCGCCGTAGACCGCCAGGTGCCGTTATGGAACTGCTTTGGCCCGAGGAACGCATGGTTGTTCCCCTTACGGAACGGCGTCGAGCTCTAGGTAAAAATGTCCGCTTTGCAGACTGATTCCCCTCATTCTTGACTAATTTACCTCAGATTGTGCAATCTAAGGAAATTGAGTAGCATGAGCCTTGCGTTGTTCCTTTGATTAATGCATGCGTTTATACAACTTTAAGATGTGTGGTTCGGTTCCCAGTTTGTGAAAGGGGTCGTGTCGCGTGCCTGATCAAGGCGTGTTTACAATAACTTCGAGTATGCTGCTGATCATCGTTTCGGTGGGTCTGCTCGTTTCGGCATTTGTCATCTGGCTATTGTTTTACGCTCGAGACCGCCGCCCTTCGTCGGAAGAGTTATCAGACGGCGCAGTGCTGCTAATCGGCGACGGCATGGTAAAACAAATGTCGGAAACTGCGCGGTCCCTGCTGGGTGACCGCGAAAACATGCCGATTATCCGTGTGCTCGATGATTTTCTTGGCAGCGAGGCTAGCACCGCGCGCGACGCCGTCAACCGGCTGGAGATGACGGGCGATCCTGTCGACATGATCGTCCGGTCTGCCGATGGCGCCGCATTCGAACTGATCGGCACCCCAGCTGGTGCAATGATCCGGCTGATCTTGCGGAATGCCGAATTGATGGATGTGAAACTGCGCGATGCAGAACGCCGCGTCGATGCTGCCTCACGCGCGTTACAGGACCGAAAATGGGAGCACGAGACACTCAGCGGATTGATAGGTGATGCACCATTGATCGCCTGGCACCGGACGTCCGATGGGCGAATAAACTGGTCAGGTGGGTCAATCGCCGTTCGAAACGCGACCGTCCTGGCAGACCGCGCTGTTGAACTGATCGTTGCGCGGACAAAGCTGAACCGTCAGCCCGTTCTGGCGGGTCAACCACAGAAATCTCGCATCGAGATCGTAGTGGATGACACCACCGAAACGGTTTCTTTGCACGTGGTCGAGATTATTCGAAACGATGGCAGCCGGATTGGTTTCGCCACCGATGCTGGGACTGCTGCAACGGCAGAGCGAACGCTGACGCGCTTCGTGCAAACGATGACCGAGACCTTCGCGCACCTGACCGTTGGACTTGCAATCTTTGATCGCAACCAGACCCTTGCATTGTTCAACCCAGCGCTTGTCCAGATGTGGCAGGTAGAGCCTGCGTGGTTGGCACGCCGTCCCAGCCTGAGAGACATTATCGACGAGTTGCGCGCCACCCGTCGCCTTCCCGAATTGCAGGACTTCCACAAATGGCGCGCACGTCTATTGGACCTTTTCGAGAATACCGAGGCGGCGGACTATGAAGAACTCTGGCACTTGGCCGACGGTTCAAACATTCGCGTGCTTGCACGCCCGCATCCGCATGGCTCGCTGGCCTTCATCTTTGACGACGTGACTGAACGGGTTCGCCTTGAACAACGCTATCGACATTCGATTGATCTGCGTCGCGCAACCCTGGACAGGCTGACCGAGGGAATAGCCGTCTTCGGTCCCAACGGTCTGCTGCAGTTTGTCAACCAAGCCTTTCACGAGATTTGGGGCACAGATTCAGAGACTGTTTATGCCGCGATGCACGCTCGCCAACTCGTAACACTCTGCGACTCGCTTTCGATTACGGACAGTGTCTGGCAACGCCTTTACGGTTTCATCACTGGTGAGGAGGGTCGCCAAGCCTGGGAAGCCGAGATGGAGATGGGATCAGGGCGTGTGTTGCTCGCCCGCGTCGCACCATTACCCGACGGCTCTACCATGACGGTGTTTGCCGATGCGGGTGGCAAACTGGTCAACCAGGGGCCAAGAGAGGAAAACGACGTCGAAGGTTGCGACCTAGCGTCGGCCATCGAGTCGACTCTAGAACGGCTAGCCACTCAAGCCCAGGAGCAAGGCGTCACCCTGACTTCTGGGCTGGACAATCTGCCGCCGGCAGTGGCAAGGGATGCGCAGTTGATCCGGCAACTTTTCTTTGCGTTAGGCGCGGAGGCGATGCGACACGCGGCACAAGGCGCGGACGTCACGATAGGTGCAGAGACGCTGTCCTCAGGCGTGGCATTGTCGGCGGCCGTATCTCAGACTCCGCCGGATCTTTCCGAACCGACTGCACTGTTAGCCGTCGCTCGACAATTTGCGGGGCGCGTCGGCGGTACAGTCGATGTCGAACAAGATAAATCTGCCAATACCATGCGACTGATTTGTAAGTTCGATCCGCTGGCTGATGTGGATCAGAACGGGACGCAGGGCGGGTCGATCACCCAGATCCCAAACAAGCGCGCCTAACGTCTGAAAAGCGGCCAACTGCTTGCTTTGGGGTGTTAATTTTGAAGAGCACCGATTACTCCTTAACCTGTGATGAATGGGCTGGTGCCGCCATGTCGCAAAAGCAGGCAGATCCTTTCGAGATTGACGATTTGAAACTGCGTAGCCCGACGCCAGAGGCAACTTACGATATCGGCGCTCGGCTTGGCACGGCTCTGGAACCGGGCGATCTGGTAACGTTGAGCGGCCCCTTCGGTGCAGGAAAGTCCCATCTGGCCAGGGCGGCGATAAAAGCGAAGCTTGGCAGTACCGAAGTTCACGTACCATCGCCTAGCTACACGCTTGTCAACGTGTATGCGCACGAGGATGGGGACATTTGGCACGCCGACCTCTACCGGCTGGGCGCGCCGGACGAGATGGATGAAATCGGGCTTCAGGACGCGCTTTCAGATGCAGTTGTGCTCGTGGAATGGCCAGATCGTTGGGCCGATCTGCCACCTCGCCGACTGGCGATTGAACTTAAAGTAACGGGCCAAGATAGCCGCGCGCTCGCGATCAAGGCGCTTGGCGGCGGTTGGGGGCCGGTTCTCTCCGCGCTGAAGGCATGCTGATGGACGATCCCCGCAGTGAGCGTAACGCCCTTATCCGCCGCTTTCTGAACGCCGCAGGCTGGGCATCTGCGTCGCTAGCGCCCCTGGCAGGGGATGCGTCGAACCGGCGGTATCTGCGCGTCGTTGATACAGATCGCATCGCTGTCCTAATGGACGCACCGCCAGACCAGGGCGAGGATACACAACCCTTCATCGCCGTGACGAATTGGCTGCGGGCACTTGACCTATCTGCACCTCAGATCCTGGCAGCAGATAACAACATGGGCTTTCTGCTGCTCGAGGATTTGGGGGACGCCTTATTTGCGCGCCATCTCCAACAAAAACCAAAGGATTCAGTGCCACTTTACGGGGCGGCCGTCGATCTCCTTCTCCGGGTATCAAGGGCTCGCGCCCCGGATTGGATGGCAGACTACGACAAATCAGTACTGGAGCGTGAAGCTGCGCTGTTCTGTGATTGGTGGTTGCCGCTCTCAGCGGGTCAGACAATCGCCGATGATGCGCGTGCCGACTTCCTCGGGCTGGTGAATGAAGTCACCGGTACGGTGGCAGAGACCAGGCAGATCGCAGTCCTTCGCGACTACCATGCAGAGAATCTTCTTTGGCTACCGGATCGAAGTGCCCATGCAAACGTCGGCCTACTGGACTACCAAGACGCCCTGGCCGGTCACCCGGCCTATGACTTGGTTTCGTTGCTAGAGGATGCGCGCCGCGATACCGAATTAGATCTACAGCAGGCGATGCTGGCCCGCTATCTCATGGGTCGCCCATACCTGGACCGTGATGCTTTTCTGGCGGCCTACTCTACGCTTGGGGCACAGCGGAACCTTAAGATCATTGGGATCTTTGCCCGCTTGGCGGTGCGGGACGGCAAGCCCCGGTATCTGGGTCTGATCCCAAGGGTCTGGGGACATCTGCAAAACGACCTTAAGCACCCGGCTTTGGCATCACTGGCACGCTGGCTTGCGCAGAATACAGAACCACCGACACCCGCAAAGCTGGCGGCGCTGGTGGCGCAGTCACCTAGATGATGACTCCACACACGGCCATGGTCCTGGCAGCCGGTTACGGTACTCGGATGGGGGCATTGACAGCCAATCGGCCAAAACCGCTTTTGACTGTCTGCGGCCAGACCCTTTTGGATCGGACGCTGGACTTGGCAGCAGCGGCCAACACTCAGCGAGTTGTAGTCAACTTGCATTACCTTGGGGACCAGATCCGGGCACATCTGGAAGACCGTGCTCTACCACACATTACCCTTTCCGAAGAGCAGCCGCAGATCCTGGATACCGGTGGCGGGGTGGCTAAGGCGCTGCCATATCTCGGCGCCGAGCCATTTTTCGTCTTGAACAGCGACAATGTCTTTGTCGGGCCGAATCCGTTGCAGGCAGCGGTGCAGGGTTGGAACTCGGATCGCATGGATGTCTGCTTGCTGCTGATCCCAAAGGCCCACGCCCGGGCCTATATGCGGCCGGGTGACTTCCTGCTTGATGATACTGGTTATCCCGTGCGTCGCGGCGCAGCGGCCGAAGCAGCCTATGTCTATGTCGGCGTGCAAATCATGAAGCCGGACGTCTTTAAAAAAGTTCCGAAGGGGCCGTTTTCGATGAACGTGATCTGGGATCACTTGCTGGAACAGGGCCGCCTAGGCGTTGCGATCTACCAAGGCACTTGGGTCGATGTTGGAACACCCGAGGGATTAGCAGCCGCAGAAAATGCTCTAGCGGAGCACAACGCGTGAGTGCGCCGCCAAACGTATTCGCTATACCCGAGGGCGCAGATTTCGTCCGCGTCTTCGCAGACGGCTTCTTTGCGCGCTACGGTGGCATTGGCCCAGCAAAAATGGCCCAGATCCAAGTCATCGTCACCACGTCGCGGGCACGCGAAGCGATTGAAGAAGCTCTGGCCGACCAGCGCCCTAGCGCTGGCCCCTTGCCCCGCGTCATCCTGGTGACCGAACTGGTGAATCGGCCAATAGCCGCAACCGGCATGCCACCAGCCGTTTCGGCCACCCGCAGGCAATTGCATTTGACGCGGCTGGTCGAGGCCTTCCTTAACGCGAACGCTAAGTCTGGTGCCAACATGGCGCCAACGGCTGCGGCGGCGGACCTGGCCGCAGATCTGGCATTACTGTTGGACCAGATGCACGACACCGGGATCGCACCAGACCTGCTGGATCAGGCACTGGGCGATGCAGCCCTGACCGACAACGCGGCAACGCACTGGTCAGACCTGCGCCGATTTTTGGATATTGTCTGCCAGGCTTGGCCCGCAATCCTAAGCGAACACCCGTCCGGCCCGCTCGACGCGCGTCAACGCCAGCGCCTGGCGCTAGAAAAACTACAAGCACGCTGGCGAAAAGTGCCGCCCACTGCACCGGTTCTTGCGGTAGGCAGTACCGGATCTGTCGCATCAACTGCCATGTTTTTGGCCGACATCGCCAAGCTGGAACATGGGGCGGTGGTCTTGCCAGGGCTTGACCCGAAGCAAGACCCCACGATCTGGCCTGCGGTGACCGATGATCACCCGATGGGCCCATTCCAGTCGCTGCTAAACACGCTCTCGATAACCCCTGCCGATGTCGTGCCTTGGACTCAGATCGGCAAACTGCCCCGGCAGATGCTGCTGACACAAGCATTGCGCCCCGCTCCGGTTACGGACTTTTGGCCTCAGGCGGTGCCTACTCTCAAGGAAAGTCTGAGAGAGGCAATGGATGGGTTCGCGGTCCTTGAGGCCGACAGCCCACAACGAGAGGCTGAGGCGATCGCGGTTGCTGTTCGAGAAGCATTGGAGGTTCCCGAACGCACCGCCGCGATCATCCCAGCGGACGCAGCGCTCGGCCGGAGGATCACTGCGGCCCTCGCCTCCTTTGGCATCACTCCCGACGACACGATGGGGTTACCGCTGTTGTCGTCAGCTCCAGGGAGGCTGATGCTTTTGGCTTTGCGGGTGGCCACGCGACCAGAGGACCCTGCCACGCTGGTAGCGCTGCTGCAGCACCCGCTGCTAACAATAGGCCGAGCGCGGAGACATCACCTTGCCATTGCGCGCCGCTATGAGCAATCGGTGCTGCGCAAAGGTGCTGGTTGGTCGTCATTACCGCCCTGGCCCAAGTCTACCGACGCAGATCAGGCATGGTTGGACGCCTTGGCGGCAGCACTGGCGCCGCTTGGCAATGCGCTGAGCCAGAAGGCCTCCCTAAGTGATTTATTATGGGCCCACGAAGAGACCATAACTGCACTGACCGCTCTGCCTGACCATGATCTATCAGGAGTCTTCGCCGGCGAGGCGGGCCAGCAATTAGAAGCACAGCTTAGTCTGTTGCATCGAGACGCACCGGCCTTTGGCAACGGACCTGTTCCAGCCTACGAAGCGTTGCTGAGAAGCTTGTTCGACGGCGCCCAACTACGCCCCCGCCCGCGGGAAGCGCACCCCAGGGTTTCAATCTCGGGTGGCCGCGAGGCACGTTTTGTGCAGGCTGACCTGATCATCCTAGCGGGTCTGAATGATGGCGGCTGGCCAAAGGTTGCCGACCCAGGCCCCTGGCTCAGTCGCCAGATGCGCCAAGGGATCGGCCTGCCCTCGCCCGAGCGTGAGATCGGTCTTTCGGCACATGACTTCCTGCAAGCTGCCTGCAGGCCAGAGGTACTGATCACCCGCGCTACAAAGGTGGACGGCACGGCAACGGTCGCTTCTCGCTGGCTGATCCGGTTGCAGACGCTGGTGCGCGGCATCGACGAACTAGCGTGGAAAAAGACGCTAGACCGAGGTGGCCACTATGCAGACCTGGCCGCGCGCCATGCTGAGCCACCGGGGATCGTTCCCCGGGCAGAACGTCCCCGGGCGAACCCACCTAAGGAAGCCCGGCCCCGCGGCCTGTCGGTGACCACGATCGAGACGCTGATCCGGGACGCCTACGCGGTCTATGCCAAGGAGGTACTGGGCCTTCGCCCGGTCGACCCGCTCAGGCGGGCGCCCAACATGCGCGACCGTGGTACCGTAATCCACACCATCCTGCAGCGGTTCGTCGAACGCTCTGATCCGTGGCCAGGGCCAGAAACGGCCTTGGGAATTCTGACGGATACCGCCGACGAAGTCCTGGCAAAGGACGTGCCCTGGCCGGAACAACGACGTCTGTGGCGGGCCCGGGTCGCCCGTTTTGCAACATGGCTGGTCACCGGCGAAGATCAGCGGCGCGCCCGCGGCACCCCCCTGGCGATGGAGCGGAAAGGAAAGATGTACTTGGACCTGCCGAACGGCCCGTTCGAAGTGCGCGCCAAGGCGGACCGGATCGACCAGTTGACCGAGGGTTCTGCGGCAGTCTTCGACTACAAAACCGGCGCCCCGCCCAGCAAAAAACAAATCGGTCAGTTCAGTCACCAACTGCACCTGCAGGCCGCTATCCTGGTGGAGGGCGGCTTTGACGGGGTTCCCGCCCTGCGCGCGACCGACGGCGCCTATATCGGGCTAAACGCCCGCAGCAAGGACGAAAAGCCACCGGCCTCCGTCGATCTATCCGAAGACTTGGAGCAGCATCGCCAGAACGTGGTTCACCTGCTGGCGGCCTATGACACCGGGGCGCCCTACGTCTCGCGCGGGCGGCCTGAACTGATCACCTTTCAGGGGGACTACGACCATCTGGCCCGCCTGGACGAATGGTCGGAAGAGGGCGAATGAGCACGTTTGTCCCAGCCAGCGCGCAGATTGCAGCGACGCGGCCCGATCGCTCGAACTGGGTTTCTGCAAACGCAGGCGCGGGAAAGACCCACGTTTTAACCCAGCGGGTCGCGCGGTTGCTGCTGGCTGGTTCGCCGCCAGAACGGATCCTATGCCTGACTTACACCAAGGCCGCCGCAGCGGAAATGCAGACGCGACTGTTCCGTATGTTGGGCGCGTGGGCGATGGCACCCGACGCCAACCTTGCGCAGACCCTGGGCAATTTGGATGCGAGCGGCCCGGTCTCGGACAGGGCCACGTTGGACGAGGCGCGGCGGTTATTCGCCCGCGCGCTGGAGACACCGGGCGGGCTGAAGATCCAGACGATCCACGCCTTTTGCGAACGGCTCTTGCGGCGGTTTCCGCTGGAGGCCGGCATCTCGCCTCGCTTCGAGGTGATGGACGAGCGCCAGACCGCCCTGATCCTGCAGGCGATGCGGGAAAAGATGGCTACCGCTGCCGAAACCGGCCAGTCCGATGCCTTCGATCGGGCCGCGCGAACGCTGACCGAGGACGGAATCGAAGCCTTGGCCGAAGCCATCATGGCCGAGCGCGAAGCGCTGCGCCCATCCGATCTACAAGCCGCCCTGGGCGCACACTTTCGCACCGCGGCAAAGTCAACACCAATCCAGATCTGCCGTGCGGCCCTGGAACTACTGGATTGGCCAACCCTCTCGGCTTTGCGGGAGGTACTACTTCGCCACGGAAAGTCAGCGGACAAACCGGTAGGGCACGCATTGCCCATCGATCCTGTGCTGCGCGAACATGATCCGGAACAGGCGGTGCAATCTCTAATCGCGAAAGTGCTTACAACGAAGTTCGAAGCGCGCAAGCCAAAGGGCTTTCCTTCTGTCGACGTAAAAAAAGCACGGGCTTCGGCGGATGCAGAGTTCCACGCACTGACCAATTGGGCCTTGTCCGTCCGAGCGCAACTCATGGCTGTCGGGACTGTCGAGCGCACGCAGGACTTACACGACTTCGCAGACGGGCTATTGGGCGGGCTGGACCAAGCGAAGGACAGCCGCGGGTTGCTGGACTTCCAAGACCTGGTCACACGCGCCCGGCACCTTCTGACAGACCGCGATATGCGGGCATGGGTGCTCTACAAACTGGAT
>JBCCML010000023.1:0-66153 GCA_039026375.1 Pseudomonadota bacterium
CGCCTGCCTTCGACAACGCCGCATACCGTTCATCAAGATCGAAGAAACCGCGCTGATCAGCCATCTTATGCCCTTTGCTGCTGAAAGGATGGAATCACGATCAAGCACTCAGGGCGAGAGGTTTTTCAGGGCGTCCAGTTGCTGCACACATGCTGTACGGGTGCTGCACACTTGCTGTACGGGTGGAATCCCAGCGCCAGGGGCTATTCGCCCAGCACCTCGGTGGGGTCCACGCCCCAGATCATCGCCTTCGGAACCCAGCCGCGATAGCCGTCTTTTTCGACCTGGCACCAGTCCGGCTGGCAGGCGCGCAGGCGCGCCACAACCCCCTGTTCGGCCATGGCTGTGGCGGCTGCCGTGTGGGTCGGACGCTCGCGGAAATAGATGTCGCCGCCGGTGATCACGACGGTCCGGCGCCCGGTGATCATGGCGTGATAAACCCAGCCGCCGGTCTGGTCCTTGTCGACGATCCGGCGCCAGTCGCCATACTCCTCAACCACCTGAACGGGCAGGCCCGCGCGGCGAAAAACCCAGTCTTTTCGGTAGTCTAGCCCAGGTCCCCGGCGGACGTTGATCTCGGACGAGCGCAGCGAGACATAGCGGGGCACGGGCAGATTAGTCACTGGGCCCAGCACGGTTTCGCCCGCCCACGCCAGGTTCACGGGGGACGGCACGGCGCCGATCATCAGCGCCACTAGGATGGCTTTAAGACGCGACACTGCTCTGCCTCGGGTCTGGGTGCCTGTAGAGGTGCGGGCATTTTTTCTTTCCCCGCTTGTATCGTGACCTTATCACGGCGGCGAGAGAGGCGAAAGGACCAAGCCATGCCCCCCACCCGCCCCAAGGTCGTCGTTACCCGGCGCCTGCCCGAACCGGTCGAGACCCGCATGCGCGAGCTGTTTGATGTCGTGCTAAACGATGCGGATTCTCCGATGGATTCCAATGCCTTGCGGGAAGCGGTGCGGGGCGCAGATGTGCTGGTTCCGACGCTGACAGACAAGATTGACCAGGGGCTTTTGGCGGCTGCCGGGGAGCGTCTGAAGCTGATCGCGAACTATGGCGCCGGGGTCGATCACATCGATGTCGAAACCGCCCGGGCGCGGGGCATCATGGTGTCGAACACCCCAGATGTGCTGTCCGAGGACACCGCCGATATGACGATGGCGCTGATCCTGTCGGTGCCGCGGCGCCTGACCGAGGGATTGGAATTATTGAACTCCCGTCAATGGGATGGCTGGAGTCCGACGGCGATCATGGGCCACCGGGTCGGCGGCAAACGGCTGGGGATCGTGGGCATGGGCCGGATTGGCCAGGCGGTGGCGCGGCGGGCGCGGGCGTTTGGCATCCAGATCCACTATCACAACCGTCGGCGCCTGCACGAAGACGTCGAAACAGCGCTGGAGGCGACCTATTGGGATAGCCTGGACCAGATGTTGGCGCGCATGGACATTGTCAGTGTTAACTGCCCCCACACGCCCGCAACGTTCCACCTGCTGTCCGCCCGGCGGCTGAAGCTGCTGAAGCCCTCAGCCTATATCGTGAACACCGCGCGGGGCGAGATCATCGATGAAAACGCCCTGATCCGGATGCTGGAGGCGGGTGAGATCGCAGGCGCTGGTCTGGACGTTTTCGAGCACGAGCCCGGGATTAATCCCCGCCTGATGAACCGGCCCAACGTCGTCGTGCTGCCCCACATGGCCTCTGCCACCGAGGAGGGCCGTTTGGAGATGGGCGAGAAAGTTATCATAAATATCAAGACCTTCGCAGACGGTCACCGCCCGCCTGACCAAGTTGTGCCGGCGATGCTCTGAGGAAACGATGATTGATCTTGAAGGCTTCGAGTGGACTTGCGCTAGCACCGGCGTCCGCCGGCGTGGCCTTCCTGATCTCGTCTTCGAAGGACCGCTTTGCTTTGAGGCTGCCGACGACAATCCCAACGTGAAGGTGCTGGAGAAAACGGACGATGTCTGCTTGGCTGAGATCCACGGTCGCCACTTCAGCTACATTCGTTGTGTCCTCCCGATGCCGATACAGGGCGCGCACGATCATCAGTTAAACTTCGGTGTCTGGGCGTCGTTGAGTGAGGTCAATTACGGGCGCTATGTGGACGCCTTCTTCGATCTGGATCAGAGCAAGTTGGGCCTAATGTTCGGCTATCTGGGCAACGCGTTGCCCGGATATCCAAACACCGAAAACCTTCAATTGACCGTTGCTCCGCGGGACAATCGGCTTCGTCCACAGGTTTATGTGCAGGACGATCATGCATGTCACCCGCTGTTCATAGATCAGCAGCGGGGCATTTCTCAGGACAAGTTGGCAGAGTTCCTGGCTTCAATGGACAAGGGTTAGTTAGCGCGTTCACTGGCGCGTGCCTTTGTTTACCTCTATCTAGCCGCTCAACACCCGGGGGGAGCGTTGGAAGGCTTTGGACCACAAGACTGGCTGCGGCATTGGCAGGAGGGGCAACAGGCCTTCTGGACAGCTTCGCTGACCGCGGGGGTCGAAAACGCGCAGGCCTTTGCCGAGCCCGACTGGCAGGCCTTTGATGACGCCATGGCGCATATCTTGGCGGCGGCGACCCCTCAGGATCACCGGGCGGAGTGGGAAGCTGCGCGCGACGCCGGTGTCCGCTATCGCGATCTGATTCAAGCTGCGTTCGCGCGGGTCGGCGACGCTTTCGCTATCCAATGCCGTGCCATCCATGGGGCTGGCGGCGCTGCGATGGATTGGCGGCTGCTGCGGGACCGCTGGTTTGATCTTGCCGAGGAAGAATTCATCCGGGTTCTGCGCACGCCGGATTTCCTGGATGTTCAACGGGATGCGCTGCGTACGGGTGCCACGTTGTGGCATCGGCTGCCCAGTGACGCCCGGCAACTTGCACAGAAACAGCGGCGTTTGGGCGCCACTGCGCATCAGACCTTGACGGCGATCGGGGCTGAAATGGTGCCTATCGCGCAGACGCCGAAGGACCTGGTCTGGGAGGAGGGGCGCACGACACTCTGGCGTTACCGGCCGTTCACCAAACCGACGCTTGGCCCGGTGCTGATCTACCACGGGCTAATTGGGCGCCAGACGTTGACAGACTTGAGGCCCGAGCGGTCGCTGGTTCGCAATCTGCTGGCAGCCGGCGTAGACGTGCTGGTGTTGGACTGGGGCAATGCCGGGCCTGAGGACGCCCAACTAGGTTTGGGTCACTTCATCGCCGAAAAAACGCCCGTGGCGATAGAAAAGGCCTGCGAGGTAACGGGTTCTGACGCGGTGGTGTTGCTGGGAATATGCCAGGGAGGGACGCTAGCCGCCTGTCACGCGGCGCTGCCCGATCATCGGCTGAAGGGTCTGATTACTGCCGTTGCGCCCTTCGACTTTCATGCTGACGCATATGACTCAGACCCGGCACACGGGCTTTTGCATGTTTGGCTGCGGTCGCTTGCGCCGTCCGACGTCGATGCGTTGATTGGCATGGACGGGAACTTGTCGGGAGAGCTGACAGGTGCTGTCTTCAATCAGCTGAACCCCGTGCGCACACTCGCAAAATACGCGATCGAGATGCTGGAGCTTGGCAGTAACCCGGTCGAGATGACGACGTTTCTGGCAATGGAGAACTGGTTGGCCGACCGTCCCGACATGCCCGGCGCCCTGGCACGGACTTGGCTGGTTGACTTTTACCAACGCAATGACCTGATCCGAGGCCAGTTGAAAGTCGCTGGCACGCCGGTCGATCTTTCGCAAATTGATGTGCCGGTTCTAAACATATTCGCGACGGGTGATCACATTGTTCCGCCACCCTGCTCGCGTGCTTTGGCAACAGTCTTGGAAGGCGAGACATACTCGGAGTTGTCCGTGCAGACTGGACACGTGGGCACATTTGTTAGTGGCAAGTCGCAGTCCCGCTTAGGTCCATCTATCGTCGGATGGCTAAACCGTCACGTGGAATAGCTTCTCCGCGATCTTAGCGAATGAGAATTTGCAAGCGGGGCCTGCGTGGTTATGTTTTCGTAAAGACGTCGCAGTCGAAAGATTGCGCATGGGTCGATTGGAAGGGCTGCGCGTTGATGGTTTGGAAGTTTTGTAAGCCGGCACTGTTAGCGAGTGCGGTGGTACTCGGCGTCGCACTACCTGCTTCGGCGCAAGGCGTCGCGGGGCCCTATCTTGCCGCGGTTCAGGCCGAACAGCGAGGCGATGTGGCCGCTGCAGCACGTTACTTCGCGCGAGCACTGGCGCGCGACGGTTCAAATGTGGCGATTATGGAACGTGCCATGATGAACCAGATTGCCGCTGGTAACATTGCAGAGGGGATCGCGATTGCACGACGCTTTGATGCGATTTCCCCAGGTCATCACTTGGGCGTCCTCGCCTTGGCGGCGGACGGCCTGCGAGATGGCGAACACGACTCCGTGCAAGAGATGTTGGGTGATCGGGCGCCTTTCGTCGCACGGGTCATTGAAGCCTGGTCGCTGATGGAATCGGGCAGCTTCGATGAAGGTCGCGCGATCCTTGATTCCCTTGAAGCTACGACCGAGAATGGCCGTCAGGGACAAGTCGTGGCTGCGACTCATCTGGGCTTGATGCTGGCCGCTGCAGACCGCGACGCCGATGCGGTCGAGGTTTTTCAGCGCGTGGCGGCCATGCCGAATGGCGACACCGTGTTAATGGTGCAGGCTCGTGCTGGCGCGCTGGCAAGACTAGGTCGTACAGACGAAGCAGTTGCCGTTCTTGAGTCTTGGGCCGCGGTGAATTTCGCTGATCCCTCACAAACGAGTCTGATTGATGAACTCAAGGCAGGGGAGGTCCCGCGGCCGGTCGTGTCAGACGCGAAAGAAGGTGCGGCGGATGTGCTTTACAGCGTTGCCCGGCTTTTGGTGCGGGGCCAGAGCCGTGATGTGTCGTTGGCCTATGCGCAGATCGCCGGGTATCTAGACCCCGATCGGGGCGACGCCAAACTGCTGGTGGCGCAGATATTCGACGCCGGCGGGCAGTACGAGCTGGCGGTTGCGGCCTACGAGAGCATCGCCGCCGATGCACCAGAGGCGTTGGGCGCACTGATCGGGAAGTCCGAGGTGCTGTTCGAGTCCGGGGAAGAGGATCAGGCAATCGTTGCTATGCAGGCGGCGGTCGATCAGTTTCCAGGTTCGCTGGATGCTCAGACGTCATTGGGGGATTTGCTGCGCCGCGCTCAGCGCTTCGAAGAGTCGGTGACTGCCTATGACGCTGCAGTGGCGCTCTTGCCTGAGGTGACGCGGCAGTACTGGCCGTTGTTCTATCGTCGAGGAATTGCACTAGAGCGTGCTGGCATTTGGGAACGGGCAGAAGCCGATTTCCGGCTGTCTTTGGAGCTTGAGCCCGATCAGCCCGACGTGTTGAATTATCTTGGCTACAGCCTTGTTGAGATGGGCCAGAACCTCGACGAGGCCGAGGAGATGATTCAGAAGGCCGTAGATCAACGTCCCGAGGACGGCTACATCGTCGACAGTCTCGGCTGGATCTACTACCGGTTCGGGGAGTTCGACCTAGCGGTGCAGCACCTTGGAAATGCTGTCGAGCTTCGTCCGATAGATCCAGTGATCAACGACCACCTAGGCGATGCCCTATGGATGGTTGGTCGGAAGATTGAGGCGCGTTTTCAATGGAAGCGGGCACTCAGCTTTGAGCCGGAAGAGAAAGATGCGGAGCGGATCCGCCGCAAGTTGGACGTTGGCCTCGACGTGATCTTGGCTGAGGAGGCGGAGGAGGGACTTCCCGGCATTATCGGTCGGCAGACCGAGAACGGTGTTCAGTCTACACCGAACGACGGTGGCTGAACCGGGCAACTGGCGTCTTGCCCGTGCCAAGGTAAACCTGACCCTTCATCTGCGTGGCCAACGCTCCGACGGTTACCATCTTTTAGACAGTTTGGTCGTCTTTCCAGAGCTTGGTGACACCGTCAGCGTGACGCCTTCAGAACAAGTTTCACTTACGTCAAGCGGCCCTTTCGCCCATTTGTTGAGTGAAGACGAAAACAATTTGGTGCTTCGCGCTGCGCACGCTCTGGCAAAGCGAAGGCCCTCGGCGCTTGGTGCAGCGGTCCACTTGGAAAAGCACCTGCCGGTAGCTTCTGGTATCGGCGGTGGATCCAGTGACGCAGCTACCGCGTTGAATGCGCTGTCTCAATTGTGGGACGTCGAGGTCCCGGATGAGCTGGCGCTTGCACTTGGGGCTGACGTCCCTGTTTGCCTGCGCGCTCCAAAGGCTCAGTATATGCGCGGTGTTGGTGAGATTTTGGAACCTGCGCCAAAGTTACCGGCGTTTGGTATGGTTCTGGTGAACCCAATGGTTGCGGTGCCAACGGGTGCTGTCTTCTCCAGCGTGGAAGACAAGTGTCCTCCGCTGCCGCCGGAGATACCCCACGATGGCTTTTCGGAATTCGCCGGTTTGTTGAATTGGCTGAGTGTCCAGCGCAACGACCTACAAGCCGCGGCCGCGGGAGCCTGCCCCGTGATTGACCAGGTGCTGTTGGCGCTGGCGGAGGCACCTTTCGCCCGGATGTCGGGATCAGGTGCGACGTGTTTTGCGGTGGTCGAGGATCTCGCCGCCGCTGATCACTTGGCAACGCGTTTGCGCATGTCATACGAAGACTGGTGGATTGCCGCGGCGCCAGTCAGGGAGAACGTCGTGGACTAAGGTCTCAGCGGTCGCGTGAGACCACGAATCTCAAAACGTCGATTAGTGCGGCCTTTACAGAACCGTCTGGAAACACTTCTAGGGCGCTTAGCGCAGCATCTGCATGGTAGTTCGCCCGTGCCACTGTATCTGGCAGAGCATGCGTCCTGCCCATCAGTTCCAGTGCGTTCTCCAAATCGCCGTCGTGCAGTTCACCCTTGCCAACCGCGCGCTTCCAAAAAGTCTTGGCCGCCTCGTCACCTCGGGAATATGCAAGGATCACAGGCAGAGTGACCTTTCCTTCGCGAAAGTCGTCACCTGTGTTCTTGCCTAGGTTTGTTGATGCACCGCCATAGTCCAAAAAATCGTCCGATAATTGAAAAGCCATGCCCAGGCCGCGACCGTACGTCGCCAGCGCTGACACATGCTCCTCCCCCGCTCCCGCAATCACGCCCCCCACTTCAGCTGCTGCTTCGAACAACGCTGCGGTCTTGCCGTAAATGACCTGCTCGTACCGCGTAAGATCGGTCGACAGATCATGAGCAGTCGACAATTGCAGAACTTCACCTTCGGCAATGACCCCAGACGCGGTGGATAAGATATCCAAGACACGAAGTGAGCCGGTCTCGACCATCAGGTTAAATGCCCGCGAAAACAGATAGTCTCCGACCAAGACCGACGATTTGTTGTCCCAGAGAATGTTTGCGGTGGCGCGTCCTCGGCGCTGTTTCGACTCGTCCACGACGTCGTCGTGTAACAGTGTGGCGGTGTGAATGAATTCAACGGTGGCGGCCAGCTTGACATGGTCTTGACCCGGATAGCCGCAGAGCTGCGCAGCAGCGAGCGTCAAAACGGGGCGCAAGCGCTTGCCACCAGCTTCAATCAAGTGAGCTGAAATCTCCGGGATCCGAGGCGCATGTTCTGAGGCCATCCGCTCTTGGATAAGCTGGTTCACAGCACCCAAGTCAGCTTGCACCATGCCGGTCAATCGCTCGAAAGGCCCGTCAGACATTACGGCCCTCGACGCCTTTCCATGGATCGCCTATCACGCCAAAGATGGAAGAACTGCTTCGCACAACTGATCCAACACTTATTCCCTTTGCTACGGCCCTGTTGCGAGCCGAGGACATAGACTGTTTTCCGTTAGACATAAATATGAGCGTTCTGGAGGGTTCCATTGGCGTATTGCCGCGCCGATTAGTAGTGCGGAGCGAGGACCTCTTGCGCGCACGGATAATCCTGCAGGACAATGGTATTGAACCTTACGATGGTGAGACGTGGCTTTAAGCAGTCAGCCAGGCGGTGAAGAGACTAGCTTGACCGAAGATCACTTCTTAGGTGGCCAGGTGATTTTGCGCCAGCCCCAGCATGGTTACCGCGCTGCGACAGATCCAGTTCTCTTGGCGGCCGCAGTGCCAGTCGAGAATGGCGACAAGGTGTTGGATCTGGGTTGTGGCGTTGGAGCGGCTGCTCTTTGCCTCGCTACAAGGGTGCCCAGTCTAGATTTGCACGGCTTGGAGATTCAGGCCGAATATGCGGACCTTGCCGAGCAGAATGCGGCGGTCAATCGAAAGCAGTTGACCGTTCATCGGGGCGATATCAGGGCAATGCCAAGCGCGCTCAAGGAGCATGTGTTCGATGCAGTTATGCTGAACCCACCATGGCATGAAGCTGCGGGATCAGGATCGCCGCGACCAGATCGAGATTTGGCCCACCGATTGGACACTTCCTTGACAGTTTGGCTTGCAGCCGCGCTTTCGCGCACGGTCCCTGGTGGATGGATTGTCCTGATTCAACGCGCAGAATGGTTGCCTGAAGTACTAAACGCGCTGACTGGGCGAGCCGGCGGTATCGCCGTTCTGCCTTTGGCGGCCCGTGAAGGACGTTTTGCCAAGCGCGTGATCGTCAAGGCCAGAAAGGGCGCCAAAGGCCCGTTCAGACTAGCGCCACCTCTTGTCCTTCATCAGGGCTTGGCACACCAATCTGACCAAGACGATTTCTCCACTGACGCGCGTGCGATCTTGCGCGATGCCGCGCCCCTGAACTTCTGAAATACGAGGAGCAATCAGATGCAACCGATCCCGAACTCCATCGCTGCCATGGCAACTGAGCTGACCGAGTGGCGGCGGGATCTACATCGCCACCCCGAACTTGGCTATCAGGAAATGCGGACGGCGGGTGTTGTCGCTGAAAAGCTACGCCAGTTTGGTTTGGATGCAGTCGAAACTGGCATCGGCAAGACGGGTGTTGTTGGTGTACTGCACGGTCGTGACGGGCCAGGCGAAGCGATCTTGTTGCGGGCGGATATGGACGCCCTGCCGATCCTTGAAGAGACTGGTAGTGGACATGCCTCGGTCAATCCTGGGGTAATGCACGCTTGCGGGCATGACGGTCACACGACGATGCTTTTGGGTGCGGCGAAGCACTTGGCTGAGACGCGAAACTTCGAAGGCACTGTGTATTTCTGCTTCCAGCCTGCCGAAGAGGGTGGCGCAGGCGCTAAAGCGATGATCGACGACGGTCTGTTCGATCGATTTCCTGCACGTGCTGTCTACGGGATGCACAACTGGCCAGGTATGCCAGCTGGATCGTTCGGCGTTCGTCCGGGTCCCGTGATGGCGTCTGCAGATGAGTTTGTCATTCGGATCAAAGGGAGCGGGGGGCATGCTGCAAAGCCTCATCTCACGCGGGACCCGGTCCTGGCAGGCGCTCAGATTGTGACGGCACTGCAATCGCTTGTTGCGCGCCGCGTGGATCCACTCAAGCCGGCAGTATTGTCCATCACGATGTTTCAGGCCGGAACTGCGTGCAACGTGATCCCTGATGAGGCCGTCATTGGTGGGACGAGACGTGCCTTCCATGCGGATGTCGAGGAGATGTTGCGCACGGAAACCACCCGCATCTGCGAGGAAGTCGCCCGCGCCATGGGGGTCAGTGTGGAGATCGACTCTGAAAGCACTCCTTACCCGCCGACTGTGAACGACGCCAAACAAGCTGCGTTTGCGGGTGATGTGCTCGAGGAGGTGTTCGGAACCGACGCGGTTGACCGTTCTTGCGAACCGACCATGGGGGGAGAAGACTTCGCTTTTATGGCTCAGGAGAAACCGGGGGCGTTCGTATTCATTGGCAATGGTGATACCGCTCAAGTGCACACATCTCGTTACGACTTCAACGACGAGATCTCACCGGCTGGAGTCGCTTATTGGGCAAAGTTGGTCGAGACTGCACTGCCCGTCAGTTAAACTGCAGTACGGGGGGACATCGTACCAAAGGTCGATCCGATTATGGTCACTGAAGTGCTGGACCCTTAGTGCGGTGCTAACTCTCACTGATCCAACTTGGCCTAAGCTAGGTGCTTTGCGATGATCCCAGCCGCATGCGTTTGAGCTCTCTTCAGCTGTTCTGACAGCTCTGACCAATGATCCGTGCCGGCGGCGCGACTGAACACCTGTTTTAGTTCCTCCCCAATCGCCTCGGGATCCAGTTTTACTTCCACCGCCACGCGCTCGATCTGTTGCAGTGCTTGCTGAAGCTTTGCGGCTTTGATCAGCTGTTTTGCTTCCTCTTCGGTCAACCAGGCTATTTCAGCCAGTTTCTGGAGAGTGGGTAACAAAGGCTGTGCGCTAGGCAGACCCGTCAGGAGGCTGCCCACCTGAGAAAGAAACTCAATTTCCATCAATCCGCCAGCCGCGTGCTTCAAGGACCATTGATCCTCGCGATCTAGCCTATTCGCTTCGACCAGACGCGCGCGCATCTCACGCGCTTGAATGAGCACCTCCTCTTGGCCGCGGCGTTTAGCTAGCGCGATTGCAGCGCTGGAGGCGATCTGTTTGCACAAACCCGGTGACCCAGCGACGGGCCGCGCTCTGGTCAGAGCAAGGTGTTCCCAAACCCATGCTTCGGTCATCTGATAACGTTCGAACGCACTCAGCGATACGGCAACTGGTCCAGCGCGACCCGACGGGCGCAATCGCATATCAACCTCGTAGATCGCGCCTTCTGCCGTTTGCGCAGTAAGTGCCATGATCAATGCCTGCGTCAGTCGACGGTAGTAGACGGAACTGGCGAGAGGTTTTTCGCCAACCGAGGCCTCGACGTCGCCGGCATCGAAAATGATGATCAGATCGAGATCGGAGCCAGCGGTCATTTCCTTTGACCCGAGCTTGCCGAATGCCAACACAGCAAGTCCATTGCCTGGCGGTGCGCCATGACGTTTCTGAAAGTCGCCGATCACATGCGGCAAAAGGCCGTTGATGAAGGTTTCAGCAACTCGCGAGAAGCTGGCGCATGCCTCTGCCGGACTAGCTAGATTGCGAAGGACCTGTACACCAACCTGGAACCATCTCTCCCGGGCCCAGCGCCGCGTAGCATCCAGCACCTGTTCGTAGTCTTTGATCCCTGCAAGGCGCATGGTCAGATCTGCAGCTAGCAAATCTTGATCAGGCAAAGGTTGCCAGAAGTCGCGGTCCAACAACGCGTCCAGCGTTTGAGGATGGCGTGAAAGATAGCTAGCGAGGCGTGGCGCTGCTGAGCATATCTCTACAATCAGATCCAACAACTTTGGATTAGCCGTAAACAACGAAAAGACCTGGACACCTGCTGGCAGACCAGTAAGGAACCGGTCGAATTGGACAAGCGCACGATCTGGGTCGGCAGCCCCAGCTAGGCGCTGGACGATCTGACCTTCGAGATCGGAGATTAGCCCTTGTGCGCGGTCAGAGCGGGTGGCGGTAATCCAGCCATTCTGCCAGCGCCGCACAGTGCGTAAGGCGTCTCCTGGACGATTGAAGCCCTTTTTAAGAAATGTGTCCTCAGTGCCTGTTGGCTCAACCGCCTGGACCGGCGGTGCGCGATGACCGAAGAACTCTTCGGTTGCTCTATGCACGCGCTCCATCAGCCTGCTTACGTTGCTGTCAAAGCTGTCGAGATCGTCCTGACCCGCCAGCGCTGCAACCCGAGCCCGGGCCTCCCGAGATTTGGGTAGAGTGTGGGTTTGGGCATCCTCGATCATCTGAAGACGGTGCTCCAGCATTCTCAATTCCCGATAGTCTTCGGATAGCTGATCGCGGATATCCTCTTCTATCAGGCCGGCGCCCGCCAGGGCATCGAGCGCGCCCACAGTTGTAGATAAACGTAAAGCTGGATCGCGCCCGCCCATGATCAGCTGACGTGTTTGCGCGAAAAACTCGATCTCACGAATGCCGCCCTGTCCCCGCTTTAGGTCAACTCCAGCAACACCCAACTTTGGCGCTGTTGCCTGTTGCAATCGGATCTTTCGCAGCAACGAGTGCACATCTTCAATGGAAGCGAAATCCAGGTGACGGCGCCAGACAAAGGGGTTGAGCCGCCCCAAATACTTCGTACCGGCTACTTGATCTACCAGCGGCCGCGCTTTGATGTGGGCCGCGCGTTCCCACGTCCGCCCAGCAGCCTCATAGTATCGCTCTGCGGCGGCTAAAGACAGGCAGACGGGTGTTGTAGACGGTGTCGGGCGCAGTCGAAGGTCTGTCCTGAAAACGTATCCTTCGCCTGTGTTCTCCCCAATCAGCTGGACCAATTGGCGGGTCACGTGAATGTAGCGTGCGCGTGCCGCGACGATGTTCGAGTTGTCGAAGAGGGCATCGTCAAACAGGACGATTGCGTCGATGTCCGAGGAGTAGTTCAACTCATGCGCGCCCCATTTGCCCATGGCCAAAACGACGTACCCAGCGCCGTGCGAGAGACTG
The DNA here is from genome assembly GCA_039026375.1 of Pseudomonadota bacterium. Classification (GTDB taxonomy): domain Bacteria; phylum Pseudomonadota; class Alphaproteobacteria; order Rhodobacterales; family Rhodobacteraceae; genus Thermohalobaculum. Next base: position 12,363 of record JBCCML010000023.1, read on the forward strand.
TCTGGCTCCAGCCCTGGAAGTCGACCAGCAGCAAGCTCCTGATGCAAAAGCCAGCGGCTCGCGCAACCCACGGCAACATCTGCTAGCTGCGAGAGGGCATCAGTCACTTGTTCCAGTTGCCAGACGCCGCCTAGGTCGGCCAAAGCCACCAGCAGCGAAGTGCGTGATTTGGCAGCTCTAAGGGCTGATGACAGGCTGTCTCGCGACGCTTCAGAAGTTGAGGCGGCTTCAATGTCCTGAAGTAGAGCGAATAGCGCGTCTTCAGGCGCTTTTGCCGACGCATCCTCAAGCCAAGTTGAATGCCGGACTATGAGTCGGGCTAGAAAAGGACTGGAGCCAGCTGCACCAGCGAGCAAGTCACCCAATGGTCCTGTGGTTAGGTCTCCGCTTAGGCGTTGAATGACTGACGTTGCTCGGTCGGGATCAAAGGTTAGGGGGGCAGAGCAGATGCGATTACGAAGTGCCGTCATGCAACCAGGGTCTTGTCCTGGCTGTTTGCTGTCAACGGCCTTGATAACTGGCAGGTCGCTTCTGCAGGAACGCCATCACACCTTCTTTGAAGTCCCGGCTCCTACCAGCTTCGGCCTGCAGCTCTGCTTCTCTTTGCAATTGGCTTTGCAGATCGTTTGAAAGGCTTTCAGCCATCGCTTGCTTCATAAGACGATACGCAATCGTTGGGCCGTCCGCCAGGCGCTGCGAGATTGATTGTACAACTGTGTCTAGTTCATCGTCCTCAACGGCGGACCAGATCAATCCCCAATCAGCGGCATGGTTCGCTGGGATCGGCTCTGCCAACAGGCACATTCCCAACGCCCGCGCCCTGCCCACGAGACGTGGTAGCCAGTAAGTGCCTCCTGCATCCGGTACAAGGCCAATCCTTGCAAATGCTTCAAGGAACGAAGCAGACTTAGCGGCGACTACAATGTCGGCGGATAGTGCAAGGTTGGCTCCTGCGCCCGCCGCAACTCCGTTTACTGCGCAAATCGTTGGGACTGGGCAGTCATAAACCAATTTCACAAGTGGCTCATACTCTTCGCGCAGGGTTCTTTCCAGATCCAGGTCAGCAAAGCTTCCGACATCGCCCAAGTCTTGCCCCGCGCAGAATCCGGGGCCATTGCCGGTCAGAACCACCGCTCGCGCTGTCTCTGGGGCTAGTGTGAGCGCCTCAATCAATTCACGGCGCATGACTGCGTTCAGCGCGTTCATTCGGTCTGGACGGTTCAACCGGATCGTTGCCACGCTGTCGATAACGTCCATTTGGATTGTTTCGAACGGCATTTGACATCTCCTCGCCCGATATTCCGCAGGAGAGGACCTGTTGATTAGCGCTTCGTCAACTGCTTTCCGGCCATGTTTACGCAACGTTCGCAGTGGTGCCTGCTGGAGTTTCGCATGTCTGACTTTGAGATCGACGACCCGCTCTTCGACTACCAGACTTATCGTTTTGGTCGTAGTCGTCAGATCTTTCGAGGCCCGCAACCTGAGGTTTCGGGAAAGTACGTCGCGTTTATTGGATCCGGTTACACCTTTGGACGCTACTCAGACATGCCTTTTGCGGAGATTCTTGGCCGCCAGCTAGAAATGACGACTTTGAACCTGGGGACTGAGGGCGCTGGTCCGGGGTTCTTTCTTGGTGACCCGGAGGTTAGAGGCGCTGCCTCGAAGGCCGCTGTTACAGTCGTTGAAGCGATGAGCGCATCAGCAATTTCAAACCGGATGTTTACGGTGCGCCCTCGGCGAAACTCACGCCTTCATGAAGTGTCGGATCTGCTTACTGGGATTTATCCGGAGGTGGATTTTGATCGCTTCGCGTACACCAAACCGATGCTGCGCTACTTGAAAGAACTGGACGAGGCGCGTTTTCGGCTGGTTGTGAACGAAATGAAAAATGCCTGGATCGGTCGCACACAGACGTTGCTGTCCTCGCTCAAGTCGCAGACGCTATTGTTTTGGTTTTCAAGACGGCACCCTGACGATCTGATATCTGACCAATCGGATCCTACTGGTATGCATTATCCCCACTACGTCGATCGTGCCATGCTTGACGCCGTAAAGCACACCACCGACGGGATCGTCGAATGCATCTCCGACGTTGGTTTGCCGCAAGATCTGCGGATCGAGGGGCGAGCTGTTCTATTCAAGCCTTCCGGCGCCCCAATCAATGAAAACCGCGAGATGCCCTCGCCGCAGATGCATCAGTTGGCTGCTCAGATGCTTTTGCCGGAAATCCAACGGCTAATGGACATTTGAACTCGGCGGATCGCCGACTGGCGGCTCTCTGATGCACGCCAGTCCCGGTCCGCACAGAATTTTCCCCTTGCAGTTTGTAAGGCGCACTCGCAAGTACATCCTCGGATGCATTGTCTTGTTGCGAGGCCCGCCTAATGTCCGACGCCGCTGTAACCGCTGACGCTGGTTTACCCATCCCCGCTGGCGTTTATGCCGAAAAAGTAGTGTCGGTTCAGCACTACACCGACAGGCTCTTCAAGTTCCGGATCACACGTCCTGCCGCCTTTCGGTTCCGTTCGGGCGAGTTTGTAATGATCGGGTTGCCCAACGCCGAGAAGCCAGTGTTCCGGGCATATTCCATTGCGTCGCCGTCATGGGACGAAGAACTGGACTTTTTTTCGATCAAGGTTCCTGACGGCCCTTTGACCGAGCATCTTCAAAAGGTGGAACCCGGCGATACCGTTCTCATGCGAAAGAAAGCTGTCGGGACTTTGGTCAATGATGCACTGGTGCCTGGAAAACGCCTGTGGCTGTTCTCTACAGGAACCGGCATCGCTCCGTTTGCCTCCATTATCCGAGATCCAGAGACTTATGATAAGTTTGAGCAGGTCATTCTGTGCCACACTTGTAGGATGGCGGCGGAGCTGACTTACGGTTTCGAGCTTGTCGCTGCGACCAAGGAAGATCCGCTAGTTGGGGAGGAAGCGACGGACAAACTCGTGCATTACGCAACGACAACCCGAGAACAAACCAAACACATGGGTCGGATCACCGATTTGATTACATCTGGCAAAGTCTTTGTGGACCTTGACGTCGCCCCGCTCGATCCAGCGGTCGATCGCGGCATGATCTGCGGTTCGATGGATTTCTTGAACGACACAAAAGAAATCCTGGAGAAGGCAGGGATGGAGGAGGGCGCAAACTCGAAACCGGCAGAGTTCGTTGTCGAACGAGCGTTCGTCGACTAAGCGCTCACTGGTTTGTCAAAAACGCTAATCCAATAAGCAAATACACCTCGCCCAGAAAGCTCGGTGAAAAGGTAGCCGGATACGGCCGTGCTGACCAATGGCCTAGGTAAAAGCGCTTTGATTATCCGCGCGATGATTGGCCGGTTCAGATAGCGTCTGGCAAGACGGTCACAACGTTCGAGCGACGGCAGTATTTGGTCTGTTCGGTCATGTTCTTCGGTCAAGTCGAAGCCTGCTGAAATGATCGCCGAGCGAACGGCGGGATAGCCTTCAAAGCTACCCACCGTCATGCCGCGCGCCAAAAGCGCGAGTGCGCGGTTCTCGGCGAGACTGCACTCGTGTGCTGGCCGCCCTCGATATCCATCAATCACGATGAATCGCCCACCAGGCCGCAATACGCGCCATACTTCACGGGCGATCCGCTCTTTGGAATCGCTATGGCACAGCGCCTCTACAACAAACACCAAGTCCTGGCTTCCGTCTTCAAAGGCAGAAAGATCGTGGAAGTCGCCGTAGCGTGCCTGAAAGTTGGTAACGTCTTTTCCGTCATGCTCAGCATATGCGAGTTGGGCAGGAGTTATATCGACACCGACAATCCTAAGCTCCGGATGACTTCGTGCGAGCCAGATCGAATTCATCCCGCGTCCAGTAGCCAGTTCCAGTATCGTGGTTGCTGCTTCTGGTAGCCGTGAGGAGACGAACTTCGCCTGCCCCTGAAAGTCTTCTGGGTGGAATGATCCACTCTCGCTTAGCCCCATATGCACCGCGTTTCCGCGATCGTGATAGCGGCTATAGGCGTGGCGGCTTACCCTGTAGTAGCGTTCGATTTCAACTGGTCCGCAGCGCACTTCAGAGAGTTGGTCCAAGTCAAACAACCTAGACAATTCGTCCAATCGGTTTTGCAACGCGTCGAAACCCATGAAGCAATCCTTAGTCTGCAACTAATGGGATCTCAGCGCTGATTGGTTCGCCGTTCATCACGAACAGCTGTTCATCAGCAGTCAAAAGCATAGCCTGGGCCATGTAGCGACCTCGCAGCAAGCGACCGATCCTTGTCGGATCTGAGACGCGCTGAATGATCTTCATGCCGTCCACATAAATGCCGACGCGGGCTCTTGCTAAGTCGGGGCCGTCAGCCAATTCAGCTATTCTCTCAGCTAGCCCAAATTCGGAAGTTATCAGCCAGCCGGTGTCATCAGCGATTGCCGTGAGAACTGGTTCCCAGGGCTGCGAACCCGTAACCATTTCGACGAGTCGTGATCCTTCGTCGGATGAAAGTAGAGTAAAACGCGCACTTACCTCAACCGGTCCAGACCTCGTAAACTCTAACGAAAGTGGCAATTCAGATCCCTCTGCAGGTGCCTCAACCAGCCCCATGACTGCAATATGGCCGGCTTCCAATGTAAGCGCTGACGTGGATCTTCCTGGCACGGGTAATCCGGCCCCCGTTCTTGCCTTAAGTATCGTGAGCTGAGCGTTGGATGCATTGGCGTCGATCAGTTGATCCGGTCCGCCAGAATTCACCAATCGCATCGTCACCATCACCGTGTGCGGTGCCCCGGGCACGGGGCTCGCGATGACGTGGTCGATCACTATTTCCGGCGCCTCAGAGCTTGAACGGTACCAGCCGGCCACGCCAATCAAAGTCCCCAAAGCAATCGCCGCGATAAACCGAAGGAGCAAGATTCTGCCTCAGTCTTCCAACTCGGCGGACGGGATTACAGGGAAAAACACGCCCCCAGATCGCAAACCGAACCATGAGATTTCGTCGACGATTTCGTCTTCACCGATGTCGATCAGGCGGTAATAGCTTTTCCGATCGATCAACGCCTCCAGACCCCGCCGGACGTGAATGTATGGCGACGGTTCACCAGTCTTCTTGTCGCGTACAACTCGGATTGGATTATCAGCGCGTGCAATTGCCAAGTCTCCGACATTCGTTTCGAATGTGATCACTTGTGCGGGGCCGGGGTCTGCGACGCTGAAGTCAACAGCTACAAATGGCGCATCATCTACCTTAATGCCAATTTTCTCAACTGGGGTAACCAGGAAGTATTTGCCCTCTTCTAGCTTCAGGACCGAAGCGAAGAGTTTCACCAACTCTTGTCTGCCTATTGGCGTGCCTAAATACCACCAAAGACCATCGCGCGAGATCCGGATATCCAGGTCCCCGCAATACGGTGGATTCCAAAGATGAACCGGCGGAGGACCTTTGCCTTCGCGTGTTGCAGCAGAAACCGCTTTAGCCAGTGAGTCTGCTGCGGCTGGGTCTGGTTCGTTTCGGGCGCCGCTCCCGTTAACGGACAATTGTTCACTCCATCTATTTGGCATACGCGCCGACGGCCTATGTAATGCCAAGATAGGCGTTGGGCGAGGAAGATTCGCCAAAGCACCAGAGAGGCAAAGCATGACTGATCCCGTTGCCGATATCGAAACCGCTGGCGCGAAGCTCGCTGAAGCGAAAGTTGAGATCGCCAAACGTATCATCGGCCAAGAGGCCGTCGTCGACCTGAGCCTCACGACCATTCTTTCAGGGGGTCATGCTTTGCTGGTGGGTGTGCCTGGCCTAGCAAAGACGCGGTTGGTCAACACATTGGGAACGGTTCTGGGACTTACGGCCAACCGTATCCAGTTCACGCCAGATCTGATGCCGACCCATATCTTGGGCGCTGAGGTGTTGGAAGAAGGACGCGATGGCTCTCGGGAATTCAAATTCATCGAAGGACCAATATTTACCCAGCTTTTGATGGCAGATGAGATAAACCGCGCCGGGCCAAGGACCCAGTCTGCACTGTTGCAAGCGATGCAAGAACACCACGTGACGGTCGCGGGCGAAACGCGGCCGTTGTCGCGGCCATTTCACGTGCTGGCGACTCAAAACCCCGTGGAGCAGGAAGGCACCTATCCATTACCAGAGGCGCAGCTGGATCGCTTTCTGCTTCAAATCGACGTTGACTATCCGACGCGCGACGACGAGCGCGCCATGTTGATCGCGACCACAGGTGTCGACGAAGCGGTCTCTGAGCCTGTTTTGTCGTCTGAAGACCTGATTTCGATGCAACGCACCGTGCGAGCCATGCCTGTCGGTGATGCGGTGGTAGACGCGATTCTCAATCTTGTACGATCTGCGCGACCAGATGGCGATGAGGCCGCGGAGGTTGCCCGTGCGCGCCTGTCCTGGGGACCAGGCCCGCGCGCTGCGCAGGCGCTTATGTTGGCTGTTCGGGCCCGGGCGTTGTTGGGAGGGCGCTTGGCGCCAACGCTTGATGACGTAGCCGCCCTTGCGCCGGCGTCTCTGGCGCACCGGATGGCACTTTCCTTTGCTTCCCGGGCGGAGGGGGCTTCGATCCGAGGTGTGATCGAAGAACTGATGGCTCATCAAACGCTTGCTGAAGCGGCATAGTGGATTCCGCGTGAGCGAGTTGGAAAGCACTGATGTGGCCGGCGCAGGACTTCTGCGGCGTGACTCGGAGAAGGTTTCTGGGTCACTGCCGCCGCTTTTGGTTGAGGCGCGGCAGATTGTTAATTCTCTAGCGTTTGGTGTTCACGGTCGACGGCGCTCTGGCGTCGGAGAAACCTTCTGGCAGTACCGGCAAGCTGAACCAGGCGACTCGCTTTCGGACATCGATTGGCGACGGTCAGCGGGTACAGATCAACTGTACGTACGCGAAACCGAGTGGGAAGCCGCTGAGAGCGTTGTCCTTTGGTGCGACCAGGCTCAATCCATGGCTTACAAATCAAGCTCCATGGAGTGGACAAAAGCTGATCGAGCACGCTTGCTGACAATGGCGTCCGCGGTGCTGCTGAACCGCGGCGGCGAGCGGTTCGGTTTGTTCGGCAGCGAAGCGCGAAATCCCCGCGGTGGAGAGACCCAATTGCTGCGCATTGCCACGCTGTTGGGTCAGTCCCGCGACGACTTACCGGACTTTGGTGCGCCCCCAGGCGATCCGATGCCGAAGGCGGGAAAGGCGGTCTTCTTCTCGGACTTCATGGGCCCACGAGATGCGGTCTTTCCAGCCCTGTTGAACGCGGCAGGTCAGGGCACCGGCGGTGTATTTGTGATGATCCTGGACCCGGTCGAGGAGGACTTCCCGTTCCGAGGGAGAACCCGTTTTCAGTCCATCGGCCGAACAATTAGTCACGAAACTGATCAAGCGGCTAGTCTCCGAGCCGCGTATCTCGAACGGTTGGAAGAGCGTCGTGCTGATCTTGCCAACGTTGCGGCTCGTGCTGGATGGCAGTTGCTGTTGCACCGAACTGACGAGAGCCCAAGGCGACCGCTGGTCAAGCTGCATGGCATCCTTGGAGGTGCGCGCTGATGAGTATTGGCTCGCTGGTTTTCTTGAATCCTTGGCTGTTGGCAGGGCTGCTCGCACTGCCTGTTTTGTGGTGGTTGCTTCGTGCCGTTCCGCCGACGCCAAAGAGCGAGACCTTCGCAGGTGTTCGATTGTTGCTCGGGTTGGAGGATGAAGATCGCCAGACTGACAAGACGCCCTGGTGGCTGCTATTATTAAGAATTCTTGCAGTCGCCGCTGCGATCACCGGTTTCTCGCAACCTGTTTTGAACCTAGCGGAAAGGTTGGGCGGTGGGTCTGGCCCGCTTTTGTTGATCATGGATCAAGGGTGGGCAAGTGCGCCCGATTGGGCGGAGCGCAAGGCTGCAGCGCGCGCAGTGCTCGAAGAAGCCCGGGAAGCAGACCGTGAGGTCGTCTTCTGGCGGGCTGCTGACGGTGATGCCCCACCACTTGTTTCGGCGGTAGAAGCCTTGTCGACACTAGACGCGACAGGGCCAATGCCATGGGCGCCAGATCATGGTGCCGTTGTGGAATATCTTACACGGATCGTCGTCGCTCTAAACGACACCGTCTGGATAACTGATGGTATCCAGCATGAACGCACAGCGGAGTTGCTTCGGGCTCTCGAGGACCTTGGATCGCTTCGCATTATCAGCCCTGAAGCACCAGCATTGGCCCTGACGCCACCACGGTTAGAAGACGGCACACTGGTTGCCGACGTGTTGTCAGTTGAAGGTTCCGCGGATGGTAAAAGCGTAGTTGCCTTGGCTGAGGCCCTAGAAGGTGGGGAGCGCCGCATTGCAGTCGCGCAAGCTACCACAGGCGAAGATGGTGTCGCTCGCGTCGTCTTCGAAATGCCTCAACAGTTGAGGGGCACCGTTACCAGGATCATGTTGGCTGAGCGTGCTTCAGCAGGTGGCGCGGCGTTTGCTGATGGTGCGATCCGACGCATCGATATCGGTTTGGTCGTGCCGGAAGGAGCAACCACGGTCACAACGCTGACGTCACCAACGCACTATCTGGAAAAGGCGTTGATCCCGTGGGGTGATGTCACGCGGCTGGATGTGCTTGCCGCCATCGATCGTCAGCCTGGGATGATCATTTTGTCGGACCATGGAAATCTACCTGATGAAGAGCGAGCCGCACTCGAGGCTTGGGTTGAGGCTGGCGGATTGCTGCTCCGCTTTGCTGGACCGCGCCTTGCGGCTTCGATCGGAGCTCAAGGCTTTGGGTCAACGGCAGGGAACGATCAGCTTCTGCCGGTAGAGTTGCGCAGAGGTGGCCGAGTGCTCGGCGGCGCATTGGCTTGGTCGACACCGCGGAATCTCGGACCCTTCTCTCCTGATAGCCCCTTCCGCGGGTTGCCAGCCAACGCTGAAGTGAACGTTCGCACGCAGGTTCTCGCCGAACCGTCGCCGGACCTTGCTGATCGCGTTTGGGCGTCACTGGACGATGGAACACCATTGGTCACGGCTGCCTCTCGCGGTGATGGCACGGTGATCTTGTTCCATGTTTCCTCTGACGCGGAGTGGTCTTCGCTGCCCCTGTCAGGTCTCTTTGTTGAGATGCTTGGTCGCTTGACCGCGCTTGCACCTGGTAGGGGTGCTGGCGCACCCGATCCGGAAGCACTAGCCGGAACACTCTGGCGGGCCGATCTCACACTGGGTGCGGATGGGATACCGTTGCCGGCTGCCGGTACCGAAGAGGCTGTGGCAGGTGAGCGCTTGTTGGAAGGCGTTGGGAAAGGTCTGCCGCCTGGTGTCTACAATCGTGCAGACCAGGGAAGTCGGGTTCCCGGCGAGGCTGAGAGCCTGGTTGTGAACCTCTTTGAGACCGGCGACCAACTTGTCGCGTTCCCTCAGATCGGGGCCGCGACCGTTACTGAGACGCTGACGGGCAATGAACCAGAACGGTATGGACCGTGGCTGTTAGCTCTGGCCGCAGTGCTGATCGCAGTCGACGTACTTGGCACGCTGATCGTTTCTGGTCGCTTGAACGCTGGCGCACGTACCGCAGCCATTGCAATTCTAGTGCTCTTTCTCTCTGGACCAGAGACAGCACTAGCCCAGGAACCTGACGACATTGCGCCGGAGGCTGTGCCAGCCACGGCCGAAACGACCCTTGGGTACGTTCTGACGGGCGACGGTCGGATCGACCGGGTGTCGCACCGTGCGATGATCGGTTTGGGTAATGCATTGACACGGCGTACAGCCGTTGAACCCGGTCCGCCGATCGGCATCAGGCCGGGCGAGGATGAGATTGGCTTTTACCCGGTGGTCTACTGGCCATTAATGGCGGAGACGGTGCCTGATCGGGATGGTTTGGCAGCTCTGGCCGAGTATCTTCGGGGCGGTGGGATGTTGATTATCGACACGCAAAATGGGGCATCGGGGTTTGGCGGCGCCTCTGCCGTTCAGATGCGCGAGATCGCACGGGTTTTGAACCTCCCTCCATTGGAACCTGTGGATGACGAACACGTGCTCACACGCGCCTTCTATCTGTTGGCTGATTTCCCAGGGCGTTGGCGCGGGGGGCGCGTTTGGGCGGAGGTTGCTCCAACCCGACCTGAAGGGGTCCCAGAGAACGCCGATATTCCTCAGTTTGACCGTGTCGATGATAATGTCTCGCCGGTGGTCGTGGGTTCCGCTGACTGGGCGTCTGCCTGGGCTGTGGACGAACGTGGCGCGCCTTTGTTTCCCATAGGACGACCAGGGGACCGACAGCGCGAGATGGCGATCCGGTTCGGAGTTAATGTTGTGATGTACGCGCTGACGGGCAACTACAAGTCAGACCAAGTGCACGCGCCAGCTGTTCTGGAGAGATTGGGTCAGTAACTGATGGATGGCATTGGCATCACGTGGGCTCCACTCATCCCGACCGCCATACTCTGGGCGCTTGCCGCTCTGGTAACAGTAGCGGTTGGGGGCGCGCTCTACTATCGGCTCGGCGGCTGGTGGTTGCGCGCGCTTGCTAGTTTGGTGGTTCTTACGGCGCTGGCGGGACCGCAGCTGCGTCAAGAGGAACGTGACAGCCTGCCAAACGTCGCCTTTCTAGTTGTCGACCAATCCCAAAGTACTGCCCTTGAGGATCGGCAATCCCAGATCGAAGCCGCTGCTGAAGAAATGACGGATGCAATCCGATCGCTTTCCACACCCCGTGAACCCTTCGAGTTGGTGACCGTGCTGGTCGACAGCAGTGAGTCCGGTTCCGATCGAGGTACGGAGCTACTGAGCGCGCTCGATCAGGCTGCATCGAGCGTTGCTCCGGGCCAAATCGCTGGTGCTGTGGTCGTGACTGACGGCCAGATACAAGATGCGGATCGAATGTCAGAGTTTCCTGGGCCCGTCCATGGCCTGATCGCTGGCGAGGAAGACGGTTTTGACCTTCGCTTGGTGCTTGAGACGGCACCAGCATTTGGGATCGTGGGCGATGAGGTTGTATTTCGCATAAAGGCGGAAGCACTAGGACAACCGTCTAGCGGGCTCGGAACCCGAACGCCGGCTTTGATTGCTGTAGACGGGGGCACCCCACGTCCTATCCTACTGGAGCTCGGCGTGGTGAGCGATCTGACGGTTCCGATTGAACACGGCGGACCAACCGTTGTTGACATTCAGATCCCAGAACACCCCGAAGAACTGACAGCCAGGAACAACCGCCTGATTTCAACCGTCAATGGTGTGCGAGACAGATTACGTGTTCTGCTCGTGTCTGGCGAGCCGCATCCCGGCGGACGCACTTGGCGCGATTTGCTAAAATCAGATCCGACGGTTGAACTCATCCACTTCACGATATTGCGCCCACCAGCAAAGCAAGATGGGACACCTGTGTCCGAGCTGTCGTTGATCGCCTTCCCTACACGTGAGTTATTCCTAGAAAAGATCGACGGATTCGACCTGATCGTCTTCGACCGCTATCGTTGGCGTGGCGTCTTGTCGTCGGGCTATCTGGCAAATGTCGCGCGCTATGTCCGGGAAGGTGGCGCCGTTTTGGTCGCATCAGGGCCTTCTTTCTCTGGCGCGCAGAGCCTAAGCCGCACACCCTTGGCGGACGTTTTACCTGCGCTGCCGACTGTGACAGTCGTGGAACGCCCGTTCCGACCAGAGGTGACCGATCTCGGAGAGCGGCATCCGGTGACATCCGGTCTTGGCAATTCTGAAGAATGGGGGCGCTGGCTGCGTCAGATCGAGGTGGAGCCTCGTTCTGGACATGTGGTCATGTCCGGGGAGGGTGAGCGACCGTTACTTATCCTTGATCGTGTGGGCGACGGACGCGTGGCTCTGCTGGCCTCAGATCATGCTTGGCTATGGTCGCGGGGCTATGACGGCGGTGGCCCCCAGGCAGACCTGCTGCGCCGGGTTGCCCATTGGCTGATGCGTGAGCCCGAGCTAGAGGAAGAGGCACTGTTCGCAAGTGTTGAAGGCGACCGTGTTCTGATAGAGCGCCGTTCGCTCGATCCGGAGGGGCCTGACGCTGTGACGGCGACGCCGCCGGATGGTGGGCCCAAGTTGCAACTTGGCTATCAGGAAGTCGGCCCTGGCCGTTGGCAGGCGATCTTGGAAGACGCAGACGAGGGCCTTTGGCGGCTTGAAGACCGTGGTGCCGAGGCGGTCGCAGCCGTCGGACCACCCAGCCCAATTGAATTTTCCAATCCCTTGGCTAGCACCGGGCCTCTTACGCCGCTTGCAGATGCAACCGGCGGCGAAATGCTCTGGCTTGCCGCGGCGACACCATCGGTTCGGGCCGTCGAGAGTGGTAGGAGGTCAGCTGGCCGGGGTTGGATCGGCCTGGCAAAGCGTGACGCTTACCGGGTAACTGGCGTTCGTCTTACCCCGCTGTTGCCTGCCTGGTTTGCAGCACTGGTCCTTTCGATGCTGTTGTTGGCAGGTTGGCTGCGCGAGGGACGCTGACTGTTCCCAACATCGCACTCCTTCGGTACAGAGCATAGCCCTACCCGGCAGGAGTTAATCATGGCTGCGAAACGGCGGGGACGTCCTGTCCACGGATGGCTGATTGTCGACAAGCCCATCGGTATCACGTCGACTGCGGTAGTCAACAAAGCGCGTTGGGCCTTTCAGGCTCAGAAAGCTGGTCACGCTGGTACGCTGGATCCGCTTGCGACCGGGCTCCTGGCAATTGCTTTTGGTGAAGCAACAAAGACTGTGCCGATCGCGCAGGAAGGGTTGAAGACGTACCGTTTCACAGTCCGACTAGGGCAACGCACCTCAACCGATGATGCCGAAGGCATAGTCATTTCAGAAAGCGTTGCCCGTCCAACCGATGAGCAAATTGTCGCCGCTCTGAGGACTTTCGAGGGTGACATTGAACAGATCCCCCCTGAATTCTCGGCGGTGAAAGTTGACGGCGCTCGCGCTTACGATCTGGCCCGCGGCGGCGCTGATCTAGACCTGGCGCCAAGGCCAATCTGGGTCGAACGCATCAAATTCGTGGAGCGCGTTGATGCGGATCACGCGGTTATCGAGATGACCTGCGGCAAAGGCGGTTACGTTCGATCGATTGCGCGCGATTTGGGGGAAGCATTGGGCTGTCACGCTCATGTCTATTCACTTCGAAGATTAGCGTCCGGGAACTTTGAGTTAACAGGTGCGATCGCTTTTGATTGTTTGGATGCTATCGGCATTCGAGGCGCCGTGGTGCAGTTGCTGCCCGTGCAATTCGGCTTGTTCGGTTTGCCAGAGGTGCCCGTGCCCGCAGCCGCAGCCGCTAAATTGCAGAACGGAAACCCTGCAGCCGTCTCTTCTTTGGGCTTGGGGTATGGTGACACCGCGTGGGCTTCTTTTGAAGGCGTGCCAGTGGCATTGGTGACATATCGGGGTGGCACAATTCATCCGGAAAGGGTCTTCGTCGGACTTGGGTGATGTGCGGAAACGCCTCAATTCATTAAACGTGAAGGACGATTTCCCTGGCTTTTCTGCCAGATATCTGTAGAGACCCGCCACGGCCATTTTTGGCAGTTGCCGCCTCCATGACCGCGCTGGACGACATCCCGGCTCTGGCCCTGGTTGCTGTGAATCACAAAAGCAAGAAAGGATATCTGATGTCGATTACGCCTGATCGTAAGGCCGAGTTGATCAAAGAGTACGGAGCCAAAGACGGCGATACTGGTTCGCCGGAGGTTCAAGTGGCGATCCTGACCGAACGGATCACGAATCTGACCGAGCACTTCAAGGGCCACAAGAAAGACAATCACTCGCGCCGTGGTCTTTTGAAGATGGTTTCTCAGCGGCGTAAGCTTCTCGATTACACCAGGGCGAAGGACGAGGCACGATACCGTGATCTCATCCAACGCCTCGGGATTCGTCGCTAACCGATCAAGCGCGCGCCCCTGGGTGCGCGCTTTGCTATTGGGCCGGCCGTCGCCCCGTGGGCTCAGCAAAGCCTCCAAACTACGGCCACACTTGTCCGAAAGTGCCCGGATTCGACCCCTTCCGAGCGCCAGGGATATATGAAACCCGGGGTCCATGCCGAGACGGGCATGACACGCGGGCCCACCATCCGGGTGGGCGCCGGCTGAAAAGGAAAACGGATGTTCGAAATCGTACGCAAAGAAATCGAATGGGGTGGCGAGACGCTGACCCTGGAGACGGGCAAAGTGGCCCGCCAGGCCGATGGCTCCGTCATTGCCACCTATGGCGAAACGACCGTGATGGCTAATGTCACGTTCGACAAGCAGCCAAAGGTTGGTTTGGATTTCTTCCCGCTGACTGTTCACTACAACGAAAAGTATTACGCGGCAGGCAAGATCCCGGGCGGGTTCTTCAAGCGTGAAGCGCGCCCGACGGAAAAGGAGACGCTGACCTCCCGCTTGATTGACAGGCCGATCCGCCCGCTGTTCGTACCAGGGTTCAAGAACGAGACCCAGGTCATCGTGACAGTCCTAAGCCACGACATGGAGAACGACCCTGATATCATTGGGATGATCGCGGCTTCTGCGGCTCTCACGATTTCGGGGGTGCCGTTCCGTGGCCCGATTGGCGCGGCGCGCGTTGGCTTTGTGAACGGCGAGTATGTGCTGAACCCTCAGGTCGACGACATGTCGAAGCTGAGCGAGAACCCCGAGCAGCGCCTGAATCTGGTCGTTGCTGGTACCCGCGATGCTGTGATGATGGTCGAATCCGAAGCTTACGAGCTGTCGGAAGAAGAGATGCTTGGAGCCGTCAACTTCGGTCACCAGGCAATGCAGCCTGTGATCGACATGATTATTGCGATGGCAGAGCAGGCGGCAAAGGAGCCGTTTGACTTCCAGCCTGACGACAACTCGGCACTTTATGAGAAGATACGTGGCCTGGGCGAAGACACGGTGCGCGCTGCGTTTGCCATTACTGACAAGCTCGACAGGCTGTCTGCTCTGAGTGCTGCACATGCCGAGATCAAGGCAGGCTTGGCAGAAGAGGACCTAGAACAGGACGGCGCGGTCAAGTCTTGCTTGAAGGAGCTGGACTCCAACGTCCTCCGCGGTGACGTGATTTCCACGGGCAAGCGGATTGATGGCCGCGACCTGACCACGGTTCGACCGATCGAATGCGAAGTGGGGATGCTGCCGCGCACGCACGGCTCGGCGCTGTTTACTCGCGGTGAGACGCAGGGTCTTATCGTGACCACGTTGGGCACCGGCGATGACGAGCAAATCATCGACGCACTGGAAGGTGAATGGCGGGAACGCTTTTTGCTCCACTATAACTTCCCGCCCTACTCGGTTGGCGAAACAGGCCGTTTTGGCGCCCCGGGCAGACGTGAGGTGGGCCACGGCAAGCTGGCATGGCGCGCCCTGCAGGCTGTTCTGCCAGCTCCGACCGACTTCCCATACACGATCCGCCTGGTCTCTGAGATCACCGAGTCGAATGGCTCGTCGTCCATGGCCACGGTTTGTGGTGGCTCACTGAGCATGATGGATGCCGCTGTGCCGCTGAAAGCGCCGGTTGCGGGTGTGGCAATGGGCCTTATCCTGCAAGACGATGGCCAGTATGCTGTGCTTACGGACATCCTGGGTGATGAAGATCACCTTGGCGACATGGACTTCAAGGTAGCCGGCACTGAAGCAGGCATCACCTCGCTCCAAATGGACATCAAGGTGGCGGGCATCACGCCCGAAATCATGCAGGTCGCGCTGGCTCAGGCCAAAGATGGTCGGATGCACATCCTGAACGAAATGGGCAAGGCTCTGACGCAAGGTCGCAGCGAGTTTTCGGCTCACGCACCGCGGATCGAAACCATGCAGATTAACCCAGATAAGATCCGTGAAGTGATCGGTTCTGGGGGCAAGGTCATCCGCGGTATCGTCGAAGAATCTGGCGCTAAGGTCGATATCAACGATGATGGGGTGATCAAGATTGCTTCTCCAGACGGAAAGGCCATCGAAAAGGCATACGAACTGATCAATGCGATCGTGGCCGAGCCCGAGGTCGGCAAGATCTACAACGGCAAGGTTGTCAAGATCATGGATTTTGGCGCCTTCGTTAACTACTTCGGCAAGCGCGATGGCTTAGTCCACATCAGTCAGATGACTTGGGAGCGCGGTGCAAACCCCAAAGACCTTGTCAAAGAAGGCCAGGAAGTGAAGGTCAAGCTGATGGGCTTCGACGACCGCGGCAAAACCCGCCTGTCAATGAAAGTCGTTGATCAGCAAACGGGCGAGGAGATTGAGCGCCCCGAGAAAGCCGAGAAAAAGGAAGCCCCCGCAGAGGGGTGATCCTAACTGGCTAACTTCCGGATCATATGTGGCGCGGCCTGAACATCGTTTGGGCCGCGCTTTTCTATCAGAGCGGCTACTTTGCGTTGCTGTTTGTCGCCGCGCATAAGCCGCAGTGTAGTCACTATTGAGTTCAATACGCACAGCGTGGCCCATACGGCTCAAGAACCAGCGTTCGGCCCACGCTATTCAGGCGAACACTCAGATCCAAACTTCCGATTTCTTCCAGATCAAGGCACCATGTGCTGGGCGGCAGCGTACCATGCCGCGGGGCACAACGACTTCAGCGGAGGAAACGGATGTCACTTCTTAACATGCTGCGCAGTGCACAGGGCGGGCAAGGGCTAGCCGAGCTGGCCCGAAAGCTGAATATGGAACAAAGTCAAGCTGAAGGGCTGGCAGAGATGCTCGCTCCTACGATTGGGCGGGCAGCTCGCCGTCGCGCCGATAATGGTGATGCGCATAGCGTCCTTGGTCAGTTCCAGGGGGAAGCCATGGGCAGCTACTTCGATCGACCAGCGGAAGCTGCCGCCCCCGAGGCGAAAGCGCAGGGCGCAAACTTTCTGGAACAGATCTTGGGATCAAGAGACGCAAGCGATGAGCTAGCACGGGCTGCAGCGGAACGTTCAGGTGCCGATCAGAACCAGGTTGCCCAGTTCCTCCCGGCCCTGGCTGCAATGCTTCAGGGCGGCATGCAGAAGCAGACGCCTGATAATGATATTGCGGGCCTCCTTGGTCAGTTGGGCGCCGGCACGAGCGGCGGCGGTGGCGGCATTGCTGGAATGTTGGGTGGGCTTCTGGGTGGCGGTGGTTCTGGGCAGAAATCTGGTGGCGGCTCAGTTCTCGGTGGTTTGGCTCAGATGCTTGACGCGGACGGCGATGGGTCGCCGCTGGACGACATTCTCGAGCGAGTGATGCGGTAGATCCGTCTAGAGCGGGCCGGACTGCCCGCTCAGTTTCTACGGGTGTTGGAGAAAGCGCGAACGATCATAGTCGCCATTTTAGCCGTCTTTGCGAATGGTCTCGTTTTTCGGGTCATACGGGCTGTCCACTGTCACTTCGGCGTTCCACAGCTCGCGCTGCATGCGGACCTGCATCTTCTGACCCACCTGGGCCAGATCCGGCTGAACGTAACCGATCCCAATCTGTTTCCCAAAGGCAACGGAGTAGCCGCCCGAGGTCAGTCGCCCGACCTTCTTGCCATCCACGACCAGTGCCTCACGTCCCCATGGGTCTGCATCTTCAGGGCCGTCAATCAATACGGTCACACACTTTGCCCGAATACCGGTGGCCTCCATTGCGGCCTTCCCTTTGAACTCTTTCGACATGTCGACAAAGCGATCCAGCCCGCTCTCCAGCGGTGTCGCGTCCCGCCCAAGGTCCGAGCCAAACGCCCTGTAGGACTTTTCCTGGCGCAGCCAATTCTGCGCCCGAGCGCCAACCAACTTTAGTCCGTGCGGTTCACCCGCCTCCATCAGAAGGTCAAAAAGATAGTTCTGCATCTCCATGGGATGATGCAGCTCCCACCCCAACTCTCCCGTATACGCTACGCGGATGGCCATGGTCGTGCACATCTTCAGGTCCAGTCGCCGCCCCGACAGCCAGGGGAAGCGCTTATTCGATAGAGCGGTCTGCGGATCGGTATCGACGACGAGCCCCTTTAAAACATCGCGGGTTTTCGGTCCTGCCAAAGCGAAAACGCCGTACTGGCCAGTGACGTTTGCCAGATACATCGGGCCGTCGATTGCTAGACGATCCATGACCATCTTCTGCAGATAGTCGCTGTCATAGGTCTCGGCCGCTCCGGCTGTGACTAAGTAGTAGGTATCCTCAGCCTGGCGCAGGATTGTTAGCTCTGTCCTGACCGTCCCCGCATCTGTCAGCGCATAGGTCAGATTTGTCCGCCCGACGCGCGGCAGCTTGTTGCATGTAAGCCAATCCAGGAAACTGGTTGCCCCAGGCCCCTGCAAGACGTGCTTCGTGAACGCGGTAGCATCAACCATGCCAACGCTTTCCCGGATGGCCTTGGCTTCCGCTGCCGCGTATTGCCACCAGCCGCCGCGTCGGAAGCTGCGCGTGCTGTCATCAAATCCCTCAGGCGCATCCACCGGGCCGTAATAGTTCGGACGTTCCCAGCCGTTGACCTGCCCAAACTGAGCGCCGTGGGCCTTCATTCGATCGTAGGCAGGGGCGGTTTTCAGCGGCCGGCAAGCCTCGCGTTCCTCGTCCGGATGGTGCAGGACGTAAACGTGGGAATAGCATTCCTCGTTTTTGCGCGCAGCGTACTCTCGGTTAGCCCAGGCACCGTAGCGCCGCGGATCCAGGCTCCACATGTCGATTTCGGCCTCGCCTTCGGTCATCAATTGCGCGAGGTAAAGGCCCGTGCCGCCGGCTGCCGTAATCCCGAAAGAGAAACCTTCGGCCAGCCACATGTTGCGTAACCCCGGTGCTGGGCCGACCAAGGGATTGCCGTCTGGCGTGTAGCAGATGGGGCCGTTGTAATCGTCCTTTAGCCCAACATTCTCGGATGATGGTATGCGGTGTATCATCGACATGTACTCTTCCTCGATGCGCTCGAGGTCGAGTTCGAATAGATCGGCGCGGAAGCTCTCTGGCACCGAGTGAATAAATCTCGCTGGGGCGCCCTGCTCGTAGGGTCCAAGGATCCAGCCGCCGCGCTCTTCGCGGACATACCACTTGGCGTCGGCATCGCGTAGGACTGGGTGCTCACCGTTCTCCTTGCGCCATTCGACCAGGGCGGGATCTGGTTCGGTGACGATGTACTGATGCTCGATAGGTATCGCGACGGAGGAAATCCCCAGCAACTCTGCGGTGCGCTGCGCATGGTTGCCGGTGGCCGTGACGACGTGCTCTGCCTTGATTTCGAATATCTCTTCGGATGGTACTAGCCGTCCGCCAACCTCGACCATCTTCGAGCCGCGCACGATCCAGTGGTCGCCCTGCCATTCATAGCTGTCGACCTGCGTCTTCCGGTAGATCTCGGCGCCGTGTTGGCGCGCACCTTTGGCCATCGCCTGGGTTACATCGGCGGGGTTAATGTAGCCATCTGTGGGGTGGTAGATCGCGCCCTTCAGGTCCTCGGTGCGCACCAGTGGCCAACGCGCTTTAATCTGGTCTGGGGTCAGCCATTCTACCGGAATACCGACGCTTTCGGCTGTGGATGTGTAGAGCATGTACTCATCCATGCGGTCTTGGGTTTGCGCCATCCGCAGATTGCCTACGACTGAGAAACCGGCATTCAGGCCGGTCTCTTCCTCCAGGGTCTTGTAGAACTTGACGCTGTAGTCATGGATATGGCTGGTCGCGTAGCTCATGTTGAAGAGCGGCAGCAGCCCAGCGGCATGCCACGTCGAGCCCGCGGTGAGTTCGTCACGCTCGAGAAGAACCGTATCCCAACCGGCCTTGGCCAGGTGGTATATGATCCCCGCGCCGACTGCGCCCCCGCCGACGACAACCGCACGTGCTTCCGTTTTCATTGCGTACCCTCCGACCTTATGCTTCCGCCATAGACGTCAGCATGAAGTGCGGCTCGGGACCATGCGACCGCACGGCGCTCAGAATCGACACGTTTTGTCGTTGATGACGGATAGGGCTGGGTTGCCCTACCAGGTCGGCGTCTGGCCTAGACGAATAGCCCGGTCTTTTCGAAGCGCGTGACGTCGATTAAGCCCTTGTCCGAAATTCTGAGCTCTGGGATCACCACAAGGGCAAGCAGGCTGTGTTGCATGTAGGCATTGCGCAGCGTGCAGCCGCCCTGCGCCATTGCGGCCATCAGGCGGTCAGCCTCGGCCGCGACCTTCTCCGCAGGTTTGTCGGACATGAGGCCTGCAATTGGCATTTCGATCAGCGCCTTTTCTTCACTATCCTGGAAGAACACGACCCCACCCCCAACAGCGCGCAGCCGATTGGCAGCCAGCGCCATGTCAGCTTTTGCGGTGCCCACGACGATCATGTGATGACTATCGTGCGCGACGGTCGAGGCCAGGGCGCAACGCTCAGTATAGCCAAAGCCCGAAACGAAGGCATTCGTGACGGCGCCGGTTCCGCGGTGCCGTTCGACCAGCGCGATCTGGCAGATATCGCGTTCGCGTGCCATGCGAACGACACCGGCGTTAACGTCTAGTTCGGCAGTCAATGCCTTTGTCGGTGCCTGGTTCTCGACAACGCCAATAACGCGTACGTTGGCAGATCCGGTGCCGAGGGGCGCCGCGATGTCGAAATCGCTGCGCTGCAGATCGCGGCGAACTTTGACCGTGTTGCGGGCCATCTTCGGGTATTCGAAGCTGGGTGCGGGCCCGGTCATCCGGCCATCTTCGGCAACCACAACGCCGCGGGCCACGACCGTTTCAATGGGCAAGCTCTCTAAATCTGAGGAAACAATGACGTCTGCACGCCGTCCCGGTGCAATCGATCCGAGCTCACGCTCTAGCCCGAAATGGGTGGCAGTATTGATCGTTGCCATTTGGATCGCTGTGATTGGCTCGACGCCGCATTCAATCGCGTGCCGCACAACTCGGTTCATGTGGCCATGGCGGACCAGTGTTCCCGAATGACAGTCATCTGTGCAGAGGATGAAGTTCCTTGAATCCAGGCCTTTTTCGGTAACTGCGGTGATCTGTGCGGCAACGTCGTGCCAAGCAGAGCCAAGCCGCAACATGGCCCGCATGCCCTGCCGGACCCGGGCAATGGCGTCTGCGGCACGGGTGCCCTCGTGGTCATCGGCAGGTCCGCCAGCGACATATGCGTGAAAGGCACGGCCAAGATCCGGTGATGCGTAGTGGCCGCCGACCGTCTTACCCGCAGTCTGTGTCGCAGCAATCTCGCCCAGCATTTTGGGGTCGCCTGCTGCCACACCCGGAAAGTTCATCATCTCGCCAAGACCAATGATCCCTGGCCAGTTCATGGCTTCGACAACGTCCTCGGGTCCCAGTTCCATACCGGTGGTCTCAAGCCCAGGCGCGGAGGGGGCGCATGAAGGCATCTGGACGTAGACATTGATTGGTTGGGCAATTGCTTCGTCGTGCATCAGGCGCACACCAGGAAGTCCCAGCACATTGGCGATCTCGTGTGGGTCGATGAACATCGACGTCGTGCCGTGTGGGGCCACTGCGCGGACAAACTCCGTTACTGTCAGCATCCCGGATTCCACATGCATGTGCGCATCACAGAGCCCTGGGACCAAGAAGCGCCCACCGGCGTCGATCACCTGGGTTTCGGATCCGATTGCAGAGTCCGCGTTTGGCCCGCAATAGGCAAAACGGCCGTCGGCAATTGCCAAGTCGGTACCCAGGATCAGCTCCCCCGAATGGACGTTGACCCAAGTGCCGTTGCGAATGACCAGATCAGCCGTATCGCGCCCGGCAGCGATTGCGATCAATCGAGCAGCTGCGTCCTGCCAACTGGTAATGTGCTCCCCCCCGGTCATGGTCAGTTGTTCGCTCGGCGAACGGCTGCCAACAAACTGGACGAGACGTAACCGTCAGGGATCAGACCCATCGCCTGCTGGAACCGTCTGACCGCAGCGCGACTGTTCGGCCCGATGATCCCGTCCACGCCTTGGGTGTCGAAACCCAGATCTGTCAGGCGCTGCTGCAGTTCCTGCTTCTCGGTGCGTGACAACGGGTTGTCACCGCGAGGCCAGCTGCCTTGAATGGCTGCGCGGCCTGCGATGGCTTCCCCCAGAAACGCAACGGCCAACGCATAGGACGTTGCGTTGTTGTAACGTTTGATCACCCGAAAATTCGGATAGGTCGCAAACGCCGGGCCATTGGCGCCAGCAGGAAGCAGGATCCGTAGTCGTTCACCTGGCGGTAAAGCGCCGGCACGTGCCCGTATGCCCAGGTCAGCCCACTGTGCGGCGGTACGCTCGGTTCGATCATCTGCCAAGAGGTAATCGAAACCTGTCGGCAACAGGACTTCGACAACCACTGGCGCGTCCTGACGCCAGCCAAACCGCGCCAGATAATTGGCCGTCGACGCAAGGGCATCGACTGCATCGGGCGACCAAAGATCCCGGCGACCATCGCCCGAATAGTCAACCGCATATTCCAGAAAACTCGTGGGAATGAACTGCGTGTGCCCCATGGCACCGGCCCATGAACCCACCATCCGATCCGGCGAGATGTCGCCCGCCTGAAGGATGCGCAAGGCCGCGATCAACTGCTCCTCGGCAAAGGCGCTGCGCCGGCTATCATAGGCCAGCGTTGACATGCTCTCGATCACCGGGATCGAGCCGAAATTGCTGCCATAGCCGCTTTCCAGCCCCCAGATCGCCAACACATATTCTGAGTCGACGGCAAAGCGCGGCTCGATCTGACGCAGCAAGGCTAGTTTTTCGTTGGCCAACCGGCGACCGGTTGCAATCCGGCTCGACGAAACTGCGCTGTCCAAATACTGCCAGATGGCCCGCGTGAACTCGGGCTGGCGGGTATCCAGATCCAGGACTGTTTGGTTCAGGCTGACGTTGCGAAAAGCCCGATCATAAACGGCAGGCGCAATTCCTGCTGCCAGTGCCTTTGCCCGGAACTGGACCTGCCATTCCTGAAAGCTTGCAGGCCGTGCCGGCGTCGTTTGAGCCGTAATTGGGCTGGGTACAGGTGTTGGCGGAAGCTGTCCGTTTGGTAGTGTTTGGCTGGCTCCGGGTGCGCAGCCTGCCAGTATGGCCAGCGCCGTGAACGGGGCACTCAACAGACGTGGCAGATGTGACAGAAACATCGGTTCCTCTGCGCTTTCGTAAGGTACCTTAAGCGCCGGTTGCGTCTGGGTCGAGCCGCGCGCGCCTGACAACCGCACCAAATTCGTTTGCCCCGATCCGTTCGATGGCCTGATCCAGGGGCTCGGCGATAACTGACATGTGGAAGGCGTTCGCATGCAGCAAGGTATCTGCGTCCCGCATGATACCAACATGACCCTGCCAAAAGATCAGATCTCCCCGCTGCAGCCGGGTGTCCTCGGCCAGATCGTTTCCCAGGGTGTTGGCCTGAAGGTCACTGTCGCGTGGGCAGGTCTGACCTGCAGCTTGCAGAGACAGTTGAACCAGCGCCGAACAGTCCAATCCTTCAGACGAGCGGCCGCCCCATACATAGGGCACGCCCAAGAACGTCTCCGCCACCGCGACCCAGTCGGGTGCCGGCAGAGCAAGTGGCGCCAACTGCCTGAGTGGTACCCACGAAGCTGGCCCGATCTGTGCGTGCGTGTCCGTCGTATCGGCAACATAAAGCCGCGCTCCGAAAGGAAAGCGACCTGATGGCAGCGTCTTCAACTCTGGCGCTCGGTAGACCTGGGCGCCCAGCGTCGCCACGCGGTGGGTTGGGTCCTCACCCCGCGCCACCAAATCGCGCACATCAACATAACCGACATAGCTATCCAGCGCGGCTTGTCCCCAGGCCCACCCATCGGCAACATCGTAGACGACAAAGTCCTCGCCGTGCAGCAGTTCGGTATCTAACCCGCCGCCCGGCTGCCTTAGTAGTTCGGTTCTGCCAGCTGACACGCGATGTTTCATGCCCGCCACATAGCGCGGCGCAGGCAAGATGCCTTCCAGGTGATCGGCTGCTATGTCGTCGCGTGCGGGGGTAAGCCGCTTGTCAAAGCTCACGATCCTGTACCGTACCGGGCCTCGATCATGCGTAGTAGGGCGCGTGCGCCTTGGCACTCCCCGCCCTTCGGTCGGCCTGGGCGTCCCGATGGGTTCCAGCCATAGATATCGAAGTGGATCCACCGTGCATCGCCCACAAACCGGCGCAGAAACAACGCGGCAGTGATCGAACCGGCCATGCCGCCTTTGGGCGCATTATCCAGATCGGCGATATCAGGCTCGATGTCGCGTTCATAGCCGGGCCACAGCGGCATCCGCCAGACTGGGTCTGCGGACATCCGCCCTGCTGATGAAAGCGCGTCGGCCAGGTCATCCTCGTCCGTGTAGAACGGTGCAAGGTCCGGACCCAAGGCAACGCGCGCTGCACCGGTCAGCGTGGCCATATCGATCATCAGATCCGGGTTTTCCTCGGCAGCCAATGCCAGGGCATCCGCCAAAACCAGACGACCTTCGGCGTCGGTGTTGTTGATCTCGACCGTCTTGCCCAGGCGCGAGGTCAAGACATCGCCCGGTCGAAACGAGGGGGCCGAGACCGAGTTCTCGACCGCGGGTATCAGCACCCTCAGCCGCACAGGCAGGTCCAGGCCCATGATCATATGCGCAAGGCCAAGCACGGTTGCGGCGCCGCCCATGTCCTTTTTCATCAGGCCCATTGATTGGGCGGGCTTCAGATTAAGGCCGCCTGTGTCAAAGCAGACGCCCTTGCCAACCAGTGTCAGTTTTGGCGCATCTGTAGCGCCCCAGCTCATGTCGATCAGCCGTGGCGCCTGTGCCGCCGCCCGGCCTACCGCATGGATCATCGGGAAGTTGGCATCCAGTAAGTCATCGCCTACCACTGTTTCGAACGTTGCGCCGTGCCGGTCTGCAAGTTTGCGGGCCGTCGTCTCCAGCGCTTCGGGGCCCAGATCTGCCGCGGGCGTGTTGATCAGATCGCGGGTCAGAAAGACCCCTTCAACCGTGCGGACGAGTTTGGCGGCATCGACGCCGTCGGGCGCCATTAGGTCTGCAGCTCGCTCCTCGGCGCCTTTTTTGTAGCGCTCGAACCGGTAGCGACCCAGTAGCCACCCAAGAGCAGCTTCCTCGGCCTCATCCGTGTCGAGATCCGTATCCAAGTAATAGGTGCCAGCTGCCGCGCGCCTGGCAAACTCGCCCAAATGAAACCGCTCGCGCCGTCTCGCTTCGCCATCACCCCAACCAAATAGCACGCGCGCAATCCCGCCGTGTTCGTCCGGCAGCAAGAGTGTCTGGCCCAAGCGCCCGGAAAACCCGTTCACGTTGGCCCAGTTTGCTTGAGCGGGATCCAATTCCTGAAGGACGCCAGATAGTTGTGAAGCAGCGACAAGCTCGATCGGGATCGGTTGGCTTTCGCCATTTTGGTTGCCTGGGCTGGCAGCTTGGTCTTCGGGCCCGGTCATGCGCGGCTTCTCCGGCAGGAATTTTTCGTGTGGACGAACCTAGCTGCGCCGTCGTGGGACGCAAGCCTTGCGGTCATGTTGATGATCAGTCTTCGGCTTTGGCCGTCAGAGTTAGGCAGTAGTCCCGCAATGCGTTCATCGAGCTATCCTGCAACGAAAGCACAGCTTCGATCCCGGTGCGGTCCCTCTGATCTTCTCGCAATGACCTCTGTGCATCGGCTGCAGCGGCCGACATGGCGGTCAGGCCCATATGACCGGCAACGCCGGCGATGTTGTGGACCAACTCGTGCAGTCCCTGGCCGTTCGACTTGGCGCTCTCCTGCCGCAGGCGCGCCAAGCGATCGGACAACTCCAGCATGCCATCGGAAAGAAGCTCCCCGGTTTCGGCGGATCCTAGGCTTTCGGCAAGCCGGCTGAGGTAGCCCCGCTCAAGAACAGGACGTTCTGCCGGTTCTTCGGCGCGATTGCGCGAAAACATGCAGTCCGCTCCCGTATTCAGTTCGCTCTCCCATGGAGGGGTAGCAGCGGTTTGTTAACGTATTGTCTCCGCCACGCGCTACTTTCTGCGCAGGTGTTCGTCCAAGCGCGGCATGATCTCGACAAAATTGCACGGACGGTGGCGATAATCTAACTGTTTGGCCAGAATTTCGTCCCAGCCATCCTTGCAGGCGCCCGGCGATCCTGGCAGCGCGAACAGGTAGGTGCCACCGGCGACACCCCCGCATGCGCGGGACTGTACGGCTGACGTGCCGATCTTTGCCATCGAGACATGGGTGAATACGGTCGAGAAAGCGTCGATTTCCTTCTCGTATAAATCGCGATGTGCCTCGACCGTGACATCGCGCCCTGTCAGCCCCGTTCCGCCCGTCGAAATCACGACGTCGATGTTTGGATCCTCAACCCAGGCCTGCAGCTGATTTCGAATGTCGGCCCTGTCATCCGTGATGATCGCCCGTGCGGCCAGGGCATGCCCTGCCGCCTCCAGCCGGCTGACCAGTGTGTCGCCTGAGCGGTCTTCGTCCGGCGTTCGCGTGTCTGACACAGTCAGCACGGCAATCCGTACGGGTACGAAGTCGCGGGTGTCGTCGATCCTGGACATGAAAACCTCTTACTGCGGCTGCAACAGAGCTAGTGCCAGGGCCCAATACGTTAAAGTCCCTGGCGGCGCGTTAACCCTCTGTTTACAACTTGCGGATGAACTGGTGTCATGGAGGAAAAGATCGCACAGACAACAACCGCTGTTTCGGCTGGCGCCATGGAACTGGATCAACGCCCCGGATATTTAGACCCGGGTAGTGATCTGGCAGCCGTGCGGTCCGTCTGCGCCGCCGTGGTCATTGGCGCGGTCATGTGGTTGGGGATCTTCCGACTGATCGGCATTCTCTGATCGCCTAAAGCGTGAACCAGACGGGCTTTGGCCCCAGGTTCTGCACGTGTGTCTGGCCAATCTTCCCAACCTGCCCCCAACTGTAATGAATGTGGCCGCACACGGCCAGTCGAGGCTGAATTCGCGCGATGGCATCGTGGATGGCGGTGGAGCCTAGGGACGCGCCAGAATTGCTTCGGTCGGCGATGCCTTTGGGTGGCGAATGCAACACCATCAGATCCGCCTCGGCGCACGCGGCCAGCATGTCGGCTGCCGTCTCCTCGCTGAGATCGCAGGACCACGAGCCAAAGGGCGTCACGGGCACGGCATAGCCAAGCCCGAAGATTTGCAGATCAGAGCATTCTACGCCCTCGCCATGCAGCACGGTTGCTGGACCTGCGGCGGCGCGCAGTTCCTCGACCGACTCGGCGTTGCCTGGGACCAACACGGCCTTCGGGAGTACTGGCGCGAGAAGGTCCATGGCATCCTGGAGACCCTGGCGGGCGTTACAGAAGTCACCCGCGCCGATCACGAGATCAGCTGCCCCTGCGTGGGCCACCACCATCGCGGCGTGACCTTGGGAAAGGTGCATGTCCGAAAAGGCCAGAATACGGGTCAACGCGGCGCCCCCTCATCCAACGCAGCGCGCAGGCTAAGCAGATCCTGCCACGCCAGGCGTTTATCGGCGGGTTGGCGCAGCAGGTAGGCGGGGTGGAAACTGGGCAACACCGGGATGCCTAGATCAGGATGCGGTGTCCACGTGCCGCGCAAGCGCTTTATGCCTGTCTTGGTGGCAAGAAGCGCCTTCACCGAGGTGTTGCCCACCGCGAAGATCAGGTCCGGCTTGGCCAGTTCGATATGGCGGGTCATGAAGGGCAGGAACATCTGCGCCTCCGCTTCGGTGGGTGTGCGGTTGCCGGGCGGGCGCCAGGGCAGAATGTTCGCGATGTAGGCCGCATTCTCGGGTGCGGGGGCGCTTCGGGCAATGTCGATTGCTGCGAGCATCCGATCGAGTAACTGACCGGCCCGGCCGACAAAGGGCCGCCCAATGCGATCCTCGTCCGCGCCGGGCGCTTCGCCCACGACCATCAATCGGGCCCCGGGCACACCGTCTGAGAAAACAAAGTTCCGTGCAGTCTCCCGCAGCGGGGTGCCATCCCAGACGCGCATAGTCTGGGCCAACTCATCAAGTGTGGATGCTTGAGCGGCAAGTGCCGTGGTCGAGCCTGTTGACTGGGCTGCCGCGACCGGCTGGTCGCGGCCCGGGCGCGCGTCGGGCATCGCGCGGGTGGGATCTTCCTGCCCGCGCGCGGTTACAGGCGCCGTGCTGGGGGCAACCGCCGCCGCCGCTGCAGGCTTCGGTGCGCTTTCGGCGAAGCGATCCTGGGGCGTTTCGGCGATCGCCTCCGTCGCACCCAGCTCGGCCTGCCAGGCAAGTGCTGCCAGCATTTGATCGCGACTTGGATCGTCTGTTGCCACGTCCAGGTCCTCAGCTTCCTGGGCGCGGATCGATGGGTGCGAGGTCCATGCCGAGTTCAGCCTCGAGCGCGGCGGCATGGCTCAGCAGTGTTGCGTCACAGTGCAGGCCGCCCACCATTTGGAGGCCCACCGGAAGCCCGTCAGCTGTGAAACCGCACGGCAGTGACAGCGCCGGCGCGGTTGTCAGGGTGATGGCTGCGACGATCATCATCCAGTCGATGTAGGTTTCAAACTGGACCCCGTCGCAAGACATCACGGTGCGGTCTTCCACCGGGAATGGCGGCACGATGGTCGCCGGGCACAAGAGCAGGTCGTACTTGTCGAAGAACGCGGCATGGCTGGCGATCATGCGGGCGCGGATGGCGTTCGCTTCTGCGAGCTCCTCGCCGGTGATCTTAAAGCCAAGTTCGACGTTCCAAATGACGTCCGGCTTCAGCTTGTCCTTATGCTCGCGATAGTGGGTGAGGTGGGACGTGGCGAAGGCGACGCCGCGCAATGTCTGGAAGGCTTTGTAGGTGCCGCTGTAATCGGGGCAGGCCTCCTCGACGGTTGCGCCCAAGGCCTCAAAGCGCCGAGCGGCCGCTTCAGTAATGGCGCGGACCTCCGGATCAACGGGTGTGATGCCGCCGAGATCTGCGGACCACGCAATGCGTTTTGGCACGACCGGTGCTTCGGCGGCCTGACGGAAGCTGCCCGCCACGGCACGGCTAAAGGGTTCGCGCGGATATGTGCCTGCCATGCCGTCCAGGAAGAGGCCCAAGTCACCCATGTTGCGCGCGAGCGGGCCTTGCTGCCCCAGAATCTCAACCGGGTTGGCGCTGGGGCCGCCCGGCACCAGGCCCGGCGATGGGCGCATGCCCACGCAATTGCAGAAGCTGGCCGGGTTGCGGCAAGAGCCGCCCATGTCAGATCCGTGTGCCAGCCAAGCCTGGCCCGACGTCAGCGCCGCTGCGGCCCCACCTGACGACCCAGCGACCGAGCGTGACAGGTTCCAGGGATTGTGCGTCCGCCCGTTCACTTCGTTGAAGGTTGAGGCGCCGGCGCCGAACTCGGGCGTGTTGGACATGGCGTAGATGACGCCCCCCCGCGCCTCCAGTCGTTGAACAACGTGGCCAGATGTCTCGGGCACCCGGTCCGCATAGATGGGTGAGCCACGGGTCGAGCGCACTCCAGCCACGTCTACCAGGTCTTTGATCGCCACCGGTAAGCCGCCCAGAACGCCTTTAGCGGCGTCGGCGCGGTCTCGCGCACGGTCAAAGCATAGCGTCGGCAACGCGTTCACCTGCCCATCGACCTGAGCGATCCTGGCCTCCAGCGCATCCAGGACCTCGTCCCGGGTCACTTCCCCAGACGCCATCAGGTCCAGAACTTCGCGGGCCGTCTTGCTGATCAATTCCATGCGCTCTCCCCTCTCAGCTAAAGCCTGGGATAGATCGCTTGGCCCCTTGGGATCAATGGCGGGGCGTCACCCTTTCGCCCCGACACGCGAGAAGATGCGCCGGGAAAACCGGATTTGCTGCAGTGCCTGGCCCAAAAGGCCGCGTCGGCGTTGCCAGAACCAGGCCAGCGTTGCTCGCCTGAACAGCGAGCCGAAGCCCAGGTGCACGTCTGAATTGTGCAACGACGAGATCATGCGGACCCAGCGCCAGTTCTGGGGCACCCGGGACCGGAAGCGCAACCGCCCTGACACGCCAAGGGTCTGCACGCCGAAGGGCCAGCGAAAGGCAAAGTCCAGGGGCTGACTGGCGATGATCAAATCAGCGGTGTCCCGGGTCACTGCGGGGGCATCCACGATCTGACATGTCTGGAAATCCAGGATCACGCCCTGGCCCAGATCGTCGATCCAGGTGGGTACGCGCCCCAGCCGCCGATAGAAGTAGCCAAGCGTGTGCGCACGCCATTTCCGCGTCCGCTCGGCGAAGCTGGCGCGGATGGCGTCAATCTCGACCCGGTTGTCCGCCGGTGTGATCACCGGCATGTGCTCGGTCTGGTAGAAGTGCTGGAAGTAGGATGTGCCCTGATCGGACAGCCCCTCTGGCACATTGGCCGCCTGAATATCCGCAGCGGCCAGGTTCAGGCCCAAACCCCCAGGGCGTAGCACAAGGGGCGCAAGCCCTTGGTCCTCCAGGGTGCGGCACATGTCGGGGACGGTACTGCGATAGCGGTTCAGACCATGGTTGTCGGGGCAGCAGAAGTACATGAAGCTGGCCATCGGGATCGTGTACTGGGCACCCAGCCAGCGATGCTGGGCCACGACTTTCTCCAGCACCTCCGATGTGCAGCCTTTCATCACCTCATCATCGTAGACGCCGTCGAAGCCAGCGATTGAGAACTGGTTGGCCAGGTAGGGGAACGACCCGAACCGTTGCGTGATGTAGCGGCAATCAGCCTGGTTCAGTTCGGTGTCGTTGATGTTCAGCAGCGCGTTCTGCCCGTTCCAGATAACGCCGAGCGCCGCGTCCAACAGTCGGTGTGCATAGACGAACAAGTCGACCGTCGGGCTGATGCGAAGCGGCGTCATGTGATCCATTGCGCGGCAATTGGTGAAGCCCAGCTTGGCCATGGCTTCGAACACTTTGTCCGAATTGGTGCGCTGGAACAGGAAGGTTACCTTCCCCGGGTCCAGCTGATCGGCGATCCAACGCAACGTCGGGAAGTGCATGTGGTCTGGATGTTCATGGCTGATCCACAGATGCGTGACATCCGACAGATCCAGCTGCTCCAGATCCGGCGCCGGCGACAAAGCCCAGCCTTCGTTAAAGCACGTGCCCAGATACCAGGGGTCGCACAGCACGCAGCAATCGTATGTGCGGATTTTCAGTGAGGCGTGCGCGACCAGTTCGACTGTCAGATGGGGCTTTGCGTTCAATGGCCGGCCTCCGTGGTCAGAGAGCCCCAGTCTGATATCCTGGACGCCGCGACGCGTCACCGGTTAACTTCTTTCTGTCGACGCTGCGCACAGGGCGGCTAGGTCACGGGTTTCCCGTCTCTTCGATCTAGAGTTAGGCCATCGACGGATCAGAGGTATGCACGATCTGGTTTTGCCGCTGTGTTGTGTGGTGTCAAAGCGCAGGCGTGATCCGGCTGCGGCCGGAATACCCCTCCTGAACATAAACGCGCTGACCGGGCGCCAGGCTCGGCTCTGGCCCTTGGACCACGGTGACCAATTGCCCCTGATCGTCGCGGACGATGTATTCCAGGGCTGGCCGGCGCTTTGCCTCTTCCTCGACCAGGGAACCCGCAACGGCACCGACCACCGACCCGCTGGCGATGGCCGCGGCCTTACCGATCCCCCCACCGAAGAGCGAGCCGATGAATCCACCCGCCACGCCGCCGATCAGTTGGCCGGTCCTGTTCTCCTCCAGCAGCGCGCCCTCTTCCACCGATACCTGGCGAACCTGCTCGACGGTGCCTTCATAGGTGCGGACAACCTCGCCGACCGAGGTGCCGTCATAGGTGCCGGGATCAATCGTACGCGCGCAGCCGGTGATGGTAAGGGCGCCAATCAGCAGAACGCCTGCAAGACCTGGACGGATGAAGCTCATGATACATACTCCCCTGCCGGGCGCGGGCGGCGTTGGCGCGCGCTTTGATCCTCCGGCTGAAACGTATCCGGACACGACTTCCGTCGCACATTTGTGTGGCGGGGTTGCGCCGGGCTTGGGGGTAGCCTACGCCGTGGGCGGCTGAGAGACGAGGAGGGGGCATGTCTATTCCCCAGCAGGGCGGCGGTCCAATCGAACACCGCAACGATCTGGCCGAGTATCTGGCCTCGGGCTGCAAGCCTAAGCCGGACTGGCGGATCGGCACCGAGCACGAGAAGTTCGGCTACTGTACCGACACGCTGAAACCGCTGCCCTAT
Source organism: Pseudomonadota bacterium (assembly GCA_039026375.1). Taxonomy (GTDB): domain Bacteria; phylum Pseudomonadota; class Alphaproteobacteria; order Rhodobacterales; family Rhodobacteraceae; genus Thermohalobaculum. The sequence goes on from JBCCML010000023.1 coordinate 44,302, forward strand.
GAGGGCGCGCGTTCTATCAAGGCTGTGCTAGAGGGGCTGCGCGACCGCTATGGCTGGGCGCCGCTGGAAGAAGGCGGCAACATCATTGGCCTGACCAAGGGCGGCGCCAATGTCAGCCTGGAGCCCGGCGGCCAGTTGGAGCTTTCCGGCGCACCCTTGGAGACGATCCACGAGACCTGCGACGAGGTGAATGCGCACCTGGCCGAGGTGAAGTCGATCGCTGACGAGATCGGCGTCGGCTTCATCGGGCTGGGCGCCGCGCCCGAGTGGACCCACGAGCAGATGCCGATGATGCCCAAGGGGCGCTACAAGCTGATGACCAGCTACATGGGTCAGGTCGGCACGCACGGCACGCAGATGATGTACCGGACCTGCACCGTGCAGGTGAACCTGGACTTCGCTTCCGAGGCGGACATGGTCCAGAAGCTGCGCGTGGCACTGGCGCTGCAGCCGGTGGCCACGGCGCTGTTTGCGAATTCGCCGTTCTTCGAGGGTCAGCCGAATGGGCATGTGTCCTGGCGTAGCCGGGTCTGGCGGGATCTGGATGCGGACCGGACCGGCATGCTGCCCTGGGCCTTTGAGGACGGCATGGGCTTCGAGCGCTGGGTCGACTATGCACTGGATGTGCCGATGTACTTCGTCTACCGCGACGGCGTCTATGTCGATGCGCTGGGCCAGTCCTTCCGTGATTTCATGGAAGGGAAGTTACCCGCGCTGCCGGGCGAGGTGCCGACACTCAGCGATTGGGCCGATCACCTGACAACAATTTTCCCGGAAGCACGGATCAAGAAGTTCATCGAAATGCGCGGGGCCGATGGCGGACCGTGGCGGCGGCTGTGTGCGCTGCCCGCGTTCTGGGTCGGGCTGATGTACGACCAGGGCGCTTTGGATGCGGCCTGGGATCTTTGCAAGGACTGGACGGCCGAGCAGCGCGAGCAGTTACGCGTTGATGCCTCAGTCAAGGGCTTTGCGGCGGACCTGGGTGGGCGCCCGATGCTCGACATCGCGCGCACCTGCCTGGAAATTGCCGAGGCCGGCCTGAAGTCCCGGGCCTGCCCTGGTGCTGGCGGGATGGTGCCGGACGAACGCCACTTTCTAAACGCTCTGCACGATCTGGTTGAACGGGGCAAGACACCTGCCGAGGAGCTCTTGGCAGAGTATCAGTCCGACTGGAACGGCGATCTGAGCCGAGTTTACGCCGCGCACAGCTACTGAGGCGGGGAGCGTGGGCAACTCCGGCGAGGCACTATCTGCCGGAGATCCGAACTGCACGCTTGTAAGCGAGGTAGGCAAAACCGATTCCCGCAAGCGAGAAGAAGAGAGCACCGGGGACGTGACCAACCGCGTCTGTCACATAAGTTATGATCTCTTCAATGAAGTTTGCTTTGCTTCGCCGACGTTCAGAGGCCGACAACTCGTCGCCTGTGAATGCCGCGTAAGCGAACCATTGGAAAACCGCAAAGACGACCAAGGGGGCAATGTACTTATTGCCTATCAGAAATCTCACTAATCAATCCAACGTGCTGTTTTTGCTTATTCAGGACGCTAGCGGTCCGTTGGTCGGAGGGCAAGCAAGCGCTTGTTTGAGGGTCTCCGCAGTAGTGCGACGTAATGGGCGCTGAATTTGCTATGGCGATGAACGGCGTCTTGGCCGCGCAGTCGAAGGCTGCGGCTGGCGCGCGAACACGCTCAACGCACGAAAAATCTCCATTCAGACATTGAGATCAGCCTGATCTACGCGGCGCAGAGCTGTTGAGAGCTGCCCGAATAAACCGGTCAAGCGGGCCGCGGGCCCACTTGACACGATAGTGGCGCCTCGCTTGACCCTTGGCGCCTGATTTGGTGGTCATTCGGCGCTTATGTGCAGGATGGCCCACACTTGTAGGCCATTGAATTCGTCCTGCAGGTCCGCGTCGTCGGTTGGTGGGAAGACAATCATGGTTGGGCCATAGTCTCCGATGGCCAAGGAAAAGCCTGTGGCAGCGATCGCCAGGATCGGCTGATGGGCTTCCATGAAGACACGGTCCATGGCCACGCTGTAGCCGTCCAGCGCGGTCACGATCAGTGTGTCGCCGCTCGCTCCAGCCAGCGCCAGCGTGTCGGCTAGTGCTGGCCCGGTGAAGGTCGCCTCCACACCAGCCGCCATTGTGGTGATGCTGCGCTGTGGCAGGGCGGCGAGTTCTGCCCGTGTCACTGCGAAGCCTGCTTCAAAGGCGATGTCTTGTGCGCCGAGCACCGTCGTGTCATCGGCGGCAGATGGCCCTCGGTTGGTATTGGTGATTTCCCCGGAGATCGTCAGAATTGGCGGGGCGTCTGCCAGGGCGGTGCCGAAAGACAGCATCGGTGCAAGAACTAGGACGGCTATTGCGATGACGCGCGCAAACATGGGGCGATCTCCTGCGAAGGTCGTAGTTTCGTTAAGGGATGATGTCAGCATCCTGAAGATGAATTCTGCTGAATGCAACGCGTGACGGTTGTTTGTTCAGGCCTTGGCGATTGGGTTGTTGTTGGCTGTGTCATCACTGGGCTGACCGAATTGGATGTTTTGGCCGATGTCACCAATCCAGTCGGAGTGCCTGGTCTGGGCGCCAGCAAATGGCGTCAAGCGGGCCCGCGGCTCGCTTGTCCGTTTGATTGAGCGCTGGGCCCTCGAGGTTGGCTTTAGGGTGTTGGGTAAGCAGCCCCGGCTTGCGGGCCCGAAAGCGCAGGTCTAAAGAGGCGCTGGCAGCGGGGGGTGATCATGGACACAAAATCCGAAAACAGGGCGTTTGGCGGCGTTCAGGGTGTCTACAGCCACCATGCCGAGACAACCGGTTGCGAGATGACCTTTGCGGTCTATCTGCCGCCTGCGGTTGAGAGCGGCCTTGTGCCGTGCCTCTGGTATCTGTCGGGGCTAACCTGCACGCACGAGAACGCCATGACCAAGGCAGGCGCCCAGGGTTGGGCGGCCAAACACGGGATCGCCATCGTCTTCCCGGATACGTCTCCGCGCGGTGAGGGGGTCGCCGATGACGACGCCTTCGATCTGGGTTGTGGTGCAGGGTTCTATGTGGATGCCACAGAAGACCCTTGGGCGGCGCACTACCAGATGTACAGCTACATTACCCGCGATCTGCAGGCTTTGGTCACGTCAGAGTTCCCGATTGATTCCGAGCGCCAAGGCATCACGGGGCATTCCATGGGCGGGCACGGCGCGCTGACTCTGGCGATGCGGAACCCGGACCTTTACCAGTCGGTGTCGGCTTTTGCACCGATTGCCCATCCCACGGCGGGTGACTGGGGTCGCAAGCAGTTGTCGGCCTATCTGGGACCGGACGAAGCCAGTTGGGCAGCCCACGACTCAACATTGCTGCTGCGCGAGACCGGTTGGTTTAGCGATGTCTTGATTGACCAAGGCGCCTCAGACCAATTCCTGGATCTTCTTATGCCCGAGGCGCTGTCAGGCGCCCTGGCTCAGACCCGAACGCCGGGTCCTTTCCGGATGCAGTCTGGCTACGACCATTCGTACTACTTCGTGGCAAGCTTTATGGAGGATCACGTCCGTTGGCATGCCGAGCGCCTGTGACCCCATGGTACTATAGGCGCCCGATCTTGGGTGTGCGCAACGGTGTTCAGCTTATCCTGAACGTCGCGAGCAGCCGGGCGCCGTAGAATTCCTGAGGTGTCATTAAGCGCTTGTTCGGGGACTCCGGCCACGGATCGCGCAGCGTGATGTAATTGGTCTGCGGCGTCGTTCCCTGCGCCTGCGTGTAGTTCATCGCGGTGATCAGCGTGGCATGGCCCAAAGAGCCCGAGAGAAGGGGGCGCCCGGCGCGCAATTCATCCCAGATCACGCCCATCGGATTGGGATGAGAGATGCCACGGTCCAGGTCCATGACGATGTCCAGGCGTGCCTGGAAAGCGCGACCATTCAGATCCGTCCAGTTACCGTTGACGACATGTTCGATCATCGGGCCGTTGGCCGGTTGGCAGACATAGGGGTCGCCGAACAGCTTTTGCGCCATCATCTGTTGGTTGACCCGATAGCCGCGCAAGCCAAACGCGGTCTCGACGCAGGCAGCCCAGCACCACAGTTTGCACTGTTGCCAGGGTGTGGCGATGTTGCCGATGATCACGCCGACATCGCAGGTTTGCTGATAGTGCCCGGGGCCCTGGTTGCAGGCGATCTCTGCCAGGCTGGGTGTTGATAGCCCTGCTACCGCGGCTGAGAGTAGGAACCGGCGCCTGTCCATTTGCGTCTCCTGCGTGCCCGTCTGGTCGATCGAGCGCCAGGATATCACCTTCCGGACGTCTGGGAAAACGGACAAGCGCGGCGCGGCCGCGCTTGACGAGATGGTGGCGCCCGGCCGTAGCCGGCGTGCCTAGTTTTCCATCTCTGCACGGATCTGCTGGCGGAGCACGTCGATGGGCACGCGCTTGCCGTCCTGCTTGTAGCACCAGAAGGTCCATCCATTGCACGAGGGGGCGCCCTCAAGGTCTGCGCCGACCTGATGGATCGAGCCGGTGCGGTCGGCCGCCACCAGCGAGCCATCGGCCCGCACCTTGGCGGTATGGCGCCCGTTCATCGACTCCAGCACGTCGCCGGGGGCCAGCAGGCCACGTTCCACCAGCTGGCCAAACGGCACCCGGGGGGCCGCCCGCTTGCCAGTGGTGACCTGCAGCGCCTCGGCCGTATGGCGGCGGACTTTGGCGATGCGCGCGCGCGCGGTGGCGCGGTAGTCTGCCTCGCGCTCGATCCCAATCCAATACCGGCCCAGCCGCTTGGCCACAGCCCCGGTGGTGCCGGTGCCGAAGAAGGGGTCCAGCACCACATCGCCCGGGTGCGTCGCGCCCACCAGCACCCGGTGCAACAATGCTTCGGGCTTCTGCGTCGGATGCGCCTTGGCGCCATCCTGGCCCTTCAGTCTCTCATTGCCCGAGCAGATCGGCAGCACCCAGTCCGAGCGCATCTGCAGACCCTCGTTCAGGGTCTTCAGCGCATCGTAGTTGAACGTCGCCTTGGCGTTTTCGGATTTGGCCGCCCAAATCAACGTCTCGTGCGCATTGGTCAGCCGTTTGCCCCGAAAATTCGGCATTGGGTTCGTCTTGCGCCAAACCACGTCGTTCAGGATCCAAAACCCCAGATCCTGCAATGCCGACCCCAACCGGAAAATATTGTGATAGCTGCCGATCACCCAGATCGCGCCGTCGGGCTTCAGCAGGCGCCGCGCCTCGGTCAACCAGGCGTGGCTGAACCGGTCATAGGCGCCAAAGCTGTCAAAGCGGTCCCAATCGTCGTCCACCGCCGCGACGCGGCTGTTGTTCGGCCGATGCAACTCGCCCTTCAACTGCAGATTATACGGCGGGTCGGCAAACACCAGATCGACTGAGCTATCCGGCAGCGCCCGCATCATCTCGATGCAGTCCCCTTCCAGGATCGTGTCGATGGGCAGTTCGGTCATATCGGGCTCCGGCGGCAACTTATGGGGCACGATAGCCATAATTTGTATCCCGTCAATAATGTTTTGAATCAGTAAGTTGCATTATCTTCTTCAAGTATCACTTCGCGTATGGGGCGAAAGCTGCGCCGGTGCGCAGGGGTCACCCCCAATTGCTTCAGCGCTGCGCGGTGCTGCGCGGTGCCATACCCCATGTTCCGCGCCCAGCCATAGCCTGGATGCTGGGCATCCAACTGGACCATCAGGCGATCGCGGGTGACCTTGGCGATGATCGAGGCGGCGGCGATTGACAGGCTGATGCCGTCGCCCTTGGGGATAGCGCGGGCGGGCAGTTCCAGCTGGTGAGGCACATGGGCGCCGTCGATCAAGACAAATCCCGGCCGCACGCTCAGCCCGTCCAGCGCCCGGCGCATGGCGAGGTCATTGGCGCGGGCAATGTTCAGCTGGTCGATCTCGGCCACCGAGCCCATGCCCACCGCCACATCGGCCACCGTCTGCAATTCATCGAACAGGACTTCGCGGCGTTTGGCGCTGAGCTTCTTGGAATCATCCAGACCCTTTGGCAGGTGGCGTGGGTCCAGGATCACTGCGGCGGCGACCACCGGGCCCGCCCAGGGACCGCGCCCCGCCTCGTCCACGCCGGCGATCGGCGCTGGATATTGATACTCGAAACTGAAATCTGGCATGGGCCGAGTGTCGGGATGTTGAAGGGCTGGTGCAAGCCCCGCTGGCCCAACTCGACTTTTAGCGCACAGGTTGCGGTATCAAAAGCATACGTTTGGCATACGCAAATCATACGCCTCAAATCCCAGCGCCAAGCAGGCGCCCGCGTTGCTTGCGTTAACCCCTCCAAAGCGCTGATTTACCCAATACTAACCATGTGCAAAGACCTCCGAAGACAGCGCCGTCCGGGCGGCGTGGCGGGTGGGCGGGGCCATGCCGACCGGACGGCGGTGCCCCCCCTACAGCCCCAGCGTCAGTTGATCGCCCGCACGCGGTGGCACCTGGAACAGGTCCGTCCGCAAGGCAGGCCCCCGATCCCCCAGGCCATGGCGCTTGCGGGCAAGCTCGAACCGCCGCCGCAGGATGTCGGCATAGACACCCTCGCCCCGCATCCGGTGGAACCAGCGGCTGTCGTAGTCCTGACCACCATGCATCTCCCGCACCCGGGCCATCACCTTCGCCGCGCGGTCCGGTGCCTCGCGCGCCAGCCATTCGCGGAACAGGGGTGCCACCTCCTGCGGCAGACGCAGCGCGATCGAGCTGGCATAGCGGGCCCCGGCCTCCGCCGCTGCCTGGACCAGCCGTTCGATCTCGTGATCGGTCAGACCCGGCACGACCGGGGACAGGTTCACCGTGACCGGCACACCCGCCTGGGCCAGCATGCGGATCGCCGCAATCCGCCGCCCCGGCGCGGCGGCACGCGGCTCCATTGCCCGCGACAGTGAATTATCCAACGTTGTCAGCGAGATCGCCACCGTCGCCAGGCCCGCCCGTCCCATCCGGCCCAGTATGTCCGCATCCCGGATCACCAGACTGCCCTTGGTCGTGATGCTGACCGGATGGCGATGCTCCCACAGCACGTCCAGGATCTGGCGCATGATCTGCCAGCGCTTCTCGACCGGTTGGTAGGGGTCGGTGTTGGTGCCGATGGCGATCGTCTCGGGCCGGTAGCCGGGCCGGGCCAGCGTGCCCGCCAACAGCGTGGCGGCGTCCGGTTTGGCAAACAGCCGCGTCTCGAAATCTAGCCCCGGCGACAGGCCCAGATGCGCGTGCGTCGGCCGCGCAAAGCAATAGATGCAGCCGTGCTCGCAGCCCCGATAGGGGTTGATCGAGCGGTCAAACGGCACGTCGGGCGAGCGGTTCTGGGCCAGGATCGTGCGGCTTTTATCGACCTGCACCCGAGTACGCGTCGGCGCCGCCTCCTCGCGATGCCAGCCGTCATAGGTCGCGTGCGAGAACTGCCGGTCATAGCGCGAGGCCATGTTCAGACCAGCCCCCCGGCCGCGCCGGTCGCCATGGGTGACGGTGTTCGGATCCAGATCGGGAAACAGGCGTTCGCTCATGGCACGTCCTCGGCAATTGAGCGAGAACATTACAGGAACATTTAACGATTCTCAATCGACAGGCCATTTGAGCCACTGAGAGGGGTGTTAGCGCGCCAAACGGGCTGTCAGCCGCTTCACCGATCTTTAAGCTAATTCTATGAAAATGCAGCGAATCGAGGCTGGCGTCCTGGACGTCGCGTATCTGGAATATGGGCCGGTTGATGGCTGGCCGTGCGTTCTGGGGCATGGGTTCCCCTACGATGTGCACGCCTATGCGGAGACGGCGCCGCTATTGGCGGAGGCGGGCGCCCGCGTGATCGTACCCTGGCTGCGGGGGCATGGGCCGACGCGATTTTTGTCAGCCGAGACGCCACGTTCCGGCGAACAGGCGGTTTTGGGCGCGGACATGCTGGCGCTGATGGACGCGCTGGAAATCCGCCAGGCGGTACTGGGCGGCTACGATTGGGGCGGACGGGCCTGCTGCATTATCGCGGCGCTGTGGCCCGAGCGGGTGCAGGCGCTGGTCAGCGGCACCTCGTACAACATTCAGGCGATCGCTCGGGCAAACGATCCGGTGACGCCCTCGGTCGCGGCAGCGGATTGGTATCAGTATTTTTTCCATAGCGAGGCCGGGCGGCAGACATTGCTGCACAACCGTGCGGGTGTGGCTCGCCAGATCTGGGGAATGTGGTCGCCGGATTGGCATCCCGACGACGCCGAATTTGCCCGCTCCGCCGAAAGCTTTGACAACCCCGACTATGTCGACGTGGTCATCCATTCCTACCGCCACCGCTATGGCCTGGTGCCGGGCGATCCAGCGGTGGCAGAGATCGAGGCGCGCCTGGCCGCACAGCCCCCAATCACCGTGCCGACGGTGGCAATCGACGGGGCGGTGGACCGGGTGGGCACCCGTACGGCGCATCACCGGCCGAAGTTCACCGGCCCCTATGACTACCGGTTGTGGCATGGCGCGGGGCATAACCTACCGCAGGAGCGTCCCAGGATGTGGGCGCAGGCGGTGCTGGATGCGCGGGCCATGGCGGGTTGAGCGGGGTCACTCCAGGAAGACGCGGGCCTGCGCCGCCGCGCCGCGCCCGTCGATCACCGCGATCGAGACGAAGCCGCGTCCTGGCGCGCGCCAGCTGATCTCGCGCATCAGGCCCATGGTCTCGACCGGCTCGCCATCGACCAGCCAGGTAAACGGCGGGGCGCCATCGCGGACCTTCAGTGCCAACAGGCCGCCCGCCATTTCGATCCGGGCGCCATCCGGCGGAAAGGCGATCTTGGGCCCGTCTGCCAGCGGTGCGCCCCTTGGCCCGCGCACATGGCGCAACGGTTGGGGCAGGGCATCGTGGCTGACGATCAGCACATCGCCCGGCGGCGGCAACAGCGGTGCTGGGGCCGGTTTCAGGCGGGAGAACGCCTCAAACAGGATCGGGGCCGCGGTTTTGATGCCGGTTATCCCGGGCACCGGGGCTGCATCTGGGCGGCCCACCCAGACGCCGATCACGTGCTGGCCGTCGAAGCCCACGGCCCAGGCATCGCGGTGCCCGTAGGAGGTGCCGGTCTTGTAGGCCAACTGCCCGTTCGAGGCGGCGACGGGTGCTGGGGCGCCTGCCAGCACATCGGCCACCTGCCAGGCGGCGCCGTGCTTCAGGATGCGGGGTTGGCGGGGTTGCGTGTCGGGGGTTGCGTGCAGCGCCACGGCTTCCCCGCCCCGGGCGATGGCGGCATAGAGGCTGACCAACCCCTCAAGGCGCACCCCCAGCCCACCCAGCGCGATGGCCAGACCCGGCTGATCCGCCCCCGGCAACTGCGGCGCTGCGCCCGCCTGGCGCAGCCTGACCAGCAGTTTGGCGGGCCCAACGCCGTCCAACAACGTCACCGCAGGCACGTTCAGCGAGCGTTGAAGCGCGTCGCGCACCGTCACGGTGCCATGATAATCGTCACCGAAGTTCGTGGGCACATAGGCGCCAAAGGCGATCGGGCGATCGTCAATCAGGCTTTCCGGATGCGCCAGCCCATCCTCGAACGCCAGCCCATAGATCAGCGGCTTAAGCGTAGAGCCGGGCGAGCGCACGGCCCGCGTCATGTCGACAAAGCCCCGCCGGGTGATCTGGTCCAGGCCGGGGGAGCCGACGCGCGCCAGGATCTCCCCCGTCCGGTGATCGGCCACCAGGATGGCCATCGAGACGGCGGGGTGCATGGCGCCGGCACGCTCGGCCACCAATGCCTCCAACAGGCCCTGCAGGCCCGCATCCAGCGTTGTCTGATGCACCAGCGTCTCGGGCGCCTGGGTCAGCAGCCGGTCCGCCAAATGGGGCGACAGCTGGGGAAAGGGGCGTCGCTCGGTCGGGACGGGTTCTGTCCGGGCGGCCTTGGCGTCCCCCACGGCCAGTGCGCCGTAGCGGGCGGCACGGGCCAAAACCCTGTCGCGGGCGTCACGCGCCTGGGGCCCATGCCGGTCGGGACGCCGGGCAACTGGCGATTGAGGGAGGGCGACCAGCAGGGCGCCCTCGGCCGGGGTCAGGCGTCGTGGCTCCTTGCCAAACCAAGTCAGGCTGGCCGCGCGCACGCCCTCGATATTGCCGCCGAAGGGGGCCAGCGTCAGGTACAGCTGCAGGATCTGGTCCTTACTCAGCCGCCGCTCCAGCGCCAGGGCAAGGCGCATCTGGGCCAGTTTTGCGCTGACCGACCGTGTGGGCGTGCCATTAAGTAGGCGCGCCACCTGCATGGTCAGGGTCGAAGCGCCCGAGACCGCGCGCCCATTGGTCAGGGCCTGACCCGCAGCGCGCGCGATGGCCAGAAGGTCGACGCCCGCATGGTCGTAGAAGCGCCGGTCCTCGTAGGCGATCAACTGCGCCAGGTAGCCTGGATCGACGTCTGCGACCCGCACCGGCAGGCGCCAGCGCCCGTCATCGACCTGATAGGCCCGGAGCAGCCGGCCCTGCCGGTCCAGCACCGTCACCGAGACGTCCGGTGTCAGATCGGGGAACGGGGCCGTGTCGACCCAAGAGTCCAGGGCAATCCAACCGGCGCCGAGCCATAGGCCTGCCGCCGCCGCGAAACGCCACAGTCTATTACGACGTTGCCCCATTAGGATATCGAAGGCGATTTCGATGCGAGGGCCGCGGCCGACCTGGAGGGCGCTGGCTGGGCCTCCGAACCCCGACCAAGTTGCGCAGTCGACTTGGTGTTCGCGCAGATACGGATATCGCCAAAGCGCCCTCCGTGGGGAGGTCGGGCGCTGCCCGGCTGTGCCGGGCCTGTGAATTTCACAACGCGCACGCCTTGGGTGCACCGAGTGATGGTGCGGATATCTGTTTTCTTGCGCAACTCTAGCTGCCTTGACACCGCGCCAGACGCATCAGCGGCCGGCCACCACGTCGACCCGTCCTGTCCCGGTCCAGGCGCGGAACTCGGGGCGGTACATATCCTCGACCAGTGCCGCGGGATGGTGGAACGACCCCGGTGAGACGGCCCGCACGATATAGGCAACCCTGAGTTCGCCGCGCCCGTTGAAGTTCACAGCGGTCAGGAACCGGTCCGACCGGAACTGCGCGCTTTCAACGTCAGCCGTCGTCTCCAGCCAGTCCAGCGCGCGGATCGAGCCCGCCTGCAACAGGTTGGGGTTGTCGATCTCGAAGCCTGCGGGCAGGGGGTCATCGATCATCAGACGCCCGCGCCGCTCGGCCGAAGCCCGCACCGTCAGAACCACGGCAAGCCGGGCATTCTGGGCCACGGTCTCGGGCGAGACCGGGTCCCCTTCCAGCGAGTAGTATGTCCGCTCGATCGCATAGCCGGTGCCGCCTGCCGGTTCCGGGTCGCTGGGCACGCCGAAGGTGGTCAGCATGGCCAGCGTCTCGGTGCTGCCTTGGTTTTCGATGACGACCTGATCGCCCATGCGGTCATCAAATACCCGCACCAAGGGGCCGTCGACGGGCTGGCCGTTCACCGTTAGCCCCTCCGTCGCGCGGTCCATAAGGGCGCGGGTCGCCAGCAGCATCCAGACTTTCTCCTGCGTCGAGGTCCAGCGCCCGATCCGCGACGACACCGCATTGGCCAAACGGCTGACATCAACCGCATCCGATCCCGCCTCCGCCGCCAGGGCCAGCACCGCCGCGCCGTCGCGCAGGTGCGAGCCGTAGTCCGCCCGCCAGCCAAGTTCGCCAGGCGGCGGGCTGAGCGCCTGATCCGCCGCCAAGCGGAACATGGCATCTGCGCGGCGCTGCTCGCCATACATGGCCAATGCAGCGCCAAGCTGGGCCTTAGCCATCGGCGTCGCCAGGCGGTCGGCACGGGCATCGGCATAGTAGCGCAGATCCCCGATCGAGGCCCGGCCTTGGCGCGCCAACACCATCAGCGCGTAGGCGATATCCTCGCCCCCCTGCTCGAAGTCCGAGACATAGGAAAGCTCGGACGCCAGGTTGTCCAAGGCGCTGTCAAAGGCAACCTGGGGCACCTCGTAGCCCTGGGCCTTCGCCCGGCTGAGGAAATCGGTCACATACGCGTCCAGCCACAGGTCCCCGCGATTGGGCCGCCACAGCCCGAAGGCGCCGGAGGATGACTGGTTCTCCAGCACCCGGGCGATGGCCTCTTGCACGCGCTGGTTAACGGGGTTGTCGCGGGTGATGCCCATCGCGCCCGCCACCTGGTCCAGGTACAACAGCGGCAGCGCGCGCGAGGTCGTCTGTTCAGTGCAGCCATAGGGATAGCGGTCCAGCGCCACCAATAGCCCCGCGGCATCGAATTGTGCCACCGGGCCCAGCGCCAGCGAGGCGCGGGCGGTTCCCGGCTGCAGCCCCGCGAACGTGCCGCGGTCCACGATCAGGCGCCCGCCATTGGCGGCCAGGGTCAGCCGGTTGCGGCGCGACACCTCAGGATCGTTCAGGCGCACGGGCATCGTCAGGGTCTTGGTCAGGACCGTGCCGTCAGGCGTGGTGGTGCGGACCCTGAGCTTGGGATCGCCGATCTCGGCAGCTGTGATGGGGACCGAGATCCGCTGGATCTGCCCCTCCTGCAGGGTGATTTGGCGGGTAGCGTCGGCGGGATCGAACTGGATGCCGCCATCGACGTTTTCCAGCGCCACGCCCATATCGCCGGTCGGGCCTGTGGCATGGGCCACCTCGATCAGCACACGAGCCTGATCGCCAGGGGCAAGGAAGCGCGGCACCGCGGTGGAGACGACGATCGGGTCGCGCACCAGCACGTCCTTCTCGGCACTGCCGACGCCGGATGACGTCCAAGCAACGGCCATTAGGCGAACTGTGCCGTTGAAGTCGGGTAGCTCAAAGCGCGCCTCGGCCCGTCCGTCCGGTCCCACAGTGACAACGCCCGAGAAATAGGCGACCAACTCCTCGGTCGGTGGCGGTGCATCCAGCCGGGCTGCGGCTGCATCCCCGCCCGAGCGCAGGCGCCCCCGCACCCCCTGCATGCCGTCGATCAGCTTGCCGTAGAGGTCGCGCATCTCCATGCCCAGCGCGCGTTGGCCGAAGTAGTGGCCTGCGGGGTCCGGGCTGTCGAAGCTGGTCAGGTTCAGTATGCCCAGATCCACGGCCGCGATGGTGACAAAGGCCTGCTCGCCCGGGGCGAGGTTGGCGATCTGGATGCCGGCGGTCAGCGGGCCGCGGGGGGCGACCTCGTCCGGCGTGGAGAAGGCCACATTCAGCGCCCTGTCGCCCGGGTCCACGGTAGCCCAGGCCAGGCCTAATGCCCGTGCCGGGTTACGCTTGGCGGCCACATCCATCGGTCGGATCAGCGTGGCGGTGATGTAGGCGCCGGGCCCCCAATCCTCGCTGACCGTCAGATCGACCGAGGTCTCGCCGGGTTGCACATCGACCGTCTGCATTTCGATCAGCCGGTTGTCGACCACGGCCACCAGCACCTTGCCCTCATCGCGCGGCTTCAGGCGCAGGCGCACCGTCTCGCCGATGGCATAGCGTTCCTTGTCCAGACCCACTTCCAGGACATCCGGCGTGTCGGTGCCCGCCCCACCGGTGTACCAGCCCGCATAGAACGCGGTGGTCGCCATGATCGGCTGATTGCCCAGGCTGGCCAGGCGAAGCTCGTACTCGCCCCATTCCACGGGCGCCTCGATCTGGGCGCGGCCATCCGCGGTCAAGGCGACGATGCCGTTGGCCACACGGGTGCGCGTGCTGATCGCTTCATAGCGCCAGCGGCCGTCCACCCGGTACCACTGCCAGTCGCGGTTGATCCGGCTGAGGGTCCAGCCGACGCGGTCAAGCGCGATCTGCTGGCCATCGGCGCCAACGGCCAAGGCTTCGAACCGGGCATTGCCGCCTTCCTCGACCTGACCGTCAAAGAGCGGCCGGATCCCGATCTGCGTCGAGCCCGGGGCCAGCGGGCGCGTCACCCTCCGCTCGACCGGGCGGCCGGAGCTGTCGGTCACCCCGATGATCGCAGTCATCTGCAGGGGCCGGGTCAGGCCCGAGGAATCGGGCAGTGACAGGCGGATGGTGGCATCACCATTGGCATCGGTCGCCACCTCGGAGAGGTATTCCGACATCGGATCGACCCGCTCACCGTGCAGGCCGAACTTGAAACCGGGGAAGCCTGGAAGGCCGTCCGCCGCGGTCACCCGGACCTCGCCGCCCACCGTCAAGTCGCCAGCGGGCGCCCCATAGAGGTAGCGGACATTGGTGCTGAGCGAGATCTCGGCATCGCGCTGGACCAGCCCTTCGGCCATGTCCAGGTCGAAGTCGATCCGCTCGGGCACAAAATCTTCAACTAGAAAGCTCACCTGAGCGACCGGGGCCGCCTTGGGATCGGTGTGCAGGTTCAGCTTCCAGGTGCCGCGCGGCACGCCGCTGCCAAGGCGCAGCGAATAGGCCCGCCCGGCGGCGCCCTGGTCAGCCAGCAGCGCACGGTGGTACTCGACGCCGTCCGGCCGGGTGAAGATCGCGGTCAGGGGCAGGTTGTCGATGGCGGCGGCCCGCCCGTCACGGGCCAGGGCGGTCAAGTGCACAACCTCGCCTGGGCGGTAGACGCCGCGTTCCGTGGTGGCGAAGACATCGACCGGCCCGGGGGCGGCACGTCCCTCGACCCCGCGGTCGCTCAGATCAAAGCCCGGCGCAGTCAGATCCAGAAAGGCAAAGTCATCCGCCGTCTCGACCGTCAGCATCGCCGGCGCCATCCCACCGGTGCCGCGGGCCAGTCCCGCATCGAACCGCACATAGCCCGCTGCATCGGCCGTGGCGCTGCCCAGCACCTCGTTATTGCGCGCGACCAGGTTGACCGTGGCCCCCGCCACAGCCTCCGCCGAGGACAACGCCCGGACAAAACCATGCAGGCCGTCGGCGCCTGTCATTGACGCCAGGCCCAGATCGGTCACGATGAACCATTGCGTGGCGGCCCGCTCCCACCGGTCCGTGGTGCCGGCGACCCGCGCGGTCATCACGTAGATACCTGGCTGGAAATCGCTGATCGCCTCGCCGATCGGCAGGGCGGTGGTCACATCGGCATTTACCGCCCCCGATACCTCGGCCGTGCCGGTCCAAACCGGGGCGCCCAGCCCCTCGGCGATCCGTTCCTCGCGCCAAGCGTTCAGCTGCTGGTCCAGCAGATTGTCCTGCATGGCGGGCAACAGGTTGCGCTCGCCGATGCGGTGGATGGCCAGCTCAACCTCCTGCACGTTGACACTGACCACCGGCATCGCGGCATCGGCACTGCGCGGCAGCACATGCGCCTTGCCCACGAAATGCACGCTGGGCGAGCGGTCGCGGATATAGGCCTCGATCCGGGCGGCGCTGAACAGTTCCTCGCCATCGGCCGACGGCAGCCCGTCGCGCACGGTCACCTGGTAACGCTCGCCCCGCGCGACCCCGTCAATGCACAGCTGATTGCCCTCGGCCTCCACCGGCAGCGTGTCGTCACCCTGCACCTTGATGTAGGGGCTGTAGTCCAGCCCCGCCTCGGCAAGCGGTTCCGAGAAATCGATGCAGATCCGCGCAATCGCGGCGTCACTGTCCACCCGGTGGCCCGTGACCCGGAAGCCATAGCGCGAGATCGCATATTCCAGCCGCTCTGCGGTCTCGGCCCGCGGCTGGATCCCCTGGGCCAGCTTCAGCGCATCGATCATCGCCCGGCCGTAGCCCCGGTTCTCCAGCACTTCGGCCATCACGGCCAGGCTGGTCACCCGGGCGCCGTCCACATCACTGCGCAGATAGGCGTTGATCGCAGCGGATAGGGCATCGCCGCGGCGCTGGATGCGCGCCTGCCGGTTGCCGCTGTCGTCGTTGAGCCAGGCCCGCGCCAGGTCGCGCCAGCCATCGGCTGAATCCGTCACCGAAACCGCCGGCGCGTAGTTCCGCGCAGCGCCTGCATAATTGCCCTGCGATTCCGCCCGTGCGCCCACGCGCATCAAATCGGCCGGGTCCTGAGCATTGGCGGCAAACCGTCCGCCCAGCGTCGCCGCCAGCAGGCGTGCCCGTTCGATCAAACTGTCCGAGATAAAGGGCATGTCCGCGCGCCGCTGCCGCGCCAACTCTGCGGTGGCGGCTGGGGTCAGGATCATCTCGGCCGAGATCGCGTCGGCAAAGGGTTCGCGCCGCTCGATCCCCGATTTCAGGAAACAGGCTTCCGCCCGGGTATTGTAGGTCAGCGCCATGCAGGCCGGATTGCCCAGGCAGGCCTGCCGGCAGGTGCGAAAATCCGTCTCAAAGATCGAGCCGATGTCCGCGCCGTAAAAGTCCTGCCCCGTCGTGGTGACGATCCGCCTATCGGGCGTTGGCCCCTCTTGGGCCAGCGCGCCACCTGTGAACAAGCTCAGGGCGAGGGCAAGCACAACACGCAACATCGGCGGTCTCCCGGAATCCATTGTTATCCCCAAAGTGTCTCACGACAGCGTTGGGGCGTCGATGCCCGGTATCAGGAATTTTTCTGCAAGATCGGTGGCGTTGGCGGCGCAGGGGCCTAGACGACGGGGCACCTCAGGAACTTCACCGGCTTGATCTTCGCCGCTTCCATGGCGCGTTTCAGCCGGTCCGAGACGAAGATGCCGTTCATGATCGTCTCCTCCCGCCACATGTCCGGGCCCTCCAGCGCCGCCGCGGTCATGGTCAGGTCATCGTCTTTGATCAGATGGCCAAGTGAAAAGAACAGTGAGTCGGGCATTAGCTTCCGAGCGCCGGGTGATTGTTCGGGCACCAAAGTGTCCTTCTGCACCGAGACGTGCATCAAGAAATAGTCGGCGATGTGGCTGCGTTGATCGCCAGCGAACAGCGGCATCGGGAACAGATCCACGCGCCTAATCCCCGGCCCCAGATCCAGGCTGGACCCCAGATCGAACTGCCGCAGCAAATCGGCGAAACGGGGCGTGACCAGCGTGAGGCCGCCGCTGATCATCACAAAGTCACCGCGCTTCCTTTGCCTTTCCTTGTCGTCAAGATACGCAAACAGGGGGGGCGGCGACGGATGAATGGGTTTGCCGAACTTTATGCCATCTCGCAGCGGCTTAAACGGATCGGGGTGGTCGTATCGTATCGACTGAATGTACTTGGCCGTTTGCGGCAGCCAGTCCGTCGCCCAGACGCAGTCCCCCGCCATCAGGCTGCTCAGCGCATTTTGAAGAACGTCTGGCTGCGGTTGGACGTGTACTGCCGGACCGATGGCCAGCGCCCGCGCTCGACCGCTTCCTGCCATCCGGACGAGGTCAGCACGTCAGGGCTCTCGACCTCGTAGATTGCTGTGTAGATCGGCGAGGGCGCGGGCCGGTCATGGATCTCCCCGCCCACGGCCACTTGCACGGGCTCACCCTTCATGCGCTGGGCGCCCAGCACCCCCGGCACCTTCAGCAAATAGGGGATGTGCTCGGTATCGTAGACCTCGTTGAACAGGTCCTCGTGCGCAGGCTCGACATCCATCGAGACGATGAAAAGATAAGGGGCGGTAATGGGCATGGGCAGTCTCCTTTGCTTGCCGATACGGCCCGCCGCGGCCGCCCCCGTCAACCCAGAAACGCCCCCGCGTTACGATTGCGCCCCCGCCCAGCCCACGCCACAATGCCGCCAGAACGGGAGGACGCCATGACCGCCACGCCGGAATTCACCGTGGGCATCGAGGAGGAGTACCTGGTTGTTGAGCGCGACAGCCGTGATCTGGTGCGCGAGCCCGATCCCGCCTTCCTGGCGCGCTGCAAGGAATTGACCGGCGAGCGGTCGACCGAGGAGTTCCTGCAATGTCAGGTCGAGGTGGGCACCCGCCCCCATGCGCGCGTGACCGACGCGCTGGCAGATCTGCGCGGTCTGCGCCAGGGGATCGCCGATGCGGCGGCCGAGTTTGGCTATGCGCCCATCGCGGCCTCGACCCATCCGTTTGCCGATTGGCGCCACCAGACCCACACCCGCAAGCCCCGCTATGAGGAGCTGGAGGCCGATCTGGGCCAGACCGTGCGGCGCCTGCTGATCTGCGGCTGCCATGTCCATGTGGGCATCGCGGACGAGGATATGCGCATCGATCTGATGAACCAGGTCGCCTATTTCCTGCCGCACCTCCTGGCGATGTCGGTATCCTCGCCCTATTGGGAGGGGGCCGATACCGGGCTGGCCAGCTACCGCCTGACGGTGTTCGACGCGCTGCCGCGGACCGGGCTGCCGGACCAGATGGATTCCTATGGCGAATACCGCCGGCTGGTGCAGGCGCTGGTCGACGCCGATTGCATCGAGGATGCGACCAAGATCTGGTGGGATATCCGCCCGTCCGCCAAGTTCCCGACGCTGGAGCAGAGGGTGACCGATGTCTGCGCGACGGCAGGCGACGCCGCGGTGATTGCCGCGGTCTTCCAGGCGGTGATGGCCTACCTGGTGCGGCTGCGCAGCCAGAACCAGCGCTGGCGCCTGTACCCCGCGATCCTGATCAACGAGAACCGCTGGCGCGCGCAGCGCTATGGCTTGTCCGGCGAGATGATCGACCATGGCAAGCGCACCAAGGTGCCAGCCAGTGCGCTGATCGACGAGATTGCCGACCTGGTGGCCGAGGATGCGGCAGCCCTGGGGACGGCGGAGCTACTGGCCGCCGCGCGCACCATCGCCGAGCGGGGCACCTCCGCCGACCGCCAGCGTGCGGCCTATGCGGCGGCCCGCGAACGGGGCGCCGATCACCGCGCGGCGCTGGTGGCCGTGGTCGACATGCTGATCGGCTGCTTCAACGCCTAACAGCGCCACCTGCAGGGTTAGGATGCGGGTGCGCAGGACGGGGCCGGCTCGAAAAAGCCCAGATCCGGGTCGCCCTTCAGCGAGATCGCCTCGGGGATCGTGCTGAACGTCTCGGCCACCTCGCCGTCGGCGTCATAGCGCGTCGAGGTCACGCCCAGCGTCACCTCCGGGTCCTGCAGCAGCATTGCGCGCTCTTTGTAGAGGTAGCCGTCCGCCGTGACCTCGAACAGCAGATCCACCACCGGGTAATTGCGGTCGCCGATGGTGATGATGGCGCGCTTGCCGACCTTCAGCACCTCTGTGCCCGCGTCGCCGGGTTCGGTCTCGCCCTCGCTGCGGTAGACGGTGCGCTCGTAAGTGTAGGTCTCGCCAGGGAACAGCTTGGCGTCGCGCTCGGGCGTGCCGGGGCCGTAGTTGTGACCGGCCACCATGCCGTCCGCGCGCTCATAGCGCAGGAACATCGAGGGGTGGCTGTAATACGCACGGCCGATGAAGCGGCCCTCGAAGAAATCGTCTGTCACATTGCCCGCGGGGCACGAGGAGACTTGGCGCACCATGCAGCTGGGGGCGCGCAAAGTGGCGATCAGGCGGCAGCCTTCCGGGGCCACATAGCGCGACTGCGCAGGGGCCGGGGCGGGGTGGAATGCGACGGCAAGGATCACGCTTGCGAACAGGGCGCTGAGATATCGGGTCATGGGTGGCCGCTCCGCGCCGGTGTTTCAAGGACATGGAGGAACATAAGCGATGCACCGTGCCGCGCAATGGCGGCGTCGAGGCGGCTGGTATCTGGTTGGAGTTGCAGGCGTTGAGCCGAGTGCATGACCGTTGACCGACAAAACCACAATCAGGAACCTTAACCCAGACCTCTACACCCAGGCCTACATAGCTGCCATCGAACACAACTGCTCCGTGGCAGACTTCATCGACGATGCTTTGGAGGGGTGGTTCGGGAAAACGCAGAAGCTCGAAGAAGATGACCAAGCGGATGCTAATCGGAACTTAGCGGACCGGCCCGAACATGCTTTATTCTGAACTCGCTAACGCTGTTCGACCACTCTGCACTGCTAAGGTGTTCTAGCGACGATGAGGCCTTTACTGGGAGATCGCCGAACTTGAAACCGTACATGTACTTCGACATCTCTGGAGTAAAAAGATAATCAAAGTGAAATGCTCCATCGAACATCATCCAAGCAGATATCGCGGTTGACCCTGAGCAGCAATCCATAATCTCGAACAGAAAATCTTTTATCGGTCGTGGTAGGCTCAAGTATCTTGCTGAGAACAGCCGGATAGAGCAATTTAGAAAGACATCGCCTTCGTCGATCAGGTTGATGCTCGAACAAGAAATTGGTTTTGCGCCGTCATGCGCAGGGAATTTAACACTGAATTCCTCTGCTTCGACAGGTGTCAAAACATAGAGAAGGAATTCGTAATTGACGCCATCCCATCGAATTTGCTCCTCGAAAGGCGTCATCAATTCAGACCCCACAAATTCATTTCGTTCTGATCCCGTACCACAGCGGAAACGACCTTTCCTTGGTAAGGCTCCGTCTTGGCTAAAAACAGCACAACTGCACCGTCGCAGACATCATCAATGACGCACTCGAAGACTGGCTCGGGGAGGCGGAGGGGGAAGACCATACCTTTGTCCGCACATGAAAGAGAGAACTCACACCTGCTCATGGATGCTTGGGCGTCTTCTCAGTCCAGTTCCATCCAGTCTTCTCGCTGATCTCGTCTTCGTAAGCGCATGATGCCACGACCTGCATGCGGACACTCCGCAAACCAACGATGGCTTGGCAAAGGATATCGATGAAGGCAACGACACCTGTCGCGCTTGGATTGTCTAGGAGTCCGTAACTTGCTTCGACTTCAGCAGTGTAAGGGTAGTTGGTGAAGCCATCATCGTGCTGTGATCTCTTAGGATCGAACGTATCGTTTCCAACAACATGGAAATCGATCATCGCGTTGAGCACGTTTCGTCCTGCGACTTTGCCTTCAATGAGCCCTGCGAGGGTCGATCTAAGTTCGTCCAGATCGCCAGGGGAATTGATGTACAATCGGCAATAGAGATCATCGGGTTCCATTGATCATCCTCAGTCGAAACCAAGACTCAGCGGAATCTGAGGGCCGTTATCGAAGGGCCCACCAGCCCGAATAATTGAGATATCGACTTCTGTGCCGAATTGTCCTTGCAGTCGGTTTCGCAAGGTGCTCAAGCGTGCTTCTCCAGCATGGATACGCCGCTGATCAAACATCTCTTGTCTTGTGCGCGCATTCGCACTTCCCGGATTGGGGTTCACATACTGTCCCCGGAGAATAGCTGGGTCGTTCATGATTTCGTCGAACCGTTGGGGCGATACCCGAATGGCTATGTCGATACCTGAACCCGGCTGAGCCGTCCCGCCAGCCCGGCTACCTTGTACGATGATGTCATCACCCAGCCCTCGCGTACTCGCGTGGCCTCGCACCTGAGCAGACATGAGGTCAAACTGACGTGGTGAAAACCCTTGCGGTATCGCTCCCCCATTTGGGGCAAAGAAAAAGGGCGCGGGGGGTGCCCGCGCCTTCTGTCTCTTACGGTCGGGTTAGATCACTCGATGATCTTTGAGACGACGCCGGCGCCGACGGTGCGGCCGCCCTCGCGGATGGCGAAGCGCAGGCCCTCGTCCATCGCGATCGGTGCGATCAGCTGCACCACGAACGAGGCATTGTCGCCCGGCATCACCATCTCGGTGCCTTCCGGCAGCTCGACCGTGCCCGTCACGTCCGTCGTCCGGAAGTAGAACTGCGGACGATAGTTCGCGAAGAACGGCGTGTGTCGACCACCCTCTTCCTTCGTCAGGATGTAGGCCTCGGCCGAGAACTTCGTGTGCGGCGTGATCGAACCCGGCTTGCACAGCACCTGGCCGCGCTCGACGTCCTCGCGTCCGACACCGCGCAGCAGCGCGCCGATATTGTCGCCCGCCTCGCCCGAGTCCAGCAGCTTGCGGAACATCTCGACGCCCGTGCAGGTCGTCTTGGACGTGTCGCGAATGCCGACGATCTCGACTTCCTCGCCCACCTTGATGATGCCGCGCTCGACACGGCCGGTCACCACGGTGCCGCGGCCTGAGATCGAGAAGACATCCTCGATCGGCATCAGGAACGGCTGGTCCACCGCGCGCTCGGGCTGCGGGATGTAGTCGTCCACCG
>JBCCML010000024.1:0-63365 GCA_039026375.1 Pseudomonadota bacterium
GAACTCGCCGGCGCCCGCCATCACCAGAAGGTTCGAGCTGATCGATGGGATGATCAGTAGCGGCAGCGTTGCTTTCAGGCCGACGGTAATCGCTAATGGGGCGAGGCAAACGGTGGAGAAGCCAAGGCCTGTGACACCTTTTGCCGTGGCCGCCAAGAAGTAGACGGCGAAGATGATCGCGATTTCTTCCGGAGCGTAGACCTGAAACACGCGGCACCTCCCCTAGTAAGTGGTGGGTAGGCCAGTCATCGCGATCGGACAAGTAGCGCAACCGCCCACCTTGCGCTAAACACCGGGAAACGCAGGCAATCGCGGGCGCACCCATGCAGTTCCACGTCACCTATGAACGCCCTGAAGACGACGGCCCCAAAAGCGGGCCTGTCAAAGTCGGATGGCTGCTGACCGATCGCAAGGCGGGGATCGTGTTCGAGCCGCCGGAGCGTGTGCGGTCGGCCGATTTGAACCGTGCCCACGCAAAGTCAGCATCGCGCTGCCCAGCGGTGATCAACATGGAGTCCAGGTACTTCGTGATCAAATGCCCCTTCGATCTGAACCTTGGATTGGTGCGCGACAAAGAGGGCCGGCCGGCCTTGAAGAACCTGTCGAGCGACGCGTCCCCGATCCGGGCGAAAAAGCTGAACCAGCACCTCTATGTCACGGCAGAGAAGGAGTGGCGCTACCCGAACCGGCCGACCATCCAGCTGGCGCTGCCATACCTCTTTATCTGTGACGAACCCTGCTACATGACTCAGGTTCCAGCTTTCATGCATTACCGCGATGAGCAGATGCCCGGCACGATGTTCGGCGGGCGCTTTCCCATCAACGTCTGGCCGCGCCCACTGATGTGGGCGTTCGAGTGGCACGATGTGCAAAAGCCGCTGAAGATCGCGCGGGGCGAGCCGTTGTTCTACTGCCTGTTCGAGACCGAGCCCCAAGACCGGTCGATCCAAATGGTTGAAGCGCAGCATTCCGAAGAACTGGACGAGTATTTGGATCTGATCTCGGGCGCTGTGAACTACGTCAACCAGACGTTCAGCCTGTTCAAGCAGGCCGAGGAACGCCGACCAGAGAAGTTGCTGAAAACCAAGTAGCTGCGAAGTCGGGATCTTGGCTACGCGTGCCGGTGGGGCCTCGGCTTGCTCTGCAGGAACAATCGGATCACGCTACCTGCGATGATCTGCGTGGCCCGGTGACAACACAGCGCCTCATCTCTGCCTGCAAATGCTCTTGCTTGATCGGCTTCGCGACGTATCCGTCGAAGCCGCGCGCCATGAATTCCTCGATCTGGTGGGTCAACGCATTGGCGGTGATGGCGATGGCCGGGCATGGTTTGCGGCCGGTTTCAGACTCGATCTGTCGGATCGCGCGTAGGGCTTCCAACCCATCAATCTCTGGCATTGAGATATCCAGCAGCATCAGGTCATAGGGCTGACAACGTGCCGCTTCGATTGCATCGCGGCCACCCGACACGAAGGTCGCCCCGATTTGGAACTCGCGCAGCAACATATCCAGAACCACCCGGTTCGTCTCCACGTCGTCGGCAGCCAAAACCCTCAGATCGGACCAGTCCTGCGTTGGCCCAGTGTTGGGGGTGATCTTCGGCTTGCTTGGCAAGCCCATGACCAGAGGCAGACTGACATGTACCGTCGTGCCGCGACCCGGCGTGCTGTCCAACGTGATCCGACCATCCATCAAGCGCACCAACCGATTGACGATTGCCATACCAAGACCGGTGCCGCCAAAACGCCGTGAGATTGAGTCTTCTGCCTGGCTGAACTCCTCAAAGACCCTGTCCAATTGGTCCGGCGTCATGCCAACACCGGTGTCGGATACCATCAGATAAAGCGTGCCTTTGCCATCAGCCTCGACCGTCACCTCAACCCGTCCGCGATGGGTGAACTTGATGGCATTGGAGACCAAGTTGTGCAGCACCTGTAGAATTCGATGAGGGTCGCCACGGTGCATCTGACCGGTCGGCCCAATCGTGCGCACGGTAAAGCTATTCGCGTGTTCGCTTGCACGCATCATGTGTAACGCCTCGACCTTGCGCACCAGATCCTCGGGTTGAAAGTCGATGACTTCAATCTCCAGCTTTCCCGCTTCGATTTTTGAGAAGTCCAGAATGTCATTCAGCAACTGCAACAGCGACTCACCCGATTCCTGTAGCCAGGTGACCATTCGCTGGTGCTCCGGGTCTGTGACCTGCGACCTTAGGGCTTGGGCGACGCCCAAAACCCCGTTCATCGGCGTGCGGATCTCGTGGCTCATCGTCGCCAGAAAGCTGGACTTCGCCAGACTGGCTGCTTTGGCGCGCTCTGCCAGCTTGACCGCCTCTGCCCGGCGTCTGCGCAAGCGCTGCTGGTCCGCAAGCTGGATCCGCAGCAGCGGGGCAATCAGAAAGAACCAGATTCCAGCCAGGGTCAGGACGATCAGGGGCCACGACATGATGTGCAAAAGGCGCAGGAGCGAGATCGCCTCCTGCATTGTGGCATCATGCCAGTCGGTTAGTCCTTGCAAACGGACCGACAGATCACCCTGAGTCTGCGCGCGGATCGCTTCGATGCTGGCTGTAATGGTCACGTCCTGGTCAGCGGCGGCCAGATCGCGTGCCGCGCCCGCAAGCTTGGTCAAACCTGCCCGTGCGTCTTCATAGGATTGCTGCCAACCGACATCTGCCCGGCGCGCATAGAGGTACCGCATCGCAAGATCATGAGGCTCAAAAATCGTGTTGGCTTCACGATCCATACGATCCGCAAGATCCAGCAGCGCCTGCTGGGTTGCATGGCGTTCCACGGAGTTCTTAGCCGCAATTAGTTCGTAAGACTGCACGGCCACCTGTTGGACAGCGACCTGAACCCCTCCCAAACGCACGATTTCCCGCACCGTGTACTCCTCGGCGCGGGTCACAGCGAACAGCGCCCAGAAGACTGATCCGGCTGTGCCAATAAGGATGCAGGCTGCCAGCAAGAAGCGTTGTTTCAACCCTTCGCCAACAGCTCCCCGGACACCCGAAATTTTGGCCGACAGCAACATCGTGCGCGCGCTCGCGGTAGCGGAGTGACTTATCTCAGCTACCAAAACAGGTCTTAAGCCGCCGTGAAGTGGGGGACGTCAGTCGCCGCGAATTTGATCCAAAGTCGCGCGCGGCGTGATTGCCTGCGGGTCGATCATCAGCTCCAGGACGGCCCCGGTCGTGCTGTCCATGGCCCGCTCGAAGGCGGCGGGGAAGTCTTCCGTCCGCTCGATGCGTTCTGCGTGGTAGCCAAAGCTTTGGCCCAGCATGACGAAGTCGGGGTTCGTGATCGCAGTGCCTGCCATGCGATGCGGGTATTCCCGCTCTTGGTGCATGCGGATCGTGCCGTACATGCCGTTGTTCAAGATCAGTACGATTGGTTGGCAGTCGGATTGCAGAGCCGCCCCCAGCTCCATGCCGGTCATCTGGAAGTCCCCGTCCCCGGCGAAACAGACGACCGTACGATCGCGGTGTTCGGCCTTGGCGGCGACAGCAGCCGGCACACCAGCGCCCATCGCACCCGACTGGGGGCCCAATAGCCGCTGGCGCGGACCATATTTGAACATCTTAGACGGCCAGATCGCGAAATTGCCGGCCCCGTTGGTCAGGATCGCGTCTTCCGGCAGCACGTCCTGCAGGTGACGCACGATGGCGCCCATATCGACGGTTCCCGGCTGCTCCGGCACATTCAAGAACGCCAGATAGCCCTGCCGTCCCTTTTGGGTCCAAGCCGCGCGTCCATCGGCAACCGGCAGAACCGTGTCCGAGACCGCCTGCAGGAACGACTCAGGATGCGCATGGATCGGCAGTACCGGCTGGTAGACCTTGCCGATCTCGCGGTCTGAGGCGTGTACGTGGATGACTTTCTGCTTGGTGTCCGGCGCCTGGAATAGCGCGTAGCCGTCTGTGGTGGCCTCGCCGAACCTCGGGCCAAGCGCCAGGATGACATCGGCTTGGCTGATCAGATCCTTCATGTGGGGCGACATGCCCACACCCGCATCGCCCACATAGTTCGCCGAGTGATTGTCCATCAAATCATTGAACCGGAAGATGCAGGAGACAGGCAGATCGTTGCGCTCGGCAAATGCCTGTAACGCGATGCGGCCCGCATCGGTCCATCCACCGCCACCCGCCATGATCAGCGGGCGCGCGGCCGCGCCCAGCATTGCCATCGCCGCATCCACCGCCTTCGGCTCGGGCCAGGGACGCGAAATCTCCACTTTAGCACCGGCTGCTGCCGCAGTGGCTCCTGACAGCATATCCTCGGGCAATGCGACGACCACCGGGCCTGGACGTCCCGATAGCGCGGTAGCGTAGGCACGGCTGATGATCTCGGGCAGGCGGTCGGCATCGTCCACCTCGACGGCCCACTTGGCGATCGGGCCAAAAAAGGCGCGGTAGTCCACCTCTTGGAAGGCCTCGCGGTCGCGCATCCAAGTCGCAATCTGCCCAACGAACAAGATCATGGGAGAACTGTCCTGCATCGCCGTGTGCACACCGATCGAGGCATTCGTGGCCCCCGGTCCGCGCGTTACCATGGCAATGCCCGGCTCACCCGTCAGCTTGCCATGTGCCTCGGCCATAAAGGCCGCGCCACCCTCGTGCCGGGTCAACACCAATTCGATATCGTTGGCATCATGCATGCCGTCCAACGCGGCCAGATAGCTTTCGCCAGGCACCGCAAAGACCCGGCGCGTGCCCTGCGCCCGCAAACAATCCACAAGCAGCGCGCCCGCGTGACGTGTCTTCGCATCCATGACCAGCCTCCCAAAATTTGTCGGCACTCTACCGGTCGCGGAGACAGGCGCAAGCGGGCTCAGGCCTCCTCGATCGTCTGCCAGGCAAGCTGTGCGCCGAAGCCTGCAAATATCACAGCCGTGAGGCGAAGGACGGGTCGGCGTGCAGCGGCATAGGCGCGGGCAAAGGGCCGGGTCGACCCAACAGCGGAGACCACTGAGTACCACTTGGCGGAGATCACGCACACCATGGCCACAGCCACCAGTGACAAGCCGGTCGATGCGCCTACAGGCAGGGCCACAGCAAAAAGAGACGCAGCGAAGGCCGCTGTCTTTGGGTTGGCCAGGTTGGTTGCAAGACCGAACAGAAACGCCTTCGAGGTGCGCAATTCGGTCCGCGCGCTCGTCGGCGCGCCGGACGCCCGCCACATCCCGATGCCTACCCATATAAGATAGGCCGCGCCGCCCAGCTTGATGATCACGGCAGCTGCAGGCAACGCTGCGAACAACGCCTTCAAGCCGAAAAACCCGGCCAGCGCCCAGATCGCTGTTCCCACCACCGTGCCCATGGCACATGCCCAGGCCGCCTGTCGTCCCTGGCCAGCGGCCACATGCATGACGGCGAAGAAGTTCGGGCCCGGTGTCATGGCCGCCAGCAGCCAAAGAACGCCAAGTGTCACGAAAGCCTCAAGCATGTGTCAGCTCGTGCCTTCAGCGAGCAGCTTGTCCACATCCTCGCCAATTGGGGCAAGCGCACCAAAGTTGCCATCGTCCAACATCGCGCGCGCCGCGTCAATCAGGACCTTTTGCGTCCGCCGCGCCAGGGCGCCGCCGACGGACAAGCGCGCGGCGCCCATCTCTACCCATCGCGCACGCGGGATCGGCGCGTTCCTGCCGGCCACCAGCACGTTCACCGGGGTCTCGGTGGCTTTGATCATCGCCGCCTGATCCGGTTCCTTCAGGCCGGGCGCGTAGAGAAGATCCGGCCCCACGGCATCGAAGGCCGCGATCCGGCGCAATGCCTCCGCGGCATCGTAAGTGCGGTTCAACCAACCGTCGGCCCTTGCGCAGAAGACAAACGGCCGGCCCAAGGCGCGAGCGGCGGCCACGCCCGCTCTCACCCGTTCCACAGCCAAATCGAAATCATACGCGCCGATTTCGGGCATCGTCGTGTCTTCGACCGAGATACCTGAAAGGCCCGCTTCCGCGGCCAAACGCACGGTCTCGGCCACATCATCGGGCGCATCACCATAGCCATTCTCGAAATCGCCCGTCACCGGCAGACCTGTGGCCACCACAATATCCTGGGCATGAGCCAGCGCCTCGTCACGGGTGACATGCCCCCCGTCAGGGCGGCCCAGCGTGAACGCATGACCCGAGGACGTGGTGGCCAACGCCTTCGCCCCCAGGGCCGCCAAGACCTTGGCCGAACCGATGTCCCAGGGGTTCGGGATCACAAAGGCGGCGCCTTTCACATGCATCGCAGCAAAGGCTTCATGACGGTCAGCTGTGGTCATTGCGTACTCTCCCCAAGCGTTTCCTGGGGTGATCATGGCGCCTGCAGACTGCCCGGCCAATTCACATTCCGTGACTGACTCGGCAATAATGGTTGATCAAGTCGGAGTGGCCGAGGTGATCGGTACGCCGGCCTCAGCGGACAAGGCCGCCAAAAGTTCGGCATTCCCGCCGGCGAACGCGGGCAGCACAAACCGGGTCTCTCCGCCAGCCTGGGTGCGGACCGTCAGGTATTCAACAGTCAAAGGCATAGGCAACCGCCGACCGTTGGAATGGGTGATCGTTTTCAGTTCGAGGGCCAAGCCAGCGATGTCTGCAACCTTCCAGCGTTGAATCAACCGCCAGAAAGGTCGGCGCACCAGGATGCCGTCTACCAACGACAGGGCCGGCTGGCGGTAGTATCTCCAGGTCCGCAGGGCGACCAATACGATCCCGATGCCTACCGCCAGCAGGGCAAGGCTCTCTCCGGTTCGGGACGGGCTCCAGCGGTCCATCGCACCAACGATGAAAAACAGGCCGAATAGCCCGGTGCCGATACAAAGGACCCACTTCACCGCGGCGGGGGCGGCCACGCGCAGGTGAATGGGCGGCCGGCCTGTCACGACTGCCCGCCCTGTTGCCTCAGGCCCGAACCCGCTCGGACTTTGGATCGTACATCGGGCGCAGCGACGCTTCCGCCGACACCCGAACGCCCGCGATCTCGATCTCGTAGCTCGAAGCCAGCACCTGGTCAGCCTTCTCCCCTTGGCAAGGCACGTAGCCCATGCCGACGGCGCTTCCCAAGTGATGGCCGTAGTTGCCGGATGTCAGGTAACTGACGATCTCGCCGTCCCGCAGGATTGGTTCATTGTGGTAGAGTAACGGCTCGGCATCGGTCAGCTTGAACTGCACCATGCGCCGCTGCAGTCCCTCGTCACGCTTCCGCTGAACTGCGTCGCGGCCAATAAACCCGGTCTTCTGCTTGGCTACGGCAAAACCAAGGCCGGCCTCCAGCACATGGTCCTCATCGGTGATATCGTGACCATAATGGCGGAAGGCCTTTTCGATCCGGCAGCTGTCCATCGTGTGCATGCCGACATATTTCAGGCCGTGGTCTTCACCGGCCTCGTCCAGCACCTCGAAGATGTGCGCTGCTTGATCGGCGCTGACATAGAGCTCCCAACCAAGCTCGCCCACATAAGAGACACGGTGCGCACGCACCAATCCCATGCCCATCTCGACCTCATGCGCCCAGCCGAATGGGTGCGTGTCGTTCGACCAGTCATGCGGGCTGACGGCGGACAACAGATCCCGCGCCTTCGGGCCCATTACCGCCAGGCAGCCCTCGCCCGCGGTGACATCGGTGTAGGCCACCCAATAATCAGCGCCATGGCGTTTCAGCCAACCTAACTCACGGCGCAGCGTGGCGGCCGGGGTAACGATCAGATAGGCGTGCTCCTCCAAGCGGGTGACGGTCACGTCCGCCTCGATCCCGCCGCGTTCGTTCAGGAACTGCGTGTAGACAATCTTGCCCACGGGCACGTCCATCTCGCCGCCGCAGACCCGGTTCAGGGCAGAGACGACATCCGGCCCCTCGGCACGGATCTTCCCAAACGAAGACATGTCATAGATACCCACGCCTTCACGGATGGCGCGATGTTCGAAGGCCGCGTTCTCGAACCAGTTCTGCCGCTTCCAGGTGTAGGCGTATTCCGGCGCCTGGCCGGTGAACGCGAACCAGTTGGGCCGCTCCCACCCTGCCGTTTCGCCAAAGCAGGCGCCACGCTCGGCCCAGAACTGGTGAAAGGGCGAGCGGCGCACCCCACGCGAGGTCACCGGCTGCCGGTAGGGGTAGTGATCGGCGTAGAGCAATCCCAGCGTCTCGCTGACCCGCTCCTTCAGGTAAGCGCGATTGCGTTGGAACGGCTGCGCCCGGCGGATATCGACATCCCACAGATCGAAGGGCGCCTCGCCGTCATTGATCCACTGGGCCAGGGCAAAGCCCGCGCCGCCCGACGAGACGATACCGATCGAGTTGTATCCGGCCGCCACCCACATGCCGCGCAGTTCCGGGTGCTCGCCCAGATAATAGCGGTCGTCGGGGGTGAAGGATTCGGGCCCGTTGAAGAACGTGTGGATGCCCGCATCCGCCAGCATCGGCATGCGGCCGACGCCCATCTCCAGGATCGGCTCGAAGTGGTCGATGTCCTCGGGCAATTGGTCGAACTCGAAGCTTTCCGGGATGCCATCCATTCCCCAGGGCTTGGCCTTGGGCTCGAAAGCACCCAACATCATTTTGCCCGCGTCTTCCTTATAATAGGCGCACTCGTCCGGCACCCGCAGCACGGGCAGCTGGGTCAGTCCCTCGATCGGCTCGGTCACGATGTAGAAGTGCTCGCAGGCGTGCAGCGGCACGGTGCAGCCAGCCATCTGACCGATCTCGCGCGCCCACATGCCGCCTGCATTGATGACAACATCCGCCTGGATACGGCCCTGATCCTGATCCGTTGCCCAGGAAACGCCGGTCACGCGCCCGCCGGAGCGGTGGATTTCCGTGACCTTTACGCCTTCGTGGATTTTCGCGCCACGCTGGCCAGCCCCCTTGGCCAGGGCCATGGCAATGTTGGCGGGATCGGCCTGGCCGTCCAACGGCAGGTGCACCGCCGCCACAACGTCATCTACCGTCAGATGCGGGTACATTGCCTTCACTTCGGCGGCCGAGATCTCGTTGACATCTACGCCAAAAGCACGGGCCAGGCTGGCCTGGCGCAGGATCTCCTCGCGCCGCTCTTCGGTCAGGGCGACCGTGATCGAGCCGTTCTGGCGCATCCCCGTTGACACGCCGGTCTCCTCCTCCAGCTTGACGTAGAGATCGGCCGAATACTTGGCCAAGCGCGTCATATTCTGGTTGGGGCGCAACTGCCCGATCAGACCGGCCGCATGCCAGGTGGTGCCACAGGTCAGCTGCTTGCGCTCCAGCAGGACCACATCCTCCCAGCCCAATTTGGCCAGGTGATAGGCGATCGAACAGCCGGAAACGCCACCCCCGATGATGACGGCGCGGGCCTTGGCGGGCAAAGACATCAGGGATCCTCCTTGATCGGTTGGGCAAGGCCGCGGGCAATGCGGCGCATGATCATTTTGTGAGCGGGTGTCACCGCGCGTAGATAGACGCGGCCGAACAGGTTGTGAGGGACCACGCGGGTGGCAAGCTCAAAGCCGCCGCCCGAGGTCTTGGTCAGCCGAACGCTGAAATCCAGATGGCGGTCTTCCATGCCGGTGACGAACTCGTCCGGGGTGTCAGACAGTACGGGCAGTCGCTGCATCAGATCGGCTGGTACGCCGTCCTCGGCGCCGGTTTTCAGACCGAAAGGTGCGACCACGCGGTTTCTGAGCCACATGGCACCGCCCACCCAGCCGGGCATGGCCGCCAGACCCCAGGCAACCAAGGCGCGCGGGCTGGCATGGGGCGAGCCCAGTTTGCCGGTATAGCAGTCGTGGAAGACGCCGGCGCTCATGGTTGGGGATGCCCCTGTTGGTAGTTCGTCACCATCTTGGCGGGCACACACAGGCGCTCACCTACGTGCCAAGATACGAACAACCATTCAGTCATGGGCGGCCAGCCATGCATCCTGCATTGCGGTGAAGCGGGCCAGATAGTCCTGGCGCAACTCGCGCTCCTGGGCGCCCACATCGTAGGCCGGTGTGATCAGCGGTTTCACATCGCTGACCGCGATCATCACAAAGCCACTAGACCGCGCCATCAACGCCTCGCCGAACAATTCGATCCAGCGCGGCGCCAACACCTCGGCCTCCGCAGATCCCTTGGCGTGGAAAGCCGCGTCTCCACGGAAACGCGCACCCTTTCGTGAGAAAACATCGACCATGTTCACCTCGACCCGCGCATCATGCGCCAGATTGGCCATGGTGTTGGGGGAGCGGATCTCGGCAAAGGCCAGCCGTTCGGCATCTAGTGCTTGAAACGTACCCTTTGGTGAGACGTTCGGACCGGCAGGTCCAACGGTCGCAATGTGGCCCATGCGCCAGTCGTTGACGAAGCTTTGGATTGCCGGACTGATCATCGCGTTCTCCCCTGGTCGCCGTTTGCTACGCCACCCCCGGCGGGATCAGCACCAGCTTGCCCGGGTAGATCTTCGCCGCGAAGTCTTCCTGCGCGCGGTGGATCGCGGCCAACGGATAAGTCTGCGAAACCAGCGGCCGAACCGCGCCCTGGCGCATCAAATCGACCAAACGCGAGAAAACCTCGCGCGGCTGATAGGTCGAGCCCAGGATCGAAAGATCGTTCAGATAGATCGTGCGTAGGTCCGCCTCCACAATGGGACCCGCAATGGCGCCTGAGACCGCGTAACGCCCACCCGGAATCAAGGCATCGACCAGTGCGCCCCAGCCACGCCCACCCACAAGGTCGATGACCGCATGATAGCTTTGCGCGGTAGGGACGGCATCACGATCCAAAACTTCGTCCGCACCGGCATCCCGCACTGCCAGCGCCTTTGGTGCCGATGAGACACCGGTCACATGGGCGCCGCGGATCTTGGCCAATTGCACAGCCGCCATGCCGACACCCCCGGATGCACCGGTGATCAGGGCACGCTCTCCCTCGGCCAGGGCAGCTCGGGACAACAACCCCTCGGCCGTGCCATAGGCACAGGGCATCGCCGCAATTTCCACGTCGGTCAGCGGTGCATCGGTGACATCGTAGAGCTGATCGACCGGCACCGTGCAGTATTGCGCGAAGCAGCCGTCGTAGTCCGACCCGATGACACGGTAAGCGACCGACCGTCCTGGGACAGAGCCCGGCTGGACGTTGGGTGCGGTCACCCGTGCACCGACTTCAGGCATCGGTTGGTTCAGCGCCGCGGTCACCCGGGCGCCCACCGCTGGGCCATCCCCATCGCCCAGTGCCACCATACGGCCGCACAAGTCACCACCCTGGATCAATGGGAAGTTCAGGGCCCCGGCAAAGCCGCCCTCCTCGGCCGCGGCGGCGCCGGAGGCATCCGTGGCGCCGGTCACTTCCTTGGCGTACCAGCCAACTCGGGTATTAATGTCGGTGTTGTTGACGCCGGCCGCCAGCACCTTGATCAGCGCCTCGCAAGGTCCAGGCGTCCGGACAGGAATGTCATCCGACCAAACCAGGGTCTCAGGCCCACCGTGGCGGACCAGTTGAACGCCGGACATGGTCGCCGGCCAGTCCATCAGGCAGCGCGACCCACCGGCGCGTGGCTGTGGGCCAGCAGTCGGCTTGATATCTCGGCGATATGCGCGGGCCCTACCTCGCAGCAGCCGCCTACGATGGTGGCACCCATGTCGATCCAGGTCATGACATGATCGGCGTAAGCCTCGGGCCCCAGATCCTTACGCGCGCCCAACATGTCGACGGTGGTGCCCAGCACGAACCCTTTGGGAATGGGCGTGAACCCATTGGCATGCCCGCCAAACGGCCGGCCGTCGGCGGCCAGGATCGGCATGCCTGCGGTCATCACTTCGGGTGGACAGCAATTGAACAGCAGTGCCTCGACCGGCACGCCCTCTAGCGCGGCAATCGCTTCCGCAACCGTTTCGCCAGATCGTAGCCGAGGCAGCCCGTCCTCGCCCAATTCCTCATTGAGCGTCCAGGCGACCCAGACAGGCTTGCCCGTCTCCGCTCCGGCAATCGCTGCCATGCGCGCTTCGGACGCCTTGGACATTGTCTCACAGATGAAGACGTCGACGTGCGGGCCCTGCAGGGCTGCCATCTCGCGGTATTCGTCCAATAGATCCTTGTCCGGCGGCAGCAATTCGGGGTGGTAAGACCCCACCAATGGCGAAAGGCATCCGGCGATGGTTGCGTCGATCCCCGTCTCTTCCATGGCACCCCTTGCAAGATCTACGGCCTTACGCTGCAGGGGGATGAGCTGGTCCTCGACGCCGAACTTCTGGAACCGACGCCGCGTCGTCGAGTACGTGTTCAGCGTCAAAACCTTGGCACCGGCATGTAGATACTCGGCGTGCACCTGCTGGACGATATGCGGCTCGTGCATCATCACATAGGCTGACCATTGGGGATGCGCTGGGTTGCTGGACAGGCGGATCAACTCCTGCCCCATGCCGCCGTCCAAAAGAACGATATCCATCTTTTCACTCCCTAACCGCGGCCTCTTGCCGGGCCGCGGGGCCTACCCCATTGCGCTGCTGGGCGCCAGTCCCAAAACAGCGCGCTGCGCACGCGCGGCCTAGGCCCTGAGCCGCGCGTTCTCTGGATCCCACAATGGCTGATCGGACTGCACTACCGCCCGGCGGCGCTCGCCAAAAATCTCCACCTCAAGCTCGGTGCCCGGTTCGGTGCAGTCGGTGCGCACTGTGCCCAACGCGATCGACGCGCCGACACGGTAGCCCCAGGCGCCAGAGGTCGTCTCGCCAACCACTTCGTCGCCCTTCCAAACCGTGGACATGTAGGGCGCATCCATGCCGTTGGCGTCGACCAACATCGGCACAAAGCGCTTTTTCACGCCCTGTTGCTTCTGGTTCAGGATGGCCTGCTTGCCGGGGAAGTCCTGTGGCTTGTCCAGCTTCACGAACCTGTCCAGCCCGCCTTCCAGCACCGTGTAGTCCGTGGAGAGATCGCCCTTCCAGGCGCGATAGCCCTTTTCGATCCGTAGGCTGTTTAGGGCAAACATACCGAAGGGCGTCGCCCCAGCCGCCAAAACAGCGTCATAGATCGCGGGCATATCGGCGGTCTCGGCATGAACTTCCCAGCCCAACTCGCCTGCAAACGAGACCCTCAACAGTGCCGCCCACTTGCCCGCCACCTCGGCTTCCTGGAAGCTGAGCCAAGGCAAGCTGAGATCGCCGGTCGAGATACCAGACAGCACTTCACGCGACTTTGGTCCGGTGACGATCAGGGTTGTCATCCGCTCGGTCCAGTCCTCCAGGGTGAAGGCGGCATCGGCCGGCATGTGTTTTTCCAGCCACTCGCGATCGTGCCATTCGGCGGCCGCAGCAGTGACCAAAATGAATTGATCCTCTGCCTCGCGGGTGACCGACATCTCGGTGACGATCCGGCCTTTGTCATCGGCGAAGTACAACAGGCCCACGCGGCCGATCTTGGGCAGCGCGCCCGTCACCATGCCCCTCAGCCATTCGTCTGCGCCGTCGCCCCGGATCTTGAAGCGGGCAAAGCCCGGCAGATCCAGCACGCCACAACCGTCGCGAACGGCTTCGCATTCCTCTTTGACGCGAACCTCCCAGGGGCCGTTGCGCATCCAGGTCTGCGTCGCTTCTTCGGAAATGTCGTCGCCCTCTTTGGCGAACCACAACGCACGTTCCCAGCCGTTGAAGGGACCCATCTGGCCCCCCAGCGATTTGACCTTTTCGTGAACGGGGCTCAGCCGCTTGTCGCGCGCCGCCGGCCAGGCGTGATGCGGGAAGTGCATGGCGTACTCGTGGCCATAGATCTCCATGCCTTTCTTGGTGGCGTAGTCCTGGTCGCACCAGCCCGTCCAGCGCCGCGGATCGCAGGACCACATATCCCATTCAGTGCCACCTTCGGTGATCCACTCGGCTAGCACCTTGCCGGCGCCGCCGCCCTGGGCGATGCCAAAGGTGAAGACGCAGGCTTCGAACGCGTTTGGCACGCCCGGCATCGGGCCGATATTCGGGTTGCCGTCCGGCAGGTAGGGGATCGGGCCGTTGATCACTTTGTAGACACCCGACTCCGCCATCAGCGGCACCCGCGCCATGGCGTCTTCCAGATACCACTCTAGACGGTCCAGGTCGTCCGGGTACAGTTGGAAGCTAAAGTCCTCGGGCATCGGATCTTCTGGCGTGATCCAATGGGCCTTACAGTTTCGCTCGTAGGGGCCCAGGTTAAATCCGTGCTTCTCCTGGCGCAGGTAGTAACTGGAGTCGACGTCACGTAGAAGGGGAAGCTTGCCGCCGGTGCGGGCGGTACGTTCCTTAAGTTCGTCGACCTCGTCGAACAGAATGTACTGGTGGGACATGCTGACCATGGGCACGAAACGGCCGAACCATTGGCCGACCTCCTGCGCGCGGTAGCCAGCCGCATTGACGACGTACTCGCAGCGGATGTCGCCCAGTTCAGTCTTGACGGTCCACTCGCGTCCATCCCACTCGGCGCCCGTCACCGAGCAGTTCTGAACGATTTTCTGACCTTGATCGCGTGCGCCTTTGGCCAGCGCCTGGGTCAGCTGCGCCGGATCGATGTCACCGTCATAGGGATCGTAGAGGCCACCCTCCAGATCGTGCAGTTCCATGTATTCGTAGCGATCCTTCAGATCCTGGGTCGAGCAGAGCTCGATATTCAGGCCTTGGTAGCGGCCCATGCCAGCGACGCGCTGGAACTCTTGCATGCGTTCTTTCGAATGTGCCAGCCTGATCGAGCCCGTGACATGGTAGTTCATCGGGTAGTCGACCTTCTCGGCCAACCCACGATACAGCTCGGCGCCATAGCGCTGCATATGCATGATCGACCAAGAGGCACTGAACGTCGGCACATTGCCCGCCGCGTGCCAGGTTGACCCGGCGGTGAGCATGTTCTTTTCGACCAGCACACAGTCTTTCCAGCCCGCCAGCCCCAGGTGGTAGAGCGCCGAGGCACCGACAGCGCCGCCGCCGATTATGACCACGCGGGCCGTAGAAGGAAGATCAGCCATGGTTGCCTCCAAATCTCAATAAACGGGGGGCGCGATCACCCAGATCGCGACGCAAGGGTCAGGGCCAGGATTGGCCCAACGGTAGGGCTCGCCTTCAAAGCGGAAGGCATCGCCGGGGTTCAGGCGGAAGGTTCGCGGACCGATTGTCAGGTCCAATCGGCCAGATACAATGTACCCTGCTTCCTCGGTCGGGCGTTGCGCGACCTCGGACAGCTGGGCGCCGGGGGCAAAGACCGAGCGCACCATTTCGAACGCGCCGCCCAGATCCGGCGACATCAGCAGTTCAGCAAGGCCGTCCCCGGTGCCCAGCGCCCGGCCGGCTCCGGCACGGACCACATGGCCCCGCTCGGCAACTGGCGCTTCAGGTGCACCGAAGAACAACGACATCGGCTGACCTAGCGCTTCGGCCAAGCGCCGCAGATCAGCGATGGTGGGTTCGGTCACGCCGCGTTCGACTTGAGAAAGCCAGCCAACCGAGCGCCCAACCTGATCCGCCAACGCCTGCAGCGTTAGACCGCGCGCCTTTCGCACGGCGCGCACATCGCCGCCAACCCCGGTAGCCCGTTCGGCTGAAGGCCGCTCAGCTATCGCTACGCCTGCTTCCAAGTTGCCTCCCAGGTCGGTCCGACGGGTGCTAGCCGCGATTCGCCTCTCGTTCACGTGAAAAAATCGCGCGAATTTTCACGCGTGTCCAGCCCGAAACCGACGTCTTTCGACGCAAACGGCTGCTAGCAGGTGGGAAAGAAGGGCGTATGCCATAAGTCAGGCAATTCCGCGCTACTGCGGCTGGGGGAAACGCGCCTTATTGATCGCTGCTTTTGAAGCGACAAAAAGCTGACGACGCCCGGTTGCACCCGCCTCCGCGACGGGCGATCCTTGAAGGATGCACAGCATTCGCCCAGCCCAACCAAATGACGCAGAGCGCCTAAGCCAAATCGCTCGATCGGCTTATGCGCCATACGTCGCTGATATCGGTCGGGAGCCCCCGCGCATGCTGCAAGACTTTCCCGCAGACATCGCTGCTGGACGCTGCTGGGTCAGTGGCAGGCCGGCCTTGGGCTACGTCGTCGCCTACCCGCGCGAGGATGACTGGATGCTTGAGAATGTCGCTGTCGCTCCAGAGGCCCAGGGAACGGGCCTGGGTCGCACCCTAATCGTCCATGCCGAAGATCTGGCGCGGGCCGCGGGCGCCCCGGCCATCGTGCTATACACCCACGCAAAGATGACGCGTAATCGGGTGCTTTATCCCGCGCTCGGCTATCGCCAAACAAAACGAGAAACACAGCATGGGTTGGACCGCGTGTTTTTCCAAAAGGATCTGCAAACGCTCAGATGATACGCGTTCCGTTCAAGCCTCTGGCGTGTCGGGCACTGACCGATCGGACGCGACGTTGTCCGCAAGATCCATGTAAGCCCCCTTTGGAAAGACGGCGGCAAACGTCGCACCGTTCCCTGGGGTGCTGTCAATTTCGATGCGCCCACCCTGCAGCTTCATCAATTCAGAGACGATAGCCAGACCCAGGCCGACACCATCGACTTTGTTGTTGAGCGCGTAACTACCCCGGCCAAACGGCTCCAGTATCCGCTCGCGGTCCTGATCCGAGATGCCGGGCCCCTGGTCGCAGACCCGCAACGTCAGGGCGTCTTCGGAACTAACGACCTCGACCCAGACCATTTTACCTGGGGGCGAGAACTTTACAGCGTTGTTTACAAGATTGATCAGCACCTGTTTGAAGGCCCGCTGATCGACAACCCAATACAGACTTGGCTCGCACCGGTTTTCCAGGGTGATCCGCTTTTTTTCTGCGATGGTGCCCATGGTGGCCAGGGCAGCCTCGATCTCGGCGCGGACGCTGACGGAAACCGGGCTAAGCTTGCGCGTACCGGCGTCCAAGCTGGACAGATCCAAAAGGTCGTCAACCACGCTCAGAAGATGTCGACCCGATTGGTGAATGTTACTGGCAAGCTTGCGTGCTTCTGCCGCTGCCATGGTCTTCCCGCTGGCTTTGTGCCGGATGATTTCAGACAGGCCGATAATACCATTCAAAGGTGTTCGAAGTTCATGGTTCATCTTGGCCAGGAAATCTGACCGCACCGCATTAGCCTTGCGTGTCACGTCCAGTGCCGCTGACATGGCTTCGCGGCTTTCCATCAGTTCCAGTGCAGCTGCGCGGCGTTCCGTAACGTCGCGGATCAGCGCGGTGATACAGCTGCGTCCGTCGATAACGCTCATGACGCCACTTGCTTCTAAGGCGACTTTGCCCCGGTCAGGCGGGGTCGCCTCAATCTCAGCGGTGTAGGTACCCTGAGACTGGGCTTCGCTCAGGAAGTGCCGTACCTCCGTGTCGTCCTTCAGACCCAGCAACCTGCCCAGATGTCGACCGACGATCTCATCCTCGGCGCCCCGGCCCAGGAACTGCGCAAGCGCCCGATTGCCTTCCAGCACCACGCCATCAAAGCTAAGGACAGCCATCGCTGTATTGGTGCGCAGGATCAGTTCTTCCAACCGACGCTTCGACTCCACCGATCTTTCCTCGATCAGGCGGCGCTCGACGATCTCTTTTTCCAACGCCAGTTTCTCGGCCAGCAGCGTTTTGGTGCGCTCTGCCACGCGGCCGTCAATGTCGGCCTCTAGTTGGCGCAGTTGGATCACGGCCTCGCGCTGCTGACGCTCTGCCAGGCGCAAAAACTGGTTTTCACGGGCCAGTCGGGCCTTCTGAACCGGATCAATGTCGCGCGGCAGCAAACGCAGCACGCCCGCGACAACCATGATCATCAATACGGCGACAAACAGCTTGTAGACCAGCAGCACCGCGTCGGCGCGCATCGTCATGACCCCAAACGAGGTCGCGATCGTCACAAGCAAGACCGCCGCGAAGAGAATCCATCCGGTTTGTTTCGGCAGATAGATGGCGATGTGCTTCTGACGGTTCAAAAATACGATCGTGAGCAGCAGGGACAGATAGCTGAGGGCAACGACCAGATCGGCGCCTAGCTGCACGCCAAGCGCACCCAAGCGGTCCTCGCCAATACCGACGAGGCCCCAGAAGCCCGTATCAGGCTTTGGGATGTTCACGGGCAAATGCCCTTGCCGGGACCCCGACAGCGCACCTTCCACCACCCTCGCTTAATTGGCCTGTAAATTGCGTTGTTCTGGCGTAACAGTATCAGCGGGTGCTTTCAAAGTCGACGCGCATCACGGTAACGCTTTAAGGCGGGTTGCGTGATCTCAACCTACAAAAAACAACGAAAAGTAGAGGAATTAAGGCAAATGATGGCGACATGGTCTTATCCGACCGCGGTGCGTTTCGGCGCGGGGCGAATCGCAGAGCTGGCTGAGGCCTGCGCGGCCGCCAATATTGCACGCCCCTTGTTGGTCACCGACCGTGGCCTGGCGCGTCTGGAGATCACCGCTCAGACCCAGAGAATCCTAGAAGCCGCTGGTCGTCCCGCTGCCCTTTTCACCGAGGTTGACCCCAACCCAACCGATTTAAACCTAGAGGCAGGCATCAAAGCCTTCCGCGAAGGTGGACATGACGGGGTCGTGGCCTTCGGTGGCGGTTCGGCGCTGGATCTTGGTAAGCTGATCGCCTTTCAGGCCGGGCAGACCCGGCCCGTCTGGGATTTCGAGGATATCGGCGATTGGTGGACCCGGGCCAACAGCGCTGCCATCGCCCCGATCATCGCGGTGCCCACCACGGCTGGCACAGGGTCCGAGGTTGGGCGCGCAGGCGTCGTCACCAACTCCGCCGAGCACGTCAAAAAGGTGATTTTTCACCCTCTGATGCTGCCCCAAACCGTCATCGCCGATCCGGAACTGACAGTGGGGATGCCGCCCGCCATCACGGCCGGCACCGGCATGGATGCCTTCGCCCACTGCCTGGAGGCGTACTGCGCGCCCAGCTACCATCCGATGAGCGCGGGCATCGCGCTGGAGGGGATGCGCCTGGTCCACGAAAACCTAGAGCGTGCTTATGCCGAGCCCGGCGATCTGACCGCGCGCGGCCACATGATGTCGGCAGCCGCGATGGGCGCCGTTGCGTTCCAAAAAGGCTTGGGGGCAATCCACGCGCTCAGTCATCCGGTGGGCGCCGTCTACAACACCCACCACGGCACAACGAACGCGACCGTCATGCCCATCGTACTGGAGTTCAATCTAACGGCGGTCGAGGACAAACTTGCCGCGGCGGCTGCCTATTTGGGCATCAGCGGCGGCTTTGATGGGTTTGCAGCTCGCGTCCAAGAGCTGAGGCAGGCGCTGCACATTCCACCTACGCTCAGCGCCCTGGGAGTGCCGAGCGACCGCTTCGACGAGTTGGCTGAAATGGCGGTGGTCGACCCCACCGCTGGCGGGAATCCTGTCGAGCTGACAGTCGCCGCAGCACGTGAGTTATACGACGCCTGCGCGTAGACGATCGGCAGGATCAGCTATCTTCGGCCGCGGCCTTCAAGGCTGCCTTCCGGGTCTTGATCTCGGCCGTGGCCAGGGCATCTGCGCGCTCGTTTTCTTCGTGCCCGGCGTGGCCCTTGACCCAGTCCCAGGTAACGCGGTGCCGTTTGGTCTGGGCATCCAGTTCCTGCCACAGATCGGCGTTCTTAACGTCGGCCTTGGCAGCGGTTTTCCAACCGTTACGCTTCCAGCCGTGGATCCACTTGGTGATGCCGTCGCGGACATAGGTTGAGTCCGTGACAACCGTAATCGTTGATGGCTTCTCCAAAGCCACCAACGCCGAGATTGCCGCCATCAACTCCATGCGGTTATTGGTTGTTTGGTCTGCGCCGCCGGAGAGCTCGCGTTCCTTGACAACGTCGCCGCCCTGGCGGGCCTGTAGGATTGCGCCCCAACCTCCCGGCCCCGGATTGCCGGAGCAGCCACCGTCCGTGAAAGCGAAAAGCTCAGGCACGTCGTGCAAAGAAGTGCATGGCGGTGCAGGGCTCGCCCGAGAAACCTTTGGACAGCTCCGTCTCGATCTCTGGTTTGGAAAACCCGGTACCTTCGATCAGCTGACTGACCTCTTCCTGGCCAAAATAGGTGTAAAGCCGCCCCAGACTGTCGCGCTCCGCGCCCGTGCCCTCCTTGAGGCCCAGATAGAATGCGCCCCCTGGCGCCAGGGCCGCAGCCAACCTGGTCAGATGAGCTGGTAACGCCTCTCGCGTGTCATGCAGCAGCGCAAAAGAGCACCATATCCCGTCGAAATGCGCCAGCGGCGCGGCGAACTCGTCAAAGCGTCCAACCTTGACGTCCAGGCCGTAGCGCCGCTTCGCCTCGGCAGCCAATCCTTCGGAGCCGTCGAAACACTCGACCCGGAAACCCTGCGCATTCAGATAATCGGCGGCCCAGCCAGGTCCGCAGCCAAAGTCCAGGACCCGGCCGCCGGGCGTCACCATGCTGGCAAAGCGGGCGAGCCAGGGGCGTGCCAACTCCTGTGCGGCGCAGTCTGCATAGGCGGCGGCGTCACGGGTGTAGACAGCCAAGGTCTGGTCGTCGCCCTGACCTGTACCTGCCATACGATCAGGCTACCTTTTCGCGCATGATACGCGGCATCTTGAAGGTCACGTTCTCCTCGGCGGTCACGATCCGCTCGATCGAGATGTCGTAGCGCTCGCGGAACGCATCGATCACCCCATTGATAAGCACTTCGGGGGCCGAGGCCCCGGCGGTTAGACCGACCGACGTGACCCCTTCGATGGCCCGCCAATCGATATCACCGGCGTTTTGCACCAGCATGGCATAGGAACAGCCCGCGGCTTTGCCGACTTCGACCAACCGCTTAGAGTTGCTTGAGTTCGGCGCACCTACGACCAGCAGCGCCTGGATCTTGGGCGCCATCTCCTTGACGGCGGCCTGGCGGTTCGTCGTCGCGTAGCAGATATCTTCCTTATGCGGCCCTACGATGGCCGGAAAACGCGCTTGCAACGCCAACACCACCTCGGCTGTGTCATCCACTGACAGCGTCGTTTGGGTAATAAAGGCCAACTGCTCAGGGTCGCGCGGCGCTATGGTGGCCACATCCTCGGGCGTCTCGACCAGGATCACCTCGCCGTCGGGCAGCTGGCCCATGGTGCCAATCGTTTCCGGATGGCCCTCGTGACCGATCATGACGATCTGTAGGCCTTTTTTGTGATGACGCTCCGCTTCGATGTGCACTTTCGAGACCAACGGACAGGTCGCGTCAACGTACAGCATCTCGCGCCGCGCGGCCTCCGCCGGGACGGCCTTGGGCACGCCATGGGCCGAGAAGACTACCGGGCGATCCGTCGGGCACTCGTCGAGCTCCTCGACAAAGACGGCACCCTTCGAGCGCAGCTCGTCCACGACGTACTTGTTGTGCACAATTTCGTGGCGAACATAGACCGGCGCACCCCACTTCTGGATCGCGTGTTCGACGATGTCGATAGCCCGCACCACCCCGGCGCAGAAGCCGCGGGGATCGGCGAGATACATCTTGAGTGGCGATTTGACCGTCATGCCTGCTCACCCTCCACGCCGAACTGCAGCCGTGCCAGCCGTGCGTATAACCCATCAGCCTTAATCAGCATAGCATGGCTGCCGTGCTCGACCAGACGCCCTTTATCTATCACCGCTATTTGGTCGGCCTTTCGGATCGTGGCAAGTCTGTGGGCGATAACAATCGTGGTTCGGCCCGCCATCAGACGCTCCAGTGCCTCCTGCACGTGCGCCTCGGACTCCGCATCCAGGGCGGACGTCGCTTCGTCCAGCAATAGAATGGGGGCGTCCCGCAACATGGCGCGTGCAATGGCGATCCGCTGGCGTTGGCCGCCGGAGAGGTTGCCCCCTCCCTCGCCCACGTAAGTATCATAGCCGTCCGGCATCTCGGCAATGAACTCGTGAGCGTTCGCTGCCCGGGCGGCAGCCTCAATCTGCTCCTGCGTCGCCTCGGGCCGACCAAAGGCAATGTTGCGCGCGACCGTATCGTCGAACAGGAACGTCTCTTGCGTGACCAAGCCGATCTGGGCGCGTAGGCTTTCCAGGCTGACCTCGCGGATCTCTTGGCCGTCGATCAGAACGCCACCACCGGTCGGATCATAGAACCGCTCGATCAGGCTGAGGACGGTCGATTTTCCAGCACCCGAAGGCCCCACCAAGGCGGTCACCTGCCCGCCATGGGCGGTAAAGCTAAGCCCATTCAACGCCGGCACATCACCATAAGCGAACTGAACACCGTCGAAGCGAAGTTCCCCCCCACTGACCGCCAAACCAGGGGCGCCTGCGGCCTCGCGTGGCGCGCGATCGTTGTCCAACACCTCGTAGATAAACTCGACCGACGCGGTCATCTGGCGAAGCACCACCATAATCTGTGCGACACGGCGTGCGGGATCGCCGAGCGCTATCAGGGCAAACAGGAAGGAGATGAAGGTGCCCACCTCCATAGTGCCGTCGATGATCCGCCAGCCAGCATAGAGCAGTACCGCCGCAGCACCCAGGCCCGCGGTCACCTCCATCAGCGGATTTGTGACCGCCTGAAGGGTCGCGATGCTGTCGGCCCGTTCGCGCACGCCATGGATCGCACCGGCCGCCCGCGCGCGCATTGTACGCTCGAGATTGAAGGCCTTTACAATCCGCGCCCCAACCACCGTT
Source organism: Pseudomonadota bacterium (assembly GCA_039026375.1). Taxonomy (GTDB): domain Bacteria; phylum Pseudomonadota; class Alphaproteobacteria; order Rhodobacterales; family Rhodobacteraceae; genus Thermohalobaculum. The sequence continues at coordinate 22,519 of JBCCML010000024.1, forward strand.
TCGTTCAGTACAGTCAGGATGCGGCCCGTCATCTCGACCTCTTCCCGGGCCTGCTTGCGGACACGGCGCACCAGCGCCGCGACACCGCCAAAGACAATGGGCAGACCAAGCAGCGCGATCAGGCTCATAGTCACATCGTTCCAAAACATCACAGCAATCATGCCGATCACCGTCGTCAGATCGACGCCCAGCCGGGTTGCCAGCATGTTGATGGCCATTCGCGCGGCATTGCAGTTCTGCGAGATACGCACCGCTAGATCGCCCGAGCGATTGGCCTCGTGAAAGCTTAGACCCTGGCGCAGGATGTGGTCGTAAAGACGCGCTTGAAGATCAGCGACAATCCGATTTCCAACGCGGGCAAGGATCACATTTTGGCCGTACATCGCCAGACCACGCACCGTGAAGATAACCAGGACAACCCCGGCCAACCACGTTAACGCACCGGGGTCCTGCGCGATGAAGACCTCGTTGAAAACATCCTTCATCAAAAGGGCGACGGCCGCGAACATGGCCGAAACAATGATCATCAGGGCAATTGCCACGGCATAGCGCCAGCGATGCGGCCAGGCGCTTTCGATCAACAACCGGTAGAGCAGACGGGCCTGATCTTCGCCCAGAATGCGCCTTGCCAGTGCGCCGAACATGATAGCCAAGTCTCCGTATCGCTCTAGGCTGGGCTTTTGGCCTAACGCTTCCGCCTGTCCGAGGCCAGGGGAAAGCATCCTGTCACCCCGTCATCACGCTGGCGGGCGGCGGCGGATATGAGCGTCCCGCTGGGGGTCCACGGCCTCGTCCAAAAGCTCGGCCTTTTGAAGCAAGCGGATCAGCCGTTCGCGCGGCTCGGGCAGCGCCTGCATGTCGTAACTGGGGCAAACCCAGTTTTGCAGAAAGTACCCCGTCATCCGCAGCGCTTCGCGCACATCGCCCATGCTGGGCTTGCCCTGGCCGATCAAAAACTCTGGCAGTGGCAGCATCCGGTCTGCAAACGGGCCGCCGGCTGCCCGACACACAGCCCGGCCTGATCTCGGCGAAACGTAGACAAGCTCCTCGGTCATCCCGGTCGAAGCGCATGAGGTCAGGTCTAAACCAAATCCTAACGCTTCCAGCAGCTCCAGTTCCCACAAGGCATAGCGTACGGGCCAGGCTGGATTGCCGTCGCCGAGATGATCCACAAGATCGACGGTTGCCTCGTAGACCTCGTCGTTTGGCTCACGTTCCGGCAGGAACTGGACGACCATGGTGCTGACGCTGTTCAGTGCTGAAAGCGCCTCACGATCGGCCATGATGGTGGCTGATCGCGACTTCATTAGGTCGACTTTGAAATTGCCCAGATGTTCAGGCAGTCGCGCCTTCCACTCCAACGCCAGATGCGCACCAGGCTGTAGGATCGCGGCAACTGACTTCGAGGCACCACCTCGTACCAGCCCCGCATGTCGTCCATGCCGGGCTGTCAGTGCTTCCAAAATGACGTTGGATTCGCCGTGGAGACGGACCCACAGCAGAACACCCTCGTCGCGCCACTCCATCTTCCACTCTCCGCCAGGCGTTATTAAGACGCCGGGCGCCCCTTCTGGACGCCCCGAGTGTTTAAGTGATTACGATGATTCGACAACTGCGAGCTGGGGCGCGCCCTTGCATAGCCGGATGATAGGTAGACCTGGAAGGCTCAGCGTTGACCCGCTGCCGCAGCAACCATCAGGGGTCGCATCGCTTCTATCCGGCGCGCCCGCGATTCCGCATCCTCCATCGGTTCGTTGTTTGCCTGCGGCGGCGGCAGAGTGTTCAGCCGCTTAAGCGCACGCTCCAACGTACCACGCGTCCGCGGGATCTCGGCGTCGCTATCCGCCAATGCGAAACGCTCCAATAAGGTCCGCGTCAGCTCGAAACCCTGGCGCACCGCCGGCAAGGATGCCGATTTGCCCCCCAACAAGAACCCGGGCAATGGGATCAGCTTGTCCAGGAAAGCACCGCCCTCTTCCCGGGTCACTATCGCGCCAGTGCGTGGGGAGACATAGATCGTGTCCCCGTGCCGGAAGGCGGTCATGCACCGTGCTAGACCCTGCAGACAGTTCATCTCCTCTAACAAGGCGAACTCCCAGGCGGCGTAATGGAAGGGCCAGCGCCCGTCCTCGTGCACCAGCGATGCCATCAATGCAGCCATCGCCTCGTACAACTCTGGCGCCGGCTGATGGGCGGGAACAAGGGCCGACATCAGATCCTTCGCGGTCATCAGCGCACACAAGCCCACATCCGCGGCAGAGGTCGCGATCAAACCGCCGAGGATCTTTTCCAGATGAATGACCGGTGGCTTTGACAAATCGTCGGCTTCGCACTGAAAGGTCAGAAACGATCCCGGCAGCAGGGTGGGCTTTTCGCCATCCTGCAAGTGCGAGACGCATCGCATGCGACCATGGTTAGCGGTCAACACTTCCATGACCAGCGAGCGTTTGCCCGCCTGAGCCACCGTCAAAAGGATTGCATCATCAGAAAAATCCACCCGGAACCCCCATTCCGCACGCCTCACTGCGCAGTGAAGATCTCATTCACTTTATAAAACGGCCTCAACAAAGCTGGTGAACAGGAGATTAATCGTGAGTCTGGGGGGATTTTTTATCCCAATCCCTCTTCTTCCAGCAGATGGCGGCCACGTGGATCTTCAATTTCGACAATCCACAGGTCTCGGTCGAAGGTGATCTGGCGCTCCAGCGAAGCCTCGGCTTCCGATTCGGCGACGCTGTCCAAGTGTACGGCCCAGATTCGCTGACCATCAGCATCGTAGCTGCGCGTGTAGATGGTCACACGTCCATCCATAGTGGCACATTTGACGGCGACCGCACCGGCCGAGCGTTCGCCTCGCCGGGCGAGATGGGCATAGATCCCTGCTTGCTCCAGACGCGCCATGTAGGCAGCCACCCAAAAATCAGTCGTCAGACCACCGCTCATGTGGTGCCATCCGAAAAGTCGAGGCCCATCTCACGATACCGTTCGGGTTCTTCCTGCCAATTCGGCCGTGCTTTGACGGTCAGAAACAGGTGGACCGGCCGTTCCAGTAATTCTGCAATATCGCGGCGGGCATCGGCGCCGATTGCTTTGATCGTCTCTCCCCGTTTGCCCAACACAATCCCTTTGTGACCGTCCCTGGCCACATAGACAATCTGCTCGATGCGGGCAGAGCCATCCTTGCGCTCCTCCCAGGCTTCGGTCTCGACCGTCAACTGATAGGGCAACTCCTGGTGCAGGCGTAGCGTCAGCTTCTCGCGGGTGATCTCAGCCGCGATCTGGCGCATCGGCGCGTCCGCGATCTGATCCTCGGGATAGTGCCAGGGACCTTCGGGAACGCCAGCGGCCAGCCAGGCCCGTAGGTCAGCGACCCCGTCACCATTTTCTGCCGAGATTAAAAAAACCTGGTCGAATTCGCGCAGAGCCGAAACCTGTTGGACCAGGGCCAGCAGAGCGGGCCGCTTGATCTTGTCGATCTTATTAATAGCCAGTGCCACGGGCCGGTCAGCGGTGTGCTCGGCCATCGCCTCCAGAATGCGCCGCACGCCGTCGGTGACACCGCGATGCGCCTCGATCAGCAGCACGGTGATGTCGGCATCCTCCGCCCCTGCCCAGGCGGAGGCCACCATGGCGCGATCCAGCCGGCGGCGCGGCTGGAATAATCCCGGCGTGTCGACAAACACAAGCTGGCTGTCACCCTCGAGGGCGATACCGCGGATCCGGGCGCGTGTCGTCTGCACCTTGTGCGTGACGATCGACACCTTCGCACCGACCATGCGGTTCAGCAGGGTCGACTTGCCGGCGTTCGGCTCGCCGATCAGGGCCACAAATCCGCAACGGCTCATCAGGTGGTCCTGTTTCTGACGTCAGTCATGGATGACCTCTTGCAACAACTGGCTGGCTGCCGCCTGTTCCGCCAGCTTCTTGGACCTGGCCTGACCCGTGGCCTGGATGCCCGTATCCAACGTCGCCTTCACGGTAAAGATCGGCGCATGGTCAGGACCCGCCCGGCTGAGCAAATCATAGGCTGGCGGCGCCATCCCCTGACCCTGGGCCCATTCCTGCAGGCGGGTTTTAGCATCCAGCGGATTGGCCTGTGCGGCCGTGATCCGCCGTTGCCAATGGCGCACAACAAAGGCGCGCGCCGCATCAAAGCCACTGTCCAGGTAGATAGCGGCGATCACAGCCTCCAACGCATCGGCAAGGATAGCAGCCTTGCGCCGCCCGCCAGAGATGTTCTCGGACCGGCCAAGGCGCAGATGATCGCCCAGACCAATTTCTGCCGCGATCTCGGCAAGTGTCTCGCGACGTACCAAGCTGTTGAAGCGGGGGGCAAGCTCGCCTTCGGGCAATGAGGGAAACGCCTCCATCAGCGCTTCGGCCACGCTCAGGCCCAGGACGCGATCGCCCAGAAACTCCAGTCGCTGGTTATCTGGCCGGGCTGCACTGGCCGCAGATGGGTGGGTCAGCGCACGTTCCAGCAACGACGGGTCTTTGAAGTCATGGCCCAGTGCGCGCGCCGCCGCATTCGCATCCGTCCGTTTCATGGGCTGACCGGCTGCAGGAAGCGCCGAAGCGGCCCCAACGGGTCGGCCACACCTGAGTAAAGTCGCCAAGCTTCGGATTTGAGGCCAGTGATTGGGACATATCCCATCTGCGGGAACAGCAAAATCTGCGCCGCAGCCAACAGGACAAGCCCAATCAAGATGCCAGCACCGAGCCGATTCAGGATCGCCATAGCCCCGCTATTCGATCGACTTGAAGAAGCGGTCACCCCGCCACTTCCACAATTCCCAGAACGCCCCTCCGGATGAGAAACCAATAACCTCGGCCCGGCCGATCAGGTTTTCCATCGGGACCATGCCAACCTGTGGGAAGCGGCTGTCCTGAGAGTTGTCGCGATTGTCGCCGATGAACATCAGATGACCGTCTGGCACCGTGTAGACCCGAGAGTTGTCCCTGGGACTCATCACCAGATTCAGGATCGCGTGGCGCTTGCCGCCGGGCAATTCCTCGGTCCACTGTTCAAACTCACAGTCGCCACCTTGAGGCACCGGCTCGTTCAGGCAACGCTGGGTCCGGCGAAACTCGCCATTCAGGGACTTCGGCTCGATGAACGGCGGGGCCGGATCCATGCCGACGCGCTGGCCATTGATGTGCAGGATGCCCTCGATGAACTGGATCTCGTCGCCCGGCAGGCCGATGGCGCGTTTGATGTAGTCGATGCAATCGCCCGGATCGCGCACCGGCCGCGTCAGACCAAGACCCGCGCCTACATTAGAGAAGATGCGCCCGAAGAACGCCACCGGACCTTCCGAACACTGATCGCGTTGCGGGTGCTTGAATACGACCACGTCACCCCGCTCGGGCATCGTGGACCAGACTCGCCCATCGAACAGATCCGGCGCAAACGGCAGCGAATACTTCGAATAGCCATAAGCAAACTTCGATACGAACAGATAATCACCCACCAACAGCGTGGGCTTCATGGACCCGGACGGGATCGAAAACGGCTGGTACAGCGCCGACCTGAAAGCCAGCGCAATGACCAAAGCCCAGAAGATGGTCTTCACCGTCTCCCAGGTCCCTTCTTTTTTCTTCGTGTTCGCGTTCGCGCGCGCCATTGGACGGATCCTGCGTAGCGATGATTTCGGGACATGTGACGGTGCGGCCCCGGGCTGTCAAGGCAAGCGACCGGTGGGCTTTCCCAGAGTCTACCGAACCGACTGGACGTAGGGTGTGTCCACAGGCAGCGCCTCGATCACCACGAAAGCCTGCGCCCAGGGGTGGTCGTCGGTCATGGTCAGATGAATGCGCGCCTGCGTGCCGGGGGGCGTCAGTTTACGCAACCGCTCCGCCGCACCGTTGTGCAATTCCATTGTCGGCTGGCCCGACGGCAGGTTCACAACCTCCATCTCGCGCCAAGCCACCCCCATGCGCAACCCGGTGCCCAGCGCCTTCGAGCACGCCTCCTTTGCCGCCCAACGCTTGGCAAAGGTGCCAGCCCAAGCGCCCTTGTTGCCCTGGCGCCGGGCTGCTTTGGCCTGTTCGCGTTCGGTGAAGCAGCGGCGGATGAACCGGTCGCCAAACCGATCCAGCGTGCCGGTGATCCGATCGATATTGGCCAGATCCGTGCCGATGCCGATGATCATTTCCGCGACCTCCCGGGCGGGAGGGTAGGAAGGCCGCTGAGCAAACTCAACGCGTAATGCTGTCGGCCCGTGGATGGCAGTCCGACTTTACGGCGCAGCTCTTGCGTTAGGGTTGGCGCCCGTGGCGACCACCCCATTCGGATTTTCAGCCGACGCATTGACGCCGGATGAAGTGGTGGTGCCAGACGTCGATCCGCTGGCGTTGACACTGGTTGACGACGTCCCGGACGCGGCGGCACCCGCGGCGGCATTGGTCGCCCTGGTCACAGCATTTTGTGCGGCGTTCGCAATGTTTTTGGTGAAGCTCGTAGGTCTCATGGCGAAGCCCCCGAAGCCCCCCTGAGCATCGTCAAGTGCGTCGTCGTCCAGGTCCGCTGGCGTGGATTTTGGTTCGTCGATCATGTCAGTTCTCCGCTTTCGCGCCTTAGGGAGTAACACACCGCCCGTCGTGGCGCACTGATTGATGTGACGGGCTGGAAATGGGCGGCGTGCAGAGACCGTCGATGCATGCCGCAATTCGCGACCCAATGCCGATCCTCAGGGTTCAATCCCGGGACCGGCGGCGGCTGCGATCTCAACCCTTGTTGAAGTGCTTGCCAGAGGTTGTCTTGAACTGAACGTCGCCGTCGATGGCCCCGCGAATGCCGGTCAGGCGGCTACCATGCGCTGTATCGGCGGGGCGTGAAGCTGTCTTCCCCTCGGTGTCGAACCCATCGGGCTTCACGTCAGCCACAGTGATGCCGCCGATCTTCATGTCAGCCATACCCGCGGTCGTCGACTTGAAGGAGCTCATGTGAGCAAAGCCACCTTCGACTTTATCCAGCTCCTCATCGGAAATCTCAGCCTTCTTTTCGTCTTTCTCGTCGGCCATCTGTCGCTCCCTGCTGCCTGTGTCCCGCCAGGGTGCACCACCCTTACTGAGTTGTCACGCTAGCGCAGTTGATCGGCATGTCTGTAACAATTGCTACAGGAAGCGGCGATGCGCCGCCCGGGAACATGACCACCCGGATGGATCAGTCGCTGGCGACCAGATCAACGGTGCCCGCAGCTTGGCGCACCAAGACGCTGATGTCCCGCCGGCTATCGGGGTCGGCCGTGCCGGTTCTGGGATCATAGCCATAGACAGGGACCGTGATGCGCAGGCCGCCGCCTTCAGGCCGGTCGCTGACGGCTTCGTGCAGGCCCACATGGGTCCAGCCATTAGGCACCAGCGCATTACGTGCCACCAGCGCGCAGATACGCCCGCCGTACATGTTGGCCGGTAACAGGACGATGAAATGCTGCGGGCAGCAGGCGGGCTCACCCAGATCCACGACAGCGACCCGGATCGAGCCCCGCCCAAAGGTGCGGGTCGTTTCCTCCCAAGGCTCGATCAGGGCATCGGCGGAGACGAGACTGCCGCAGTCCATCACGACGGTGGCATGTGCCGCAGTGGGGGCCAGGAGGATTAGCCCTGTCAGGCAACAGCGCAGGGCTTTTGCTGCACCTGCCCCGGACGAAAAGCACCGGATCACACGCCGGAAAGCCCAGCGCAGCGGGCGCAAAAAATGCGTGCTAAGCGCCGGATTAGCACCGATCCCGAAGGTCACCGGTGCAGCGCCGACCGAAGCAGGGCCAATCCAGCTACAGCGTAAAGACCTGCCATGGCGGCATCGATGCCGCGCCGGATGCGACGGTACAATCCCATCATGCCCGCCAGCGAGAAAACCGTCATGTAACTAAGGTTCACAGCCAGCGTGACCGCCATGCAGACGGCGTAGCCGATCGCCAGCGACCAAACGGTCGAATTGGGGTCCAAACCAACAGCCAGCGCCGCCATCCAGGCCACAACCGTCTTGGGATTGGACAGATTCAAAACAATTCCGCGGATGAACCACCGTCCTTGGGCCGCGTCCTTGACACTATCAGACCCACCTTGGGCTGTGGCGCTGCGCACGGACTGCCAGGCAAGCCACAACAGGTAGAGACCACCAAGGACCTTGAGGACCGTCAGCACGTAGACCGAGCTTTGGAGGAGTGCGCCCATCCCCGTGACGGCAACCGCACCCCAGACGCCGATGCCGCATGTCAGGCCCAGCGAGAAGATAAAGCTGGCCGACCGTCCGCTGCGCATGGCGACGACAGCGTTGGCCAGGTTAGCGGGGCCGGGTGCGACGGCCACCAGAAAGAAGGCGACGCCAATCGCAACGAAACCCTCGAGCCCTGTCATGCAGCGCCCTTACCGAAGGCTTCTTCGCGCGCGTCATCCATCAGCGAGCGCATCCGTCCAATGGCGTCTGGCATGCCGACAAAGATCGACTCGCCGATCAGGAAATGCCCGATGTTCAACTCGATCAGCTCGGGGAAGGCCGCGACGGGCTTAACCGTTTCGTAGGTCAGCCCGTGGCCAGCATGAACCTCGAGCCCCAACGAGTTACCGAACGCCGCCATCTCACGCAGACGCTGCAATTCGGCGTCACGCTCGGCGTAGTTACCCTCGGCATGCGCATCGCAATACGCGCCGGTGTGCAATTCGATCACGGGGGCGCCGATCCGGGCGGCCGCTTCGATCTGGCGCCGGTCGGCTGCGATGAAGATCGAGACACGGCACCCGGCCTCGCGCAGAGGCGCGATATAGTGGGCCAGGCGGTTTTCCTCTCGCGCCACTTCCAGCCCGCCTTCGGTGGTGCGCTCTTCCCGCTTTTCCGGGACGATACAGACCGCGTGCGGCTTATGGCGAAGTGCGATCGCCTGCATTTCGGGGGTCGCCGCCATCTCAAAGTTCAGCGGCAGGGTCAGTGCTGCCATCAGGCGCTCGATGTCGTCGTCGGTAATGTGGCGCCGGTCTTCGCGCAGGTGCGCGGTGATACCGTCAGCCCCGGCTTCCTCCGCCATCTTGGCCGCGCGCACGGGGTCCGGAACAGCCCCCCCACGGGCATTCCGGATCGTAGCCACGTGGTCAATATTCACACCCAGGCGCAGATGCCCAGCGGGCTTGGTCGATTGCTCGGTCATGATCTAACCCTCAAACCCCATCCTGTTCACGGTACGCGTCGGCTTCCTGATCGGCCAGCGCCCTTTGCTCAGCTTGGGCGCGCTGGATCTTTTTCCGCCGTCGCTCCTGATATGCGGCAACCAGGGGCCCGAGCAATGCATAGAAAATGATGCCCGATATCAATCCTGGTACCATTCCGCCGATCAGGTAGGGCAGGAACACGTCCCAGAAGAAGGCGATCAGACCGTCAAGCATCGACGGGCCGTAACCAAACCAGCTTTTCACCGTGGACCAGATGTCGTTGAAGGCGGCCGCGAAGGCGGTTGTAATCGCTTCGAAGTCCGAGCCGCCCTCCCCTCGGCCCAGGATCAGCCGTCCAAGGTAGAGCGAAAAGCCAGAGATAAGCGGGAAGGTGATCGGGTTGCCGACGATTGTACCGAAAAGGCTAGACAGCACGTTGCCGCGGACCAACCAGGCGAAACCCGCGGCCACAAAGAAGTGGAACCCGAAGAACGGCGTGAACGAGGCCACCGCCCCACAAGCAAAGCCCAGCGCGATCCGATGCGGGCTGTCCGGCAGGCGCCGCATGCGCTTGCTGATATAGTCCAGCCCACGCCAAAACCCTTTGCGCGGCGCAATGAATTCCCGCACGCGGCCCGTGAAGCTCGCCTTTTCACGCCGCTTGAAAATCATCCGACCCCGCCAATTCAGACCCGTTGCGCCTAGTGACGCATCAATGCCCCGTCAAGGCTGCCCGCCCCAGCGGCAGGCTGCGCTGCTCCTCGGGGATCGGGCGCGTGGGCGCAGATACCGCCCGCTCGACATGATTGACATAGCTTTGCGCCTTCAGTGCGGTGAGAATACCGCCCAGATGTTTCGTATCCCTGACTTCCAGGTCCAAATGTATGCGGAAGAAGTCGGGTTTGCGCGTGATCATCGCAAGATTGTCAATGTTGGCGTTTTGCTCGCCGACCAGGGTGCAGACCTGGCCCAAGGCGCCGGGCTCGTTCGCCAGCGTCAATTCAATTCGGACCAGGTTCACGGCGGTCTTGGACGCGTCTTCCGACCAGGTCAGATCCTGCCAGTGCTGCAATTCGTTCTCGAAATCTTCGAGCATCGGACAGAAGACCGCGTGCACGACCATGCCATCCTTGCGGCTGACCCCCATGATGCGATCGCCCGGCACAGGCCAACAAGTGGTGCAAAAGCTAACGGCCTGGTTCCGGCGAACACCGCGTCCCTGCACACGGGGGGCGTCCGCGGGCGGCGGGGTACCATCATCGGCCGGCAACGTCTGTGCCGGATAGACGGCGGCAATCACCTGAGCCGCGGTGACCTTGCCCAGGGCCACGTCAACCAACAGATCGTCAGCCGAGTCGTAGTTCAGGCGGTCTGCCGCGACCTTGAAGGTCTTTGCCCCCGCCTCGCGCCCAGCGCGGGCCAGCGCCGTGGTCGCCAGGTCACGTCCAAATGCCACCTGTTCGGACCGCAACCGCCCGCGCAGGGCCCGTCGGATCGCGGCCTTGGCCTTGCCTGTCTGGGCAATGTCTTCCCAATGGGGGCTGGGGCTTTGCGCGGGTGCCGTCATAATCTCGACCTGCTGGCCATTCCTAAGCCGCGTCCACAATGGCACACGACGGCCATCGACCAGAGCGCTTGTGGTGTGGTTGCCGACCTTGGTGTGGATCGAATAGGCGAAATCAATCGGGGTCGCGCCCCTGGGCAGATCGACCACATCCCCCTTGGGCGTGAAGCAGAAGACGTGATCCTGGAACATCTCCAGCTTCACATGCTCCAGGAATTCCTGCGGGGTGTCGCCTTTCTCGATCCGTTCAACCAGATCGCGCAGCCAGGAATAGGGATCGACCGCAAACCGGTTCTCAACCCGGATCCCGTCTTTATAGGCCCAGTGGGCCGCAACACCGGTCTCGGCCACCTGGTGCATCTCGCGGGTACGAAGCTGCATCTCGGTCCGGGTCGCCTCGGTCGAGTAAACCGTCGTGTGGATCGAGCGGTAGCCGTTCGTCTTCGGGCTGGAGATGTAGTCCTTGAAGCGTCCCGGGACCGTTCGCCATTTGCGATGAACCGCACCCAGCGCCCGGTAGCAATCGGTCTCGCTCTCGCAGATGATGCGGAAGGCGTAGATGTCCGAGAGTTGCGAGAACCCGATCTCCTTCTCCTGCATCTTGCGCCAAATCGAGTAAGGGCGTTTCTCGCGGCCAATCACCTCGACCTCGACGCCTTCCTCGTGGCAGACCTCGGCAATCTGCTCGGAAATCTTTGGGATCAGATCGCCGGTTTCGCGGCGCAGTTTGACAAAGCGGCGAATGATCGAGCTACGCCCCTGAGGGTTCAGTACCTCGAAGCACATATTCTCCAGCTCTTCGCGGATGTTCTGCATCCCCATGCGTCCGGCAAGGGGGGCGTAGATCTCCATTGTCTCTCGTGCGATGCGCTCGCGCTTGTCCGGGCGCAGGTTACCGATGGTGCGCATATTGTGCAGCCGGTCGGCCAGCTTGACCAAGATCACCCGGACATCGCGGGCCATGGCCAGCAGCAGCTTGCGGAAATTCTCGGCCTGGGCGGCTTCTTTCGACGACGACTCCAGCTGGGTCAGCTTCGTGACACCGTCCACCAGATCGGCAATCTCGGCGCCGAACATCTTGCTGATTTCAGCGTGGGTGGCGTCTGTGTCTTCGATCGTATCGTGCAGCAGGGCCGTCACGATCGAGGCATCGTCCAATCGCAGATCGCACAGGATCGCTGCCACTTCTAATGGGTGGCCGAAATAGGGCTCGCCATTGGCGCGTTTTTGGTGAGCATGCATCGTCGAGCCAAATACATAGGCTCGGTTCAGCATGTCCTCGTCGGCATTGGGATTGTAGTCGCGGACCCGTTCAACCAGTTCAAACTGTCGGATCACGCAAGCTTGCTCCCCGAGGTCAGTTGCCCTGTTCGGCCATCAAGGCGCGCAGCAGCTTTTCCTCGTCCAGATCATCAATCGCCATGGCCGGCTGAATGGCCCCACCCGCTTCGGCACCACCGGCCATCAACAGGGCCATGTTGTCCTCTTCGGGCTCGTCCACCTCGATGTGCAGCTGGTTGGCTTCGATCGCCTCTTCCTGAAGCTCTTCCGGGGTCAGCGTCTCTTCCTCGATCTCGCGCAGGGCAACGATCGGGTTCTTGTCGTTGTCGCGGTCGACGGTGATCGGGCTGCCGGACGAGATGGTCCGCGCGCGATGCGCAGCCAGCATGACCAGGTCAAACCGGTTGGGGACCTTGTCGATGCAATCTTCTACGGTCACGCGGGCCATGGGCGCTCCTTATGGCGTCGATGTCGAACGGAAGCGCGGGATATACGCGCTCAAGCCGCTCCGGGCAAGAACCAACTATCTTATTCGCATGGCGGTTCACGTTGGATCACCTGCCGATTTGCGACATTCCGTCAAAGACAGGGTGTCGCATGGCGTGCCTGGCGACCGACCCCACTTCGCTGCCCACAAGATCATGGAATGAGGTGTCAAGATGACGACGATGGCTATGATCGCACGCGCTAGCCAGGAGCTGCCCGCCGTTTATTCGGCGCATTGGTTGCTCCGCCTGCCACTCGCGGCGATAATCCTGCTTCAGGGTTACGACAAGGTACCGCTAAGCGCCGATGACGCTGCTGCGTTCGGCGTTCCAGTACTGCTGTGGGCGATGGCTGCATTCGGTGAGATCCTTGCCGGGCTGCTCTTGGTTGCCGGCGCATTCGTTCGGAACTGGATTGGCGATTTGATGACCAGAGGCGCCGGCGCGATGATCGCGGCGATCGTCGCTGGTGTGCTGGTAACGGTGTACTGGCAACCACTGATCGACATGGTGCTGTATCAACAGTTCCACATGCTGCTCTTGGTTGGTGGACTGTTCTTCGCCCTTCGCGGGAACAAAGCGTAACGACTGACGTGCCTTTGTCAGCGCTGCTGGCGGTGATTATGCCCGGGTTGCGCGTCAGCCCGGGCATTTGCGTTTGGTGGACGGCATTGTCCGCGGATCGTTAGGCCTACCCTAAGGCCGGGCGCTAGCCGCGCATACGGGCGGCGTTTGCATCCCAGATCGGCGCGTGCTGGACATGCGCGCCCAGGCGCTCGCCCAGCAGCTCAATCTCCCAACCGTCGCTGGCATCGGCGTGCTCCTTGGGCACGTAACCCATCGCCATCGACGTCTGCGAATTGTGCGCGTAGCCGCCCGACGTTACCCAGCCCACGACCTCGCCGTTCAGCCAGATGGGCTCGTCCCCGATCACATCGGCGTCATGTGCATCCACCCGGAAGGCCCGCAGCCGCAGTTTGCCGCCCTGGTCGCGTTCGGCGATGGCCGCTTCCTTGCCGATGAAAGCCGCATCCTTCTCGTAGGCGATGAACCGCTCCAAACCGGCCTCCAGCGGGCCATAGATCGGGCGGTACTCCCGCGCCCAGCCGCCAAAGTTCTTCTCCAGCCGCATCGCGTTCATGGCGCGCAGACCGAAGGGCCGGATGCCGAACTCTGCCCCCGCCTCCATCAGACGGTCCAGGACATGGCGCTGGTATTCGGGTTTCATCCAGATCTCGTAGCCCAGATCCCCGGTAAAGCTGACCCGACCAACCAGGCAGGGCGCATAGCCCAGTTCCATCTCGCGGATCGCCATGAACCGGAAGGCTTCGTTCGATAAATCCTCGTGCGTCAGCTTGGCCAACACCTTGCGCGCATTCGGCCCGGCGATTGACAGGCCCAACAGGTTCAAGCCCAGCGCCTGGACATCCACCGACCCATCGTCCGGCAGGTGCTGTTCGAACCAGCGGGAATAGTAGACCTCGGCCATGCCCGATCCAGCCAGAAAGAACTCGCCCGATCCCAGGCATCCGACCGAGAGGTCGCCGATCAACTTGCCATCCGCCTTCAGCATCGGCGCCAGCGTCATGCGCCCCGGCTGCGGGATGCGGCAGGCCAGCATCTTGTCCAACCAATTGCGGGCGCCCGCCCCCGTGACCGCAAACTTGGAAAAGCCCGAGATTTCCATCAGGCCCACGCTATCGCGCACGGCGCGGACTTCCGCGGCGACATGCTCGAAATCGGTGGAGCGGCGCCAGGAGAAGACGTCCTTCGTCTCGTCGGGCGAGAACCAGAGCGGCGTCTCCAGCCCCCAGCCATCGCCCCACTGGGCACCCATGGCGTCCAGTTTGTCGTAGATTGGCGTTGTCTTGAACGGGCGCCCGGCGGTCAGTTCCTCGTTGGGGAACTTGATCGAGAAACGGCGCGAATAGTTCTCCTGTACCTTGTGATTGGTATAGCTCATGGTGGCCCAATCGCCATAGCGCGCGATGTCCATGGCCCAGACGTCGAAGCCCGGATCGCCGTGGATCATCCAATTCGAGAGCGCAAGGCCCACGCCGCCGCCCTGGCTGAACCCGGCCATGACACCGCAGGCGGACCATAGGCCCGGCATCCCCCGGATCGGCCCCATCAGCGGGTTGCCGTCCGGGGCAAAGGTGAACGGGCCGTTGATGATCTGCTTGATGCCCGCGTTGGCGAAGGCCGGGAAGTGCTGGAAGCCGACCTCCAGGCTAGGCGCGATCCGGTCAATATCGGGCTGCAGCAGCTCGTGGCCGAAGTCCCACGGAGTCTCGCGTTCGGACCAGGGGACACAGGCCTTCTCGTAGGTGCCCATCAGCATCCCGCCGCGCTCCTGGCGGAGGTAGAGTTCGCCGTCGAAATCGACCGCGTGGACGACCTCCTTGCCGGTCTTGGCGTTGACCTCGGCGACCTCGGGCATGTCCTCGGTCAGCAGGTACATGTGCTCCATCGCCAGGATCGGGAGCTCCAGGCCGACCATCCGGCCAACCTCGCGCGCCCAAAGGCCACCTGCGTTGACCACATGCTGACAGGTCACATTGCCCTTGTCGGTGACCACTTCCCATTCGCCCGAGGGCAGTCGGTTGATGTCCTCGACCTTGGTGTGCGTGTGGATCGTGGCACCCTTGATCCGGGCGGACTTGGCATAGGCATAGGTGACGCCGGAGGGATCGAGGTGCCCGTCCACCACCGTGCGCACGGCGCCGCAGAACTGCGCAGGGTCCAGCAGAGGCATATCCTCATGCGCTTCTTCCGGGGTGATGATCTCGGCCTCGATGCCCAGGTAGCGGCCCTTGGCGACCGTGGTCTTCAGCCAGTCGAACCGCTCCGGGGTCGAGGCCAGCATCACGCCGCCGGTCATGTGGAAGCCCGTGGCCTGGCCCGACAACTCCTCGATCTCCTTGTAGAGGTCGATCGTGTACTGCTGCAACTTGGCGACGTTCGGATCGCCGTTGATCGTGTGGCAACCGCCCGCCGCGTGCCAGGTACTGCCGCTCGTCAGCTCGGACCGCTCCAGCAGCATCACGTCCGTCCAGCCCGCCTTGGCCAAGTGATAGAGGACCGAGCAGCCGACGACGCCGCCTCCGATGACGACGACCCGCGCGGTGGATTCCATAGTGAGCTCCCTGACTGCTACTTCTTCACAGAACGGCATCCCGGCCCGTCAAGCAGCCAGTTTTCCGCCAAATTTTGCGCCGTTTCCGACAGCAAGCCCGACAGTGCAGACGAGACGTGCCTTCGGCAACCCTGCCTTGCGACGCGGCGCACACTGAACCACAGGCCAAAAATTTACGGAAATTTTAGATCAAATTGTCAGGTTCTGACCCGCGGCCGGCGGCCGATTCGAACCGGAACAATCGCGATCGCTGGCCGACCAGCCGGCGCGGGTCCGGCGGAAGGATAGCCCGGCACCACCCGAGATTGACGAAAAAGTCCGTATCCCCACCGCGGTTGGGGGCGGCACCTGCGCCCGCGCAGGTCAATGTCCGCGACGCAGACCCCGGTCGCCCAAGGCTTTAACGCCGGCCGCACCCCGTCTGAACCCCGCGCCCAACGGCGCAATCCGATCCCGAGCCTCAACACCGCGCTAGGATGGGACCCAAGCCCACCCCTGATCAGCCGCGCATGCGCGCGCCGTCGGCATCGACCAGCGGCGTGGTATGGATCGTGGCCTTGCGGCGATTCCCCAAAATCTCGATATCGAAATCTGCGCCTTCCTCGACCCGTTCCCGCGGGATCAAACCGAGGGCGACGGACTTCTTGGAATAGTGCGCGTACCCGCCCGAGGTGACGAAACCCGACACCTCATCCCGGTCAAAGATCGGCTCCCACGCCACGACGTCCGCATCGTCCGCGTCCACCAGGAAACTCGTCAGCTTGCGCGCAGGCGGCGTGTCGCGTTCCGCCATCACCACATCACGCCCGATGAAATCGTTCTTCTTCCACGAGATGAACCGGTCCAATCCCGTCTCTGCCGGTGTGTAGTCCGGTTTGAACTCACGCAGCCAGCTGCCGAAGAATTTCTCCAACCGCAGCGACATCATCGCGCGCATGCCGAAGGGGCGCAGGCCCAGGTCCGCGCCCTCGCGGGCCAACGCCTGGTACAGCGCTACCTGATGATCCGCCGCGCAATAGATCTCGTAGCCCAGATCGCCCGTGTAGCTGACCCGTTGGATACGCACCGGAATGGGACCGACCTCGACCTCGTGCACGCTCAGGAACCGAATTGCGGCGTTCGAGACATCCATGCCCGTCGCGCGCCCCAGCAGCTCACGCGCCTTGGGCCCGGCAATCTGGAAGCCGATCAGCGATTTCGAGACATTCTCGATCTCGACCCCTGGCTCCTGATGCGCCAGGAACAAGCGCATGTGGTAGTTCTGCGCGGCATAACTGGCGGTCAGCTGCACGCGGTCTTCGGCAATCCTTGCCATGGTGAAATCGCCGATGATCTTGCCGCGCGGCGACAGCATTGGGGTCAGTGCCATCCGCCCTGGGTCCGGCACCCGGTTCGCCATGATCCGATTCAGCCAGTCGACGGCGCCAGGGCCGCTGACGATGTACTTCCCAAAATTGTGAATCTCGTTGATGCCGACAGCCTCGCGAACGGCGCGGCATTCCTCGGCCACCGCCTGGAACGCGTTCGACCGGCGGAAGGTCGGATCCTCCGCACGTTCCTCGCCAGCGGGGGCAAAGTAGTTCACGTGCTCCATTCCATAGGCCGCGCCGAAAACCGCCCGCTGGGCGTCCCAGATGCCGTAGGCCGGCGTCGTCTCCAGCGGCCGCCCGACGGGCAACTCCTCGTTGGGATAGCTGATCGAAAACCGCCGCTGGTAGTTCTCGGTCACCTTCAGACGGGTGTAGGGGCGCGTCGCCCAGTCGCCGAAACGGGCGACATCCATGGCGTAGACGTCTGTCTCCGTCTCGCCCTCGACCATCCATTCGGCAAGCGCCTTGCCGACCCCGCCCCCTTGGCTGAAGCCCGCCATCACGGCGCACGCAGCCCAAAGACCACGCTTGCCGGGGATCGGACCGACCAGGGGGTTGCCGTCCGGCGCGAAGGTGAAAGGCCCGTTGATCGTGCGCTTGATACCTGCACGGCCCAGGCAGGGATAGCGGGCGAAAGCGGCCTCCAGCGGTTCGGCCACCCGGTCCAGGTCGTCGTTCAACAACTCATGGCCAAAGTCCCAGGGGGTTCCGTCGACTGCCCAGGGGACGGCCTTCTGCTCGTAGATGCCGATGCAAAGGCCCCGCCCCTCCTGGCGCAGATAGGTCTCCCCGGCCGGGTCCATGACGTGGGGCAGCTCTTCATCGCGCTCGACCACTTCGGGGATCTCGTCGGTGATGAAGTACTGATGCTCCATCGGGTGCAGCGGCAGCCAAACCCCCATCATCTCGCCGACTTCGCGCGCCCATAGGCCAGCGGCGTTGACCACATGCTCGGCCCGGATCGTGCCCTGTTCGGTCACGACCTCCCATTCTTCGCCAGCAGGGCGGATATCGGTGACGGGCGTGCGCAGGATGATCTCGGCCCCCGCCATCTGCGCCGCCTTGGCATAGGCCATCGTGGTGCCCGACGGATCGAGGTGGCCGTCTAGCGGGTCATACAACCCGCCCACCACGCCATCAACATTGGTGATCGGCGACAGGCGGGCGATCTCCTCGGGCCCCACGATCTCGGTGTCCAGGCCCATGTAACGGTGCTTGGCCCGCTCGGCCGTCAGGTAGTCCAACCGGTCCTGGTCCAGCGCGATAGTCACCCCGCCCACATGGTGCAGGCCGCAGCTTTGGCCCGTGATCTCCTCCAACTCGCGGTAGAGGCGGATCGTATAGCCCTGCAGCGCCGCCATATTGGTGTCAGAGTTCAGCGTATGGAACCCGCCCGCGGCGTGCCAGGTGCTGCCGCTGGTCAATTCCGAGCGTTCAATCAGGCAGATATCCGTCCATCCGGCTTTGGTCAGATGGTAGAGGACCGAGCAGCCGACAACGCCGCCCCCGATCACCACCACACGTGCTTGGCTGCGCATCGCCGCCCTCCGATCCCTGTGTTCTGGGGCGGTATCCTGACGGAATTCGCGCGCGCCGCCAGCCCCTTTTGAGTGGCAACTCCGCCGCATGTCACAGACCAAGCCCAGCGATAAGTGAAGAAACTTGGCGCCGGGCGCGTTCCCAGGCGATCACCGGGCGATCAAGAGGCAGCGAACCAAAAGGCACACCCCGCTACCCCAGACCCGTACCAACCGTCGCGGCATCCTCGCCAGCCGGACCGGTACCTCCCGCCTCCCGCGCCACCATATCCGGCAAAGTCTTGCCAGGCTCGTCCTGGAAAGCTTCCTCCAGAAACTCTGCCGCGGTGATCAGGTCCAGGCGAAACACCCGGAAATCCTGGCGCAGCTCGCACCAGGCAGACACACTCCAGATCGAGCCATAAAATGACAGCTTCAACGGCCGGATAACCCGGTCCGATTTTGCCCCAACCTTCGATCGGTAGCAGATTGCCACCTTGTGTTTCTGCCGAATTGCCCGGCGAAGCGCGCCTCGCTGAATGGTAATGGGCTCAGAATAATGGTTGGCGGGCGCATCAACCCGCACCGCAGACATGAAGGCCTTAAGATGATCTGGCAGGACCGCCTCGATCTTCAGGCAGGCGCTGGCCGCTGCATCCACCATCCCATGATCGGCCCAGGATTGCACGATCCTCAGTCCCAGCACGATGCTCTCTATCTCGTCTTCATTGAACATGAGCGGTGGCACGTCGTATTCGCCCCGCAGCACGTAGCCCACACCCGCCTCGCCCTCGATCGGCACACCCGAGGCGATAAGCGCCGCCATGTCCCGATAGATTGTGCGCTCGGACACCTCCAACTCGTCCGCAAAATCGCGGGCTCGCACCAGCTTGCCCCGGCGCAGGATCTGGATGATGTCGAACAAACGGCTGGCGCGGCGCATCTTGGCTCCTTTCATCAGCACCATAGCAGAAACGCTGCTGACACCATGGTGTCAGCAGAACCTTTCGCACCTGACGACACGCTGTCAGCAGGCCCCCGCTACACACCTTTTCATCGCACTTCTGAGAAGGAGACTTCAGATGGGACCGCACTACGACGCTGCTTTCCGCCAGCAACAGATCATCGCCAGCGAACTTGATCGCTTGAACCGTTACCCCCAGGAGGAAGCAGATGCTGGTCGACAGATCCGCACGTTGCTCTGCATCGCCGCCCTGCTCATTGGCCTGCCGATGGTGTTTGGCAGTTAAGTGGGCGCCACGGGGCCCCGGCCCGCCGGAGGCGGGTTGGGGGGTATTGCAATCGCACGTCCCCGCCAGGGGGCGCGCGCCCGATTGCTTAGGGTTCTCAGGCTACTCTTCCCGGCCGTGCGCCTTCAGCTTGGCATGCAGCGCTTCGGCCATCGGGTCCCCCGATTGCAGTGCGAAGACATAGGCGTGCGTCCAGTAGAAACAGGCGGCATCCACATCGTTCGCCCCATCCCCTGCCTCAGCATATAACCTCACCAAGGCCGCACGATCGTCGGCTGCATGGGCCGCCAGTAGCGCTTTGTCCAGGGCATCGCGCGCGCGGCCTCCCCCCACCCTAGCCCTCCCCACAAGGGGGAGGGAACACCATTGCACCAAGACGGACCACCGCGCTCATGCCTGCATCTGCGTCGCCACCCAAGCGTGGAAATCATGCGTGGGGTTGTCCATGACAGGGCTGAACTTGCCACCGTCGAACATGCTGGCCGCACGGCCCTGCTGCATCCCCTCGACCACAAAGATATCCTCGGCAAAGACCTCGGCCCACATGTCGGCGTTCTTCCGACGCATCGACTCATAAGCGTCGTCGGCCACGTTTGGCGCTGTGTAGAAAATCTGCACATGCTCGCGCGAGCGGTTATGGGCGATCGGCTCAACGATAAAGCCCCAGAAATGGTCGCGCTGAAAACCCAGCATGATATTGGGGAAGAACATCGGGTACTCGGCCGACATGCCCCACTTCTCGCCCAGACCTTCAAAGGCCGGGAAAGTCCGCCCACTCTCATCCAAGCTGGGATTGTAGACCGTGGTGCCCTGCCCCGAATACGCCGCTGGCGTTTCAATGTGGTAGTGATCCTCCAGCCGCGAGTAGCTGTTCAGACCGGGATGCACCCAGGGCAGATGATAGCTTTCGGCGCCGTTCTCGATGGCCAGCTTCCAATTGGCGTTGACGTCCATTTTAAAGCTGCCCTCGTCTCCGCAGACGTAAAGCGGCTTGTCGAAGTCCTTGTAGCGCGCGATCGCGTCGGCAGCATATTGCTCGAAGGGCGGCGCCTTACCGTCGATATTGACGAACACGACACCCATCCAGATGTGGCTGCGCACTTCGAACAGGCCCAGTTCCTCGCGCTTGATCTCGTCATGGCGATTAGTGCCGGGACCGCCCACATGGGGCGTCGTGCGCAGGTTACCGTTCAGCTCGTAGCACCAAGAATGATAGGGGCACCGCACCGCGCGGGCGATCTTGCCCTCCTGTTGGACCAGGATCATCCCCCGGTGACGGCAGATATTTTGGAACACCCGCAGCGTGCCGTCACGGTCGCGAATCATGACCAGCGGTTGACCCAAAAAAGTCACCGGTTTGGCATCGCGTGGCTCCGGCACGTCCGAGACAAAGGCTAAAGCCGCCCAATTTCTGAAGAAAACCCGCTCTTTCTCGGCCTCGAAGACCGAAGGATCCGTGTAGAATGGGTTTGGCAGACCCCGCGCCGTGTCAATGGGGCGGGTCACGGCAGACAAATCGAAGGGAAAGGCTGTCATGGCTGGCTCCGGCTATACCTCCCGCTTTTTCCGCCTGATGCGTTCCTGCGTCTTACATCACAGCGACATGGCAGAGTCGCGTTTGATCAGCGACGCTCACCGCACCGGCGAGCGCGAAGGTGCGGCATGGGCGGTGTTCCAGGGCGCCGGTGCCATCCTGTTTGCCAGTCTTATAGCGGGGTGCGCGGGCGCACCGCGGGTCCACCAACCGCTGCAGGCCGCCCCAGCGCCGCAGCTCTTTCGCACTGTTGACGGCAAGGTCTTCGCCACCGAAGAGGCCCGTGCGGCTTACCTGCATCGCCACAACGCGCTCGAGCGGGATCTGATTGCACTGGAACTGGAACGCCAACAGATCCTGTCCGGCTCGCTCAGCGCCCAGCAGGAGGCACGCCGTCGTATCCGTGCCGATCGGTTCGCAGATCGCTCCCGGTCCGCCGAACAACGCTTGGCCCAGGCCGAACGCGCCGAACGCCGTGCCGAAAGGGCGCTGCGCCGCGCCCGCACGGACGCCCAAGAAACGGCCGCCGAGCGTGATCTGCTGCGCGCCCGGCGGGACCGGCAGCGGGCCGAACGCGATGCCAGGCGGGTCGCAAGGCAGGCTGCTGATACCGCCCGGCGCGCCCAGCTTGGCCCGTTTGACTAAGCCCAACACGCGCCACAGATCGACGGAAATCAGCCTCTGGCGCGTTCTTCAGAGCACTGGGGACCGACTTGAGCGAGCGAGGCGCCAAGTTCAGCACCCCAGACAGGCGCGTCCTGGCCGGCCACCGGCGACATCGGCCTGCGAACCCGCTAGACTGCCCGCGGGCGTACGCGTCCCAATACCGACGGAGGAGTATTCATGACCCTTTTCAGCCCCGCCACCGCTGCTGCCCTGGCCGTGTCTATACTGGCCTTGGCGGGCTGCAAACCGCAACCTTACGACGCTTACTCGGCGCAAGCTGGCGTGGGTCAGCTTTCGGTTGAACAAGCTGCCCGACGCGATCGGGTCGAGGTTTTGGTCGACGATTGCAATCGTGGCTTTCTGACCGCTTGCAACGAGTTGCAAGAAATTCAGGACCGCCGCGTAGCACGCCAAGACGGGCTGGATCAGATGCGCCAGGACTGCACCCGCGGCAACCGCACGGCCTGCCAGCTACTGACCTCGGTCGCCGATGGTCGGCTCAGCCCTCGGGATGCACTGCGCCGCTACAGCCAGAGCAGTTCGAGCGACGGGTTGGACCCGATGCGCTCAGCCTGCCAGCGGCGGGACCAGCGTGCCTGCCGCTTTCTGACCGCCGTCTCAAACGGCCAAATGACCGCGCGTCAGGCCTTGCGTCAGTACAATCGCGGCGGTGATATCGCCGTGGCTAACCCGGACGGCTTGGACCCGATGCGCTCAGCTTGTACCCGCGGTGATCAGCGCGCCTGCCGGTTCCTGACCGGCGTTTCCAACCGTCAGCTGACCGCACGCCAGGCCCTTCGGCAATACAATCGAGGCGGCGATTTCGCCGTTGCCAACCCGGACGGACTGGATCCGGTGCGCACGGCCTGTACCCGCGGTGACCAGCGCGCCTGTCGCCTGCTCAACGCCGTGGCCAACGGGCGGATGACTGCTCGGCAAGCCCGCCGCACCTATGCCAATGGCGGGGACGTTGCGCCGGTCGCAAATGCGGACGGGCTGGACCCGATGCGTTCAGCCTGTCAGCGGGGTGATGCGCGCGCTTGCGGCTTGATCAATGCGGTGGCTGCCGGGCAGCTAACACCGCGCCAGGCGCAGCGGCAGTACCGAAACGGCGGCACGCTGGCACCTGCTGTCAACCCGGGTGGCATCGAAGCGATCCGCCAGGCATGTGAACAGAACGACGACCGCGCATGCTTCCTGATGAACGCCGTTGCTACCGGTCGTATGACCCCGTTCGACGCCGTTCAGGAGTTCAACAAAGCCAATGCAACCGGCCGCGCTTCTGAGCGATAAGTCGGATAGGCATCCCATCGTTCGTTGGTGAGCCATCCCCAATGCGAGCGCGAAGGGCGGACGTTAGTGAAGCGTCCGCCCGTTGCGCGTCAGGCGGCCTCGGCAGGGGCGAAGCGCATGTAGAACCGCTCGTCGCCTGCCGCCATCTCGGCCAGCAGCTCAGGCGTGGTGAAGCGGTTGCCGTGGCGTTGGGTCAGGTCATCGCAGATCGCCTTCGCCGCGCCCGCTCCGATGATGTCCAACCAGCTCAGCGGTCCGCCCGACCACGGTGCAAAGCCCCAGCCGAGGATCGCGCCCACGTCACCCTCGCGGATGTCCATGAGCACGCCTTCCTCCAGCGCGCGCACGGCCTCTAGCACTTGGGCCATCATCAGCCGGTTCTGGACGTCGTCGAGGCTAGGCTGCTGCGCGGCCGGTGTCCAGATCTCCCCCAGGCCAGGCCACAGACCCTGGCGTTTGCCCTTCTCGTCGTAGTCGTACATGCCGGCGCTAGACTTGCGGCCCAGACGCTCGCGCTTCTCGACCATCTCGACCAGCAGATCATCGGCGCCGGAGGGCTCGTAGGCATTGCCCATCGCCGCCTTGGTCGCGGTCATGATCTTGTGGCCCAGGTCCAGGGAGGTCTCATCGGTCAGCTGCAAGGGCCCCAGCGGCATGCCCAGTTGCTTCGCCGCGTTCTCGATCAGCGCAGGTTTGACGCCCTCGGTGACCATGCGCAGCCCCTCGTTGATGTAGGGGATGATGCAGCGGTTGGCGTAGAAGAAGCGCGCATCGTTGACCACGATCGGCGTCTTCTTGATCTGGCGCACGAAGTCGAGCGCCTTGGCCACCGCCTCGTCACCGGTCTCCTTGCCCTTGATGATCTCGACCAGCAGCATCTTGTCCACGGGCGAGAAGAAGTGGATGCCGATGAAGCGGTCCGGGCGGGAGGACGCCTTGGCCAGCCCCGTGATCGGCAGGGTCGAGGTGTTGGTGGCGAAGATCGCGTCCTCGGGGATCACGGCCTCGACATTCTTGGTGACCTCAGCTTTGATGCCCGGGTCTTCGAAGACGGCCTCGACGATCAGGTCGCAGCCGTCCAGGGCGGCATAGTCGGTGGTCGGGTTGATGCGGGCGAGCACCTCGGCCTTTCCCGCCTCCGTCACTTTCTTGCGGGAAATGCCCTTGTCGAGCAGCCCTTCGGAGTAGGCCTTACCCTTGTCCGCGGCCTCCTGCTTCTGATCGATCAGCACGACCTCGATGCCTGCGTTAGCCGAGACATAGGCGATGCCGGCGCCCATCATCCCGGCCCCCATGATGCCGACCTTCCTGACCTTCATGTCAGGCACACCGGCGGGGCGAACGGCCCCTTTCTCCAGCGCCTGCTTGTTCAGGAAGAGGGAGCGGATCATCGCTTCCGACGACGGGTTCATGAGGACGGAGGTGAACCACCGCGCCTCGATCTTTATGGCGGTGTCAAAGGGCACCAGCGCCCCCTCGTAGGCCGCCGACAGCATGGCCTTCGGCGCGGGATAGGCGCCCTGAGACTTGCCATGCGCCATTGCGACGCCGCCCAGGAACATCTCGAAACCCTTGGGCGAGTAGGGGCCGCCACCGGGAACCTTGAAGCCCTTCTCGTCCCAGGGTTTGACGGCATCCTTCTCGGTCGCCTGCGCGACCCAATCCCGGGCCGTCGTCAACAACTCATCGCCAGGGACCACCTGGTCGATCAGCATCAACGCCTTGGCCCGCTTCGGCGCATAGGTCTTGCCCTGCAGCAGCGCCTCGGCCGAGCCCATCAGCCCCAGCATCCGGATCAGGCGCGTCGTGCCGCCAGCGCCCGGGAAGATACCCACAAGGATCTCGGGCAGGCCGATCTTGGCCTTCTCGTTGTCGGCGGCGATCCGGCGGTGGCAGGCAAGACCCATCTCCAGCCCGATGCCCAGTGCGGTCCCAGGGGCTGCCCAGCAGAACACTTTGCCGCCCTTGTTGGTCTTGGGATCGGCCCCGCCCCGCTCGATCTTGCGCAAGACACCGTGGAGCTGCATGACCATGTTGAAGACACCCTCGGCGACATGGCCGCCCTCGGCCGCCGCACGGGCCTTGGTGTCAGCAATCACGGCGAGATCCATCCCTGCCGCGAAGTCCGGCTTGGCGGAGGTGATGACGGCGCCCTTGATGCCCTCATCCGCGATCACCTGATCGACCAGCGCATCCAGCTGCTGGACCCCCTCGATCGAGAGGACGTTCATCGACGCCCCCGGCACATCCCACGTGATCGTGGCAACGCCGTCCTGGACGGCCATAGTGAAGATGTCGCTCATCAGTTTCTCCTCTGTTCCCCGGTAGCGTTCCGGGGTGTTTTTTCTCGCGGCAGCTCCCCCACCCCCCTCCCCTCCCCACGAGGGGGAGGGGGGCGCTAGCGGAAAGCGCGGTATTGTTCCCTCCCCCTTGGGGGGAGGGTTAGGGTGGGGGCAATTGCCGCGGTGGTTTGCATTGTACCAAGGCGTTAGACACGCTCGTCAAAACGGCGTTCAGATCGCGGAAGATGTCGCGGTCCGCGAAAGCAAGCCATCGAAAGCCCTGCTCGCCCAGCCACGTCGCGCGGCTCTGATCCAGCTCAGAAAGCTGCCGGCTCAATCCCGTCTCGACGACCAGCCGGCGCCGCAGATCAACAAAATCGACGACGAACGGACCAATTGGCGCCTGGCGGCGAAAGTGGGTCCGCTTGGCACGGTTCAGTCTGCGCAATCCCTGCCACAGCCGCTGCTGCGCGGGCGTCTGGCTGTGCCGCCGCTGCCGTGCCTGCTGGCGCTGCCAGTCGGGGATCGCGCTATGGGGCATCAGACCCGCTCGATGATTGTCGTGGCCCCCATGCCAGACCCGATACAGAGCGTGATCAGGGCGGTTTCTTTGTCAGCCCGTTCCAACTCGTCCAGCACAGTGCCCAGGATCATCGCCCCGGTCGCGCCCAGCGGGTGGCCCATTGCGATGGCGCCACCGCAGACATTGGTTACGCCGTGATCAACGCCGAACTCGGCCATGTACATCATCGGGATGGCGGCAAAGGCCTCATTCACCTCGTGCAGATCGATGTCGCCGATCTCCATACCCGCGGCCTTCAGCACCTTGCGCGTGGCGGGCAAGGGACCCGTCAACATGATCGACGGTTCCGAGCCGACCTTGGACGTGGCCCGCACGCGGGCGCGCGGCTTTAAGCCCAGCCGCTCGCCAACCTCGGCATTGCCGACCAGCACGGCCGCCGCCCCGTCGCAAATACCGGACGAGTTGCCCGCATGGTGCACGTGATCGACCCGCTCCAGCTCCGGATAGCGCAGGATCGAGACGGCGTCGAAGCCCGGCATCCCCTCGCCCATCTGCTGGAAGCTGGGCTTCAGGCCACCCAGGCTTTGCATGTCGGTCTCAGGGCGCATGTGCTCGTCATGGTCCAGGATCGGGATGCCGTTCTGGTCACGCACGGTCATCACCGATTTGGCAAAGCGCTTCTCCTCCCAGGCCTTGCCGGCGCGGCGCTGCGATTCCACCGCGTAGGCGTCCACGTCATCCCGGCTGAAGCCCCACTTCGTGGCGATGACGTCGGCCCCGATGCCCTGCGGCGTGAAGTAGGTGTCGAACGCCACCTTGGGGTCGACGCCCGCGGCGTAGCCGTCGCTGCCCATGGGCACCCGGCTCATCATCTCGACCCCACCGGCCACGTAGAGGTTCCCTGCCCCACCGCGCACCTGGTTGGCGGCCATGTTGAACGCCTCCAGCCCACTGGCGCAGAACCGGTTGATCTGCACGCCGGGGACGGACTCGTCCCACCCCGCATACATTACCGCGCCCCGGGCGATATCGCCGCCCTGCTCGCCCACCGGTGTGACGTTGCCCCAGATCACATCTTCGACTTCGCGCTCGTCGAGGTTGGTGCGATCCTTCAATTCGTTCAGCACCCGGGCCGACAGCGCCAGCGAGGTCACTTCGTGCAGGCTGCCGTCCTTCTTGCCCTTGCCGCGCGGCGTCCGGACGGCGTCGTAGATATAGGCGTCGGTCATAGTCTCCTCCTCCGGGCTCTTACGGCCCGCGGTGTCAGGCGGGGATCGGATGTCCCGGCATCAGGTCATAGGGATGCTTCCAACCGGGCAGCGCCGCGATCCGGTCGCGCCAGGCGGTGACATTGGGCACGGTGGCCCAGTCGAAGTCGAACTCATCAGCGTAGTGGATGTAGCCCTGACAGCTCAGATCCGCGACCGAGAAGCTGTCGCCCACGATCCAGTCCCGCCCTGCCAGGTGGCCGTCCAGCACCCCCAGCGCACCGGAGGCACGGGCCTTCAGGAAGCCGATCACATCGGGGTTGCGCATCTTTTCTGGCGCGAAGTTCGTCAGAAAGCGCCACGTCGCCAGATTGTTGGTCAGCTTGTGATTGTCCCACAGGATCCAACGCCAGGCCTCGCGGCTGTCAGCGGGGGCGTACTTGCCCAGGGTCTCGGACAGGTAGTCCAGGATGATCCCGGTCTGGCTGAGCGCCTGGCCCTTGTGTTCCAGCACCGGCACCTCGGCCATGGCGTTCATGGCCAGATATTCCGGCGTCTTGTGGCCACCTTTGAAGAAGGCGACGTAGGCGGGCTCCCAGTCCGCACCGGCAAGCTCCAGCGCAAGGGCAACTTTGTAGGCGTTCCCGGATTGGGCGAAGCAGTACAATTTATATTCAGCCATTCTGACCTCCCTTGGGGGCGTCCGGCGCCCCATACTCTGCGATGAAATCCTGGAAGGCCGCGTCTAGGCGGCCTGCATCAGCATAGTCATCCAGGCGCTCCAACAGAACCACCAGCAAGTAGTTGTTACCAAGGCCATAACGGTCATTCACATTGCGCAACCGGGCATAGGCCGCATCGGTCAGGTTCATCCGCGATTTAACGGGTAGGGGCAGGCGTTTGGGCATCAGGGTGCCTCGTAAGGACTAAACGTGCCAAAACATCCACCAGGCAGTCCGGCTGCGAACGGTAAGACAGAGACTTCCTTCACCCCCCTCATCCTCAGCTCTCCGAGAACCGGTCAGCGATGGGGCCGGCAGCGATCCGGTCCAGGTTACCGCGGCCGGGCACGTAGTTGGCCTCTAGCCGGATGCCGTCGGGGTCCTCCCAGAGCGTCGAGTAATAGCCCTCGGCCCACGGTCCATACTCGGGCGCGCGGATGATCTTGACCCCCATCTCGACCAGCTTGGCGTGGAGCGCATCCACATCCGCCTCTGACCGCAGGCGAAAACACAGATGATGAAGACCGGCGCGGCGCTGATGAAAGGGCTCAGGCTTTTCGGCCGGGCTGATCATAATGCCCGTCCGCCCGCCGATGCAGTAAAAGCAATCCGGCTGATCGTACTGGATCGCCATCCCGAAGGTCTGGTGACAGAGCGCGTGGTAATGCGTGCGGCTCACCGCGAAGTCGCGGACCGAAAGCTGGATATGCGCGATGCCGTTCGGATCGATCATTCCCTATTCCACTTGTGTCTTCTGCGGCCGGTCAAAGGCCACGGACTGGAACGAGGGATAGACCTCGCGCAGCACCGAGATCTGGTTGTCGTCGTTCACTTGGATCAGCCACCAGGTGCCCTGGTCCTTCAGCGCCAGGGTCTGGGACGTCATCTCCATCCGCATGCCCTGCTTTGACGTGATCGACCGGGTCGGGATAAGCCCATACTCGATGCCGTCCGGCGTGCGGTGAACCGACAGCTGATCCGGGTCAATCTCCAGCTCTTCGATGGAGCCATCGGTCAACGCGCTCTCGGTAAAATGCACCACCAAGCTGCGGTAGAAACCAGGGCCCAGGCCGACCCGGCGGGCATGCGCGCTGACATAGCTGGGCGGCATGGCGGCCACCATCTGATCTGCATCGCCCGTCCGGTAGGCGATTAGGAACTGCTGAACGCTTGCGGTGATGGCCGCGCGTTCATCAGGTGGCAGCGCCTTGGCAGACAGCGGGACGGCAAGGAATGCGATAAGGCCGAGCAGTCGGAGCACAGTGGTCTCTCCCTTCCGGTTGTAACGCCAGAGAGGTGGAGCCGTGCGCGCAATCCGCCAGCGCACATCGCGTGGATGCCCCCGCAGCGGGCCACAGACCAAGGCCCCCGACTGGGCGGGGCCCGGAGCACAAGGTCTGAAAGGGGCCGTGACACGCAGCATTGGAGCGTTCCTTCGAAGCCGACAGAAAGGAATGGGCCGGGCAGCTTTGCCCCGCCCGGACCGTGATCAGAATGCCTCGGCCGGCAGGTCCATGACGGGGTCCGCCCCGGTTTCGATCCGCGCCAGGCGCAAAGCCGTCTCCGGCAGCATGCGCTTCGTGTAGAAGCGGCCGGTGATCAGCTTGTTGCGGTAGAACTCGGCATCTTCAGTCCCGGCCTCCAGCGCCCGTTGGGCAGCCTTGGCCTGCCGGGCCCAGCTCAGCCCCATGCAGACGTGGCCGAACAGATACATGAAGTCGACCGACCCGGCCAAGGCGTGGTTTGGGTTCTTCATCCCCGCCTGCATGAAGTACATGGCGGCCTGCTGCAGATCTTTCGAAGCGGCCTTCAGCGGCTCCAGGAAGTCGCGCGCCAGGGCCAGGTCATCCTCGTTGTCCTTGATGTAGCCCTTGATGAACTCGAAGAAGTCACGCAGTGCCTGGCCCGCGTTCTGGGGCAGCTTGCGGCCCACCAGATCCAGCGCCTGGATACCGGTCGTGCCCTCGTAGATCATGGCGATCCGGGCATCGCGCACGAACTGGGACATGCCCCATTCCTCAATGTAACCGTGACCGCCGAAGACCTGTTGGCCGACACCGGCGCAGCGATAGCCCTCTTCCGTCAGGAAGCCCTTCAGGACCGGGGTCAGCAGCCCCACCATCCCCTCGGCCTTCTTGCGCATGTCAGGATCTTCGTGGCGCTTTTGCGCGTCCAGCAGCATCGCCACCCAGGACAGGAAGCCGATGCCCCCTTCGACAAAGCTCTTCTGCTCCATCAGCATGCGGCGCACATCCGGGTGGACGATCAGCGGATCGGCGGGCCCGTCGGGGTTTTCCGCCCCCGTCACCGCACGACCCTGCAGGCGGTCCTTGGCGTAGGCGGCCGAGGCCTGATAGGCGGCCAGCGCTTGGCCCAGCCCCTGCATGCCGACCAACTGGCGCGCTTCGTTCATCATCACGAACATGGCGCGCAGACCCTTGTGCGGATCGCCGACCAGCCAGCCCTTGGCGTCGTCGTAATTCATCACACAGGTCGAGTTGCCGTGGATGCCCATCTTGTCTTCGACCTTGCCGCAGGTGACGCCGTTGCGCGCCCCCAGGCTGCCGTCCTCGTTCACCAGGAACTTCGGCACCACGAACAGGCTGATACCCTTCACGCCTTCCGGCGCGTCCGGCAGGCGGGCCAGGACCAGGTGGATGATGTTCTCGGACATGTCGTGCTCACCGGCCGAGATGAAGATCTTCTGGCCGCTGATCTTGTAGCCGTCACCGTTCGGCACGGCCTTGGAGCGCAGCAGACCCAGATCGGTGCCGCAATGCGGCTCGGTCAGGTTCATGGTGCCCGTCCACTCGCCCGAGACCAGCTTTGGCAGGTAGGTCTGCTTCTGCTCGTCGGTGCCATAGTGGAACAGCGCCGAATAGGCGCCGTGGGTAAGGCCCGAGTACATCATGAAACCCATATTGGCGGCTGACTGCATGGTGCCGACGCACAGGTTCAGCAGGCTGGGCATGCCCTGGCCGCCATAGGACGGGTCGCACTCTAGGGACGGCCAGCCGCCCTCCACCAGCGTCTGCCAAGCATCCTTGAAGCCCTTGGGCGTATAGACGACGCCGTTTTCCAGCCGGCAGCCTTCCTGGTCGCCCGGTTGGTTCAACGGCGCGATGACGTCGCGCGCGATCTTGCCGGCTTCGTCCAGGACAGCACCGGTGAAGTCCTCGGTCATCTCGCCATAACCGTCGATGGCATGCTCGTCCTGGATCTTCAGCGCCTCGTGCAGAACGAAACGGTAATCGCGAAGGGGGGGCTGGAAATGCGGCATCAGTCGCTCCCTAGCTTGGGGTCTGTTCGGTGGTCTCAGGCAGGCGGGCACGAGCCCTGCCTGTTTGTTCGGTGGCTTATTCGGTAGTTTATTCAGCGGCGCGCTGGGTGCCCTTGGCGTCCAGCATGTCGCGCACCAGGCGCATCTGATCATCCAGATCGCTAATCGCCTGGTCCAGTTCGGCGCGCTGCGCCAGCAGCTCACCGCGGTGGTGTTCGGCCGCCTGCAAGGTGGCCGCCAGCTGGGTGACCTGACCATCGCCGATCTCGTACAGATCCAGAAGATCTTTGATCTCGTCCAACGAGAAGCCGAACCGCTTGCCGCGCAGGATCAGGCTGAGACGCGCCCGGCATGCCGGGGTGAACAGGCGCTTCTGCCCCTCGCGGATCGGGCGCAGCAGCTCCTTGTACTCATAGAAACGCAGGGTGCGCGGCGTGACGTCGAAGTCCGCGCTCATCTCGCCGATCGTATAGGTCGGTTCGGTCATCTGCTCCTCCCAGATTCGCCGTGTGGCCAGAAGGTGGCGATACTTGACGTTCACGTCAAGGATGACCTTACGTGAACGGAAACTTGTCACCACTGGACGCGACAGGGCTTGCGGTTAAGGCGCCGGGGCGCGAAGTCAGGGATCAGGGGTCACACGACCCAGCAGGAGACCGAATGAGCGACGATGCAGACCTGAGGGCGATTAACGTGCTGGATGGCGACGAAGCCGGACCGGGTGAGTTGATGTCCGGCCTGCCCCATAGCCGCGAGATTGGCATGCGGCTGCACCGGTCGGTCGACGGACGCGCGTTGCTGTCGGTGCCCTATGACCGCCGCCTGATCGGCGACCCGGAGACAGGCGTACTACACGGCGGGGTCATTACGGCGCTGCTGGACACGGCCTGCGGCTCCGCGGTGATGTCGCATCCGATACCGCTAAAGGCAGTGGCCACCCTGGACCTGAGGATCGACTACATGCGCCCGGCCTCCGTCGAGCAAACGGTTTTCGCGCGGGCCGAGTGTTACCGCCTGACCCGGTCCATCGCCTTTGCGCGGGCCGTCGCCTTCCACGATGAGCCAGATGACCCCATCGCCTCGGCCGCCGGCGCCTTCATGATCGAACGCCGGGAGGATAAGCCATGAGCGTCGAAGACCTGCGATCCGAGGCAAAGCGCGACGAAGCGCTGGCCGCGCTGTCGGGGGCGGTGCCCTACAACCAGCTGATCGGGGTGCGCTTTGACCGGCTGGGCGACGAGTTGACGGCGCGGCTCCCGTTCCAGAATACGCTGGTGGGCAATCCCTTCCTGCCAGCCATTCATGGCGGGGTCACGGGGGCCTTTCTCGAGATCACGGCGATCACCCAGCTGGCTTGGGACCGCGCCTGGGCGATCCTGGAGCGCGGCGGCGATGACGCCGAGGCAGTGTTGCGCGGGCAGTTCCCGCCAATCCCCAAGACCATCGACATCACAATCGACTATCTGCGCTCGGGCCGCCCACGCGATACCTTCGCCCGTGCCCGTGTACAGAAAGCCGGGCGCCGCGTGGCCCATGTCCACGTCGAGGCTTGGCAGGATGCCCGAGACCGCCCGATCGCGAACCTCCGGGGTAACTTCCTAATGCCGCCTTCGGTCGCGGCGGCGACTGGCTGAGGCCTGCAGGCCATGCGGGCAGAGGCAACGCGTCTGGCTGCCATGCGGATAATGCTGGGGCCCGCCCTGTTGTGGCAGGGGCGGCAGGTACGCCAGCAGGTGCTGCGCCTGCCGGAGCCCGAGGGCGCGCGGAATGGCGTGATCGGCACGGGCTCGCGTCAACTGAGCCTGTTGATCCTGGGGGATTCCGCCACCGCCGGGGTGGGCGTTGCGACGCAGGCAGACGCGCTGGCCGGGCAGCTGACCCATCGTCTGGCCAATGATTTCCGCCTGACCTGGCGCCTGTTCGCCCAGACCGGGTGGAACACCGCCGAGGTGCTGGACGAGATCGCCGGCCTGACAGGCACCTACCAGATCGCGCTGATCTCGCTTGGCGTGAACGACGTGACCAGCGAGGAGCCAGTGCCCCGCTATCTGGAACAGTTCGGGCGGATCATCGACCACCTGCGCGCGCAGCACGGGGTCGGGCCTGTGATCGCCTGCGCCGTTCCGCCGATGGGGTCGTTCCCCGCGCTGCCTCAGCCGCTAAGGTGGTATCTGGGCAAACAGGCCGCGTATTACGATTGGTCGCTGGCCGCTTGGTGCGCTCATCAGCAAAACGTCCATCACTTGCCGTTCAGTGCCGAGATTGGTCCAGAGGACATGGCCGAAGACGGCTTTCACCCCGGTGCACCGATCTACCGCGTCTGGGCCAAACACGCCGCCGCGGCGATATCCAAGGTGGCGTAGTCAGAAGGCCTCACCACCAACTATTCGTATCTAAGGTGCGAGCACCCCGGCGGCACGCAGAATACTGAACGCCGCATCGAGATACTGGACCTTGAATGAATGCCCGCCCGGGTGCAGGCACATGGACACCGTCCGACCGCTCGGCGTCGGCAAGACCTGACAGTTCAAGTCGTCAAACGTCTGCGCCGCGGCCCCGGTGTGCGCCTCTCCGCCCGCGACGGCCATCAGCCGTTCGTATGCTATGCCCACATCGCCCTGATGCGTCGGGCCGATGGGCCGCCCCGTTAGCGGCACGATCCGGTCCGAAGTGCCGTGAATGTGCACCAGATCCACCGGATAGGTGGGGCACGTCTGGGGCACCGGCCGCCAGAACGTCCCGGCCACCGGCACGAAGGCACGAAACCGATCCCCCCGATTGCACGCCAGGAACCAGGTGAACATGCCCCCGGCGGAGAAGCCCGTCGCGACCAGGTTGCCGGTATCGATCCCGTGGCGGCTGGCCAATTCGGGCAGCAGTGCGTCGATGTAGGCAAGCTCTGGCGCGCCATCGGTCCCGGGTTCGGCGGGTACACCGGGAATGCGCCAATCGTCCTGGAACGACTTCATGGCCACCAGCGCCATGCCGTTCCGG
Source organism: Pseudomonadota bacterium (assembly GCA_039026375.1). Taxonomy (GTDB): domain Bacteria; phylum Pseudomonadota; class Alphaproteobacteria; order Rhodobacterales; family Rhodobacteraceae; genus Thermohalobaculum. Next base: position 56,771 of record JBCCML010000024.1, read on the forward strand.
TGCGCAAACTCGATCAGCGCCTTGTTGCGCATTGCGCCTTTGGCGGAGCCTCGATAGCCGTGCGCGTAGACCAGCGCACCGGGGTTCTCGACCCCGTCGGGAAGGGCGATCCGGTAGGTCCGCTCCCCCAACAGGCAGTCCGTGTCGGTCCCGCAGGCCAAGGCCGGCTGCGCCCACATTGAAGCCCAAGCCACGGCCAGCAGCAATGCCATCCTGCGCATCGCGCGCTCCTCATTCATGCGGGCCCTGGCGCCCGGCCTTGCGGGGAGGTAGGAGGGCAAAGGCCCCCGACGAGACCAGAGATGCCGCCCACCGATCCCAAAGCCGTGACCTACCGGCGCGTGGCCGCGATTGCACTGCCGGTTGTGCTGTCCAATGCGACGGTGCCGCTGCAGGGGGCGGTCGATACCGCAATCATCGGCAATCTGGGCTCGGCCGTCTACCTGGCCGCAGTGACCCTGGGCGCAGCGGCGATCCAGCTGATCCTGCAGGTCTTCAACTTTCTGCAATTCGGCGCGGCGGCCCTGGGTGCCCAGGCCGAGGGGGCGGGCGACCACCGACGCGTGATCAACGTCCTGGCGCGCAGCCTGATCGTTGCGGGCGGCGTCGGCGTGACCCTGATCGTCCTGCAATGGCCGATCACCTGGGCGTTAATGTCGGTCTTCGAAGGCTCATACCGGGCTGAAGAACTGGCAGCCGTCTACATCGCGATCCGCATCTGGGCCGCGCCCGCAGAGCTGGCGAACTTTGCCCTGATGGGTTGGTTCGCAGGACAGGAGCAGACCCGCCGCTTGTTTGAAATGCAGCTGGTCGTCTCGCTCTCGAACATCGTTTTGAACCTGATCTTCGTCTTAGGCTTTGGCATGGATGTGGACGGCGTGGCCCTGGGCACGTTGATCGCCGCCTATCTGGGACTGGGCTACGGGCTATGGCATGCACGGACACGAATGCGGGTACTGTTCCCTGGCTGGCGGATGGAGCGATCGCGCCTGCTAAACGCCGAGGAAATCGGCAAGATGTTCCGCCTCAGCCGCGACATCTTTATTCGTACCATTCTGCTGGCCGGCGCACTGACCTGGATGACGCGCCTGGGCTCGCAGCAGGGGGACATCGTGCTCGCCGCCAATGGCATCCTCTACCAGATCTTCCATGTGACAACCTACGGTCTGGACGGGTTTGCCATCGCGTCCGAGGCCCTGGTGGGCAAGGCGATCGGTGCCCGGAATCGAGGCCTACTGCGCCAATCCGTCAGGGTGTCCTGCGTCGCTGCGGTGGTGCTGGCACTGTCGATGTCCGCACTGATCCTGGTGCTGGAGACGCCGCTGATCACGCTGTTCACCAATGTCGACGAGGTGCGCGCGGCGGCGCACAGCTTCTACATCTGGACGGCGCTGCTGCCGCTGGTGGGTGTGTTAGCCTTCCAAATGGACGGCATCTTCGTCGGCGCGACCGAAGGTGCAGCTATGCGCAACGGCATGATCGTGTCGGCGGGTCTGTACTACATGTTCAGCGGTTGGGCGGCCGAGGGCTATGGCAATCACGGTGTCTGGGCGGGGATCTGGTGTTTCCTGCTGCTGCGGGGCCTGACCCTGGCGGCACAGTATCCCCGGCTGGAATCCCGGGCGATCGGCCAGTAATGGCGGGCACTGACAGCAAGGCCCCAGCCGCCATGGACCGTCGCCTGATCATTGTCGCAGGCGCGGCGCTGGTGCAGTTCACGACCATCGGACTGATGTTCTCGTTCGGGCTGTTCTTCGACATCTTCGAAGAGACGTTCGGCTGGTCACGCACAGTCCTTTCCACCGGAACGGCGGTCGCCTTCTTCATGATGGGCACGCTGGCCATGGTGGCGGGACGCCTGTCCGACCGCTTCGGGCCGCGCGCCGTGGTGGCCGTCGCGGGGGCCGGCTATGGTCTGGGCTACGCCATGATCGCCGCCATCGACGCACCGTGGCAGTTGTGGCTGCTGTTCGCGACCTTCATCGGCGCGGGGCTGAGCGTGCACGACGTCGTCACCCTGTCGACCATTGCGCGCACCTATGAACGGCGCCGGGGCGTGATGACTGCAGTGGTCAAGATCGGCACTGCAGCGGGCCAATTCACGATCCCGCTGATTGCCGCCTGGCTGATCCTGACCCTGGACTGGCAAACGGCCATCGTGGCGCTGGGGGCGGCGGGAGGCGTTCTGCTGGTGCTGGGGGCAGCGCTGATGAAGCCATCGGTGCAAATGGACCAAGCCGCGCCCAAGGACCTGGGCGTGGGCGTCAGCGTGGCCGAGGCGCGGCGGTCCAGCATCCTGTGGCGGATCTGCGCGATCCAGTTCCTGTTCTTCCCGACGCTGATGACAGTGCCGCTGCACATCGTGCCGCACGGCACCGATCTGGGCATGCCGCTGGAACGCGCGGCATGGCTGCTGTCGGTGATGGCCGCGGCCAGCGTGCTGGGGCGCCTGATGGTGGGCGGCTTCGTTGACCGGATCGGCGGGCGGCGCGCCTATATCATGTGTTTTCTGCCGCTCATCGCCAGCCTCATCGCTCTGCTGTTCGTCCAAGAGCCCGCGCTGCTGTTCGCCACCATCGCGCTTTACGGATTTGCCCATGGCGGGTTCTTCACCGTCGTCTCCCCGACAGTTGCGGACTACTTCGGCCTAAAATCGCACGGTGCGCTGTTCGGCATGGTGCTGTTCTTCGGCACCATCGGCGGCTCGGTGGGCCCGATCCTGGCGGGCCGCATCTTTGATGTCACCGGCAGCTATGACACCGCCTTCATCACCCTGGCGGTGATGGCAGCATTAGGTCTGGCGCTGGCCTTAACGTTGCCGAAGCCACAGAGTCGGTGAGGCGCGCCTATTCCTGGCCACCGTCGAAGATCTGGCGCTCGTCCACCGGCGCGACCCGCAGGATGTTGGTCGTGCCTGACTGGTTGAAGGGCACGCCCGCAGTCACGATGATCCGGTCTTCCTCTGTCGCGAAGCCGTCCGCCCGCACCGAACGGCTGGCCTGGACCACCGCCAGTTTGAAGCGTTCGACCTGAGGGGTGGTATCGCAGTGCAGACCCCAAACGACAGCCAGCCGCCGGGCTGTGGCCTGGACAGGCGTCAACGCCAAGATCGGCACGCTGGGACGCTCCCTTGCCACCAGCAGTGCCGTGGTGCCGGAATGCGTGAAACAGCAGATCGCCTTGACGTCGGTCGCATCGGCCACCTCGCGGGCCGCGGCGGTGATTGCATCGGCGACTGTGGCGCGTTCGATGGTGGGCCCAGCCTCCATCGCGCGGCGGTAGAGGTCATCGCCTTCTACGTTGCGCGCCACATTGTCCATCATGGCAACGGCTTCGACCGGGAACTGACCGGCCGCAGACTCCGCCGACAGCATTACAGCATCGGCGCCGTCATAGATGGCTGTGGCAACGTCCGAGACCTCGGCGCGCGTCGGCTGCGGGTTCTCGATCATGCTTTCCAGCATCTGGGTCGCCACGATCACGGGTTTGCCGACCTGGCGACAACGCCGGATCATGCGCTTTTGGATGGCGGGAACCTCCCAGCTCATCATCTCGACACCCAGATCGCCGCGGGCGACCATGATACCGTCGACCACGTCTAGGATCTCGTCAAAGCGCTTCACGGCGGCCGGTTTCTCGACCTTGACCATGACGGCGACGCGGTGATCGCCAATCAATTCCTTGGCTTCGAGCACGTCCTCTGGCCTTTGAACAAAGCTCAGCGCCAGCCAGTCGACGCCCAGGCCCAGCGCGAACGCCAGGTCCACCCGATCCTTCTCTGTCAGCGCCGCAACCGGTAGCACAACGTCGGGCAGGTTCACGCCCTTGTTGTTCGAGATGGTGCCGCCAACCAGCACCTCGCAATCTGCGCTCTCGGCGTCGCAGGCCAGTACGCGGAACCGCATCTTGCCGTCGTTGACCAGCAGGGTGGCTCCCGGCTCGATTGCCGCGAAGATCTCTGGATGGGGCAGATTCACGCGGGTTGCATCGCCGATGGCATCATCCAAGTCGAACCGGAACTTCTGCCCGACGTCCAGATCTGCCGCGTCGCCATCAAACTGACCGACGCGCAGTTTTGGACCTTGCAGGTCAACCAGAATGCCGATGGGCCTTTCCAGCTCGACCTCGATCTCTCGGATGATGCGGTGGCGTTCACGCACGTCCTCGTGGCTGCCATGGCTCATATTCAGCCGAAAGACGTCCACCCCGGCGATAAACAACTGCTTCAGCATGTCCCGCGTGGAAGACGCGGGCCCAACCGTGGCGACGATTTTAGTGTTGCGTTGACGGCGCATGAGACCCCTTGGACTTCTTCCCCCGAGCACCTGCTTATCGCGCCCCGATATGACGGTTTCAACCGGGGCGTGGGTCAGATTGTTGCGTCCTTGCGCGCGGGCAGGTTGGGAGATAACCCACCGGCGAGGAGCAGACCCATGACAGGCCAGCAAGATCATGCCCCCGTCGAGCGCGTTGCGGCAGGCGGCCAACCGTCGGATCTGACGGGTCTGCTGTTGGTCTGCGACCACGCGTCGAACGCCGTGCCCCCCGGGATCACACCCCTGGGCCTGCCGGACGCAGACATGCAGCGCCACATTGCCTTTGACGTGGGCGCGCGCGGCGTCACGCTGGATTTAGCGGCGCGGTTGGGCGCGCCCGCGGTGCTGTCCACATTTTCGCGCCTGGTCATCGACCCTAACCGCGGGGCCGATGATCCGACGCTGGTGATGAAGCTCTACGATGGCTCGATCATCCCGGGGAACCGCGGCGTTGATCAGGCCGAGGTCGACCGGCGGATCGCGCGTCTATACCGCCCCTACCACGAGGCGATCGACGAGGAACTGGACGCCATGCTGGCCGCGGGGCGCCAACCGGCCATCGTCTCGATCCATTCCTTCACGCCTCAGTTGCGCGGGCGTCTGCCAAGGCCTTGGCACATCGGCCTGTTGTGGGACCGGGATGACCGGCTGGTCGCGCCCCTGCTGACGCGGCTGGCCGCTGAGGACGACCTGATCGTAGGCGACAACGAGCCCTATACCGGCAAACTGGCAGGCGATTGCATGTGGATGCACGGCACCGCCCGCGACATCCCCCATGTGCTGATCGAGGTTCGCAATGACCTGATCGCAACGCCCGCGGACGAACAGGCCTGGGGTGCGCGGCTGGCCCCGATCATCCGCGGTGCCCTGACGGAATTGCGCGTTGCCGAGCCGCAGCCTACCTTGGGCACATAGCGATCCGTCGCCCCACCTCAGGAGCCAGATATGCCCGAGCTTGATACCGAGAAGCTGGAAGCCGCCGTTTTCCGCCGCCTGCGTGATCACCTGCAGTCCCGCACCGACGTCCAGAACATTGACATGATGAACCTGGCGGGGTTCTGCCGGAACTGCCTCAGCCGCTGGTATGCCGAAGCCGCGGCGGAACAGGGGACCGACTTGGACAAGGACCAGTCGCGCGAGATCGTCTACGGGATGCCGTTCGCCGAATGGCGCGACAAGTACCAGACAGAGGCCACGCCAGAGCAAAAGGCCGCCTTCGCCGCCCAGCCCAAGGATCACTGATATGGCCCCGGCGTCCGTCACCCTGATGGGCGTCAAAGGTGGCCCGGCGATCCGCCCCGGCTCGAACATGCCGACGTCGATCCTGGTGCGCATGGGCGGCCAGACGATCCTGGTCGATGCGGGGCTGGGGGTGACGCGCGCGCTCTGCGATCAGGGGGTGGCGCTGACGGGCCTGGATGCGGTCTTCGTCACGCATCTGCATTCCGATCATTACCTGGAGCTGGGGCCGCTGTTCCACACCGCGTGGACGGCCGGACTGACACGGCCGGTGCCCGTGATCGGACCCAGCGGCCTGGCCGATTACTGGCGGCACTTTCAGGCGGCGATGGCGTTCGATACCGAGTTGAGGATCGCCGACGAGGGGCGCGTTCCGCTGGGGCCTCTGATGGATCTGAGCACGATAACAGGCGGTGAGATCTGGCGCCGGGACGGCCTTGTGGTCACGGCGCTCCGCAATCACCATCCACCGATCGACGAGAGCTTTGCGCTGCGTTTCGAAGCGGATGGCAAGGTCTTTGTCTTTTCAGGCGACACGGCACCGATGCCCGAGATGGTGGCATTCGCCAGGGGCGCAGATCTGCTGGTCCACGAGGCGATCCTGCCGGACGGGGTCGACGCGCTCTGCGCCCGGATGCCCAACGGCGACGAACGGCTGCGCCAGCACATCCTGCGCAGCCACACCGCGGCGCAAGATGCTGGACAGATCGCGGAACAGGCGGGCGTGGGCCGCTTGGTGCTGACCCATTTCGTGCCCGACGGTGACCCGAACTTTCCGCCCAGCGCCTATAAAGAAGCTGCAGAAAGCACCTGGTCAGGCCCGCTCGGTATTGCGACGGACGGCCTGCATCTGGTGCTGTAACGGCAGCCGCCGGGCCGTCGCTTTGCGTTCTGGACGGCGGTTGGCGACGCGCCTATAACGCGCGCCCGCATCCAGCCAAGGGGGACACCATGACCGACGAGACCGTTTCGACCACCGCCGTCGCTGCAGGCCAATTGCGCGCGATTGTCGAGCGGATCGAGCGCCTGGAAGACGAGAA
>JBCCML010000025.1:0-58329 GCA_039026375.1 Pseudomonadota bacterium
GATCGAACCAGACAAGACCGCAATCCGCCAAGCTTTAGAGCGCGGCCAGCACATACCCGGCTGGGCTCTCGGCAATGGCGGGGAAACAATATCCGTGCGGTCAAAGTGATGCCCATTGGGGGCAAGCGGCGGGGCGACTGCGACCCGGTGGATGGGGATGGCCCCGCCGCTAACCACAGGGAAATGAGATGACAGATTTCTGGGAACAAGTCACGCCGGAACTAACGGCGCCACTAAACCGAAAAAAGGTCAAGCCGCCACCGAAGGGCAAGTATGGCGAGTACGTCGAGGCTCACCACGTCATTTCCGAGGCTAACCGGATCTTTGGTCATGGCGCTTGGTCCTATGGCGTCTCAGAGCTTCGGCTAACCAACGCCACGGTTGACGATCAGAAAAAACACCACGTCGGTTATCTGGCCTTGGTCACCGTTGAAATAGGCGACGTGCGCAAAAACGACGTTGGCCATGGCCAGGGCCACGGTCGCTCAGAAGGTGACGCCCACGATAGCGCTGTAAAGGAGGCCGTCACGGACGGCATGAAGCGCGCGCTGCGTACCTTTGGCAATACGTTTGGGCTGGCCCTCTACGACAAGACGCAAGCCGACGTGGCGGACCCCGAGGCAGAGGCGAAAGCCGCCGCCCAGGAAGACCATGACATTTCTATGGCGTGCGCCGATCTGGAAGGTGCAACCGACGTTGAAGGCCTCAAGGCCATATGGGCCAAATGCCTTCACGCTTGGGGCGATCCCGAAAACATACCCGCCGAAATCCTCAGAACCAAAAACACCATGAAAGCCCAGCTTTTGGGCGAAGACAGGAGCGCAGCATGAGCAGCGTGAACAAGGTCACTATTCTGGGCAACTTGGGCCAAGACCCGGAAATCCGCTCGTTCCAAAACAGCGGGCGCGTCGCCAATCTAAGCGTGGCCACGTCCGAGAAGTGGAAAGACAAGAATACCGGCGAGCGCAAAGAGCGCACCGAATGGCACCGGGTGGCCGTCATGGCCGATCACCTTGTGGGCGTCTGCGAAAGGTATCTCCGCAAGGGGTCCAAGGTCTATCTGGAAGGCCAGCTAGAAACCCGCAAATGGCAGGATCAATCCGGCCAGGACCGCTACTCAACCGAAATCGTGTTGCGCCCTTACAAGGGCGAAATCGTCATGCTCGACAAGCAAGAGCAGACCCAGCGGCGCGATTACAAAGGTGCACCGGGCTATGACGCACAGGCCCCGCTAGACGACGAGATAGGGTTCTGAGGTCGTCGTGAGCGGTCACACCGTCATACTCTCCAGCCCCGATCAGCGGGTACTTGCGAAGCGCATTATCGACGCCGCGCCAGATTATGGCGTGGTCAACGTCAAGGGGCCAAAGCGGACAATCCCGCAAAACGACAAAATGTGGGCAATGCTGACGGATATCAGCCTCGCCAAGCCCGAGGGCCATCGACATACCCCGGAGGTATGGAAGGCGCTATTCATGCACGCGCTCGGCTTTGAGCAACGGTTTCTAACGGGCCTGAATGGCGAGCCCTTCCCGGCCGGATTTCGGTCGTCGCAGTTAAACAAAGCCCAAATGGCCGACCTGATCACCTTCATTCAGGAATACGGCGACCGCCACGGTATTGCCTGGAGAGAGGGCGAGTCCGCATGACCCGCCGCCGCTTCTCAGCCAGGGATCTGACCACACGCCTTCTGGAGTTCAACGGCAAGTGTGCCGATTGCTCCTGCAAGACGGGCGGATCTAACGGCCTTGAGTGGGATCACATTATCCCGCTGATGCTGGGCGGCGACGACGAATTAGAGAACCTGCAACCTCTCTGCAAAGCCTGTCACCGGGCGAAGACAAAGACTGACCAGGGCCACATAGCCAAGTCCAAGCGCATGCAGCAACGGGCCATGGGCGTGAAGAAGCAGCCAAAGGGAAGAGGCTTTCGCGGCTGGCGCAGGTTCGATGGAACAATCGTATGGGCGGACTAACCACCATGCACACCAAGGGGCTGATAAAGGCATGACCTGGAACTACGACATTTCCCAAGCGCCACGGGGCAAGCATGTCACACGCGAACTGCCTGGGCGAAACGGTAGCACGCGAACCGTCACCACGTTCCAACCAGATCGCATTTTAGTTGCGGTGCGTGACGAATTGCTTGTGACGGTCAGTCATTGGATTCCGCCAAAGGGCAAGGAACCGGGCCGGTGGAACATGCTTCACAGCAAAGACACCCCCTTAGCGTGGCAACCATGGCCGGAGCACCCCAAGGCCCGCGCCAATACAGAGAGAGGGTGAGATATGGGCCAAACTGAAGAACAATTGCACCCAGATCTTTCTGTTGACGCGCGGCGTAGGCTGGCCAAGGCAGCTCGCCCGTCTCAGTACCCATGCCCAAGCTGCGGCGGTTACCAAGTTGTCGTTACCGATAGCAGGCCGAAACGATACTACGGGCATGATTGCATTAGAAGGCGTCGGGCATGCGGGAGTTGTGCCCACAGGTGGTCTACCTACGAAATTCTTGACCTTGAGGAAGTGCTGGCGGGGGTGCGTCGTGAAATGGCCCACAAGATCATAGCGGCTGTAGCCGTGGAGCTATCTGACGACCCCCTTCCCCAGCCACCAGAGGGCGAGTGATGGCGAAGGGCACAGGCAATTGGCACGTGCGCGCTTTCCGGCGCGGCCTGTATTTCAAGGTTTACGGGCCGAACGGCACAGCGTTGAAGACAGAAGAAGGCCACGCGCGCCAGTTTAACACCCACAAGGCTGCACTAGCCGCTCTTCGCGAGCATGAGCACAAAACAGAGCGACCGTGGAATCGTATCGACGGCTTGATCGATGAAGGTGACACCACCGCATGACCGCCCCCGTCTACACCCCAGAGAGCCGGGCATGACCACACCCGCCGTCATACGCAAAGCAGACGTGAACCGGCTGATCGAAGCCGTCGAAGAGCATCGACTGAAGGGCGCACCTGTCAAAGAGGCAACACTTGCGCCTGACGGCACGCTAACCATACGCTTTGGCGAAGACGATACGCGGTCAAACGGCTGGGGGGAGTAATGCCGCGCAAGATCAAAGGCGTCTCAGGCTACACCGACAGCAGGGGAAAGCGCCGCTGGCGCTACCGCTCAAAGGGCGTGGACGTACCTTTAGGGTCTGAATACGGCTCTGCGGAATTCTACCTGCGCCTAGAGGCAGCGCAGAAGCCACAGAAACAGCCCAGGAGCGCGGCGGGAACACTCGACGCCCTTATACTAGCCCACTACGCCTCGCCCGTCTGGAAGGCCCTCAGTCGCTCTACGCAAATAACCTATGGCGGCTGGTTCGAACGACTGCGCGAGGGTAGGGGTAACAAGCTCATAAGGGATCTGCGGCGCCGCGACGTGCTCGCGATCATGAGTAAAATGTCGGACACCCCAGCAGCAGCTAACAACATGCTGCGCGCCCTGCGTATGCTGATCAAGACCGCCCTCGATTTGGAATGGCGCGCGGACGATCCCACGCTAGGCGTAAAGAAGTATCCCGAGGGAAAAGGCTTTCACACCTGGACAGAGCTAGAAATTCAGACGTTCTACGAAACTCACAAGCCCGGCACCCTGGCCCATACGGCTATGACGCTGATCCTATACACTGGTGCCGCCCGTTCCGACGTGGTTCGCCTCGGCTGGCAAAGCGTCAAAGACGGCAAAATCCGATATCGGCGCAAGAAAATGGAAAGCAGGGGCGGCGATTGGGTCGAGGTTCCTATTCACGGGGATCTGGCCGCTGTTCTTGATACGCTGCCGCGTGATCACCTAACCTTTCTACAGACCCGGAACGGATCTTCCCGCAGCGCCAAGGCGTTCGGTAACGTCATGCGGAAATGGTGCGATGCGGCCGGCCTGCGTAACTGTAGCTCGCACGGCCTGAGAAAGGCTATTGCGCGGCGCCTAGCCGAAGCGGGCGCAACGTCTCATGAGATAGCGTCCGTAACTGGCCACGAGTCGTTGGCGGAAGTCGAGCGCTATACTAAGGCGGTGGCCCGTGGTGGGTTAGCTGAAACTGCAATTTTAAAGCTCAAAAGGTAAGGTATGTCTAACCCGGTGCTAGGCGCAAAGGCTGGATGGCGGGGCGGGTCGCTCCTGTCCCTGAAGTCCGATCATAGCTGGAACAGGGGAAGCATATGCCCCGACCGGGGCCATAATCAGGAGCGCTTTGATGGATAAGTTCGCTCTGCACAAGGCCATCGGCTACCGCCCGACGTATTACACAAGTTTCGAAGCTGCGAAGGCTGAAGCAAGAGCGGTGGCCGACGAGCTTGGCGAGCGCTTTGCGTTTATGACGCATGAGCGTGACCGCGTAGAAGTCTATGCAAAGACGCCCAAAACGTGACCATTTTTGTCTAACGTTTGGTCTAACGCATACTTAAGTCGCTGAAATATATACAGGGTGGCGGGCCGTACGGGACTCGAACCCGTGTTTCCGCCGTGAGAGGGCAGCGTCCTAGACCGCTAGACGAACGGAGCGTAGTTGGCAGTTTGCCGTGGGCATTTCGCCGGGAGGCGGGCAGGTAACGCCTGGCCTGCCGGATTGCAACCCTTTGTCGTTGGAATGGGGCGCAGGGGCATTCGGGCCGGAGGGCGGGACAAATCCCCCCGGCCCTGCCCCACCCGCTTACGCAGCAGCGCCGCGCGGCGCCGTCCAATCGTCTGACCGCCTCATCACCATCATCAGGGCCACGGCCACGAAGGCCAGGATCGAGCCCGCCAGCAGCGCGTAGTCCGCCGATTGCAGGATTAGGTACAAAACGCCGTAGAGCACGGCCAAGGCGCCAGCCAGCGTCCACCACCAACGGCCGAGCCCCAGCCCCGTCGCCCCGTAAAACCCGATCAGCGCGGTCGTGGCCAGAGCCGCCAGAATGTAGGACAGACCAAAGCCGATCTGTTCCGACAGGCTGAGCAGCAGCAGGAAAAACACGCACTGCGCGATCCCGATCAGCACGACCTGCACCGGATGGGCGGGCCGGCTTGCCAAGCGCTCGGACAGGAAGACGGTCAGGAACGTCAGCGCGATAAACAGCGTGCCATACTTCGCCGCACGTTGGGCGCGATGGTAGATGTCGACCGCGTTGAAAAAACGCACGCCGAACGCGGGCGAGCGAAAGTCAGCCCCCCGGGCCACCTGCGGGATGTCGCGCGCCAGGTGCGAGATCTCCCAACGCGCCTGGAAGCCGTCGTCCTGGATGGTCCGGCTGGTCGGCAGGAAGGCGCCCGAGAACGCGGGATCCGGCCAATCGGAGGTTATCGTCACCCGCGTGACACGGCCGGCGGGACTAAACGTCAGCTCATCGGTGCCGTTCAATGCCATCTCCAGGCGTAGATCCCCCAGTGATCGCGGATCGCCCAGCGCGGCCTTTATCCCGCCCAGACCGGCGCTGGCGCCCGGCTCCAGGTCAAAGCGGGCCTCCCCCGCCGTCAGGGCCGCGTCGCCCACAAAGGCACGGGTCGAGGGCATGCCGACGCGCAGTTCCGCCAGGTCCCAAAGGGCCGTCTCCCGGTCGCGCAGCACCTGTGCCACCCGCTCGGTGTCAAAGCGGAAGACCAGATCCAGGCCCACCCCGTAGACGGGCACGTCGAAGATCCCGCGGCGGCGCACCTCGCTGGTGGCAGCGGCGGTGATCTCCAGCACTTCGGGCATCAGGATGATGGGGTCGGCACGCTCGGTGATCGTCTCGGTCCGGCTGAACACTTCCGGGCCACGTACTGTGCCGTCGCGGGTCACCTCGACCGGGATGATCAGTGCTGGTCCCTTCAGGGCGACCGGGCCGCCCCATTGACGCGAAACCTCGCGAACGGCCTCGCGTTTGTAAGCGACCCGATCCTCGATGACCATCGCGATGGCCAAGAGGGGTATCCCCATCAGGAAGGTGAGGGCGCAGAGCACGGCGAACCGCCAGCCAGGGCCCTGGAAGTACTTGGGGCGGGGGCCGCGCTCGGATGTGGGCGCAGGGTCTGAGGCTGTGCCGCTAACTGGGCTGCCGGGCGGCAGGGTGGCATCGGTCATGGGGTCCTCCGTCAGGGTGTTCGCGCGCTCGCCATCGCGCGCCCCTGTCCTAGACGCCGCTTTGCTGCACCTGTCGGGCGGTTTGACCGGATTTTCGGTGCAATCGGCGTGCAGCCGGGTGCACTTGGTCTTTCTGCCCCTTGTCGCGGCGCCTTCGCGGCCACATAACGGGGTCTAGGATCCACAACATGTGATGGAACATGGACCCCTCTATTTGGTGGAGCGCGCTGGCGGTACTCCTCCTCCTGTGTTTCTCGGGCTTCTTTTCGGGTTCGGAGACTGCGCTGACCGCTGTCAATCGGGCGAACATGCACCGCTTGGCGGCCCAAGGCTCAAAGGGCGCCAAGACCGCCCTGAACCTGACCGATGACAATGAACGCCTGATCGGCGCCATCCTGCTGGGCAACAACCTGGTGAACGTGCTGGCAACCGCACTGGCCACGGCGACATTGACGGCGCTGGTGGGCGATGCGGGCATCGCCTATGCGACGCTGGTGATGACGGTGCTGGTCACCGTCTTTGCCGAGGTGGCGCCCAAGACCTATGCGATCACGCGGCCCGACCAGGCCTCGGTCAGGGTGGCCCCGATCATTGCAGCGGTGGTGCGCACCCTGTCGCCGGTGGTCGCCGGGGTGATCTTCATCGTCCGCGGCGCCTTCCGGATCATCGGGGTCGAGGTCGACCCCGACGCCCACGCGCTGGCCCCGCACGAGATGCTGCGCGGCACGATCGATCTGCAGCACTCGGAAGGGGGCGTCGACAAGGTGGATCGCGACCGGCTGCTGGCCGCGCTGGACCTGAAGGACCGCGAGGTGGCCGAGGTGATGCGCCACCGGCGCGATATCCAGTCGATCTCGCTAGACGAAGGGCCAGAGGCGATCCTGGATTTCTGTCTCTCCTCGCCGCACACACGCATCCCCGTCTGGCAGGGCGAGCCGGAGAACATCGTGGGCGTGTTGCACGCCAAGGACCTGCTGCGTGCTGAGTATCGCATGGTGCGCGGCGCGCGTGAGCCTGCCGCCGCGATCAAGCAGTTGGACATCCTGGCGATCGCCATGAAGCCCTGGTTCGTCCCGGATACGCGGCCGCTGGACGATCTGTTGCGCGCCTTCCTGCGGCGCAACTCTCAGTTCGCGCTGATCGTCGACGAGTACGGCGTGCTGCAGGGTCTGGTGACGCTGGAGGACATCATCGAGGAGATCGTCGGCGAAATCACCGACGAGCACGACATCGACACGGACGTGCTGGTGCGCGAGAGCGATGGGGCGGTGGTGGTGCCGGGGGCGATGACGATCCGCGATCTCAATCGGGCGCTGGACTGGAACCTGCCCGACGAGGAGGCGACGACGATCGCCGGGCTGATGATCCACGAGGCACAGACGATCCCGGAAGAGGGCATGATCTTTGCCTTCCACGGCCTGCGCTTTGAGGTGATTGAGCGCGAACGCCATCAGGTGACCAAGCTGCGCTTGAAGCCGCTGCGCCGTGCCAGCCAACCTGTCACGTAGCTAGTGTGACTTAGTTAGGCGGAGCGCGGGCCTGAAGGCCCCGCGCACGGCTAAACCGTACGTGCTCGTCCTTCGGACTGCGCGCGCCGCGCGTGGCGGGTGTCGGTGTTTGATCGCCGGTTTCGAGCGTTTGGCGGGGGTGCGACGTCGACTTTCTGTACATACGGGTGCTGTACAGATGCTGTACACTTGCTGCACACATGCTGTACGGCTGCTGCACGCCTGGAATCCCAGCGCCAATCAGTACGATTTTGGCAGGCCCAGGCCCCGCTCGGCCACGTAGCAAAGGGCCAATTGCTGGCTGACAGGGGCCAAATAGGGGATCATGATTTCGCGGAAAAGGCGCTCGACATGGTATTCGCGGGCATAGCCCATTCCCCCATGCGTGGCCATCGCCTGGCGGCAGGCATCCAGGGCCGTTTCTGCCGCTAAGTACTTGGCAGCATTGGCTTCTACGCCGCAGGGTTGACCTTTGTCGAAGAGGGTTGCCGCCTGCAAGGTCAGGAGGCGCGCGGCCTGCAGTTTAGCCCAGGCGGCGGCCAAGGGATGTTGGATGGCCTGGTTCTGGCCGATCGGGCGGCCAAAAACCTGGCGGTCCCGGGCATAGCTGGTGGCGCGGTCGAGCGCCTGGAGACCGATGCCCACTGCCTCCGCCGCGATCAGGATGCGCTCTGGGTTAAGCGATTGAAGTATATAGCGAAACCCCTGCCCTTCCTCGCCGATCAGGTCGCTTGCGGGCACGTTGAGATTGTCGATGAAGAGTTCATTGGAGTCGACCGCGGCCCGGCCCATCTTGTCGATCCGGCGGACATCGACGGAATTGCGGTCGAGGTCGGTGTAGAAGAGGCTGAGGCCGTGCGTCGGTGCGGCGTCGTCGTAGGGCGCCGTACGGGCCAAAATCATCATTTTTTCAGAGACTTGCGCCGTCGATGTCCAGATCTTGCGGCCGTTCAGCGTGTAGCGGTCGCCCTGCCGGACGGCCCGGGTCTGGAGTTGCGTGGTATCCAACCCGGTATTGGGTTCGGTCACGGCAAAGCAGGTCTTCTGGGTGCCCTGGATCAGCGGCGGCAGCCAGGCCTGGCGCTGCTGAGGTGTCGCGAATAGATCGATCGCCTTAGGCCCAAAGATGTTCATATGAATGGCGGAAGCCCCTGACATTCCAGCCTTTTTTGCGACCTCAAGCAACATCAGCGCCGCCTCGGTCACGCCCAGACCGGCGCCCCCCACGTCGTGCGGCAGGGCAATGCCCAGCCAGCCGCCCGCGGCCATCGCAGCGTGAAATTCATGCGGGAACCGTGCGGTCTTATCCGCTTCGGCCCAGTAGGCATCGTCGAAGGGGGCCAGCACCGCCTGAAAGCCGTCGATCAGGCCTTGCTGGTCTTGGGTCGGCTGAAAATCCATTGCTCACCTCGATTGTCGCCGTCACCCTGCCAGCGGTGTCAGCCAGCGTCCATCGCGAGGGGGATATGGAGCAAGCCGATGATTTTCTTGCCGAATCCCAGGCGTTGCATGCGTTGATCGCTGACCTAAGTCCTGACGACTTCGGTTGCAGGACACTGTTTAAGGGCTGGACCATCGGCCAGATCCTTCAACATTTACACTATTTCAATCGAATGGCGGTACTCAGCCTGCAGGATAGGGCGGCGTTCCTCGACGAATACGCACAGTTTGAAGAGGCGCTGCGGGCAGAGAAGTCCATGTTGGGCATCACCGATCGTCTATTGCGGGGCCTGTCGGGGACGGCGCTCAGGGATACCTGGATTGCCGGCGCGGATGCCTTGGCGGGGGCATTTGCAGATGTCGATCCGAAAACTCGCGTGGCCTGGGCGGGCCCGGACATGTCGGCGCGCTCTTCGGTCACCGCACGGCTGATGGAGACCTGGGCGCACGGGCAAGCGATTTGGGATTTGCTGGGCCGCCAGCGCCAGGACCACGACCGGATCCGCAACATCGCCCATCTGGGGGTAGCGACTTTCTGCTGGACCTTTCAGAATCGGGGGGAGACGCCCCCCGATATAGCGCCGCATGTGCGCCTGACCGCGCCATCAGGCGCTGTCTGGACCTGGGGTGCGCCGTCGGCGCGCGAACAGATTACCGGCCCGGCAACGGCGTTCTGTCAGGTGGTCGCACAGACCCGGAACGTCGCGGACGTCGCGTTGACCGTCACGGGGCCAAACGCCACCCGATGGATGGCGATTGCGCAGTGCTTCGCGGGGCCGCCAGAAGACCCGCCAGCCCCAGGCACGCGGTTCATCGCCGGCGCTTAGGCCCCTCGGCCAGCGCCCGTACCACACCCCAAAGCGTGCGGACATCCTGGTCCGTCATAGGGGCCCGCCGGAACAGATTGGAGAGATTGGCGACCATGGAGTCGCGCTTATGCTCGGGGAAGAAAAACCCTGCGGTATCAAGCTCGTCTACCAAATGGTTCACCAGGCGTGTGACCTGGCCAACTTCCGCCCGCTGGGGAAGCTCTGGTGCGATGTTCACGCTCTGCCGGCGCCATTCATAGGCCACCAGCAGCACACATTGTGCCAGGTTCAAGGAGGCGAATGCGGGATTTACCGGCACCGAGATGATGGCATCCGCCAGGATAACGTCTTCGTTGGCAAGGCCCGCCCGTTCGGGCCCGAAAAGGACCGCGGTCCGCCCACCCGCTGCCGCAATGCCGCGTGCTTCGGCCATCGCTTGTTCCGGGGTCAGCACGCGCTTTGTCATCTCTCGCGGTCGGGCGGTGGTGGCATAGACCACCTGCGCGTTGGCCACGGCCTCCTCGGTGGTGGCGAGAATTTGCGCTTCGTCCAACAGGCCCCCCGCACCGGAGGCCATGGCGACGGCGGCGGGGTTGGGCCAACCGTCCCGCGGGTCGACGATTGCCATGCGGCGCAGGCCAAGATTCCACATGCCCCTGGCAGCCGCACCAATGTTCTCGCCCATCTGGGGCTGCACCAGCACGAAGAGCGGGCCGTCTGGCGACCAGTCGGCCGCTCGGGAATGGTCGGTTCCGGACATGGCGGGGCGTCTAGCGCCGGATCAGGCGCGGCGCAACCACAGGCTGGTCTCTCGCGCGCCGGATGGCAGGGGCAACGCGGGCACGCGAGCGGCCGCGTCCAACCGCGTAACGGCATAGTGGCTGGACCAGACGATCTGCCAGGCGGGACTGGTGAGGTACCCGGCAAGGCCCAGCTGTTCGGTGTAGCCGCGCCATGCCCAGTCCCGGGGATAGGGGTCCGGCAATGTGACGTCGTGAATGTGGACCAGGACGCCCGGCGCCAGGATTGGCAGGATCCTGGCCAGCATCAGGTCGACATCCGTGCCCTCCCACAGGATGTGACTCGAGTCGAAAAACGCGATGTCTCCTGCTGCTAAGGCGCTGAACAGCGGAAGATGCTCTGCGCTCAGGACCGCTCGCTGCCAATCTATGTCCAGCCCGGACAAGGCCGCCCGTGGCTCGGGATCGATGCAGGTCAGCTGGCATCCAGCAGGCGCCGCGTGCGCAAGCATGCGCGTGGAGTGGCCAGAGCCCACTTCGACAATCCGTGAGGGTTCAGCGCGGCGCACGATGGCATAGGCGGCTGCCCCATCCAGGCGTGGAAACCAGCTTTGCCCCCAGCGCGGGCGCGGCGGTGGACCGTCCAGAGCCTGCAAGTCCGGGTAGGCCTCGGCGATGCCCTCAAGAACGTCCGTAATCTCGGGGACTGCAGCGTCAAAGCAAGCCTCAAGCTCGGGGTAGCGTTCGGGGATCTTGACCGTATCGGCATAGCGATACGGGGTGAAAAACCCCTGCGCACGCGGCCCAAACAACGTCTTCAATCCCATTGCGATCCGGCGCAAGCGCTTGTTCGCCATGACTTTTCACCCCCTGCCGACACGCGGCGAAGTCCTGCGACCCTTGGCCCGAAAGCCCACATTGCCGCAGTGCGGCAAAGCCCCTAGTGTCCGCACCAGATTCGTCAAGGCCACGGAGGGGCAGCATGTCCAAGATTAAAGTCGAAAATCCGGTCGTCGAGCTCGACGGCGACGAGATGACCCGGATCATCTGGCAATTCATCAAAGACAAGCTGATCCTTCCCTACCTGGATGTCGACCTGCTCTACTATGATCTGGGCGTGGAATCCCGCGACGCCACGAACGACCAGATCACCATCGATTCTGCCAACAAGATCAAGGAAGTCGGCGTTGGCGTGAAGTGTGCGACCATCACACCGGACGAAGCCCGAGTGGAGGAATTCGGCCTGAAGCAGATGTGGCGGAGCCCGAACGGCACCATCCGCAACATCCTGGGCGGCGTGGTCTTCCGCCAGCCGATAATCTGCTCGAACGTGCCGCGCCTTGTGCCCGGCTGGACCCAGCCCATCGTGATCGGGCGCCATGCGTTCGGCGACCAGTACCGCGCGACAGACATGAAATTCCCCGGGCCCGGCAAGCTGACCATGAAATTCGTCGGCGAAGACGGCACCGTGGACGAGCGCGAGGTCTTCGACGCGCCCTCCTCCGGCGTCTTTATGGCGATGTACAATCTGGATGACTCGATCAAGGACTTCGCCAGGGCCTCGATGAACTACGGCCTGAACCTCGGCTGGCCGGTCTACATGTCGACCAAGAACACCATCCTCAAGCAGTACGACGGCCGCTTCCTGGAGCTCTTCCAGCAGGTCTTCGAAGAAGAGTTCGAAGACAAATTCAAAGACGCCGGGATCACCTACGAGCACCGTCTGATCGACGACATGGTGGCCTGCGCCATGAAATGGTCGGGCGGTTTCGTCTGGGCGTGCAAGAACTACGACGGCGACGTGCAGTCCGACACCGTGGCGCAGGGCTTCGGCTCGCTCGGCATGATGGCCTCGGTCCTGATGACGCCGGACGGCAAGGTCGTGGAGTCAGAGGCCGCTCACGGCACCGTCACCCGCCACTACCGCCAGCACCAGAAGGGCGAGGCAACGTCGACCAACTCGATCGCCTCGATCTATGCCTGGACTGGCGGCCTGAAGCACCGCGCCAAGCTGGATGACAACCAGCCGCTGATGAACTTCGCCACCACGCTGGAGAAGACGGTGGTCGAGACGGTGGAAAGTGGCCACATGACCAAGGACCTTGCCCTGCTGGTCGGCCCCGACCAGAAGTGGCTGACCACCATGGGCTTCCTCGAGAAGGTCGACGAGAACCTGAACAAGGCGCTTCCGGGCTGACACGCGTCCCGGCGGTCCCGCCAGGGCTGAAGGGTGACGCATGCACCAGCAATGGCGTAAGGGCCGCGACCAGCGGCCCTTTCCGTTTAGCACGACCACAGCTTAATGCCCTCGCTCGGCAGGCCTGGCCTGCACCCATCCGGCAAATCCACCCAATCAGCCGCCGTCAGCAGGAGGGATAGATGATCGACGCACAAATACTCGCCCGCATCCGCGCCGAGACCCCCGGTCTCAATAGCGAAAGCACGCATCTTCTCGCCTGCGGGTCTGCGCTGCCGGCTCAACCCGTCTTGGACACCGTGATCGAGTTTCTGCAACTAGAAGCCATTATGGGGGGGTATGAAGCTGCCGCGGCACGATCCGATCAGCTGAACGCCGTCTACGGCTCCGTTGCCCGGCATATCAACGCCGACCCCCAGGAAATCGCGCTGGTCGAAAACGCCACCGTGGCCTGGTGTCAGGCGTTCTACGCGTTGCCCATGGAACCCGGCCAACGGATTCTGACCTGCGAGTCCGAATATGCGTCGAACTACCTTGCCTTTCTGCAGCGGGCCAAGCGCGACGGCGTCAAGATCGAGGTCGTGCCCTCTGACGCATCCGGCGCGATGGATCCCGCAGCACTCGATGCTGCGATTGGCCCCGATGTCGCCGTCGTGGCAGTGACTTGGGTGCCGACTTCAGGCGGGCTGGTGAACCCGGCCGCACAGATCGGCAATATCACCCGCAAACATGGCGTGCCCTACCTGCTGGATGCCTGCCAGGCGGTTGGCCAGCTTCGCGTCGATGTGCGCGAGATTGGCTGCGATTTCCTGTCAGCGACCGGACGCAAGTTCCTGCGCGGCCCACGCGGCACCGGATTTCTCTACGTCGCCGCCGATTGGGCGAGCCGTCTGGAACCGCCCGTGATCGATCTGCACTCGGCCAGTTGGGTCGGCCGCGACAGCTATACCCTGCGCGAGGATGCACGGCGGTTCGAGAATTGGGAGAACGCCTACGCCCTGCACGCCGGGCTGGGGGCCGCGCTGGACTACGCTGATAAACTGGGGATCGACGCCATCGAGGCCCGCGTGAAGGGCTTAGCCGACCATGCGCGAGACGCTCTGTCGGCGTTGCCGGGTGTGGACGTCCAAGACCTCGGCACTGAGCGCGCGGGCATCGTCAGCTTCACCACCCCACGAGAGGCAGCGGTGGTGGCTCAGAATCTAGCGCAGAAAGGCTTCATCGTCGGCACGTCTTCGCGCACCTCCACCCGTCTGGACTTCGAGCGGCGGGATCTGCCGACACTGGTTCGCATTGCCCCCCACTACTACAACACCGAGGACGAATTGGACGCGTGCGTCGATGCCCTGGCGACATGCCTCAAGGAAAACACGTAAGGGCCCACACAGACCTTGCGAGGGTATCAAACGCCGATCGGAACGCGTCGAGTTATGCGCGACAATCCAACTGGCGATAGACGGCGGACGGATGCGGTCACTCGGCGACCCCCGGACAGGATTGGGGAGGTAGTAGTGTCGTCAGTCGGAGGCCCGCGGAAATCAAGCACCAAAACCAGGCGCAGTTTCGCCCGTCGCAGACGGACGCGCGGACCCCTGCCCGTCCAACGTCTCGCTGAGTATCTCATCACTCTCGCCAGGGCCGAGCGCACTGTCACCTTCGCCACCCTGGCGCGGGAACTGGGCGGCCAGGCCCGGGGCCAACGGGCGCGGCTGACGGCGCTGGCAAGGGCGTGTGCCGCTGTGGGCGTTCCGTGCTTGTCCGTTCTGGTGGTCCGAGCGGATACGCGCATGCGTCACTGCCTGAGCGGCTTCATCGGGACCTTGGGCTGACCACGGTCGCGGCGGTCATGGCCGCACAGCGCGCGTGTTTTGCATACGACTGGCCAGACGCCAGCGACGTGTTCCCCGACCAGGTTGTTCCGCAATTGTCGACGGTGGCGGCTGACTAAGCGGCCCGCACCATCGCAAGCAGCGTCTCCAGATGGTCGTGCCCAACCATTACCAACACGCCAGGGCCATCGAAACCTGCGCGCACCCGGGCGTTTGTTGCGATGTTCGACGTGCCGATTTGTTGACCTGGATTCATGGATAGCCCGTCAATCGACCATTTGAGCCCCTTTGACGAAATCCCCGTCGCGGGCAGAAGCGGAAAAAAAGACACAATCGCACCAGCCGCGAGGTCTAACTCGAACAGCTGACCTGCAGGGGCAAAGGCCATCACCTCGGCTTCACCCAACAGAACAACGCGCTTTTTGGGTCTGGCCAACATGGCATGCAGCACAGCCAGGGTGTGATCCAATCTTTTGCCCGTGAAGCCGACGCCGACGTAGAACGGCGCAGACGTCCGATACAGGCACTTCTCGAAATCCGTTGTCTCTTGCTCTGAAATCGCTTCGATGTGCACACCACGGGAACGCCAAAGATCGACATCTGACAGCGAGTCCATATCCCCAAAGATGGCATCGGGCTGATGGCCAAAGGCCCACAGGGCGTCAGCCGCGCCATCCGCAGCGACCAGTCCAGGCGCATGGGTACGCGCCCGCGAGATTGCACCGCTTTCCAATGCGCCCGCGCCAACCAGCGTTAAGCCATCAGCAAAGTCTAAGGTTTTCACGGCCATGTCTTTGTTTTGCAGGGCGCAATCGGTCGGTCAACCAGCGCACGGCCCCTGCTTGACCGGCCTACGCAAATCGGGGACTTTGCGGGCAACAGCATCAGGCTAGAGGCGCAGCACAGCGCCCAGACAAGGATCGGCATGGCCAACCCTGAAAAGAAGGTTGAGGTCCGTTTCGGGGCGTTCTCGTGTTCTATCGAGGGCTACGACGACCCAGTTGCGCAGATGCGCGAAGTTCTGGGCATGATGCAGAAGATGATCGCCGAGACGCCAGCACTGGCGGAAGGCGGTCAGGGTTTCGATACGGAACCGATCTCTGACGCGTTGGACGATAGCGCGCCTGGAATCGTGGTCATTCGCAATGAAGGCGACGCACCCACCAAATCGGAAGAGCCGAAACAGTCGTTCCGTGACGAAGAAGCAGCCGCAGAGGACGCAGAGGTTTCGGTTGCTGCGGCTGAAGGTGCTGCGGCTTCTGACAGCGGTCCTCTTGAGACGCCGAGCCCGGACCAGGAACAGGATGATGGTCCCAGCGGCGGCTTGATGGGGGCGGCAAGTGCCGCCGTCGCGCTGGCCGGTGCGGGGATTGTCGATCTGGCGATGGATCAGCCTGAAGCGTCTGCCGATCATGCTGAAGCCCCCACAGATCAGCCCGCGGCCGACGCCCAGATCACAGACTTCTCCGGCGTTGAAGCGAATGAACAGGCCATATCGCCCGAGGCGTTTGGGCCACAGCCTCCCGTCGCGGATAGCGCTCTGGATGACGCCCTGCAGGGACCGCCACATCCAGAGCCTGGCGCGACCGCTGTGTCCGATCCCGCACCCACAGACGACCGCCATGAACAACACGTGACAGAAACGGTGACGGAGGCCGCACAGGGAACGGTGGCCGAGGCTGCCAGTGCGCCATCGGAAGCCGCAGTCGAAGAAGCATCCCAACCAGAATCAGATGCGGGTCTCAGCGGTGCGGCTGCGGCGGCTTACGCATCGTTCGCGACACCGGTCATCACACCCCCCGCCGCCGCAGCCGATACGATACCGACCAACATCTTCGCGCCACCCAGCAACGAGGAGCCGGCAGCAGTTGCAGATGATGCATCACAGGAAGAACCTGAAGAACCGGCACCGGCGACACTAGCCGCGGATGCGCTTGCTGATGACGCGCCGCCCATCAACATTTTTGCGACTCCTGCCGTCGATGACGAACCCGAAGTTGTTGCCGAGGACCCAGCGCCGATAGGCGCAGCCAAAACCGATCCTCAACCCGCACCCGAAAGTGCCACGGGCTCACCTATCAACATTTTCGCCGATCCGACGACACAGCCAACACAACCGGACGCCGCGCCAGCGGCCAAAATAGAACCGTCCACTGATCCCACGCCTCCGGCAGACACCTCGACCGAGACCAACATCTTCGCATCGGCAGGACCGGCACCCGAACCTGAATCTGCTGCCCCACAGGCGTCAGGTTTCCAGAGTCTTCTTCAGCGGGTTCATGGCACCGGGATGATGGGCGCACCGGGCGAAGCGCCGCCACCGGCAGACCCAGCGCCGCCCTCCGCTTCACCACCGGCGGATGGGCCAAGCGCTGCTGAACTTGCCGTGTTGTCCGGCGACCAGTCTATCGCTGGCGAGCTGGCGGCCTGCGCCGCATGGTTGACCGTGGTGAAAGGCCGACCAAGCTTTTCGCGCCGCGAGGTCATGGAGGTGCTGGAGACCATTCCTGCCGGCGAACCGCGGGAATTGGCGGATCGGATTCGTGGATTCGGTCGACTGGTCAGGTCCGGCCGGTTGATGTTGGTGGACGATGGGATCTTCGCGATGGCCCAACCGGACCGGGAGCAGTTTCAGAACCTGCTATCGCGTTGAATCCGTAACCCTTGCGGCCTCAGACCTCATCGCCTTTCGGTGCATCCGGGTCCGGCTTTCCAATGCCGCGGAACAAGCTTTTGAGGGGGAACGCCCACACGATCCCCAGCACCACATAGACCAGCAGTTCAACAATGATTGGCGGGCGATCGAACCAGTTCACCACGCTGACAGCAACCACAGCATAGGCCGGCAAGCCGACCAACAGCACCAGGGCGCAAAGTAGTTTGCGTGTCTTGTAGCTCATGGCATGCCTCTCGAACTTGATGAACCTAACCGATATTGTCGATTTAGTATGGAATCGCTGCCAAACCACGAACCAGGAGCTTCGCTGAGCGGCCAAACCGCCGCGGCGGACGAACTTTTGGAGCCAGAGGCAATTGCCCCCAGCGGATTTGCCGAGGCGGAGGAGGCCTTCGTGGGCGCTTCGCATGGTGGATTGCCGCCGCTGCTGGATGCGCAGGAAGGGCGGATCTCACGCGTGGTCATGGCGGTTCCGCGCCGCGCGGCCGTTCATCGAGCCCTGCCTCTCAGGCGCGTTTTGACGGCTTTGCCACACCGCGCCGCCATCGACATACTCGTGGCGCCAGAGGCGACCGATGCCGTATCGAAATGGGTGGATCAAACGGGCCCCGGGGCATTGGCTTGTCTGATCCAGGCGCGCACCGGGTTGGGTTTTCCTCTTTGGGTGCAGGATATCGTACTGGGCCGGGACCTTGGCATCTTGTCGGCGCTGGGAGACCCTGAGGAAGAGACCATTCCAGAAGCGGTTAGCACGTTGGCGGATGGCGCCGAGGTCCAGGTCAACCAACTCAACGCACGGGTTGCCGGCGGCAATGTCCTGGCCTGCGGCAATCGGCTGTTAATCGGCGCCGATAGCCTGCGTGATAGCGGCATGGATTTACCGACACTGGCCGCAGCCATCGACCCGTGGCGCAAGCCGTTATTGCTGGGCGCCCAGCGCCCCTTACCGATCGAAGAGGCCCATCCCACCGACACCCCGGCGGAGGGGTGGACCGAAACCATTCACTGGCGCTGCATCGAGGGGTCGCGCCAGCCCATGCCGCGGCTGGATCTGTTCGTCACCCCAGCAGGGCGGGACGCGCGCGCACGTGCGCGGTTTCTTGTGGGATGCCCCCGACGAGGCGCTGAAGCCCTGGGGCAAGAGTGTTTGCCACACGCGTTGGCGGATGCCTTCGACGAAATCGCAGAACAGCTGCATCGGGAGGGCGCGAATGTGGTGCGCAATCCCCTGCCGCTGGTTTGGAAGGACGACCCGCAACGCAAACGCCGAACCTGGTTTCACCTGCCCACGAACAACGTGATCATTGACGACGGTGGCAAGGAAGGACGCACTGTGTTGCTGCCGTGTTTTGCCGACGAAAGCTGGCCAAGTCTTGCGGAAATCGATTCGATGAATGCGGCCATCTGGGCATGGATGGGATACTCAGTCGTGCGGATCCCTTACATGCTGAGTTTGGCGGAGGGGTTTGGCGGACCGCGTCGGATCGTCCAGGTGATCGCGCGGGATTAATGCATGCGCACCGCTAGTCGCGGAATGGGTCCATCACCAGGATCGTGTCATCGCGCTCGGGGCTGGTCGACAGCAGCGCAACCTGACATTCGATCAACTCTTCGACCCGCTTGATGTACTTGATCGCCTCCGCCGGCAAATCCAACCAGCGCCGCGCGCCTTCGGTCGACTCAGACCAACCCGGCAATTCTTCATAGATCGGCTCAACCCTGGCCTGGTGTGCCGCGGCCATTGGCAGGAAATCGATCACCTCACCATCAACGCGGTAGCCGGTGCAGATCCGCAGCGTCTCGAAGCCGTCAAGGACATCCAGCTTAGTCAGCGCGATCCCGTCCACGCCGCCTGTGGTACAGGTTTGGCGTACCAATGCCGCATCGAACCAACCACAGCGCCGCTTGCGGCCGGTGGTGGTGCCAAATTCGTGGCCGCGCTCGCCAAGGCGATGGCCGTCGGCGTCGTTCAATTCGGTGGGAAACGGCCCCTCGCCCACGCGTGTGGTGTAGGCCTTGACGATGGCAAGCGTGAAGTCGATTGCGTCGGGCCCCATCCCGGTTCCCGCCGACGCCGCACCCGCCATGGTGTTTGACGACGTCACATACGGGTAGGTGCCGAAGTCGACGTCCAGCAGCGACCCCTGCGCCCCCTCGAAAAGAATCCGCGCCCCATCGCGACGCTTCCCGGCAAGGGTCCGCCAGACAGGACCTGCGAACGGCAGGATCTTCGGCGCAACTTCTTTGAGGCTTGCGAGCAGCGCATCCCGGTCCACGGGCTCCATCCCCAGTCCGCGACGCAGCGCATCGTGGTGGACCAGTGCCCGGTCGACCCGCGCCTCCAGCGTCGCGTCATCGCCCAGGTCAGCCACCCGGATCGAACGGCGGCCGACTTTGTCCTCGTATGCCGGGCCGATGCCCCGCCCCGTCGTCCCTATGCGCGCCACGGTGTTCTGGCTTTCGCGCGCACGGTCCAATTCGCCATGGATCGGCAGAATCAAGGGCGTGTTTTCGGCGATCATCAACGTCTCGGGGCTGATCTCAACATCCTGCGCCCGCACGGTCTCGATTTCGTCCAAGAGGTGCCAGGGATCCAGCACGACCCCGTTGCCGATGATCGACAACTTACCGCCGCGCACCACGCCAGATGGCAGGGCGTGCAACTTGTAGGTCTCGCCATCGACGACCAGCGTGTGGCCCGCATTATGGCCGCCCTGGAAGCGCGCAACCACATCTGCTCGCTCACTCAGCCAATCAACGATCTTGCCTTTGCCCTCGTCACCCCATTGGGCGCCGACCACCGCAACATTCGCCATCAGATCCTCCCTCGAACCGCGGGTGTATAGGTCGTCAGCCGCGTCTGCGGAAGGGGAAGTTGCAGCCCCGGATCATCCCACCGATATGTTGGCTTGCCGTGCCGGATTGACACACCACCTTTCGGCCTCGACAGCTTACCCGTCCAATCCGAAGGGCAGACCTAGATCGATGCCGAAAGACCGTCAACGCCTGTTGAACGCCTTGTTCAACGATACGCCGGAGGCGATTGTCATCGCCGATCACGAGCGGTGCATCGTTGACATTAATCCGGCCTTTGAGCGGGTGCTTGGCTATCAGCTGGAAGACCTCGCGGGGAAGCCGACCAGCATTCTTTACGCGGATGGTCAGATCTTTCACCAAACCGGTGCCAAGGTCTTCAATGAAGGGACTGACGCCAATCGCTCCAGCGTGCTTTACTTCCGCTACCGCCGGAAGGACGGCACCCTGTTTCCCGGACGTACCCTGGGCATGCGGCTTCAGGACGATGCTGGCAAGGTTTTTGGCTTTGTCGGCGTTATCAACGATCTGTCGGCCCTGGTCGGTGATGCCAACCTGCACGGCGAAGGGTTTCCGACCGAGATTGGCGCCTCAGAACGGGCGCTGGTCAACGCCTTGTTCGAGAAGATGCCAGGGATCCTGCACGCCTGCGATGAAGACGGGGTCATCCATCGGGTCAGTCAGACTTGGCTCGACCGCATGGGCTACACCGCGAGCGAGGTGCTTGGCCGCACACCTTGGGATTTCATGACCAAAGAGAGCGCCGAACGCTCGCGCATCGGCATCCAAGAGGTGTGGCGCACCGGACATCGGCATCGCATCCCCTACACATTCATTGCGAAGAGCGGCCAACCGGTCGAAATCGAGCTTTCGGCCACGCTTGATACCTCGCAAGGCCAGCGCATGGCCCTAGTGCTGTTGGAAGACGTTACCCAGCGAAACGCGACGCTGCGCGTCCTGGAAGACCGGAACCAGCAGCTAAGGGACTTTGCCCGTGCGGCCGCCCATGATCTGCAGGCCCCTCTTCGCCATATCTCGTTGTTTGCCGAGATGATTGCGGAGGACAACAAGAAGGGTGACACGGCCGCGGTCGCTGATCATGCAGCGGAATTGATTGCCAGCACTCAGCGATTGAACGCGATGGTGCGCGGGCTTCTGGATTTCACGCTGACAAATCAAGCGCAAGTGTTGCCAGAACCGTGCGAGTTGGCGGCGTTGCTGGAGCGGACGTCCGAGGCGCTTGGGGCGACCATTCAGGACACCGGGGCACAGGTCCATATTGGCGAGATGCCCGCGGTCATCTGTGACCCCAGCCTGATGGAGCGGGTCTTAGTCAATTTGCTATCCAACGCCGTCAAGTATGTGGCACCTGGCACCGTTCCCCAGGTGCAGGTCTCAGCCAGCGTGGAAACGGACTGGGTTGAACTGGTGGTAGCAGACAACGGGATCGGCATCCCAGAGCTGTTTCGCGAGCGGATCTTCGAGCCGCTCCGTCGCCTTCATGGACCAGACAGCGACTATCCCGGCAGTGGGATTGGCTTGGCGTTGTGCAAAAGGATTGTCCTTGCCCACGGCGGCAGTATATGGACGGAGCCCGGCCAGAATGGAAGTCGGTTCCATGTTCGGCTTCCGGGTACGAAGCCGTGCTGAGCGACCTGATGTTAACGGGGTGCGCAACCGCGACGTTGTGTTTGAAAGAGAAACCGTAAGATGGTGCACAAAGTGCAATCAGTGATGGTCGTGGACGACGAACAATTGGACCTGCGTATGATGCAGCGCAGCTTTGCAGCGTTTGAAGACTGCATGACGCTGGAACAGGTGCAGGGCAGTGACGGGGCGCTGGGCGCTATTCAGCAGTCTCGCCCTGATCTCTTGCTGTTGGATATCGCGATGCCGGGCACCAGCGGGTTCGAGCTGCTCAGTCAACTGCGCGGTCAAGACGACGCCGACCGCCCCGTGGTGATCATGCTGTCCTCTTCAGAAGATCCCAACGATATCGAACGCGCCTACGAACTGGGGGCCGCCGGCTACATCGTGAAGCCGACGACGTTGGACGGCTATCGGGAGCTGGCCAGCTCGGTCAGCTGTTTCTGGGGCCGACAGGTCGTGCGCCCCAACTAGGGGCGCTGGGCCACTGTCCGTTAGAACTCCAGCGCCTTGGCCTGCACCACGTGCGGCAGCGTCTCGATCTCCGCCACCAGCGCCTCCGAGATCTCCTCGTCGACGGACATCAGCGTAATCGCCTCGCCACCCTTCTCGGCCCGCCCAAGGGCGAAGTTCGCGATGTTGATGCCCAAATCGCCCGTCTTGGTACCCAGCGCCCCGATGTGACCCGGGGCATCGGTGTTGGTTGTGTAGAGCATGTGCGGCATCGGCTCGGCCTCGAGGTTGATGCCCTTGATCTGGATGAAGCGCGGCTTGCCGTCCGAGAAGACCGTGCCCGCGATCGAGCGGGTCTGGCTTTCTGTCGTCACGATCAGGCGGATATAGGAGCCATAGGCGCCCATCGCATCGCGTCGTGTCTCGGCGATCTGCACGCCGCGCTCGCGGGCCACGAAGGGGGCCGAAACCATGTTGACGCCGCCCTCTCCCATCAGGGGCTTCAACAGGGACGCAGTCAATGCCGCGGTCAGGGGCTTGAGATTCATCTCGCCAACCTTGCCCACATATTCGATTTCGATCGCGGTGATGGCGGACTCGGAGACCTGGCCAGCAAAACCACCCAGCACCTCGGCGACCCGGATCCAGGGTTTGAGGACGGGCGCTTCCTCGGCCGTGATCGAAGGCGCATTGATGGCGTTCTGGATGGCGCCGTCCTTTAGGTAGGCGGACATCTGCTCGGCCACCTGCAGGGCGACATTCTCCTGCGCCTCGGTGGTCGCGGCGCCCAGGTGCGGGGTGACGACGACGTTGGGCAGGTTGAAGAGCGGGTTGTCCTTGGCCGGTTCGGTGGCGAAGACGTCGAAGGCAGCCCCCGCGAGGTGGCCAGACTTCAGGGCCTCGGCCACGGCTTCCTCATCGACCAGCCCGCCGCGGGCGCAGTTGATGAGCCGCGCGTCTGGTCTCATCTTGGCGATCCGCTCAGCGCTGAGCAGGCCCGCCGTTTTGTCGGTCTTCGGGAGGTGGAGGGTGACGAAATCTGCCCGGACGAGCAGATCCTCGACCTCCTCGATCTTCTCGACACCCAGTTCTCGGGCGCGGTCCGTCGAGAGGAAGGGGTCATAGGCGATGACCTTCATCTTCAGCCCGATGGCACGAGAGGCCACGACCGAGCCGATGTTCCCGCAGCCGATCACGCCCAGCGTCTTGCCGGTGATCTCGACCCCCATGAACTTGGATTTCTCCCAGGCGCCCTGGTGGGTAGAGGCATTGGCCTCGGGGATCTGGCGGGCCACGGCAAACATCATGGCGATGGCGTGCTCGGCCGTGGTGATCGAGTTGCCGAAGGGCGTGTTCATGACCACGATCCCCTTGGCCGACGCAGCGGGCAAGTCGATGTTGTCAACGCCGATGCCGGCACGCCCGATGACCTTGAGGTTCTCGGCCTTGGCGATCAGATCGGCGGTGGCCTTGGTGGCCGAGCGCACGGCAAGGCCATCATAGTCGCCGATGATCTCGGCAAGCTTGGCAGGGTCCTTGCCGAGCTCAGGTTGGAAGTCGACCTCGATGTCATTGTCCTGGAAGATGCGCACGGCGTCGTCGGAGAGTTTGTCCGAGATGAGTACTTTAGGCATGTCCTTCGTCCTTGTCGAAGCCGGCCGTGAACCTCGCACGTATGGTGGGATCGAGCGCGGCCGGTGCGTTGAAATCACGCGTGTGGAGAGATCAGGCGGCGGCCTTCTCGGCTTTCACGGTAGCAAACGCCCAGTCGAGCCAGGGCATCAGCGCCGCGGTGTCCGAGGGCTCGACCGTGGCACCGCACCATATCCGCAGTCCGGGCGGGGCATCGCGGTAGCCGCCGATGTCGAAGGCGACTTCTTCCTTCTCCAGGAGCGTGGTCATGGCCTTGAGGAAAGCGCGCTGGTCCGCTTCCGGGAGCGTTGCGATCTCCAGGTCGGTGACCTTCAGGCAGACGGAGGTGTTCGAACGCGTCGCTGGGTCCGTGGCCAGGTTCTCGATCCACGGCGTGTTGGCCACCCAATCGGCGATGGCCTGAGCGTTGGCATTGGCCCGGGCGATCAGGGCATCGAGCCCACCGATCTCCTCGGCCCACGTGAGCGCGTCCAGATAGTCCGCCACGCACCACATGCTGGGCGTGTTGATGGTCGCCCCTTCGAAGATGGCGCGGTTGAGCTTGCCATCCTTGGTGAGCCGGAAGATCTTGGGGAGTGGACGGTCGGGGGTGAACGTCTCCAAGCGTTCGACGGCCCGGGGGCTGAGGATGAGCATGCCGTGGGCGGCCTCGCCCCCCAGCACCTTCTGCCAGGAATAGGTGACCACATCCAATTTCGGCCAATCCAGGCGCTGCGCGAACGCGGCGGAGGTCGCGTCGCAGAACGTCAGCCCCTGACGGTCCGCGGCGATCCAATCGGCATTAGGCACCCGCACGCCGGAGGTCGTGCCATTCCAGGTGAAGCTGACATCGGCGTCGGGGCGGACCTGGCTGAGATCCGGCAGCACGCCGTAAGGCGCTTCAATCACGCGGCAATCGTCCAGCTTCAACTGCTTGATGGCGTCGGTCGCCCAGCCCTTCCCGAAGCTCTCCCACACCAGGACATCCACCGGACGCGCACCCAGCATCGACCACATGGCCAGCTCGAACGCGCCAGTGTCAGAAGCTGGCACGATGCCGATCAGGTGGTCATCCGGCACGCCCAGGACACGGCGAGTGGCCTCGATCGCCTCGGCGATCTGGGCCTTGGGCTTGGCGGCGCGGTGCGAGCGTCCCAGCCACGCCTTCGCGGCGATGGCCTCGGCTGACCAGCCGGGGCGTTTAGAACAGGGACCAGAAGAGAAGTCAGGGCGCGCAGGGCGCACCTGCGGCTTGGGGGGGAACGTCATCGGACGCGCTCCATCGTCAAGGGCGGGATTGCTGAGCCCGCCCCGTCCACCCTTAACCGGGGACGCGCCCAGAGCCCGGATATGTCAACGGGCCCTGATGGTCAACGCATCAGCTGTCACAGTTGCCTGACAATTGCCAATGGCGGTTCGTGATGGCAGCGATCAGCGATGCCCGGCCGAGGCCGCGACCGGGGGGTATTCAGCCGGCCACGGCGTGCACGGCAGCGCAGATATCGTCGACCACGCTTTCCAGAACGCGGGCATCCTCGCCCTCGCCCATCACACGGATCACCGGCTCGGTGCCCGACGCCCGGATCACAAGGCGCCCGGCCTGGCCCAGGCGCGCCTCACCCTCGCCGATGGCCGCCTTGACGTCGCTGTCGTCCAGGGGGCGCGCGGCCTGATTGAACCGAACGTTCTTCAGCAACTGGGGGTAGGGTTCGAACTGGTCACACAGCTCCGACGCTGGTCGTTCCTCGTCGGTCAAGGCCGCCAGCACCTGCAGGCCCGCCAAGAGGCCATCGCCGGTGGTCACGTGATCGGTCATGACGATGTGGCCCGACTGCTCACCGCCGAGGTTCAAGCCGCCGGCCCGCATCGCCTCGACCACATACCTGTCTCCGACCTTGGTGCGCATCATGCTGATCGCCTCGGCGGACAGTGTCCGCTCCAGGCCCAGATTGCTCATCACGGTGGTCACCAGGGTGCGCTTGGCCAGCTTGCCCTCGCCCGCCCAGCGGCGCGCGATCAGGGCCATGATCTGGTCGCCATCGACCACCCGGCCTTTCTCGTCGATGATGTGCACCCGGTCAGCATCACCGTCCAGAGCAATGCCCAGGTCGGCGCCGGTCTCGACGACCGTCTTCTGGCAGAGCCCGGGATCCGTCGAGCCGCAGCCCAGGTTGATGTTGCGCCCATCCGGGTTGGTCCCGATGGGCACAACCTCTGCGCCCAGTTCCCACAGCACCTCCGGCGCGGTCCGGTAGGCCGCCCCGTTGGCGCAATCAACCACGATCTTCAGACCGCCCAGGCCCTTTCTGCGCGGGAAGCTGGCTTTGACGAACTCCATGTAGCGGCCGCGTCCATCCTCCAGCCGCGCGGCCGCGCCCATCTCAGCGGGATCGGCCAGGACCGGATCGGCTTCGATGCCAGCCTCGATCGCCGCCTCGTCCTCGTCCGAAAGTTTGAACCCGTCTGGCCCGAACAGCTTTATACCGTTGTCCTCGAACGGGTTGTGGCTGGCCGAGATCATGACGCCGATATCGGCCCGCAACGAGCGCGTCAGCATCCCAACCGCCGGCGTCGGCACCGGCCCCAGGAAGGTCACATCCATCCCCGTCGACAGGAACCCCGTGGAAAGCGCATTCTCGATCATGTAGCCCGAGCGCCGGGTGTCCTTGCCGATCACCACGCGGTGGCGATGGTCGCCAGTGCGGAAATGCGCGCCCGCGGATTGGCCCAGACGCATCGCGACCTCGGCCGTCATCGGGTAGATGTTGGCACGGCCCCTGACACCGTCTGTGCCAAACAGCTTGCGGCTCATGCGCGTTCCTCCCGCAGGGCTTGCCAGACCCGCACCGCCTGGACGGTTTCACCCACATCGTGGACGCGCAGTATCTGCACCCCTTCGGCCAATCCCGCAAGTCCCGCCGCGATCGATCCCGGCGCGCGCCGCGCTGCCACCGTCTCGCCAGAGAGCTTGCCGATGAAGCCCTTGCGCGAGACGCCCAGCAATACCGGCACGCCCAGGCTTTGGAACAGCGACAGGCCCCGCAGCAAGCTGAGGTTATGCGCCAGGGTCTTACCGAACCCGATACCGGGATCGACGATCATCCTGGCCGGGTCCAGCCCCGCAACATCGCAGGCGGCCAGGCGGGCGGCCAGGAAGTCATAGACGTCCAGCAAAACATCGTCATAGACGGGCGCATCCTGCATGGTGCGGGGATCGCCCTGGGCGTGCATCAGGCAGACGGCGTCGGCCTTGGCGGCGGCGGCACCGCTCTCCGGATCGTAAGACAGGGCAGAGACGTCATTGAAGAGCCGCGCCCCCGCCGCCAGCGCCGCACGGGCAACGGATGCCTTGCGCGTGTCGATCGAGATCGGCGCCACGCAGCCGGCCCTGACCAGCCCCTCGATCACCGGCAGGATGCGGTCCAATTCCTGCTGTTCGGGCACAGGGTCGGCGCCGGGCCGTGTGGACTCGCCGCCCACATCCAGGATCTCCGCCCCGGCTTCCACCAGGGACAGACCGTGGCTGACCGCTGCGGCAGCGTCCGCCAGGCGCCCCCCGTCCGAGAAGCTGTCAGGCGTGACATTTACCACGCCCATGACCCTAGGGCGGTCCATCGCCAGCCCGCAGATCGGCGCCCGGGGTCGTGCGATCCGCGCCAGGATGGGACCTGCATCCGGATAGATCTCGGCCACGACGTCCGCCGGCAATACCTCCGCCGGGGCTACGCGTGACAATACCTCGATCTCGGTGAAACGTGTCAGGCCACCGGCCAATGATTGGCCCCTCGCATGCGCATCGGCGCACGGAACAGCCCTGAAATAGCGCGTCATTGCGGTCCCCGTCGTTCTCTTATGCCCATTACGGCAGTCGCGAAGTCAGGGCAACGTCCCATTGATCAATGAAAAGCTGTAAAACTACATGTGAAGCACGGCTGCGTGTGGAATAGATGCTGGTCAGAGATCGTCCAAACCTTCGGACCGTCGTGGGCCAAAGCACCGCATTGGTCAGGTGCGGGTGTAGGGCTGCGCACGCCACCACGTCACCGCCACCCATTTCTCACCGTCGGTGACGGCCTCACCGATATGGCCAGCCCGCGGGCTTTGGTCCGGGTCACCGGCCGGCGTATTGGCAAAGATCAGCAGGCGCCCCTGCGATGGCCCGACCCGCAAATCCAGCTGCGGGAACGCCGTGCCGCCGCCGCCGCCGACATCGTTGAGATAGACCATCGTCGTGAAGAGGCGCTGCCCCCCCTCGGCATTGAAGGCCTGGATGCTGTCCGGGTCGGCACCGGACCAAATCCCATCCACATGCAGCTTGAACTGCTGGCCGGGCGCGTAGTGCAACACGCTCAGATCCTCGGCATGCGCAACCGGCAGGCCGACCATCGGCGCGAGTTGCGCCAGCAGCGCAGCCGCCTCGGGCACCTCCGCCGCCTTCAGGAAGCAATCGGAGTTGGTACGGTCTTCGGATTGCGTGGCGTTGGCCGCATCGGTGCCGACCGCCGCGGGCGCCAGCTGATCGCGGGCAACCTCAATGAGCCCGGCACAGCGATCCGCATCCAGAAAACCGTCCGCAACGGCGACCAGGGGATTTGCGCTGAGCAATCGGCAGGGTAGTTGGGTCAGCACGACACTCAGCCCTGACTGTCCCCGGTACCGTCGTCACCACCCGCGTTACCGGCATCATCCCCTGTCTCCTCGTCGTCCTCGTCGCCCTGATCGGCGATCCAGGCGACCGAGACGACCTGCTCGTCCTGGCCGGTGTTGAAGACCTTGACCCCACCGGCCGAGCGCGAGCGGAACGAGATGCCGCCAACCGGACAGCGGATCAACTGTCCGGCATTGGTCACCAGCATGATCTGGTCGTCCATCTCAACTGGGAAACTGGCCACGACCTGGCCGCCGCGCAGGCCCTTGTCGATGGCCTGAACGCCCTGCCCGCCGCGGCCCCGGATCGGGTAATCGTGGCTGGAGGACATCTTGCCCAGCCCGCCTTCGGTGATGGTCAGGATCAGCTCCTCGGCGGCCGACATTTCGGTATAGCGCTCCTGCGGCAGACCGATATCGGCCACAACCTCCTCGTCGTCGCCGGCCTCCTCGTCGTCCGCCGCCCCGGCCACCGCGCGGCGCATCTTCAGATAGGCCACACGTTCCTCGGGTGTCGCCACGAAATGGCGGATCACGGACATCGAGACAACCTCGTCCGAGGACCCCAGCTTGATGCCGCGCACGCCGGTCGAGCCGCGGCCCGCAAAGACGCGCACATCGGTGGTCGGGAAGCGGATCGCCCTGCCGCGCGCTGTCATCAGCATCACGTCGTCGCCCTCGTCGCAGATCCGGGCGCCGATCAGGCGGGTGTCCGCGCCTTCTTCGAACTTCATGGCGATCTTGCCGTTGCGCATGACGTTGGTGAAGTCGCTCAGCTTGTTGCGGCGCACGTCCCCTTCGGACGTGGCAAAGACGATCTGCAGATTGGCCCACTCGTCCTCGGGCACGTCGACGGGCATCATCGCGGCGATCGAGACGCCTTGCGCCACCGGCAAAACGTTGACGATGGCCTTGCCGCGCGCATTGCGGCCGCCCAGCGGCAGGCGCCAGGTCTTCAGCTTGTAGACGATGCCGTCGGTGGTGAAGAACAGGATCGGCGTGTGCGTGTTGGCGACAAACAGGCGCGTGACGAAATCCTCGTCCTTGGTCGCCATCCCGGCCAGCCCCTTGCCGCCGCGCGCCTGGGCGCGGAACTCGGTCAGGGGCGTGCGCTTGATGTAGCCGCCGTGGGTGACGGTGACGACCATCTCTTCCTGTTCGATCAGGTCTTCGTCTTCCAGGTCGCCGTCATATTCGACGATCTCGGTCTTGCGCGGGGTCGAGAACTCGTCGCGCACCGCGGTCATCTCGTCCGAAATGATCGACAGGATCCGCTCGCGAGAGCGCAGGATCTCCAGGTAGTCTTTGATCTCTTCGGCCAGCTTCGACAGCTCTTCGCCGATTTCCTTGATCCCCATCGCCGTCAGGCGCTGCAGGCGCAGGTCCAGGATGGCTCGGGCCTGCTGATCGGACAGGTTATACGTCCCATCCTCGTGGATCGTGTGACTGGGATCGTCGATCAGGCGGATGTAATCTGCGATGGCCTCGGCGGGCCAGCGGCGGGTCTTCAGGCGTTCGCGGGCCTCGGCCGGGTCGGCGGAGGTTCGGATGGTCTGCACCACCTCATCGACATTCTCGACCGCGACGGCCAGGCCACACAACAGGTGTGCGCGCTCGCGCGACCGGCGTAGCAGGAAGGCGGTGCGCCGGGCGACGACCTCTTCTCGGAAGGCGATGAAGGCCTGCAGAAACACTTTCAGGTCCAGCTGCTCGGGCTTGCCGCCGTTCAGGGCCAGGATGTTGCAGCCAAAGGACGTCTGCAAAGCGGTGAACCGGTAGAGCTGGTTCAACACCACGTCCGGTGTCGCATCGCGTTTCAGCTCGATGACCACCCGCACGCCGTGGCGGTCGGATTCGTCCTGGACGTGGGCGATGCCCTCGACCTTCTTTTCGCGGGCAATCTCGGCGATGCGTTCCTGCAGGGTCGCCTTGTTCACTTGATAGGGGATCTCGTCGACGATGATCGCAAAGCGGTCCTTGCGGATTTCTTCGACATGGGTCTTGGCCCGAATGATCACCGAGCCGCGCCCCGTGTGATAGGCTTTGTAGGCGCCGGACCGGCCCAGGATCAGCCCCCCGGTGGGAAAGTCCGGGGCGGGGACATATTCCATCAGCTCTGCGATGGTCAGGTCCGGGTTCTCGATCAGCGCCAGGGTCGCGTCGATCACCTCGCCCAAGTTGTGCGGCGGGATGTTGGTGGCCATGCCCACCGCGATGCCCTGAGAGCCATTGACCAGCAGGTTGGGGAACCGCGCCGGCAGAACCATCGGCTCCTGAAATTCGTTCGAGTAGTTCGACTGAAAATCGACCGTCTCGCGCTCGATGTCCTCCAGCAGCATGGTCGAGATCTTGGCCATGCGCACTTCGGTATAACGCATTGCGGCGGGGGCATCTCCGTCCATGGAGCCGAAGTTGCCCTGCCCATCGGCCAAAGGCACCCGCATCGAGAAGTCTTGCGCCATGCGGACCAGGGCGTCGTAGATCGCGCTGTCGCCGTGCGGGTGGTATTTCCCCATCACGTCGCCGACCAAGCGCGCCGACTTTTTGTAGGGCTTGTTATAGTCGTAGCCGCCCTCGTGCATGCCGTACAAAATGCGCCGGTGCACCGGCTTCAGGCCGTCGCGCAGATCCGGGATGGCGCGGCTGACGATCACGCTCATCGCGTAATCCAGATAGCTGCGCTTCATCTCCTCCTCGACCGTGATCGAGGGGCCGTCATGGGGCTGGCGGTCCGGGCGTTCGGCTTCGTCTTCGGGCGTGTCGTCTGGGGTGTCTGCGGCCAAGGAAGGCTCCTGATTGGCGGGTTGTCCCGTTTATATGACAGGGGGTCCGCTGGCGCAATTCCAGAGACCGGTTTTGCGCACGACAAAACACAAAATCCGGTAGAATCTGATGCACGCAACCCCATTAAATTGCGTCGCAACTGGTTTCCCGCGGTTTCCCAATTGGCAAGGGTTTGGCGGCAACGCTCTCGGCGACGGGATCCCCGTCCAGACAATTGACGGCGCCGCCAAGACGCCCTGAAACCGGAGAGACAGCATGCCGAAATATAAATTCCTAAAAAAGCTCCAGAAGAAGCTGAAAAAGATGGATCTTTCAGATCTGCCGGACCTGCCAATGGCGCCCATCGCGCCGGTGCCCCTGCCGGTGGAGGATCCGGAGACGGAGTCTGTCGATAGCACAACGGCGCCTGCCGCCCCGGTGGACCCCAGCCTGACCGGTAACAATGCCGCCGCACCCACCCTGCTGCTAAGCGAGAGTGCGCCGATCACGTCAGCCCCTGTGCCCGCGCCCACCGAGGGCGAGACCGGCGTCGCGGGGCCCGACACGTTCGTCTTCGGCGGGGACTATGACACGACCACCGCCACCGCCGAGGACATTTTGCCGGTAGACCTGCCATCGGGCACGGCCAGCACGCCGTTCGAGCCGATCCTGGACAGCAACGGCGACGAGATGCCCGAGTTCTACCTGATGGTGGACGGCGAGATGATCGTCTTCGAAAGCGCGCTGGAGAAGGCACAGTATCTGCTGGACCAGGCCAACCAGTTGCCGGACGACGCGCTGGAACTGCTGATCTAACCGGACAGATCGGAGAGGGGCGCCGGGTCCCTTCCCCGACACTCATTTTGACGCCGCTCGTCAGCTGAACGTTTCGGCATTCACCTTCAGCGTTACCAGCCGGTCGCTGATCGTCTGGATCATGTGCAGGAAGCAGCCGGCCGCGATCAGTTCGAACGCGTGATAGACCAACAGCGGGCGAAAAACGTCCGTGTGGTCCGTGATCACAGTGCCGAAAGGATTGTTCCAGATCATGCCGGCCAGGACCCCTGCCAACACGAAGGAAAACCACCACAGCCAGAAGAACTTGGGCGCGGGACCGGTGACCGGGCCGTCCGGCATTAGTGTCAGGTTCCAGATCTGGCGCATCACCGGATATGGGATGAACAGTCAAAACGGCGGGATAATCATCCCCGCCACACTGCGCAGTGGCTTCATCAGCGTCCGTCGGTTGTGTTCTGGGGCAAGCGAAATCGCCGCCACATGGGCGCTGTGGATCCAGGCAACGTTCAACAGGTAGACCGGCAGAACCATCAGCCAGCCCACCCATTGGCTATAGTAGAAAAAGTTGCTGTCCGGGTCCAGATCGTCCTCGGGACGGATCACGCCCTCCGCCAAGGCCCACTCGTAGCCGATCGCGGCAATGCTCAGCGCCAGAGTGGCCATGTAGACGACGGTCAAACGGATCGCCCAAAGGGTGAGCGCAGGCTTTGAAATCTGGGGCATTTTCAATCACCGGGCTAAATGTGTTTCTGAAACTCTCGCCATGGTAGGGTGCGCAACGGCCTGGTGCAATCGACCAAGCGCAATCACAGCGTGGTTTCGGTGGCATTCCACTTAC
The DNA here is from genome assembly GCA_039026375.1 of Pseudomonadota bacterium. Classification (GTDB taxonomy): domain Bacteria; phylum Pseudomonadota; class Alphaproteobacteria; order Rhodobacterales; family Rhodobacteraceae; genus Thermohalobaculum. The sequence goes on from JBCCML010000025.1 coordinate 32,825, forward strand.
CGCTAAATCAGCGCCCGCCGGATCAGGTTCAGCCCCATCACCAGAAAGACCAGCAACACAACCTTGCGGAAGCGGTCGGCATCCAGGCGCCGGCGCAGTTGCTCGCCGATCTGAAACCCGGCGATTGCCGGCAGCGTCATGGCCAGCGAGATCACCGCCAAGGGCCCGGTGATCATGCCATTTGCCCAGAACCCCCCGATCAGGGGCAGCGTGCCCAGGAAGATCATCACCCCGGTTGCGGCAACAAACGCGTCCTTCTCGACCCGGCGGGCCATCAGATAGGTGACCATGGGGGGCGCCCAGATGCCCGTCATGCCGCCTAACGCGCCCGAGGCGATGCCGGACACGGCCTGCCCCGTCTTATCGTAGCGCGCTGGCAGGAAGGGCGGCTGCCAGGCCAGGCTCATCACCGAGAACAGCACGATCACAGCGCCCAGCACCACCATCAGCGTCTGCGTCTCCAGCGCCCCCGTCAGAAAGGTGCTGACCAGGCCGATCACCCCCATAAGGCATACCAGATAGACCCAAAAGCGGCGCAGCATTTCGGCCACGCGGCCCGCGCGCCAGATCTGCCAGGCATTGGCCAACAACGAGGGGAAGACGACCAGGGCAATCGCTGTCCGCGGCTCGATCACCTGGCTCATCAGCCCGACCGAGGCGGTGGGCAGACCGATGCCAACGGTGCCTTTGACGACACCCGCGATAAGGAAGATCACGGCAATCAGGGCCAGTAGGCTTGGCTCAAGCACGACCGCCCCGCGGATATGGCACGGCCTGGAACGGGTCCAGGCGCCGGTTCAGAATGGGATCTCGTCGTCGGCAGGTCCGCCGCCGCCGCCGCTGGGGGGACCACCCATGTCGCGCCCGCCACCATAGGAGCCACCGCCACCGCCGTAAGAGTCGCCGCCATAGGAGCCGCCGCCGCCCCCGCCGCCATCACGCCCGTCCAGGAACGTCATCTCACCCCGGAACTGGCGCAGCACCACTTCGGTCGTGTAGCGGTCCTGGCCGGACTGGTCCTGCCATTTGCGGGTTTCAAGCTGGCCCTCCAGATAGACCTTCGAGCCTTTGCGCAAGTACTGCTGGGCCAGGCGCACCAGGTTCTCGTTGAAGATCGCCACGCGGTGCCACTCGGTCTTTTCCCGGCGCTCGCCCGTGTTGCGGTCCTTCCAGTTCTCCGATGTGGCGACGCTCAGGTTGCAGACCTGGCCGCCGTTCTGGAAGCTGCGGATTTCCGGGTCTGCTCCCAGATTGCCGATCAAGATCACCTTGTTCACGCTGCCTGCCATGGCGCTCTCCCTCGTCCGATTCTGGCGTCTGTGGGCGACGTTAATCGCCTGCCCGCCGGGGTGCCAGCCAGGAGGTTACGATTTCCCTAAATTTGCAGCGATCGCGAGCGCACGGCCGGATGCGGGTCCCTACAGACCGCACATTTGGCGCGCCGCGCGCAGGGCCTGATTGAAGCCGCGCAGCGAGATCACCAGCTCGTCGTCGCCCGCGACCACGCGTGCCCGCTCGCTGCCGCGCAGCGCGCTCAGCGCCCGGCTGTCCGTGTCGCCTTGGCGCAGCCAGCCCTCACCGTCGCGGAAGAAGATGTCAAAACTACTGGAGCCCACCATCAGACGACCGCGGCGCGCATTGAAAGACCCGCGGCGCAGCACAAACGAAAACTCTCCCCAGCTGACCGTGTACATGACCACGGGGCTGGAACGTCTCACAATGCCGCTGCCGCCCGTCGGCTCGGTCGCCACCCAGCAGATTTGCTCGTTGCCACTGCGGTCGCGATAGACGCCCCAATCGCCAAAGGTGTCACGCGCCGGCGATTCCTGTGCCGTCGCGCTGCCCGCCAGACAAACGGCCAGGATCCAAATGATTGCCACGCGCAGCATGGTGCCCCGCCTCCTGTGCATCGTGTCTGCGAGTCTACCCACTGACCCGCTTCGGCGCAAACAGCGGTTGAGCGCCGTCGCCTTAATGCCCCAACGTCGGTTGTCAGCAGATCCGCCGCGGACCCAATTTCACCCCTGTGCGAATGTTCACCTTTCGTTTACACTCATTCGACTCGCATTCCCTGTGGCCGCCGCTATCTGCCAGGGGTCGGAGGGCATGATGGCAGAAACGAAGTATCTCAAGGTTCGGGGCGCACGCGAACACAACCTCAAAGGGGTGGACGTCGACATTCCGCGCGACCAGTTGACGGTGGTGACCGGGCTGTCGGGTTCGGGCAAATCGTCGCTTGCCTTCGACACGATCTATGCCGAGGGACAGCGTCGCTATGTTGAGTCGCTGTCGGCCTATGCCCGCCAGTTCCTGCAGATGATGCAAAAGCCCGATGTCGATCATATCGAGGGGCTGTCGCCCGCCATCTCGATTGAGCAAAAGACGACGTCAAAGAACCCCCGCTCCACCGTCGGCACGGTGACCGAGATCTACGACTATCTGCGGCTGTTGTTCGCCCGCGCGGGCACCCCCTACTCGCCCGCAACCGGCCTGCCGATCGAAGCACAGCAGGTCTCCGACATGGTCGACCGCGTCATGGGAATGGCGGAAGGCACCCGCGCCTATCTGCTGGCGCCCATCATCCGCGACCGCAAGGGCGAGTACAAAAAGGAGTTCCTGGAGCTTCGCAAACAGGGCTTCCAACGTGTCAAGGTGAACGGCGAATTCTACGACCTGGACAGCCCGCCGACCCTGGACAAGAAGTTCCGCCACAACATCGACGTGGTCGTGGACCGTATCGTCGTGAAGGAAGGGATCGAAACCCGGCTGGCCGACAGCTTCTCCACCGCGCTGGGCCTGGCCGACGGAATTGCCATTGTCGAGACGGCCCCGAAGGAAGGCGACCCCGAACGCCACACCTTCAGCGAAAAGTTCGCCTGCCCGGTTTCGGGCTTCACCATCGCCGAGATCGAGCCGCGGCTTTTCAGCTTTAACGCGCCGTTCGGCGCCTGCCCGGAATGCGACGGCTTAGGCGTAGAGCTGTTCTTTGACGAACGCCTGGTCGTGCCCGACGAGACGAAATCGCTGATGGACGGCGCCCTGGCCCCCTGGGCCAAATCGAACACGCCGAGCCCCTACCAGCGCCAGACCATCGACGCGCTGGCCAAGCACTACGGCTTTTCGACCACCCGCGCCTGGTCAAAGCTGGCGCCCCACGCCCAACAGGTGCTGCTCTACGGCTCGGGCGAGGAGGAGATCAAGTTCCGCTACGATGACGGCGGCCGGGTCTACAGCGTCTCGCGCCCCTTCGAGGGCGTCATCCCCAACCTGGAGCGCCGCTTCCGCGAGACCGACAGCTCCTGGGTCCGCGAGGAGATGGAGCGCTATCAGGGCACCCAGCCCTGCCATGCCTGCGGCGGCCACCGGCTGCGCCCCGAAGCGCTGGCCGTGAAGATCGGCGGCAAGCACATCGGCGAGGTGACCGAGCTGTCCATCCGCGATGCGCTGACGGTGATCGAGGACATGCCGAACCACCTGACCCGGCAGAAACGCGAAATCGCCCGCCCGATCCTCAAGGAAATCCGCGAACGGCTGGGCTTTCTGATCAATGTCGGACTGGACTACCTGACCCTCAGCCGCAATTCCGGCACGCTCAGCGGCGGCGAAAGCCAGCGCATCCGCCTGGCCAGCCAGATCGGCTCGGGCCTGACGGGCGTGCTCTACGTGCTGGACGAACCCTCGATCGGTCTGCACCAACGCGACAACCAGCGCCTGCTGGAAAGCCTGAAGGGTCTGCGCGACCAGGGCAACACGGTCGTCGTGGTCGAACACGACGAAGAAGCGATCCGCGAGGCCGACTATGTCATCGATATCGGCATCGGCGCGGGCGTGCATGGCGGCGAGGTGATCGCCCAGGGCAGCCCCGGCGAAGTGGCGGCGCACCCGCGCTCGGTCACCGGGCAGTACCTGACCGGCACGCGCGAGATCATGGTGCCGACCACGCGCCGCCCCGGTAACGGCAAGACCATCCGGGTCGAGGGCGCGTCCGGCAATAACCTGAAGGATGTGGATGCCGAGATCCCGCTGGGCACCTTCACCTGCATCACCGGCGTGTCGGGCGGCGGCAAGTCCACGCTGACCATCGAGACTTTGTATAAGACGGCGGCTTCACGCCTGAACGGGGCGCGCACCCAGCCTTCGCCTTCGAAAGCGATCCGCGGCCTGGAACATTTGGACAAGGTGATCGACATCGACCAGTCACCCATCGGGCGGACGCCGCGGTCGAACCCCGCCACCTATACCGGTGCCTTCACGCCGATCCGCGACTGGTTCGCGGGCCTGCCCGAGGCGAAGGCACGCGGCTACAAGGCCGGGCGTTTCAGCTTCAACGTCAAAGGCGGGCGCTGCGAGGCGTGCCAGGGCGACGGCGTCATCAAGATCGAGATGCACTTCCTACCGGACGTCTACGTCACCTGCGAAACCTGCAAGGGCAAGCGCTACAATCGTGAGACGCTCGAGATCAAGTACCGCGACAAGTCCATCGCCGATGTCCTTGATATGACAGTGGAAGACGGCGTGAAGTTCTTCGAGGCGATCCCGATGATCCGCGAAAAGCTGGAGACGCTGGAGCGGGTCGGCCTCGGCTATATCAAGATCGGCCAGCAGGCGACGACGCTGTCGGGCGGCGAGGCGCAGCGGGTGAAACTGTCGAAAGAGCTCTCCAAGCGCGCCACCGGGCGCACGCTCTACATTTTGGACGAGCCGACCACCGGCCTGCACTTCGAGGACGTCAACAAGCTGTTGGAGGTCCTGCAGGAACTGGTCGACACCGGCAATACCGTGGTGGTGATCGAGCACAATCTGGACGTGATCAAGACCGCCGACTGGATCGTGGACCTCGGACCCGAGGGCGGCGATGGCGGCGGCGAGATCGTCGCGGTCGGCACGCCCGAAGACGTGGCCGACGTGCCCGGCAGCCATACTGGGCACTTTCTGAAGCCGATGCTGATCAAAGCCGGCCGGATCGCTGCGGAATAACCGGCGCTCCGGCGGCCTTGCCGTGCGCCGCGCCCGGGCCGCGAATGGAGGCAGGTAGATCTTGCGAAGTAGGCACGCCTGGATTGGCGTCGCTTAGCAGAGCTTTGCTGCCTTGCAGATCGCCTCGGCCACGTCCTTTTTGTGGTCTTTGACCCAGGGCCAGCCGTACTTATCGCACTCCTTTTCGATGATTACGGCAGCCACCGCGCCGGCCACATCCGACAACGGATTGCCTTCTCCCGCGGCCGCAATCGCCGCGCCGATGGCCGCGGAGGCCGCCCCGCACGTCAGGTCAGAGGGCATGCCGCCGATCGCTTTCTCGACGATTGACTTACAGAAAGAGCACGGGCTGGGGATTTCTGCTTCGGACATTGATCGCTCCATAACTCATCCAAGGGTTGCATAGGGTGCCACCCAACCGAAGCCCGATCAAGAAAGCCTTGGCGATGGCGATCCGGCCTATGGGCTGCCGAGCCGATGCGTGGGATCACGAGGAACCGGATCAAAGACGGGCTAAGTGCCCGGCGGTCACATCGGGCTCTTACTGAAGCCACCTCCGATCAAGTCGGATCTCTTCGCTGCGAGGTAGATGCACCCACTGATCAATAATCTCTTAGTTGCCAAGCACGGCTATAGATTGACTCTTTTGTGGAGAAGAGCGTTTTATTTGAGCTATTCACCATCGATGTTTCGATACGCAATCAAACTGGTGAGTTTATGGAATTTTTCTGAGGTCTTATTGATATAGAACCAAGTTATTGGCATTTTAAAGGTGCGAGATCTTACTGTGCGCAAAAGGGGCCGCAGAAGTGCGCTCGACCTGGGTCTCGCATATTCTTTGGTGGGTAAGCAGTGTCTGCAATGGCACAAGCACTCACAAAACACATCGACATCAAGAATAAAGACCAGCGGATGGCACGCATCGACACGGATGCGGTCAGCAGCGTCTGGATCGGCGGCGGCAAGAGCAACGCTAAGAAAATCGTCGGTGAGGAATTCGCCGACATCACTGGCGGCAGCCGGATTAACTTCGTTGACAAGGGCCGCCACGAAAACGAACTCGTCGGCCTCCTGGAAGCGGTTCTGACAAGATCCAAGCGGGAGGCACCCGGCCTCGAGGGCGTGGAACTCGTCTCGTTGTCTTCCGATGCCTTCACCATCGCGATCTCGGGCAGCCAGGGCGCCACGAACTTTCTCGAGTTCACCGGCTCTGCGGCGGTCGAAGCGATCGACAGCGTGCTCTTCACGCTTGGCAGCGGCGCCCCGGGCTTGGGTCTCAAGAACGCCGCCAGCCAAGTGACACTCTTCGACACCGATGCGGTCAACTCCGTCTTTATCGGGGACAGTGATCAGACGAGCTCCGACTTTGCTGACGAAGTGAGCGGGTCACGGATCGAAATTGGCGAAATGGGCGGCCTCATCGCCGCTGCACTCAAGGGCAACACAGACCCCGGCCTAACGACCGCCGTAGATGGCGTGAAGATCTTGGGCCTCACGGATCAGGGCTTCACGCTTCAGATCGAAGGCTCAGGTGCGACCGCTGACACGATCATCTTCGAAGGAGATGCGGCCGTCGCTGCTCTGGAATCTGCGCAGACCAAATTCGGGGACGACAGGCCGTTCATCGACACTCAAGACCCCTAACAGAGTTCGCGATCTTCGACGTTGAGACCATGAACAACCTGTTTATCGGTGGCGATGGTGCGGATACTGCGGAGTTTCAATCTATCGTCGGCGGGAGCTTCATTAACGAAGACGAGGTCCTTGAGATCTTCGAAGCCATCATCACGGGGAATGGGCGCAACGGTAACTCGCACGGTCTGGATGGGGTCGAACTGGTGGGCCTGAACGATACCAGCTTCTCGATCCAGATCACGAACACCCGGAACCAAAGCACGAACGACCCAGGCATCGACTATATTCTCTTTACCAACGTGAACGAGTTGGACGGTGCGCAGGACTTCGGCTTCGCCGCACCCTCGGAACTTGACGTCGGCTAGTTTTCATCAGCCAGCAGAAAGACTTGATCGGGCGCCTGCGGGCGCCCGACTTCGTTTAAGGCCTGATTTCACCGGAAGATGTCGATGATCACGCCGGTTGCCGCGGCCACCAGCAGGATATCACGCCCTGCCTGGACATAGCGTTGGCCGCGGCGCGGCGTCGGCAAGCGATAGGCTCTGTGGTCAACGACCGGCAGGCCAAACCGCGGGATGCGATCGCCGCGGAACCATGTCACCGGGCGACCATTGAGATACCCGAAAGCTTGCGTTCTGCGGGACAACCGACGTTCCGGGCGGCGTTGCTGACGTTGATAGGCGCGCTCAGCCGCCAGGCGTTCGGCACGCAAGGCAGCCCGCCGCGCCTCGATACGCGCTTCACGCCGCAGTTCGCGGCGGATCTCCCTGCGCGCTTCCAGACGTGCTTGCCTGCGGGCGTCTTCGATGGCCTGCTTACGCGCCTGACGACGCAGGGCACGGCGGGTGTCCCGCAGCGCCTGGCGCCGCGCCTCCTCGATGGCGAGCGCCCGACGCGCCTCGCGGCGCTCGAACCGGTCGACCACCAGCTGCACGGCACCGTCAGGTAAAGCCTGCGCCCCTCGCAGGGACACCGAACCTGCCTGCGCTGAACCGGCGGCAATCCCAGCCGTCAAAAGCCCGATGGCAAGGGTTTGGATGATCCTCATGTCGTCCTCCTGTCTCGACCCCTCGCACCGTGGAACGCCGGGCGCCGGGCGCTCCGGTACCAACCCACGGGAACGTGAGCGAATGTCAGGAAGACGGGGCGATCAGGTCAGACCAGCCAACCAGCCATTGACCGCGGCCAGGAAGGCGGCGGGCTGCTCGGCATGTAACCAATGGCCCGCGTTGGGGATCTCCTGGAATTGAGCCCTGGGACAAAGGGCGCGGCACGCGTCTGCATGAGCGGCAGTCATGTAGGTGGAGTTTCCACCGTAAAGGAACAGCGACGGGCCCGCAAAGCTGCCGGGCAGGTCCGGCCAGCCGATCAAATCGTCCATTCCCTCGCCAAGGGCGGCCAGGTTCAGGCGCCAGCGCGCCTGACCGCCTTCGATGACCAGATTGGTCAACAAGAACGCGCGCAGCCCGGCGTCGTCCGTGATCTGGGCCAACATCGGTTCAACCTCGGACCGACGCGTGACCTGCGACAAGTCGATGGCACGCATCCCCTGGATCAGGTCCAGATGCGAGTGGCTGTAGGCAACAGGCGCGATATCGGCGACGATGATGCCCGCCAACAGATCGGGCCGCGCGAGGGCCAGTGCCATCGTTGTCTTGCCGCCCATGGAATGGCCCAGCACGACCGCCCTGCCGTCGCAGAGCCGCTCGATGGCATCGGCCAATGCGTCGGCCATGGAGGGATAACTGGCTGTGTCGGTCCAGGGACTGTCGCCGTGATTGGGCATATCGACCATGATCAACCGGCGCCCGGCGTTCAACTTGCGCCCGAAAGAGTTGAAATTGCGGGCCGACCCGAACAGCCCGTGCGCGATGAGCAACGGCGGCGCCGTCTCAGGCCCTTCCGCGGCATGTTGCAAGTGAGCGAGTTGGACGGTCATGGGGCGGTTCCTTCTGGCGGGTACCCCTGCGCCTAGACCGAAGGCGCCACCGCCGCAACCGGTCTCGCGATCACCGTCCAGCGATCTCAACGGGCCGCGCGTTCCGCGCGGACACCTCTTAGTACCCGCCCACCCGCCCCAGCGGCGCCCTGGCTGACACCATGCAGGTTGCACGGTCTTTGAGGGGGCGCCGCACGGGTGCGTGGGCGGGCGAAGTAAAGGAATGCGCGCGTCAGCGCGCACCGTTTGGTTCGCTGGACACTTGAGCAGGCTCAATCCAGCGGGATGAACTCCTGGTTGTCGTTAGGCGGCAGTTGGAAGCGCCCATGCTCCCAATCGCCTTCCTTCCAGGCCTCCTTCGCCGCATCGATCTTTTCCTGGCTCGAGGCGACGAAGTTCCACCAGATATAGCGTGTGCCCATTGTCTCGCCGCCCAGGATCATCAGGCGGGCATCGCTCACCGCCTTGATCGAGATCGAATCCCCTGGGCGGAATACCATCATGTGGCCGGGCTCGAACCGGTCGCCGGCCACCTCGACGGTGCCCTCGATGACATAGACCGCACGGTCCTCGTGATTGTCTGGCATCGGCAGGTGCGCACCGGCGGTCAGCACGGCATCGCCATAGAACATCTCCGAGAACGTCTTCACCGGCGCGCGGTCGCCATAGGCATTGCCCAGGATCAACCGGACCGACGCGCCGCCATCCTCGATCACTGGCAGCTGCCGCTCAGGCACGTGTTCGAAGGTGGGCGCCGTCTCTTCGGCGCTGTCGGGCAGCGCCACCCAAGTCTGGATGCCGAAGAACGGCATCGGATCCGTCTGGGTCTCGTCATCGGTGCGTTCGGAATGCGTGATCCCGTTGCCGGCCACCATCCAGTTCACGGCGCCCGGCTCGATCCACTGATCGGTGCCCAGGCTGTCGCGGTGGTGCATCCGCCCGCGGTGCAGATAGCTGATTGTCGCCAACCCGATATGCGGGTGCGGGCGCACATCCATGCCCCGGGTCGGCAGAAACTCGGCCGGGCCCATCTGATCGAAGAAGATGAACGGCCCCACCATCTGGCGCTTGGCCGACGGCAGCGCTCGGCGCACCTCGAACCCACCCAGGTCCCGTGCCCGCGGCACGATGACGGTCTCGATGGCGTCGGCCTCGTCCCCCAAAGGATATTGGCCGTTGGTATCCGGGTTCCAGCTCATGGCGGGCTCCTCTCGCAGAAGTTAGCTGAGCCGAGAGATAACCCGTTTTTGCGAAACGATTACTGCGTCTGGGCGCAAAAGTGCTTTGTCGGTCTCTGGCGGCAGCCCGCCAACGCCACCCCAAACGTCGCTAACCGGGAGCCAAGGCCCACGACAGCCGTTTGAACCGTGTCTCCAGATCGGCCAGTTCGCGCCCGATCGCCAGCACATCGCGCAGATCCAGGACCGAGGCGATCAGCGCCCGGAGCACAAGGGGTCCCGCGATCACCACGCCTGCGATCGAGATGCCCAGCCCGATCGCCCTGCCCAGCACATTGCAGGCCCGCCGGAAGATCTGCGCCGACAGTTGCATCATTTCGGCAAAGTCTGCCACGCGCTCGGGACGGGCCGCGGCGCTGGTCATCAGATTGACGTCGCGCCCGAACTCGCGCGCGATCACCGCAGAGCCCCCCGGATCGGCATGGCGGCGCCGGATCGCGGTGCCCACATGCTCGGTGAAAGCGCCCAGCGCCCGCCAAATATGGCGCAGCCCTTCGGTCGCCGTCCGGAAGGCGAAACTGGCAATGTCGCGCGCCAGTCGCAGCACCCGCCTGCCCGTCTGGATGGCGCGGCGGAGCGCCCGGCCAAGCCAGGACCAGATCCGCCCTAACCCGTCCCACAGCCGCGCGCGCAGCGATTGCGGCTCGGTCAGGCGCTTGACTGTCTCGCGGGCGCGCTGGGGCACCCGGTCCTCGCTGCCGCCGTAGAAGGTGTGCAGTTGTGCGACGCGTTCCGGCGCCAACGGGTCCTGCACCTGGCCAAAGCGCCGGGCAGTATCCAGAAAGATCAACAGGGCCGCCTCCGGCTCGCCCCGGCGCAGCGCCCTGCGGTAGGCGCGTCGCAGGCCGTCGGCCTCGGGCTCCTCCTCGTCGATCCAGTCCATATAGCCCTTCAGATCGCCGCGGATGGCGGATGGCAGCACCCACAGCCGATCAAAACCGCGCCGGGCGACATAGACCCGATCCAGGTTCGTCTCCGCCCCCTGGGACAGCCACAGCTCGATCTTGGCCATGTTGAGCAGCAGGCTGAAGGCGGCCACCGCCGCCGGATCGTCGTCGTCCTCGGTCAGCACCGCCGGCACCGGACGTCCTTTCCCGTCCGCGAGACCATCCCCCACCACGGCCGCCAGATTGGCGTCGTGGTCCAGCACCCGCGCCAGCCAACTGGCCCGCGACAGGTCGGTGGGCGGCAGATCGGCGCCCAGGCTTTGCTGCACGGCCAGGAAACGATGCACGGCCTGGTCCAGGGCAAAGCTGTCCTGGCGGGGCGCATCGAACCCATAAAGCGCCAGGCGCGTGGCGATGGCGCGAACCAGGGCGGGCTTTGGCTCGCCATCCGCGTCCTGCCAGAAGGCCGTGTCCAACGCCTCTTCGAAGGCGATCAGTTCCTGTAGGCGGGGCCAGGTCACGCGCTCGCCCAGCCAGCCGTCGACCGTCAGGCCCGCATCCCGCTGAAAGGCCTTGACCGCGTCGACCAGCACCGGGTCATAGCCCGCGTTGTCATCGTCTGCCGCCAGATAGCCCAGCGCGAACAGCCAGCTGCGCGCCGCCCGGATGCGGGACTGGCCGATGACCTGGCGCCCGTCCGGCGGGGCCAGATCCTCTGGTGCGGCCGGTGCGGCCACGCCGAATTCGGGCGCCCGTTGGACGCCCTCCAGCACTTCGGCGGCCCGCTCGAACGACACGAAGCCCGCTTAGGTGATGGTGCGCTCGGCCAGATCGCGGAACAGCTCGATATAGCTGCGGCGGATCTCCTGCCCCATTTTGAAGGCGGCCACATGGCTGGTGACCATGGCGTCATCGACGCCCGAGGCCGCCACGAAATGGTCGCTGTCACCGTCGGCGTCCAGGCGGGTGTAGATCTTCATTGAGACTTTGCCCTCGGCCTTAGCCTCGTCCAGCATCTTCTTGAAGTTGTCCGCGTCGCCATCCACGGCGCCCACCATCAGGTCGATCTCGCCGGTGAAAGTCCGCACCTCCAACGAGCTGAGGTCGAGCAGTCCTTCTTTCAGTTTTCCAAAGGCGTCCGAGAGTGCCATGGCCCATTCCTTTCCAATTCTTGGAGTCCCCAATCCATAGACGCCGAAACCTACCACCCCTGGGAGTGGTGATCAAAGGGATGCACGGAATGGGCGATCAGCGCGCGCTGGTCACGGCGTCACGGTGTGTCGAGAGATGCCATCAGCCGGTAAGTGCTTAGCCGGTTATTGCTTAGCCGGTGGCGCGCACCTCGGGGATGCGGTCGACCATCAGTTCGGCAAAGCCCATCAGATCGGCGGCGTCCAGATCGCAGGCCGCGTTGTGCGCCATGCCAATATTGGCGGGCGCCATCATCTGGGCAGCCAGGCTGTCCGCGGTGATGCCCTGGCAGGTATCGGGCAGGTTGGGCCCGATGCCGATGGCGCGCTGCAGGCCCGCGAACGCATCCGGCAGGGCGGTGGCATAGCCCCCGGCGCCCAGGGCGGCGGCAGCGGCGGCGTAGTTGGCACGCCCTTCGCGGCGCGTGACCAGCCCGGGCAGTGCCACCTCCAGCGCCAGGCCGGTGGCCAGGCCGTGGTGCACGGGCGCCAACGAGCCGAGCGCGTGGCTGATGTTGTGGCCCATATGCGTGTTGCAATTGTGCAGCGCCAGCCCCGCGACGGTGGCGCCCCACATCACCTCGGCCCGGGCGTCCAGGTCTGTGCCATGGGCCACCGCCCGCGGCAGCGCGCGGGACAGGATCTCCAGCCCCTGCAGGCCAAACAAGCGCCCGGCGGCGTTGGTACTGCGCGAGGTGGCCGCTTCCAGCGCGTGGGCGACGGCGTCGATGCCGGTCCAGGCGGTGATTTGGGCGGGCAAGCTGACGGTCAACGCCGGGTCCAGCAGCGCATGGGCGAACATCAACTCCTCGCCCCAATACCAAAGCTTGGCCCCATCGGCGGTAGAGACGATGGCGGTGCGCGTCACCTCGGATCCTGTCCCCGCCGTGGTCGGCACGGCGATGGCCGGCAGTCCCTGGGTCGGGAACGGATTTGCCGCCAAAGCGTAGTGAGCGGCCGTCGCATCGGCGCCGGCGATTGCGGCGACCAGTTTGGCCGCGTCCATGGCGGCCCCGCCGCCCAGGCCCACGACCACGCGAGCACCCATGGCGCGCGCCCGGTCGGCCAGGGCGTCGACCAGCGCTTCCTTGGGCTCGCCGGCGATGTCGGCGGCCATGTCGACGGTCAGCCCCGCCTCGACCAACGAGGCTTCGGCCGTCGCCACCACGCCCAGTTGCGCCAGGATCTGATCGGCCACCACCAGAACCGGGCCCCCTCCCAGTTCGACGGCCAGGGTGCCAAGCTCGCTGAGGCGGTCGGGGCCGAAGGTGATCGGCGGCACACGGCCAGCATCGAATGCTTGCATCACTGTCTCCCTCGCGCTCCCATCCGCGCGTCTTGGCATGCCCCAAAGTCCGGCGCCTAACTACACCGCCGACAGGGTAAAACTTGGCCATGCGCGGCAGACCGATGTCGCGAACCGACCAAACCCGCTTGGTTAACGCAACGTCAACAGGTCAGAGTCCGGGGGTCAGAATTCGGCCCCAACCCGTCCGCTTCCGCCGCACACACACCCCGCCCGACAAGTCATCCGGAATTACAGGATTATACATGACAATATCCCGAATATTGTCACGAATATCGGGTTAGCGACAAATTAACGGAACAATATCCGGTGGCGAGTCTCGCCGGATATCAAACGCCGTTCCGCGGCCCTGGAAGACCCTTAGAGGACCGCTAGAAGACCGCCCTAAAGTCCTTCCTAGAAGTCGGTGGGGGCGCCCCCCTCGGCCTTGCGACGGGCCACGAAATCGGCCAGCTCATCGGCCGCGGCCTGGTCCATGGGCGGCGCCTCGAACTCGGCCAAAATCTGCTTCCACATCTTCATGGCGCGCTCGGGCGTGCGCACTGCCCCCTGCGCCTCCCAGGCCTGATAGTTCGACCAGTCACTGAGGAACGGGCTGTAGAACGCCGTCGTATAGCGGTCCTGCGTGTGCTGGGCGCCAAAGAAATGGCGCTGCGCCGCGGGCATGGCATCGACCTCGGCAATGGCGTCCACGGCCAGGGTGTCGTCGGTCACCTCGACCGGGCGCATATAGGTCTGCATCTGCTGCAAGGTTTCGCAGTCCATAACGAATTTCTCATAGCTGGCGCACAGCCCGCCTTCCAGCCAACCCGCTGAATGATATACGATATTCGTTCTGGAGGAGACGCACGCCCACAGCGAAAAGGCCGATTCCCAGGCCGCCTGTGCGTCCGGACAATTGGCGGCACAAGCATTCGACGAGCGCAGCGGCAGGCCGTAGAAGCGCGCCATCTGGCCGGACATTTGCGTGGCCCGCATATACTCCGGCGTGCCGAAAGCAGGCGCGCCCGACTTCATGTCGACGTTCGAGGTGAACGATCCCATCACCACCGGCGTGCCCGGGTTGATGTGCTGCAACAGCACGATGGCGGCCAGCGCCTCGGCCGTCTGCTGCGCGATGGCGCCCGCCAGCGTCACCGGCGCCATGGCTCCGGCCAGGGTAAAGGGCGTGACGCTGACCATCTGGCCGCGCTTGGCCAGGCGCATGGCCCCGTCCAGCATCGGCCAGTCGTGCTTCAGCGGCGAGGTCGAGTTGATGTTGGTGTACATACGGGTTTCAGCGTCGAATTCCTCGTGGCTGAGGCTGCTGCCGATGCGGATCATCTCCATCGTATCTTCGACCCGCTCGACCCCCAGCGCATAGGTGTGCAGAACCTTGTCGCACAGCATCAGCTTGTCCTGGATGCAGTCCAGGTGCCGGACCGAGGCGTGGATGTCCACCGGTTCGACCGGGTAGCCGCCAACCAGGTGGATGCAGTTAAAGTATTGAGATAGCTTCAATAAATCCCGGAAACTCTCGCGGTCGCCCGGGCGCCGGCCCCGTTCCAGGTCCGAACATGACGGGGGAGACGAGACGTTCACATACAGCTGATGCGCGCCCCCAACGGTGACCTTCCGGTCGGGGTTTCGCGGCGTCATGGTGAACTGCGAGGGCGCCTTGGCAACCAGTTCCATGACCATGTCGCGGCCGAAGCGCACGCGCTCCTCGCCGTCCTCGACCTCGGCGCCCGCGGCCTTCAATTCCGCCCGCGCGCCCTCGTGCAGAAAGTCGATGCCGATCTCTTCCAGGATGCGCATGGCCGCGTTGTGGATGGCCAGCACGCCCTCCTCGCGCAGCGGTTCGGTCGGCTGGTCTGAGATTTCCGGGATGTGCCACGGCACCTGATCGATGGCGGCGCCACCTCGGCGTGCATTGCCCGCGCGGCCGCCGCGCTTGCGCCTTGGTTGCTCGTTCATACGCCATCTCCCTCCAATGGTTGGGCAAACCCTGAGATGGCTGAACAGCCCCTGCACGCCATTCCGCGTCAGGAAATGTCGCCTTTGGGCTATTTGGCGCCGCATTTATCGGGGGTACGGGTCGGGGCGGACACAACTTTGCGAGCGAAGCAAAGCCGCATCTTAGGCCTAGCACGTATTCAAGCGGCCAGCCTATTCAGCAGATCGGGCAGAGCCCCGATCGAGGGGATGACGTGATCGGCGTGGGGCGCCAGATCGTCGTGCGTGGCAGGCCCCGTCAGCACACCCACGGCCAGGGCAGCCCCCGCCGCAGGTGCAACGCCAAGGTCGTGCACGCTGTCGCCGATCATTGCAATTTCGGCCGGGCTCAAGCCCACCGAGCGGGCAAACGCCAGCAGCATGCCGGGCCCCGGTTTCAGTCCATGCCCGCTGTCATAGCCTGCAATAAACTGGAAGGACTCCAAGGCGCCAAAGGCCCCGACATGGGCGCGCGCGGCTTCTTCCGAGTCGTGCGTGGCGATGCCCAGCGTATAGCCCTGCGCTCGCAAGCCGTTGAGAAAGCCTGACAAATCCGGCACCGCTGGCGATAGTTCTCCGCCCGAGACGGCAGCGACCGCCACCTCCTCGGCTATGGCAGTGACGCGCGCTGGGTCCGCTTCCGGCAGGAAGCCTGCCCAGATTTCGGCCACTTCGTTCAAGGCACCGGCCACCGCCGGCGAGCCTGGCACGAACAGACGAGTGACCGGATCGTAGCCGCTGGCCGTGGCCATCTGATGACGCAGATCGGCGTCTGGCGCTAGGCGGGCCAGCGTGCGATCCATCACGCCCGACCAACTGGCCGCGAAGTCGAACAACGTGCCGTCCTTGTCGAACAGCAGTCCCTTGATCGCACGCCTGTTGGATACGGTCCCTGTCACACGGTCCCTCTCACCTGTGAGACACTTCCAATTGCCGCCGAAAGAACGGGCGTCAAGGGCATTGGCCCATTAACGCCTTTGGCGTATAGACGCCGCTAGAAGTTCATCAGCGTTTCAGAGGTGTTAGATGGCGTCTCCTGACCCAACAGCCGTGATCGGCCGCAATCCCGATATCGTCGAAACTCGGGTGGGCGATCAGACAATGATGATGAGCGTCAGCCAGGGCAAGTACTTTGCCTTGGAAAAGACGGGCCAGCGGATCTGGGAACTGATCGAGCAGCCGCGGGCGATCCAGGACATCGTCGGTGAATTGGTGCAGGAATACGATATTTCGGACGAAGAATGCCTGCGCGATGTCAGCGTTTTTGCGGGCCAATTGGTCGATGACGGCGTCGCGGTACTGGTGCCGGGTGCCTGAGCGGCGCGGCTTCTGGCGGGCGTCGCTGCGGCGTAAGCTCCTGGCGTTCGAAGCGCTTTGGGAACTGACGCGGGCACGCCTAGACACCATGCGTCCGGCCGCCCACTACACCCGCGCGCTGGGCGCACAAGGCGCCGAGGCGCCGGAGGCCAGCCGCGCTCAACGAGCCACCGGCTACGAGGTGGGCCACGTCGTCGGTCGTGTCGCCGATGTCGTGCCATTCCGCGCCGTCTGCCTGCAACAAGCGATCGCCGTCAGCCGGATGCTGCGCCGCCGCCAGGTGCCGGCGACAGTCTATCTGGGCCTGTCGCTCAGCGCCGACGACGGCAAGGTGGCCGGCAAACGCGACGCCCACGCCTGGGTCAAGACCGGCCACCACGTCATTGCCGGGCGCACGGACGTGAACCGGTTCGCCGTGGTGGGGACATTCTCCTGATGCGGCGGGTGCCGCGATCTTGGACGCCGCCAGTGCAGTTTTTGGCGGATTTGATGGCGACCCGCCCGACTGGCGCCCCGCCCCCCAGGGGCAATCTGGGCCGGGCGGAATGGGACGAGTTCGCCCGTCAGACGGTTGCGCGTCAACGCCTGGCCCCGCTGGTCACCCGCGATCTTGAGCATCTGAGCATCCCCGATGCGCCGCGCGCGCGGATCGAAGCGGCGGCAAAGCGCGACGCGATTGAAGCGCTGCACCGGATCGCAGAGAACAAGCGCATCCTGGACCGATTCACAGCCGACGGTGTCGAACCGGTGGTGCTGAAGGGTTGGCCCTTATCCCTGCGGCTGTATGGCGACGCGGGACTGCGCCAAGGGCGCGATCTGGATATTCTGATCCCGCCGGAGGCACTGGCCGATTGTCACAGCGCGCTGAGCCAACTGGGCTATCGTCCGATGCAAAGCGGGGATCATCGGGAGCGACTGATCGGCAGCCGCACGCTTCTGCGCGAATGCAACGATCTTGAGTACTTTCATACCGCCAACAACCACTGTGTCGAACTTGCCTGGCGCGCCCATCCTGTGGCCGGGTTCCCGGATATGACCGCAGATCCTGCCAACACGCGCTGGCTGCAGACACCAATCGGCCACGTGAAGGTCCTGACGGATCAGGCAGAGCTGATCTATCTGGTCTTGCACGGCATGCTGCATATGTGGCTGCGGCTGAAATGGCTGGTCGACATCGCGCGTTTGATGGAGCTGCGGGGCAGCGACGCGCTGGAACAGGATGTGGCCCTGGCCACCGAGTTGGGCATCGGCAAAGCGATGCGGTTCAGCCTGTTTCTGGCGCACATGATCCTGAAAACCCCTCTGCCGCCCAGTCTGCAAGGTCCGCCTCCTGCGCAATTCGAACGCCAGGCCATGGCCGTGATGCACCACATGGTCCGCCCACAAAGCGAGGTCGCCGGCATGGCCGCCCGTTGGCAGTTCTATCGCTTTGCCCTGCCGATGGCGGATACCGGCGCGCAACTGATCGGGCACCTTCGCTTCGGCGCCTGGCGGCGGCTGGCAATGGGCTTTGCAGGGCTGACGGCGCGCCCGCCCGAAAGGCGTGGCGCCCTGTGACCGAGTGGCATTGGTACCGCGCGCACGGCCTGACGGTCCGCTCTGAAATCGAGCTGCCAGAACTGATGTCAGGATCGCCCGGGCCGGCGGACCTGTCGATACGACTTGACCCCCTACCCGCACAGACATTCGACGGCCTGGACCGCTCGACACCGCGCATCGGCGGCTTTCGGCCGACGGATGCTGGCTATTTTGTGCGCTTCAGCATGATTGCGCATTTCCTGGTTGTCGACCGCAACACCGTTCTGGTCACGACGATCGACGGCCATGACCCTGGGATCCTGCGGCTGGTGATTTGCGGCACCATTATGGGCCTGATCCTCAAAATGCACGGTCGCCTGCCGATGCATGCCGCGGCAGTCGTCACACCGACGGGGGTTGCCCTGTTCGTGGGGGACAGCGGTGCGGGAAAGTCGACGCTTACCGCGCATCTGGCGGCATCCGGCTTCCAGGTGCTATCCGACGACGTGACCGCCCTGGCCAACGCGCCTGGCAGGGGGATGGTCGCGTGGCCGGGCACCGGTGTGTTGAAGGTCAAGCGCGATGCGTTGCTGAAGCTGGGCACCCAGCCTGACACCCTGCCACCGGTCGCATTGCGCGATGATAAGCATTTCCTGGTCAACGATACGGATCCGGCAGACCGTCCCTTTCCAATCAGCGAAGTTTTTCAGTTGGCCGAGGGCGATGGTTCGCCGCAGATCGCCCGCTTGGACCCACGCAGCGCAATCGAGGCCCTGGCCGGCAACACCTATCGCCAAGTTCAAACCGTGCTATTGGGTGATCAGGTCGCGCAATTCGAGAAGTTGGGGCGGCTTTGTCAAACCGCTGATATCTACCGGCTACAGCGCCCCTGGGACGCGACGCGGGTTGGCGAGACGGCAGCGTTTCTGGCTGATCACTGGCGGTCGATGATGGCCACCGGACGGGACAGCGCAAGCGGTTAGGAACCAGATGCGCATCCCCGTGCTTTTGACCGATTTATACACCTGGTCGCGGGGCCGACTGGCCCTGCCATTGGCGCTGTCACTGGCCGGCGCGGTGATCGAGGGCGTCTCTCTGATCATGCTGTTGCCGCTGCTGTCGCTGATCCTGGGCGCCGCCGCCGAGGGTACGCCCGATGGGACGACGTCCCAGGTGACGGCAGCGCTGGCCGACTGGCTGCCCGCAGATCCGACCCAGGCCCTGACGCTGGTTCTGGCGGGGTTCGCCGCGGTGTTGGCCGCGCGCTTCGGCATCATTGTCTGGCGAGAGAGTGTTTTGGCTCAGCTGGAGCAATCCTTCATCGCCGACATGCGCTTGCGACTGTTTGGGGCGATCGCTGGGGCCAGTTGGGCCGAGGCGCGCACGCTGGGACACGGCCAGATCGGGCACGCGCTCAGCCGCGATATCGACCGTTCGGCCAGCGCGGTCCGCGCGGTCCTGTCAGGGGGCAGCGCCGCGGTGCTGTTGATCGTGCAGGCGGGGCTGGCATTTTGGCTGGCGCCGTTCGTGGCCCTGATGGTCGCCTCTCTCGGGCTGATCGTCTTCCTGACCATCGGTCCCATCCGCGCCCGCACAACCCGCATCAGCCGCCAAATCACGCAGGAGGATTTCCGCCTTTTCACCAGCGTATCGGGCTTTCTGCGCGGCCTGAAATCGGCCAAGGCGCATGGGATGACGGACGGTTACATCACCAGCTTTGCCCAAGCCAGTCGGGGCTTTGGCGGACGGCTGGTCGCGCTCCGCCAGAACGCCTCGCTGGCAAGCGCAGCGCTGCAGGGGGCTGCGGCCCTCTTGGCGCTGGTTTCGGTCTATATCGGTCACGTCTGGATCGCGATCGCGCCCGAGGTGCTGATCGTCATCCTGATCTTGATGGTCCGGATTGCGCCGCTTCTTCAGGCCATTCAAAGTGCCATGCAGTCTGTGCGCGCCGGGTCGGTGGCCTATGGGGCCGCGCGCAGGGCGGTGCTGGATGGGTTGCGCTCGGACACAAGCATCGCCACCCCCAGCGCCCCCTCCGTCGCCGCGGCGGTAGCACCCTGGCAACACCCGCCCGAGTTCCAGTTGACCGGCGTTGGCCGGGTCGGCGACGGCGCCGTGACACTGCTCAACGGCATCACAGCCACCGTGCCACGGGGTCAGGTGACCGCGATCAGCGGGCCCTCCGGGGCCGGCAAATCCACGCTGCTGGATGTCATCGTCGGCCTGGACCCACCGGACAGCGGTCAGATCCTGATCGATGGTCAGTCCTTCGATGCATCCGCCCGCGCCGCTCTTGCCCAAGCGTTGGCCTATGTTGGCCAGGACGACACCCTTTTGGAGCCGACGCTGCGCGCCAACCTGATCCTGGGCCTGGGCGAAGTGGCCGAAGATCTGATCTGGCAGGCGCTGCAGACAGTTGGCGCGGCGGACATGGTGCGCGGAGCAGAAGGTGGGCTGGATGGCCCCCTGCGCATGGATGCCCAGCGTTTTTCGGGCGGCGAGCGGCAGCGCCTCAGGCTGGCACGGGCCTTGTTGCGGGCTCCCAAACTGCTGGTATTGGACGAGGCGACCTCGGCGCTTGATCCGACTGCCGAGGCCGCGGTCCTGGATGCGGTGCGTGCGGCCCTGCCGGAGGCAACCGTGCTCATGGTCAGTCACCGGGCCGAGACCGCCGCACGGGCTGATCACGTGATACGGTTGGATGGTGGAAGGCTGGCCTGACGCGCGCGACTAGACACCCAGCGCAACACCGTCGTGCCCGGGATCGGCCCAACCCGTCAGCCGATCGCCATCGATCCGGATCGCATGCACCGCCGCGATCCCAAAACTCATGGCCGAGCGGATGACGTCATAGCCCTGCCCCTCCAGCGGCTCGGTCACATAGCCAGGGATCCGGTTCATGATGTCGATTGCATCAGATGTTGCCGAGAACCGCGGGGCCGACACCGCCTCGCAGGCGCTCATGTCAAAATCCAAAATGTTCAGCAAAACCTGCAGCACACCCATGGCGATCTGTGTCCCGCCCGGCGCGCCCAGCAGGATGCATGGCCGCCCGTCACGGAAGGCAATGGTCGGGCACACGCTGGAGAAGCGCGCCTTGCCCGGCGCGATCGAGCCCGCACGCCCCGGCCGCGGATCAAAGACCGCCATGCAGCCGTTGAACATGAAGCCCAACCCGTCCGTGATCACGCCCGACGGCATTCCCAGGCTGTGGGTCATGGTCACGCAGCGCCCGTCCTTGTCGACGACGGCGACATGGGTGGTATCGCGCGGCTCGGGCTGTCCAAGGCGCGTTACCCGCAACCGCTCGCCCGCATGGATCCGCTTTGCGATCTCGGCCGCATAGGCCTTGTCGGTCAGATGGGGCGGGATATCGACAAAAGCTGGATCGCCCACATGCGCGTCCTTGTCCGCAGTTGCCGCCTGCATGGCGGAGGCAACGATGCGCAGGTACTCGGTGCTGTTGTGCCCGATGCCCGCCAGATCGAATTGCTCCAGAATGTTCAGCATCTCGACCAGCATGATCCCGCCGCCGGGCGGGTGGTTCGTGGCAATGTCGACGCCCCGATAGCTGCTGCGCAGGGGATCGGTGCGGGTGGTGCGGTAGGCGGCCAGGTCGTCGCCCGTCATCAGCCCGCTGCCTGCGCGGAAGTCGGCGTCGATCTTCGCGGCGATTTCGCCGGTGTAGAAGACGTCCGAGCCTTGCTCCGCAATCAGGCGCAGCGTTTTGGCGAGATCGGGGTTTGCAACATGCTCGCCGATCTTCTTCACGCGCCCGTCGGGGCGGAAATAGATCTGGCGCCCGGTGTCAGAGAAAGCCAAGCGATCCTCGACCTGCACGCGGCCCTGATCGGCGCCGTGCGTCCACCAGTGGTAGACATGGGGGCGGACGGCGAAGCCGCGTTCCGCTTGGGCGATGGCGGGCGCAACCACATCGGCCCAGGCCCAGCTGCCAAATTCCGTGATTGCCTCGTGATACGCCTTCAGCGAACCGGGCGTGGTGACCGAGCCATAGCCCAAATCGTTGACGTTATCCTGCAGGATGAAACCAAAACCGTCGCGCGTCTCGCCCGCCAGCCGGTCGGCCCACATGTCGGGCGTGGCGGCCGACGGCGTCTTGCCATGAAAATCGATACAGGTATGCGCGCCCGACACCGGGTCATAGATCTGGCACGAGCCAAAGCCCGCAATACCACACATCTGCGGATCGACCACACCCTGAACCAGTGCCGCGGCCATGGCTGCGTCGACGGCATTACCACCCTGCATCAGCACGCGTGCGCCGGCCTCGGACGCTTCGGGCTGGGCGGTCACGATCATTTGGGTCGGCATCTGGGTCACGTCGGGCATCGGGCACCTCTTGGCTTAAGGTGCCCAGCTAAGGCCACAGCATGGGCCCAAGTCCAGCTTCGTTACGGATAAATGAAGGCGGAGCGGACGGCGTTAACGTTTTTCGTCCCGTGCCGGTGTGCATACGTTTGCACTACGCTTTCTGCACGTTTGCGGTACGAAAGCGGCCTGTCCCATTATGGCACAGGCCGCGTTAACGAAGAGCTGGGGGGCGACAGTTCGCGGCGCCCTTTCGCTGGGCTTACTCAGCCGCAGCCATGCCCGGGCCGGTCAAAAGACCCATGGATTCCAGCTTCAGCAGAACCTGGTGCGCGCAGTGGTCGGGATCCACATTCTCGGTGTTCAGACGCAGTTCTGGGTTTTCGGGCGCCTCGTAAGGATCTGAAATTCCAGTGAATTCCTTGATCTTACCCTCTCTCGCCAGTTTGTAGAGCCCCTTGCGGTCGCGCCGCTCGCACTCTTCCAGGCTGGTAGCAACGTGCACCTCCAGGAAGGCGCCTTCGGACTCGATCATCTCGCGCACGGCCCGGCGTGTGGCGGTGTACGGCGCAATCGGGGCACAAATGGCGATGCCGCCGTTCTTGGTGATCTCGGACGCAACATAGCCGATCCGTTTGATGTTTAAGTCCCTGTGTTCCTTAGAGAATCCCAGCTCCGAGGACAGGTGCTTCCGCACCAAGTCGCCGTCCAGCAACGTCACTGGGCGGCCGCCTGCCTCCATCAATTTGACCATCAACGCGTTGGCGATGGTCGACTTGCCCGAGCCCGAAAGCCCCGTGAAGAACACCGTGAACCCCTGCTGCGACCGCGGCGGCTTGGAGCGGCGCAACTCCTCGACGACCTCGGGGAACGAGAACCAATCTGGAATGTCCAGACCTTCCTGCAGGCGCCGGCGCAATTCGGTGCCAGAGATGTTCAGGACGGTTTCGCCCTCCTCGATCTCATCGGCAGGGAAATACTGAGCCTTTTCCTGTACATAGACCATCATTTTGAACGGCACCATTTCGATCCCGATCTCATCCTGATGCTCCAGGAACATATCCTGCGCATCGTAGGGACCGTAGAAATCCTCGCCCTGGCTGTTCTTACCAGGACCAGCATGATCGCGGCCAACGATGAAGTGCGTACAGCCGTGATTCTTGCGGATCAGGCCGTGCCAAACCGCTTCGCGCGGGCCAGCCATGCGCATCGCCAAATTAAGCAAGCTGAGGTGCGTTGTGGCGGCAGGATACTTGTCCAGCACCGCCTCGTAGCAGCGCACGCGGGTGAAATGGTCGATATCACCAGGCTTCGTCATACCAACAATTGGGTGGATCAGCAGGTTGGCCTGCGCTTCTTTGGCCGCGCGAAAGGTGAGCTCTTGGTGCGCACGATGCAGCGGGTTACGCGTCTGGAAGGCAACCACGCGGCGCCAGCCCAATTTACGGAAGTAAGCGCGCAACTCGTTCGGCGTGTCGCGGCGAGAGCGATAGTCGTAATGCGTCGGCTGCTGCAGACCGGTGATGCGCCCACCCAGGTAGATCGGACCGGCCGTCGTATTGTGCAGATAGTTGACTGCGGGATGCGCCATGTCGTTGGCGCCAAACACTTTCTCAGCCTCGCGCGCTTTGTCGGGGGACCACTTGTCGCTCACCGACATGATCGCCAGGATCACCCCTTCTGCATCACGCAGCGCAATATCCTGACCGGGCGCGATCCCCTCGGCGAACTTATCGCTCACATCCAGGGTGATCGGCATCGGCCACAGTTTTCCATCGGACAGGCGCATGTTATCGACGACGCTGTCGTAATCGGCCTGCGTCAGAAAACCGTTCAACGGTGCGAAACCGCCGTTCATCAGCAGCTCGAGATCACAGATTTGACGCGCCGTAAGATCCCATGACGGCATGTTGCCGGCATCAACCTTCAGCTTTGCAGCGCTCTCGGCAGAGACATAAAGCTCTGGAATTGGCATGTGGATTTCGGACATGAACATGGCCCTTGTGTTGGCAGGCTATCGCACTGAAACTCGGATCAGGAGGCTGCGGGCTTGGAAGACGCAGCGCTTCTGGCGCCGATGACTTACGAAAGCAATGATTAACTCTGGGTTTTTTGACCGAGATTTGCGCGCGTGATAGCGGACCGCATGAAACGCGACGATCGACAGGACTGAAAACAGATGGGTGTCAGCGTCTTCATCATCGCCCGGAACGAGGCAACCCGCCTGCCAAGGACGCTAGAAGCCCTTTCCTGGGCCGATCAGGTGGTCGTCGTCGACTCGGGTTCCGACGACGCAACCGTAGAAATTGCCCGCAATGCCGGCGCAGAAGTTCACCATCGGGATTGGGGCGGTTATGGGCCGCAAAAGGTATTTGCCGAGGGCTTATGTCGTAACGACTGGCTGCTGAATGTGGATGCGGATGAAGTGGTCACTGCCGGGCTTGCGGAAGAGATCCAGCAGGCAACATTGAACCCACCGGCGGCGTACAGAACGCGAATCCTGAGTGTCTACCCTGGAGATGATCAGCCTCGACCCTTGGCGAACGACTACAACGTTGTTCGCTTCTATCACCGTTCGATCGCCGGATACCGGGATCATCCGCTGTTCGATCGGGTTCAGGTCGATGGCCAGTTGAAGCAGCTTCAGGCACCGATTTACCACTATCCTCTGATCTCGTTGCATCACTTCGTGGAGAAAGAGAACGCGTATTCGACCTTTGCGGCGCAAGCAGCGAACCGTAGGTCGCATTGGCAGTTGATATTCCGTCTGCCGTTCGAAATGCCGCTGGCGTTTATCAAGTTTTACGTGCTCCGCCGGCATTTCACTGGCGGCTGGAAGGGCTTCGTCTTTGCATTGACCGCCGCATTTGCGCGCGCCCTTCGGCTGGCAAAAATGCTCGAACAGGTAGAACATCGTTCAAAGCGATAACGACAAACCTGGTGTTGACAGGCGGCGTGGTCGCGTCTATCTACATTTCCCGGCCGCAACGTCGGCGGA
The DNA here is from genome assembly GCA_039026375.1 of Pseudomonadota bacterium. GTDB lineage: Bacteria > Pseudomonadota > Alphaproteobacteria > Rhodobacterales > Rhodobacteraceae > Thermohalobaculum. The sequence goes on from JBCCML010000025.1 coordinate 58,133, forward strand.
AATCAGGCGATACGGGCAAGTCGAGTCTGGGAAACCGGTCAGCGGCGTTGTGTCGCCCGCTCTTTGAGAATGTGATGATATTGAAGGGATATGCGGACGGTTTGTTGTCGTTTAGTCGACTGACGGACTTACGTATATCGGCTCTCTAGGAAGGTGGGTTTAGGCCTGCTGGACGATGATGAGAGTAGTCAGCTTCA
>JBCCML010000026.1:0-58186 GCA_039026375.1 Pseudomonadota bacterium
GCGCAACGGCTTCTGGGTCAATCCGTCAATCGGTGGCCACCCGGCCTTCATGGTCGATGACATCCATGGCGTGATGGCCCGCATGGACGCCGACGGCTGGCATTACGACGACGCGGGCGTCTATGCGATGCCCGGGATGCATCAGATCTACACTTACGACCCCAACATGAACGTGGTTGAGATCAACGCGCGGGCCTGATGTGCCCGGCCGAACGACCTGGGGGGCGCTTACTTGCCGCCCCGCCCTTTTGGCCCGAACGTGCTCTTGGCAACCGTGCCCCCCATATTGTTGGGGCGACGCATTTGAGGCATATCCTCTCCCTCCATTGAGGCTGAGTCCGGCATAGAGAAGCCCGTGCCTTTTCGCGTCGAGCTGGTGAAACTCTTGTTCGCGCCAGCGCTCAAATTCCAGTCGCGGAACGTCACGCCTCCCTGAACGTCGTCCAAGTCTTTGTCGTCCAGTTCGTTTTTCTTGTCTTCGCCCATGTCATTCTTCCCTTCTGTTCCAGTGGCCGGAGCTTCAAGCGCGCTATGGAGGAACTCGACGTTCGAAGAGTCGACCGCCACCGCTTCAAGCGTGCCTTAAAACCGTGCTGCATCCGCTTCGCATTGGCGTGGCGGGTAGTTGCGGTGGACGCCCTTTCAGCGGCGCGAAGTGTCGATTTTCCTGCCATCCATGTCGATAACCGCGTCGACACTGTCGTCGCCAATCAGGGTCGGCATCGGACGCACACCACCAGGCTTTTTTGCGCCCCCCTGAGCATCGTCAAGCGCTGCATCGTCCAGGATGATTTTCTTCTCGGTCACGTTGGTCTCCTTCCAAGTCTTTGGCTGTCGGCAGCGGCGCTGCGATGCTGGACCAGTACGGCACGTCAGTAGGCGCTGCAGTAACAGAAGATACAGGCATTCAACTGGGCGGCGGGGCAGGCGGTGGGGGTGGCGGGGCCACGGTAAACAGGCGTGCGAGCGCATCGACCTCACCCGCGGCGGTCCAACCTTCGAAACCGGGTGCCCAGACCAGGGTTTCGCGGCTGAACGTGCCTTCGCTGACCATGCGGCCCAAGCGGGCCAGGCTGTAGGGGCCCGTGGTCTGCCCGTTCTCGGCCACGTGATAGACGGTTTCCGGCGGTGGCGGGGGAGGCGCTGGGGCGGCCGCAGCCGGCGCAGGCGCGGCGGCAGCCTGAGGCTGACCCCAAGGGCTCGGCATATTCGCCATCATGCCAAAGCCCATGCCAGCCCCGATGCCAGCGCCCATGGCGCCGCCCTGGCCGGGGTTCTCTGCCGCCGCCCGCATCGACTCGGCGGCCTGGAATTGCGCGTACTTGCCCAGATCGCCGATCACGCCCATCGACGTGCGCCGGTCCATGGCCTTTTCGACCTCTTCGGGCAGCGAGACATTCTCGACAAACAGCGCTGGGATTTCGATGCCGTACTGCGCGACTTCGGGCGCCACGCGGTTCTTGAGATAGTCGGCCATCTGGTCGGTGTTTGCCGCCAGGTCCAGCACCGGAATACCCGAGGAGGCGAGCGCGTTCGAGAAACGGCTGACCACCACGTTGCGAAGCTGGAACTGGATCTCGTCGATTGTGAACTCGCCGTCGGTGCCGACGACTTCCTGCAGGAACAGCCCCGGGTCCTTCACCCGGATCGAATAGGTTCCAAAGGCGCGCATGCGCACGGGGCCGAATTCGGGATCGCGCATCATGATTGGGTTCTTGGTGCCCCATTTCAGATCCTGGAAGCGACGGGTCGAGACAAAGTAGATCTCGGATTTGAACGGGCTGGAGAAGCCGTGATCCCAATGCTGCAGCGTCGTCATGACAGGCATGTTGTTCGTCTCGAGCTGGTAGAGCCCGGGCTGGAACACGTCTGCCAATTGCCCCTCGTGCACGAAGACCGCGGCCTGGCCCTCGCGGACTGTCAACTTAGCGCCGTACTTGATGGCATTGTCGCGGCGCTGAAACCGCCAGACAATCGTGTCGCGAGTATCGTCGGTCCAATCGATGACATCGATCAGTTCGCCGCGCAGCATGTCCCAAATCATGGGTCGTCTCCGTTCTCTTACGCCTGACCGCTAGGGCCATGCGCTATAGACTAAGCGATCGCGGCGCCGGTTTCACGTGTTCCGTGCGAATTTCGCGGGGTTTAGGCGCCGCCGGGGCGTAATTCCTGGATAATGCGCTTGGCAATTGGCATCGCCTCCGCCTCGCTCATGCCGGGGCGCAGGTCTGGATGGTAGAGGATGCGCAGCAGCCATTCATCGTGTTCGGTCAGCAGCGCGAACTCTTCATCGTCGTTGAAGATCGAGGGCCGCGCGCCGTCCCAATCCGCCGCGGGGCCGAAGGCTTGGCCCAGTTCCTCCTCGATGCAGCTTTGACGCAGCGAACCGCGCAGCTCGTCCGGGATCACGATAAGGTATTGCTGGCGGTCCGGGTCGTCCGTGCTTTGGTAGGAATAGGCCACGCACAGTGTATCGCCCATGTCTCCGCGCAGATCCTCTTTGATCCCGATCCAACCCGTCTTGTCCGGCAGGCTAGAGGCAAGTTGGCGTCGTTCCTCCGCGTCCAGGATCAACATCTGGATCGAGGCATCCTTGGCGTCTTCAACCTCGGTGATTTCCAGGCCAGTTACCCGTCTGAGCCGCGCGATGATGTCGTCCAGATGGGTCCGATCGGCGCGCTGTCTGCTGGAGGCGTAGAATTCGATCGTGACCGGGCCGATTTGGCGTTCCAGGTTGCGGGGCACCCTTTTGAAGATGAACCGGCCATCATCGCCCAGGTCATATTCGTCATAGAAGATCACGTTGCGGAAGGATTCCAGGACATCGGCATTGGTGAAGGGGGCGTCTTCGGGCGTGCGCTCGGTGCGCATCCGACCCTCTGCCCGCAGGGACAGCACGTACCGGTCCCAATAGGCGGCGTCGGGGAACTTTGCAGGTTCTGCGCACCCGCTGACCAGTATGGTCGCTGCCAGCAGAAGCAACCATCTCATTGATGGCGCCCCGCAACTGTTGCGGCGCCTGCACGCCGGGATGACCGCAGATGCCTCATCCGCCCGGCCTGCGCTCGGCCACCAGACGGGCGACAATCGGCATCGCCTCGGCCATCGGCATGCCGGGGCTGAGGCGGCGATCGTAGAGCAGAGACAGCAGCATCTCATCATGGGTCGTCAGCAGGGCGAACTCCTCGTCATCGTTGAAAATCGACGGCCGCACCCGGCTGTCGTCATTGGCCAGGCCCATGACCTGGGCCAGCTCTTCCTCGAAACAGGACAGGCGGAATGGGCGGCCGAACCCCTTGCGCACCAGCACGATCCCATAGGTCATGGCCCCGGGCGGCACCTCCCCCCCGGGGCTGACCCGGAAACTGAACTGCCCCATACAGGGCAGCCCATTGGCACGGAAATCCCGGATCAGCCGCCCCTGTCCGCTGGGGGGTGAGCGGTCGGCCCAGTCCAGTGCAAAGGCGTAATCATTTGGCCCCAGCAGCCAGATATCCAGATTTGGCTGAGCCCCCCGGGCAACCTCGGCAATGTCATGGCCCGTCGCCCCGGCAATCCGGGAAAGCGTTGCGGTCACATCTGTCCGAGCACTCGCCGCTTTGGACCCCAAAGCATGCAGGCGCCAACGCACCGGTGCTTCCCATCGGCGCAGAATATCACGACCCGAGCTGCCCGCGTTCAGCTGCGGCTCCAGCCCAAAGGCGATGCGCGAAAAATTCCGCACCAGGTCGTCGTTTGTGAACGGCGCATCCACCGGGGATCGGTCCTCGCGCAAAAGACCCTGAGCGTAGAGCTCGCTCTCCCAATCCCGCCACAAGGGCGGCTCTGGCTGCGCGCAAGCCCCCGCCAACAAACACAGCGATGCCGCCGCCGCCCAGCGTCGACAGGACCGGGCGATCATCGCAACACTCGTAGGTTGAAGCACGTCATGGCAGCTACCTTAGCGGAACCATCCCCGCTGGGAAGGTTCCGCTACGCCGCGGCACCGTTTCGGCGCAGATTTTTCAGGGTGACTTTTTCAGGGTGAGTTCTTCACGGTGACTTTGCCACAACGGCGGTGCCCACGGGCGCCATCTCGGCAAAGATCTGCCGGGCGATGGGCATGGCTTCGTCCGCACTCATGCCTGGACGCAGCCTGCGATCGTAAAGCGCCCGCAGCAGCATGGCGTCATGATCCGTCATCAGGGCGAATTCCTGGTCGTCGTTGAAGATCGACGGCCGGGCTGCCGCGTAATCATTCGCCAGGCCCAGGGTCTGCACAATCTCCTCGTGTAGGCAGGCCGTGCGCATGATGCCTCGCGCTTCCGCCCCCAGAAAGACATGGGCAAAGTACAGCCGCTCCGGCTGATCAGGCCGCGCGGACACAGTTGCCCCACAGGTCCAGTTCGGCGAACGCCGCCAGATATCGTAGCGTTCGCGGTACGAGTGAAACCCGCGGTCGCCCAGCATGCGCGAGATTTTGCGCCGCCCACTGCGGGTAGCGATCGAGATCACCAGATCGGCCTTGCCGGCCGTCTCGACGAACTCCAGCCCCGTCAACGGCGCCAAACGCGCCAGCAGCTCGACCACATCCGCCCGGTCTTTGTCGGTGACTCCGTCCCCGAACATCCGATAGCGGATTGTGCCCTGCCAGCGTTTTAGCGGCTTGTCGATCGGTCCTTGGACCAATCGACCATTGCGGAAGGCGAACTCGTACGAGAACGCCACCCGGTGAAAATTGGTTGCCAAATCCGCCGCCGAAAACGGGGCATCCGATGGCGCCGTATCGACGCGCAGATGCCCCATGGCGTGCAGGTTGGCGGACTGATCGCTGTACAGCGACGCCCGATCAAGATCTGCGCAGGCGCTTGTCAGCAGACCGGCACATACCGTAATAGCCCGAACGAACCCGGTTCGGGAAAATGATACGCAACGCATGGACCCCGTTCCTCACCTCACGGGGTAACCGTCTCAGAGCGATCTTAAGGACCGGTAAGCGCGGCCGCGTCGCGTGAAGGCGAGGGCGCGGCCCCTAGGAGAGCAGTGGCATGTGCGGTCGTTTTGCCATCGGCATCATCGCAGGCGACGACTGGGCCAGCTGGCTGGGTCTGCGGGACAGCGCCCTGCCACCAGATGCCTGGCCAGAGGCTTCCTGGAACACTGCGCCGACGCAGAGTGTGGGGGTCGTCGGGTTGCGCGATGGTCAGCGGGCGGCGTCAGCGGCGCGCTGGGGGCTGATCCCGCCCTGGTGGTCCAAACCCCTGGCCGAGTTCAAGCTTACGACGTTCAATGCCCGGTCAGAGGAGGCGGCTGCAAAGCCCGTGTTCCGCGACAGCTGGGCAAAGCGCCGGTGCCTGATTCCAGCGATTGGCTGGTACGAATGGCAGGGCCCCAAGGGCGCGAAGATCCCGCATTTCATCACCATCCAGCGCAACACCCCGGGGTTTTGGTTCGCGGGCCTTTGGTCTCAGACAATGATCGCGGGCGAGCCGCTGCGCTCATGCACGATCCTGACCACCGCGGCGGGGGAGGCAACGCGCCACCTGCACCCGCGGGCCCCCGTGGTGCTGGACGATGAGGCGGCGGATCGATGGCTGGATCTTGAGCAAGATCCCGCCCCGCTGATGGTGGCGCCGCCGGATGACAGGGTCGATCTGTGGCAGGTTGACCGGGCCGTCGGCAAGGTCGCGAACAATGGACCGGAGCTGATCGAGCGGGTCGGCCTGGATCTTTGATCGGCGGCCTTCCTTCACCGCGTAAGTTTCTTCTTCACCTTGCTCAGACTTCACCCGGGCGGGTCAGAAGTTTCAAAGCTGAAGGTCGAACTCGGCCCAGGAGCTTCACAGCTTTCTTAACGGTCGGGCGTCTTTGGGCGCGCAACGGCAAGGGGGCGACGCGGCGCGACGCCCCTGTTTCTCACGTTTGGTCGGCGCTAAGGCTCAGCTGAAACGCTCGGCCACATCACCCAGCGGATCAGGTCCGAATTGGTTGTCGCCCTCGGTCCCTTTCAAACAGTACCAGTAGAGCAGCAAAAACCCGACGAGCGGGATGAACCCGATCAGAATCCACCAGCCAGACTTGTCCAGATCGTGCAGCCGCCGGATTGTCACCGCCAATGCGGGAATGATCAGCCCCAAATACAGGATTCCGAGCAGCCCCAGAATTGGTAGCACTGCCGTCAGCACCAGCAACACCACGTAACTGACAATGATGGCCAGCTGAAACCACCAGTATTCAGACCGTGGCGAGCGCCCTTGAAAGTCCGCGTAGCGTTGCAGCAAAACCGTGCGGACAGCCTCCGAAAACCCCATTTTCTCCCCCTATTTCAGTGCGTTGCGGGTTCAGTCGGCCTGCGGTTGGTCCGACGGCCGAACTCTCTTGATCAGCTGGCGGCGGTTCCCTGAGCCGCGTCTGGCGCCGGGCTGCGGGCCGATGCGGCGGCCAGGGTGTGCTTCAGCTCTTCTTCCATCTTGATCAGCTCTTCCTCGGCGGCGGCGCGCTTGGCTTTGCCCTCGTCCGCAATTCTGAGTGAGTCTTCGATGGTGGCGATCACCTGTGCGTTGGCCGTCTTCACCGCTTCGATGTCGAAGACGCCGCGTTCGATTTCTTCGCGGATCTCGGCGTTAGACTGGCGCAGCATGTCCGCGTTCGAGGTAAGCAGATCGTTGGTCAGATCGTTGGCCTCTTTGACGACCTTGCCGGCCTCACGGCTGCGGAAGGTGGCCAGCGCGATGGACAGCTGATTCTTCCACAGGGGCACCGTGTTGACCATCGTCGAGTTAATCTTGTTGATTAACGACTTGTCGTTTTCCTGCACCAGCCGGATGGACGGCAGCGACTGCATGGTGACCTGCCGGGTCAATTTCATGTCATGCACCCGGCGCTCCAGCTCGTCCCGCGCGGCACGGATATCGCGGACCTCCTGCGCCTCTAGGATCGAGTCCTTTGACTCGTCCTGGACGTCGGCCTCCTCCTTGGGGATGATCACCGTGTCCAGCTCGTGCAGCTTTGCCTCGCCCGCGGCAATGTAGAGACCCAACTCGTTGTAGAACTCCAACGTCCGTTCGTAGAGCTTGTCCAGCATCTTGACGTCCTTCAACAGGACCGTTTCGTGCTCCAGCAGCTTGTCTGTGATCGCGTCGATCTGGCCCCGCACCCCCTCGTACTTGGCCACGAAATCATGGATCGGCGCCGAAAGCCCGAAGAGCTTGCTCCACCAGGACTGTTTCGCGTTGGGGTCGAGCTCCGACGTGTCGAAACCGCGGATTGTGCCCACCATGTCGCGCAGGGCGTCGCCTGCGGGGCCCAGGTCCTTGTTCCGCACCCCATCGAGCATCTGATCGCTCAGCGCCGTCAGTTCCTGCTGCGCGCCAGAGCCGAACTTGATGATCGTCTGGGTATCCGACATGTCCAGCTCGGAAATCCGGCGGTCGATCTCGGACTTTGTGGTCGGGTCTGCGCCTTCATAGGGGACGATGTCCGCCACCGGATCGGGCAGCACTTCGACTAACTCAGCCTTGGTCTGCTCGGCCAGGGCCGTGGCTTTTTCCTGCGTTGCATCCATTGGATGTCCTCCTGTCTGGTGGCGGGGCGACTCATTGATCGCTTATCCACCGGTTGGCTCATTGGCCGGTGCGCGCCCGTCGGGCGCGGGTTTCTGTCAGGCGCTCTCCTGTCCCAATCGGTCGCGCAGAACCTCGATCTCGACCTCCAGGTCGGTGCGGTCGTCCAAAAGCAACGTTTCCCGCCCACGGCTAAAGCTGGCTTCCAGGTCGGTTAGAAGGGCCATGTAATCGGACCGGATCTTGGGATCGTTCAGTCTGGCATGGTTTTCGGCGTATTTGCGGGTCGCTTCCTCGGCCCCCTTCAAATAGACGCCCAGATAGCGCCGCGCCCGGGACAGATCACGAGGATCGCGCTCGACCAGGCTGATCATGTCGCGCACGGTGGCATTCAGGCGCGTCACACGCTCGGTCACTTCGCTGTCGCGGACCTTGCGGGCATGCTGCTCGATGTTCTTCAGCTTCTCCTCGGCCCGCTCAACCGCCTCAGTGACCCGATCCAGCTCTGCCTGATGGAAGGAGGCCGACAGCCCCTTGGATTTCAGCGGGTCAATCCCAAAGGCCAAAACATGCACCACAGCGGCTATGACACCGAAGACTCCCGACTGCACCAGGCTGGCCGCGGCCGAGAACACGCCATCTGGCGCGCTGGCAATCAATTGGCCCAAAAATACGCCGACACCCGCCAGCGCCGCGGCGCACAGCTTGCGGGGAAAGGCCGGGGCGCGGGCGATGGCGCGCTCCTCGTAGGCCGCAGCAGCGCGCTGACCTTCCCGTAGCAGCCAGGCGCCCAGCATCATCAAGACGTAAGCGGACAGGAAACCGATCAGGCTGACGGCGTTGCTGCCACCCATGGCGCCGATTGCCGCGAACAGCAACGGCGTTGGCAACACGAACATCAGGATAGTGCGTACGTCGACCGATTTGGCCTTGCGCCCGCTGAACTTGTTCCATTGGGACGGGTTGCTGGCAGATTGCTCTGTCGGGTCGCCGCTCGGGCTGTGGGCTCCGCCAAATCGCTTCGCGCTCATTGCGTGGTCTCCTGCGATGGAGTGGCGTCATCCACCTCGTATTCAACGCCGCTATCGCCCTGGAACGCGGCCTGACAAGAGGTGACGCCAATCAATGCAGCAAGCACAACGAACGCCAGCCAGCTTACCCAACTTGGACCCATGGATCCCCCGATCTCACCACGCGTAAGGCAGCATATCGCGAACGATGACGCTTCGCCAGCAGTCGCTGACAGACATGTAAAATCCAATTTGAAAATTAGTCAACGCCGCTCAAGCTGACTTCCGGATCAGAAACTCGAGCGTTCCATCCGCGTGTTCGGTCTCGTCCAACAGCGCGTGCCCCTGTTCTGCGCAGAAGTGCGGGATGTCGACACGGGCAGCCGGATCATCGGCCAAAACCCGAAGATCACCGCCTGCGGCGATCGACTGCAGCCGTTTGCGCGCCTTCAGCACGGGCAGGGGGCACAGCAGCCCCCGCGTGTCCAAGTCGATGACGTTGTTCATAAAGCTCAGCTAGGCAGCCAAGGGGCGCGGGGCAAGCTTGCATCAGCAATTCTGCCTGGGTAGGTGGCGGATATGCGGGGTCTTTTGGGATGCGTCGGGATGGTTGCATTGGGTGTAGGTTTGGCGTTCGCCGAACCCGTTGCCTACGCAATTGTGGATGGGCGGCAGATTCCAGAGAGCCTTACCGGCGTGCCGGGGGACGCAGACCTGGGGCGCCAGCTTTATTTTGACACAGAATTGACCGGGTGTTCCGGGTGCCACGGCTCGCCAGGCGGGCCAGGGGCAGAAGCCAGCGGTGACGGGCAAGCCCCTCGGCTGAACGATGTGGCATCGCGGCTGACTGAGGGGGCGATACGTCTTTGGCTCGTTGCACCCGGGGCCCTGCAACCGGACACGGTGATGCCTGCCTACTATCAGGCGGGCCAACGCACTGATCCAAACGACCCACGCTTTGGACAGACGCGGCTCACCTCCACTGAAATCGAGGCATTGGTGGCCTATCTTCTGCGACATCAGGCGCCGTAACGAGCCCGTGTTCGGGGGTTTCAACCTCTTTAGGGGTTTGCGACATACAACGCCGGGAGTTTGCATCGGGGTGCTATGGAAGCGCTGGCAGACATTGGTGGGTTGCTGGCGGGCGCACAGGCGGCGGGCGCGGACGCTATTCGCAGCGGCAGCCTGATCGGGCTGGCTTTTGCCTTTCTGTTTGGCTTGCTGAGTTTTGCGTCGCCGTGCGTGTTGCCCATGGCGCCCCCTTATCTGGCCTATCTGGGCGGCACGACGCTAGATCAGGTCACCGGCGCCAAGGATCAGATTGATCGCGCTGCACGCCGACGGATCATGCTGTCCGCCGTTTTCTTCGTGCTGGGACTGGGGACCGTGTTTGTGATGCTGGGGATCGGCATGGCGACGGCAGGCAATGTGTTTCTGGATAACAAGCACTGGCTGTCCATGGTCTCGGGCGTGCTGATCTTTGGCTTTGGTGTCCACTTCTGGGGTTTGCGGGCAGCACTGCCGGTCACCATTGGGTCGCTGATCGGCTTGATTGTGTTCTGGATGCTGCTGGATCAGCCACTGCTTGAGCGGACCTTGATGGTATGGCCGGGGCTGGTTGGCATCGCCGCTGCGGGCATCGCGCTGTGGCTGACGGGATGGGAAAAGATTCCGCTGCTAAACCGCGAAGCACGCTTCGAAGGTCCTTCATCTTCCGGCTCGGTCTGGGCAAGTTTCTTGATCGGCATGGCCTTCGCTTTTGGCTGGACGCCATGCATTGGGCCGATCCTGGGTGTCATTCTAACTTTCGCCAGCCAAAGCGACAGCATCGCCGGCGGCGCGGTGTTGCTAGGCTTTTATGCGTTTGGGTTAGGTGTGCCATTTCTGATTGGCGCCTTTTTTATCGGGCCGTTCTTGTCTTGGGCGCATGGATTTCGCCGTCACCTCGGCACGGTAGAACGTGTTATGGGCGCGACACTGATTCTGGTTGGTGTAATCATGGTCTCAGGCGACTTTGAGCGCATGGCCTACTTCCTGATCGAAGCATTTCCCGCGTTAGCGACAATTGGATGAAATTCCTGTCTTTTTCAGCAGGGGATCGCTAACCATTCCTGGTTAAGGCTTCGGTTAGAAGCCGCGGGAGTTGGGGCAGCGTGAACGTCGTATCTGGAATGGAGGCTTTAGTCGCCCGCCGTCAAGTTGGTGGCGAGCCTTTGAGCCAGGATGTTGCGCGCCGAAAGGTGTTCTACATTTCCGGATTTGATCCTCTCGGGCCCCGGCGATATCGGGAGTTATACCGGCGTGAGGGCCCTAAGCAGGCTCAGATATCTGGCTATGATGTACGTGTCAGCGCGCTCGAGCGGTCAGAGGTTGGGAACTACCGCTGGCGCGCACACCATGCGCGCCGAGGGCTGGACACCGAAACCGAATTCGAATTTTTGGGCTGGGAGGATATTGTCCGTAGGTCATTGAAACCCAGCCTCTTTCATGTCTACGGGCTGATGTTTCGCACGCTTTGGACCTACATTTCTTCGGGTGCTTTGCGCGCAATGTTGCGACTACGCGCCGGGCCACTTATCGCAGGCCTCGTGCCTGCGCTGTTGATGATCTTTTACCTGCTCTACGCAGGCTTGATAGGGATCAGCGCAGGTCTGCTGGCGTCTCAAGTCCTCAGTGTACCGCTGATTGTCGCGGTCGGCCTTGGTTTTGGCGCAACAACACTGGCGATGCTAGCCACTCGTCTCTTCGAAGAACAGCTGATGATCTACTTCATGGTCAGCGATCTTGGCTATTCCGCTGGGGACGACGGTCGATATCCCGCGGCGCTGTCCGATCGATTGGATGCCTTCGCAAATCGGATCATCGTAGCTGCACGGACCGGCGCCTATGATGAAGTTTTGGTGGTTGGCCACTCTTCGGGGGCTCAGTTGGCTGTCAGTTCGCTATCTCGGGCGCTGCAAAGACATGGGACAGAGCATTCAGCGCCGATTGCGTTGATCACGCTGGGGCAATCCATTGCGATGAGCAGCTTTCTGCCGGAGGCGCACGAGTTGCGCGCCGATCTGGCACGCTTGGCCGACGAACCCTCGGTCTTCTGGCTGGACGTGACCGCGCCTGGCGATGGCGCATGCTTCGCGCTGACGGACCCCGCCGCCAATTGCCGAGAGCGCGGTCGGCCGGCCACGGCCTTAAACCCGCTGGTGATTTCTGCGGCATTCAGAAACACGATGGAACCGTCGCAGATGCGCCGATACCGCTGGCGGCTCCTTCGGATGCACTTTCAATACCTCTGCGCGTTCGCAAAGCCGGACGCGTTCGACTATTTCGAGATCACGTCTGGGCCTCTAGCCCTTGCCACACGGTTTGCAGGACGTGACTGCTCGCCGTCCATGCTGTGCGCGCCGGTTGCGCCGGTACGCCACCCGGCTTGACCATTGGACGGCGGTCGTTATCCCCGTGGGATGGACAAGGAAACGCAAACGTGCCCCTTCCGTCCCCCGATGCCGCCCTCTCGCCCGGATGGCACGTCTTTTCTCAGGACATGGTACCGCGCGCGTCGTAACTTGTTCTCGGCGCTCACGCCGCGACTGTATCGCGCTTGGCTGACGGAGGTGCGTACACCTTGGTTCAATTCCTACATGCCAAACCAGCCTGATCTCGTGCGGCGCGTGTTGATCGAAAGACCTGGCGACTTTCCAAAGTCCAGGGTCGTCCAGGCGACACTTGGCGACCTTCTCGGGCAGAGTGTATTCGTGACTAATGGCGCAACATGGGAACGCCAACGCCGCATCATCGACCCAAGTTTCGAAGGTGGTCGGCTGCGCGAAACCTTCACCCCCATGTACGCGGCGGCACGGGAGATGACCAGACGACTGTCCGAGCGCGCAGACGGCACTCCCGTTGAAATCGAGTTCGAGACCAGTCACGCGGCTGCTGATGTCATTTTTCGAACGATGTTCTCTCAGCCAATCACAACAGAAGCAGCAACGCGCGTCTTCCTTGCCTTTCGCCGATACCAAATGGCCGCGCCTATGCTTTCCCCAGCGGATCTTTTGGGCTTTCCAGACTGGTTCCCAAGGCTCGGCCCCCGGCGTTGGCGCAAGGGGCGCGCAGCACGTGAAATCCGGGGACTGTTGAAGAGAATTGTCGATCAAAGGCGGCTTGAGATCGAGCGGGGTGACGCACCGGATGACCTCTCAACCGCAATCATGACAACACGTGATCCCGAAACGGGGCACGTATTCAGCGAACGGGAGATGGCTGATCAATTGGCGATCTTCTTTTTGGCTGGGCACGAGACATCCGCTTCGGCTTTGGCATGGGCACTTTACCTTGTTGCAAACTCTCCTGATGTTCAGGAAAGGCTGCATCGGGAGGCGGCGCCGGTTTTTTCGGGGCATCCCTCATTGTCCGACATGCGCAGGTTGCCGTTCGCGCGCGATGTCTTCCGGGAAACCCTGCGGCTCTATCCACCTGTCCCGATGATGATCCGGGAGACGACGCGCAAAGAAGAGATGCGCGATAAGTCGATTGCACCGGGTTCGCCAGTGATCGTGTCGCCATGGCATCTTGGTCGGCACGAACGGTTATGGGATGACCCGCACAGTTTCAATCCAGATCGCTGGCAGACGGAGGCTGGACGCTGTTCCGCAAGGGATGCGTACATGCCCTTCTCGTCAGGTCCGCGGGTTTGCACGGGCGCGGCCTTTGCGATCCAGGAGGGTGTTCTTCTCTTGGGTATGATTGTCGCGCGGTTCCGACTGTCGCCCAAAGAGGGCGCAGTACCTGAACCGATGGCACAACTGACTGTGCGCTCAAAGACTGGGATCTGGCTGGCGTTGGAGCCGCGGTAATGCGCGCTCACCTACCATTTTTCACTTCTAACAGCACAAACAGCCGGATGGCGGACGCCAGGGAAGCAGGTGGGGTACGCTGACGATCCAGCACCGAAGCAAGGGCATTTACAGACAGACCGCGAACTTCCGCCAAGCGCTGGAACTCAACCCAGAAAGCATGCTCGAGACTAACTGATGTACGGTGCCCCTGCAGCGTCAACGATCTCTTGACGGGGCGGTCCTCAGTCACTGTCCGGATCTTCCAGGCGGTGCCCGTCCAAGTCCCGTTCCCGCTTTTCGTTTTCGACTTCTCGGTCACGCCTTAACACTGCCCGTTCGCCGAACTTGGCAGAGTTCTGGTCACCGGCCAGTTTTGCGTCTTCCCGGACCTTGCGCTTTCGGAAATTTCGCAGGTTGACGACACGCGCGTTCATGGATCATCCACTCTCGGCAGGCACAAACCAAGCGATGAGATTAACCGGGAACAGCCAGAATGGCATCACTTAGTCGCGCATATGGCGCCCGCGGTGTGGTCATTGCGGTATCAACTGCAGCGGTGGTCGGGGTCGTCCATGGCACACTGGCAGCTGTCTTTGACGTTTTTGCGATGAAGCTCGTGGTCGGGATACTCGGATCAATCGCCATGATCATCGCAGGAACGGTGTCTGCCCGCCAGCAGGTGCTGTCCGCGGTCGTAGTCGCCCTGACGATGGCAACGATCTTTTTCGTACTTCGCTGGTCTGCTTGGGCAATCATCAACGATGGCTCCGCAGGGCTTCAGGAGTTTCTGACGGCGCTACCTCTCGGAGCGCCTCAGTTGCTCCTCGAATGGGGGATAACCCGCTACTGGATGCTTGAGGTGTTCTCTATGTTTGTGCCCGCGTTAATCGGCTGCATCGCCGGATTCGAGAGGGCGGAACCCGACGCTAGCTCGGCCCAATCATCTTCTTAGGTTGCACCACCCGATCAAATGTCGGCTCGTCGACAAAGCCGAGGCGAATTGCTTCTTCCTTTAGGGTGGTGCGGCGCTTGTGGGCGGTCTTCGCAACCTTAGTTGCGTTGTCGTAGCCGATCTCCGGCGCAAGGGCGGTCACCAACATTAGACTTTCCCACATCAAGGCAGAAATCCGATCTTCATCTGCCTCGATACCAGAGACGCAGTTGTCTGTGAAAGTGACTGATGAATCCCCTAGTAACTGCATCGACTGCAGCAGGTTATAAATCATCATCGGCTTGTAGACATTCAGTTCGAAATGGCCCTGGCTGCCGGCGAAACCAATCGCCGCGTCATTCCCCATCACATGGGCGCAAACTTGTGTCAGCGCTTCGCACTGCGTTGGATTGACCTTGCCCGGCATGATCGACGAACCAGGCTCGTTCTCGGGCAGCAAGAGTTCGCCCAGGCCGCAGCGCGGGCCAGACCCAAGGAAGCGAATGTCGTTGGCAATTTTGAATAAGCTCGCCGCGACGGTCTTCACTGCACCCGACATTTCAACCACAGCATCGTGCGCTGCCAGGGCCTCGAACTTGTTTGGCGCTGTCTTGAAGGGTAAGTTGGTGATCTTGGCAATATTGTCGGCGACAGCCTTGTCAAAGCCCTTGTGCGTATTCAGGCCAGTGCCGACGGCCGTGCCACCTTGGGCAAGGTAATAGATATTCTTCAAGCTGGACTTCACCCGTCCAATGCCCTGCTTGACCTGAAAGGCGTAGCCACCGAACTCCTGGCCCAAGGTCAGAGGGGTGGCGTCTTGAGTGTGAGTCCGACCAATCTTGATGATTTTGGCGAATGACTTCGCCTTGGTCTCAAGCTCGGCGTGCAATTTCTCAAGGCCGGGCAGCAAGACGTTTGTTGCCGTCATCGCCGCTGCAACATGCATAGCCGTCGGAAATGTGTCATTCGATGATTGCGAGCGGTTGACGTGATCATTCGGGTGAACTGGATCTTTAGATCCAATTTCTCCACCGAGGATCTCGATCGCGCGATTTGCAATTACTTCATTTGCATTCATGTTTGATTGCGTGCCGCTACCAGTCTGCCAGACGACCAAAGGGAAGTGATCATCGAGCTTTCCGGTGAAGACTTCGCTGGCTGCTTTGACGATCGCCCGACCGCGCTTTTTGTCTAGCTTACCCGCGGACATGTTTGCTTCGGCGGCGGCCTGTTTGATCGCGCCGAGTGCGCGGATCAAGGCGACTGGTTGGCGTTCCCATCCGATTGGAAAATTCATTAATGAGCGCTGGGTTTGCGCACCCCAATATTTATCGGCTGGGACTTTTAGTGGGCCAAAGCTGTCTGTCTCGGTTCTAGTCTTGGCCATTTTACCCTCCGAATTTCAGCGACGAACCGCCTATACCCGCGGGTTGGTTATCGCGTCAATCAGCCGCGTTCATTGCAGTCTTTATGCTCGGTGAAGTTCAAAAAAGGAATCGATCAATGCCTGTACGGCCGTGTCCTGACCGCCTGCGCCACCACGGTTTACCGGGTCACCCAGAGACTTGATTTGTGCCGCATACGGATGGGAGTCGGGTACACGGTACCAGCCCATTTCCCACTGCTTGAATTGCCGATCAGTGGTTTCAGCCTCCATCAAAATGGTCACATCAGAGTGGCGCGGGTCGTTAGCGATCTTCTTGTAAAGAGACTTGATTTCAAGCTCTTCGCCTTCGAGCAATTGGAAAAACATGCCTTGCGCGTAAAGCAGAACCCCAGTGATCCCACGTTGAGCATTACGTTGCCGGGAGCCATCGAGGATTGTGTCAATCTCAGAAGAGAGGTCATCGAGTTCAGATAAGCTGATGTAAGCTAATTGACTCAACATGATTGCCTCACCGCTCTAATCCAGTGTCCAGATTACCGAGCAGAGCGTTGATCGTTTGTTAATGCGACGATTACGATTTCCGAAACTTGTCGAGGCTGACGACATCCGCCCCTTCTGTCCCTACCTTTTCAGCAGGTGCAGCTGCATCGGGTTCATCAGCCACGACTGGGCTTTCAACTTCTGGTGCATCGTCGGGATCGTGCCCATCGAACTTCAATCCGAAACGGACCGACGGATCTACGAACGTTCGAACGGCTTCCAACGGAATTACCAGGTTCTGAGGTTTGTCAGCAAAGTTCAGAGTCACCGAGAATCGGTCTGAAGTGACTGTCAGATCGGCGAACCACTCCTGCAAAACGATCGTCATTTCGTCAGGATAGGTCTCGCGGAGCCAGTCTGGAATATCGACCCCCGGGTGTGCCGTCTCGAAAGTGATGTAGAAATGATGATCCGCAGGCAGTCCGTCTACAGCTACAACGCCAAGTGCGTCCGCCATCACACTGCGCATCGCCTTCTGCATCATGTACCCGTAGTCGAGACCGCGATCTGACGGCATGCTGGAAGTTCTCCCGCTGAATGTGGCGGAACATAAACGATTCGCTCGAAGAGCAAAGACCAAGAACGCGAGCATCCGAAAAGTTGGGATGAATGTGCAGGCTTCTGTTGCCAGGTGCCTGCGAACCCCGCCTAACGCGGCTAGGCGCTAGGGCTTAGATTTCGGCAGTTCCGACTGCTTACGCAGCCATCGCCACCGGAGCACGGTTGTCATTGGCAACTGTACAATTCGGACCGATAACGGTGGTACCTCACCGAGCAAAAGCTAACCCCTTTAGACGTCCGTCGATCCTATTTCGGCCCCCGCGTCCCCCAATGAAGGAACGTTGGTGGAGCCGCCGGGTACCGCCCCCGGGTCCGATCCGCTTATTACGGGCGCGTTTATCGCCATAGTCCCCGTGGAGACAGGTGATATATAGACACTGATCGTTAATGACCCAACCCGAAAGTCCACTTTGACGTACAAAATGATAGCATACAGGTGTGACCTTTCGCCGATTGTCTTGGATGCGTACGACCATACCTCCAACAGATAACTCTCAGCGGCCAGCAACTTGCAAGCATTATGATTGCTGAAATCGGACATTTTGCTTTAGTCATGGCCTTCGCCGTGGCGATTTTTCAATCGATCATCCCGATGGTTGGCGCCCAACGTCGTTGGTCTGATTGGATGCACGTGGCGGGACCGACCGCGTTGATACAGTTTGCATTGGTCTCCGTCGCCTTCGCGGCACTCGTCTATTCGTTCATCATTTCGGATTTTTCGGTGGCGCTGGTTGCGAACCACTCCCATTCGCTGAAACCGATGATTTACAAGGTGACTGGCACTTGGGGAAACCACGAAGGCTCTATGCTTCTCTGGGTCCTCATACTGTCCTTATTTGGGGGCATGGTCGGTCTTTTTGGTCGTGATCTACCGGTTTCACTGAAGGCACGAACGCTTGCGGTGCAGGCGATGATAGGCGTCGCTTTCATCGCTTTCATCCTCTTCACATCCAATCCTTTTGAAAGGTTGCTGCCCGCGCCGCCCGATGGCGGCGACCTCAATCCGCTTCTTCAAGATATTGGCTTGGCGATCCATCCACCGTTTTTGTATCTCGGCTACGTCGGGCTATCGGTATCGTTCTCCTTTGCAGTGGCGGCACTTTTGGAAGGCCGCGTAGATGCGGCTTGGGCCCGATGGGTGCGGCCCTGGACACTGTTGGCGTGGGTTTGCCTGACGATTGGGATCGCCCTCGGTTCTTACTGGGCCTACTACGAATTGGGCTGGGGCGGTTGGTGGTTCTGGGATCCAGTCGAAAACGCATCCTTTATGCCTTGGCTTATTGCTGCCGCCTTATTGCACTCGGCAATCGTGGTTGAGAAACGGTCGTCCCTTAAGGCTTGGACGATCCTTCTAGCGATCCTAGCTTTTTCGCTAAGCCTTATGGGAACGTTCATCGTTCGCTCCGGTGTCCTGACCTCGGTACACGCCTTCGCGACTGATCCCGATCGCGGGGCCTTTATTCTGGCGATCCTATTCGTTGCAGTCGTTGGATCGCTGACGCTCTTTGCATGGCGGGCTCCCATAATGCGATCTGAAGGTGTTTTTCAGCCCATCAGCCGGGAAGGTGCGCTGGTCATGAATAACCTGCTGCTGGCTGTGGGCTGCGCGGTTGTTTTCGTCGGCACTCTGGCGCCATTGGCACGCGAATTTCTGGACGGCGAAAAGATCTCCGTTGGGGCGCCTTTCTTTGACCTCGCCTTTACGCCGTTCATGGTCATGTTATTTGTGATCTTGCCACTCGGCGCACTCATGCCCTGGAAGCGGGCTGATGGTGGAAAGATCATGGGCCGGCTTTACTGGGCGGCCGCCGGGTCTCTTTCGATCGGAGGGGCGGTTTATGGCTTCCAAGAAGGCAAGGGCCTTCTGGCGCCCGTTGGGCTTGCCCTGGCTGCATGGCTGATGCTGGGGGTACTGGTCGAGCTTTGGGAGCGCGGGGGTTTTGCAAAAGCTGGGGCGGTAACAGGTTTTCGCCGTTTAGGTGGATTACCACGATCTGATTGGGGAAAGGCCGTTGCCCATTCGGGCCTTGGCCTGATGGTGATGGGCATTGCCGCTATATCCGCGTGGGAGATCGAGGATATTAGACTGGCGCGCCCTGGTGATGTCATCCCGTTGGGTCCTTACGAAGTTCGCTTCATGGGGGTAGAGCGGCTGCCAATCGGGGCGCCATTTGAAAGCGCCGGATGCGCCATGCCGTCGAACACCGTTAAGGCGGGCTCACAGCGCAACTTCGAGACCACAATCGGCCGGTTTGAATTGCGATCTCGGGGCGAACTACAACGGATTCTTTGCTCCGAGAAGAGGTTCTACCCTGTGCAGCGTATGCCAACGACCGAGGCAGCCATCGACCCAGGCTTTTTGCGAGACGTCTACATTGTCCTTGGTGAGATCGGTCAGGACGGTGCTTGGGCCGTGCGGTCCTATCTTAAGCCTCTGGCCAACTGGATCTGGATTGGCGCATTGGTCATGTCGATCGGGGGCCTGATTAGTCTGACAGATCGTCGCTATCGAATTGGTGCTGTTCGGTCTAAGCGTATTGCCGCGGTGCCAGCGGAATGATTTGGCGCGCTGTAGCGATAATGCTGTGTCTCTTTGTTTTGCAACCGACGGCGGCGCACGCTGTTGAACCGGACGAAATTCTGAAAGATCCGTTGCTCGAACAGCGCGCGCGCGGCATATCAAAAGAGCTTCGCTGTCTTGTTTGTCGAAACGAGTCAATCGATGACTCGAGTGCGGACCTCGCGCGCGACCTTAGGCTACTTGTTCGTGAACGCCTATTGGCAGGTGACACAGATCAACAGGTGATCGACTTTGTCGTCGAGCGCTACGGCGAGTTTGTCCTATTGCGCCCGGTGTTTTCTTGGAAGAACGCGGTGTTGTGGGCAGCAGGGCCGTTGATCTTTTTGCTTGGCCTTTTTGCGGCAATTGCTTTCATCAGAAAGCGGCCCGCAACCGGCCCGCAGCCGCTTTCGAAAGAAGAAGAACAGCGATTGAATGCCCTACTCAAGGATTAAGATCAATTATCCTGTGGGACGATCAGACGATAACGTGCCCGATCATCAATAGTGGTTAAGGGAGGCGATCCCGTCAGATCGTGATCGCCTTCGTTTCCAAATACTCATGGAAACCCATTGGGCCAGCCTCTCGCCCGTTGCCAGACTCCTTGTAACCTCCGAATGGGACATCGTAGTCACCGGCATTCCCGTTGACGTTGACCACGCCCGCCCTGAGCTTTCGGCTGACGCGATTGATGCGATCTCTGTTGGTTGACTGCACATAGGCGGCCAGGCCGTATGGGGTGTCGTTGGCGATCGCTATCGCCTCTTCCTCGCTGTCGAAGGGAAGCACGGCCAGGACAGGACCGAAGACTTCCTGCCGTGCAATATT
The DNA here is from genome assembly GCA_039026375.1 of Pseudomonadota bacterium. Taxonomy (GTDB): domain Bacteria; phylum Pseudomonadota; class Alphaproteobacteria; order Rhodobacterales; family Rhodobacteraceae; genus Thermohalobaculum. The sequence goes on from JBCCML010000026.1 coordinate 20,194, forward strand.
CATCTGGTTGTTTACGTCAGTGAACAGGGTCGGCCGGACGTAATAGCCCTTGTTGAACCCCTGTGGTCGACCAGGCCCACCCGCAGCCAGCCGGGCACCATCGTCAATCCCGGCTTGGATAAGGCGCTGCACATTTTCGTACTGGCGCTTATTGACCACCGGCCCGATGTGATCGCCCTCCTTCATTGGATCGTCGACCTTAGTGTTCTGGACAACTTCGGTGACCAGATCGACCACCTCATCATAGACGCTACGCTCTACAAGCAATCGAGAGGCCGCATCGCAAGACTGTCCATTGTTAATGAAACAAGCGTCGACTGAAATCTTTGCTGCTTCCTTCAAGTTGGCATCAGCAAACAAAAGGTTTGGCGACTTTCCGCCCAGTTCCAACGTTACCCGTTTTATAGTGTCTGCTGCAGCTTTGGTGACGGCCTTCCCAGCTCGCGTCGACCCTGTGAACGACACCATGGCGATGTCTGGATGGGCCGAGATTGCCTCGCCGACGGTGGGCCCATCACCATTCACCATGTTGAAGACACCCGGCGGGCAGCCGGCCTTGTCAATCACCTCTGCCAGCATGATTGACGTCAATGGCGAGTACTCGCTGGGCTTAAGAACGATCGTGCAACCTGCTGCTAAAGCCGGCGCCACCTTGATGATGATCTGGTTCACTGGCCAGTTCCATGGGGTAATCATGCCGACGACACCTACCGGTTCGTCAACCAGCGTCGATCTGCCTCTCATAGACGGGCGTTCGAATTGGTGTGCTTTCAGCGCCTCGATTGCGGCTTCCATGTGACCGATGCCTACCGGCATATGCACCTCGCGGGAGAACGACATTGTTGTTCCCATTTCGTAGGGCATCATGCGGACGAATTCCTCGGCGCGTGTGTTGTAAACCTCAATCATCCGTTCAAGCAGTGCGACGCGTTCCTCCACGGTGCTGAATTGCCAAGTTGCGAACGCGCTTTTCGCAGCTGCGACTGCCTGGTCGACATCCGCTTTCGTTCCCAAAGCGATCGTAGCGATGGCTGTTTCGTCGCCGGGATGAATGACTTCGAAATCCGTCGACGCAACCGGATCCACCCAAGCTCCATCGATATAGAATTTCTTGTAGTTCTCCATGCCAGTGATCCTTTCGCTCTTTGATTGGCATGATTGAGACCTTTAGAGACTGCGTGCGTCAAGCGCTGTGCGCTCACTCCCGCACATGCTTTGTCAACGTTTGGCGGCTCTCAACCAGAGGATTGCAATTGCGCTAACTAGATTTAACCGGCGCTGATGTTCTCCAAATTTTATGGTTATCGGAGGATATGCCAGCTGATCGTCTCTATTCTGTCGAATGCTCAGTTCTAATGTTGAGCTCTCAGTGACGTTCCAGCCTCTAGATGGCCAAGCCGCCATTTACATATTCTACAATCTCCAGTGATTGTGAATTTGAAGAAGATTCACTCTGAAAAGTCTAAAAATCTGAAAAGCTTCATCTAAAATCATTCAAGCTGCATATAATTTGCCAAATATACGGAAAATCAACCAAGTGAATAACAATTATCGTCAATAGATATTCGGTATTTGAATTTTTCTGCGAAGATAATTGGTGAGTTCAGAAACTGAATTTTCACGTGATTGGATTAGCCCAACAAGAACTTAAAATATGGAGGCATCATTGACCTATAAACTCTCGGCCAAAGCCGTTTTGCTGGCGGCCCTTGTTCCTTTCGCAGCGATTGCTGAAGACGGCGTTTCACCGGACAAGGTCGTCTTTGGCCAGGTGGCTGCATTCGAAGGCCCAGCATCCGCTCTTGGAATTGGCATGCGAACCGGCATTGAAGCTGCATTTGCGGAAGTGAACTCGGCTGGTGGTGTGCATGGGCGGACACTTGACCTGATCACTAAGGATGACGGGTACGAACCCGATCGCTCGATTGCCGGTGTGCAGGAAATGGTCAGCAGCGGCGGGGTCTTTGGGCTGATTGGCCCTGTCGGCACGCCGACTTCCAAGGCGACACAGCCGATTGCAACGGATGCTGGCATACCGTTTATCGGGCCCTTCACCGGTGCGGGGTTCTTGCGGGACGCAGCGCTGCAGAACGTCATAAACGTCCGCGCGACATATGCTGCGGAGACCGAGGCATGGATCAATTACTTGGTCGATGTGCGCGGCATGAAGAACATCGCCATTCTGTACCAGGATGACGGGTTTGGACGTGTGGGTTTGGCTGGTGTTACTGCGGCCTTGGAAAAGCGCGGCATGAATTTGGTCGCTGAGGGTACCTACACTCGCAATACGACTGCGGTAAAATCCGCACTTCTAACCATCCGCAAAGCTGAGCCTGAAGCCGTGGTCATGGTGGGCTCCTACAAGCCCGTGGCAGAGTTCATCAAGCTGTCGCGTCGTCTAAAGTTCGACCCGACCTTCGTGAACATTTCCTTTGTGGGATCGAGCGCACTCACGGCTGAGCTTGGTGCTGATGGTGCCGGTGTGATTGTCAGCCAAGTCGTTCCTTTCCCGTGGGATTCGTCGATTCCTGTGGTGGCCCAGTACCATGCTGCCCTGAAAGCCTCCAATCCAGACGCCGAGCCGGGGTTTGTCTCGTTGGAGGGCTACATTGTCGGCCGTTTGGCTATTGCTGCTCTCGAGAAAGCGGGAAATGAGCCAACGCGTTCTGCGTTCTTAGCTGCCGTCCAGTCTATGTCTGCCCACGATTTGGGTGGTGTGGTGCTCGGCTACGGCCCGGGCGACAATCAAGGTATGGAAGACGTGTTCATGACCCAGATAACCACCGACGGCACCTTCGCGCCGCTAGAGGTGCCAGGATCGTAAGACTGTTGTTGCGGCTCACCTCGGGGTGATGCCGCAACACTTCGCCTAATTTTGAGCAGCCCAATTCGGCGAGCTGTTGCTGAGCCGGAAATTTGGGCGAAAGGAATTTTGTGCCATCGGAGGACCCGAGCAATGACAGTTCCCAGTAAGTCTGCTGTTGCGTCAGAGAACCTACCATCCCTGAGCGGCCGCCTGATCAAATTGTTTGCCGCTTGTTTAGCTCTGATCTTGGGAAGTGCAGCTGTTGCCAGCTTTGCGTTCATGCTCATTGCCGGAGAGGTTGATACCCTTCGCGAGGAACGTGTGACGACGGTTCGGGATGCACAATTGGTATTGTCCGGAGTGAACAGCGCTTTGGGTCAGATCCGTCAGATCGACGGGGCGCAAACGGTTGCCACGGCAGATCAACTGACTTCACAGTTGGAGACGACCTTCCTTGATCTTTCCGAGACGTTGGACCGTCTCCCTACATCCGATCGATCGGGCATGTCTGTCCCGCTACAAGCACTCCAAGCATCTTCCAGCGAACTCGGTGCAGCCCGCCGTACGCTTCTTGCGGCCGATGAACGGCAGGCTGAGGCATTGACCGAATGGGTGGCAGCAATGACCGATCTCAGCGTTCTGCTGGTCCCTCTAGTAGATGACTCGGTCTTTGAGTTGGTCATTGGAGGAGAGGACGTCTCGGCCCGCACGGGGGAAATGATCTCCGGGATAGTGGAAGGCGATTTTGCCCAGATCGAAGCATTGCTGCGGGTCCGTTCAGCGTCGAATCTGCTGTCAGGTTCAGCGCTCGGTGGGGCAACGGTCACCGACCCAAGCATTCGGTCCATTTTGAACGATCTTGAAACCTCGGCTGCAGATCGGCTGTCGACCGCAGTAGCTGAATACGAGGCTGCTGGGGGTGGCGATGCGGACCAACTCTCCAGTCGCGCTCAGGTGCTATCCAGCAGTGCCTTGGACCTCAAAGATACCAGTTTCACTCTGCGCGCGCAGAAGATGGGCGCGCTGCTTTCTGCGCGCCGCGAGATGGAATTGGTAGTCGATGCGTTGCTTGACGAACGCGTTTTTGACCTGACGATCCGTTCGGAGGATGCGCTCTCGGAGAATGCGGCGCAGATGTCAGGTTTAATGGAAGGCCAAGTGGCGAGCCTGCAGTTGTTGCTGCAACTCGAGGCGATAGCTGGCCGATACATGACAAAGGTGTTCGCTGCGGCCATTGCACCAGATCAAGCGCAGTTGGTTGCTGCAGCGGATACACTGGCTTCCGCAGAAAGTGACTTCGCTGATGTCGATTATTCAGCCTTCGCGCAGATTGTCGCGGGCGTTGATCGGTTGACATCGGCCTCGGACCCGGCGGCAGGTATCGTTGCGCTTCGGAGTGCGGTTCTTAGTGCCGAGAAAGCGGCGTCCGGCGCTTCGCGACGCGCACTCGCCCAAGCAACTGATTTAACTGCGCAGTCGAAGACTGTAATTGGGGGCGCGCTTGATGGAATCGACGACGGCACTGAGCGGGTCTTCAGCGCGATCTCTAACGCACAGTTCGCGATGGTTGCCCTCGCAGTGCTTAGTCTGGTGCTTGGGGCTTTCGCGCTTCGAAGCATTCGGCGCACAGTTACGGGGCCACTGCGCGTACTGGCTGAGCGAACACGGGCTCTGGCTGATGGAAATTTGGAAGTTTTGCCTGGTTTCGAGGATCGAAAAGACGAAGTTGGGCAGATGGCTGCTGCGCTATCCATCTTTCGCGAAAATGTGCAGCGGATGCGCATGTTAGAGGGAACTCTTAAGGAGGTTCTCGCGCGCGCAGATCAGAACGCTGAAGAAGTGGCCTTTGGTAGTGTCGAACTTTCCCGACGCGCGGAAGAGATTGGCGAGGGGGCAACCTCGCAAGCTGCCGCTGTTCAAGAAGCGTCCGCCGCAACGGAGGAAATGGCTGCAAACATGCAGCGCTCGTCCGAGAACGCCACAAAAACTGAAGAGATAGCAAAAAAAGCGGCTAATGAAGCTGAGGGAACTGGTAAAGTGGTGGTAGATGCCGTCCATCAAATGCAACAGATCGCTGAGCGCATTGGCGTCATTCAGGAGATTGCACGGCAAACCGATTTGCTGGCCTTGAACGCGGCAGTGGAGGCCGCCCGCGCAGGCGACCACGGGAAGGGCTTTGCGGTTGTCGCCTCTGAAGTTCGGAAGTTGGCAGAAAGAAGTCAGGCCGCCGCGCGTGAAATCCAAGAGCTGTCGGTCAAAACAGTCAGTGTTTCTGCAGAGGCTGGGCAACGCCTTGAAGATCTTGTGCCCAGTATTCGGCAAACAGCCGAGCTAGTGACCGATATAACGGAGGCGACCCGTGAGCAATCGGTCGGGATCGAGCAGATCAATCGTGCGATGCGCGAGTTCGATGGCGTGACGTTGCGAAACTCGAACGCTGCTGAAATCGCGGCGGACACTGCGAGGCGCTTGTCCGACCAAGCCGGTGACTTGCGACAGACGATCGCCGAGGGCCAGGCGGTCGCTTCTGGTGAGCCGCGGTCAACCGGTCATGCCGCATCAGAGATGCCGGCCATTGCAAGCAAGGGTGTGTCAAGACAATCGGAAGACACAACTACGACTTCCCAGCCATCTACTGTTGCCAATGCTTGAACCCGTACGTCGATTGATGAAGCTCACTTCAATCCTCTAAGCAAGTGAAAATTGAACCCTGGCAGCACGTGCCGTTACATAACGGCGCCAATCTGCCAGGGGACAAACTCAAAATCTCCAAGGCCTTGTGCTTCGGAAAAGCTATTCTCGCCGGATGCTACTGAGAGAATCTTCTCATAGATTTCTCGGCCCACTTCCTCGACGCTGGCGTCTCCGTCGAGAATGCTCCCGGCGTTGATGTCCATGTCTTCAGGCATGCATCTCGCCAGTTCGGAGTTCGTCGAGACCTTGATTGTCGGTGCCGGCTTTGATCCAAAAGCTGACCCTCTGCCCGTAGTGAATACAACGACATTACACCCACCTGCGATCTGTCCTGTGACACTCGCGGGATCGTAACCGGGCGTGTCCATGAAGGCGAAGCCAGGTGTTCCGACCGCTTCGGCATACTTCCAAACACCAGTGAGTGGTGTCGTGCCGCCTTTTGCGGCAGCCCCAAGTGATTTCTCGAGGATTGTCGTAAGCCCCCCGGCTTTGTTCCCCGGGCTGGGGTTGTTATTCATCGATCCTTTGTTACGGGAAGTATAATCCTCCCACCATCTGACCATCCGTACCAGCTTCTCACCCACTTTCGTGTCGACGGCACGGCGCGTAAGTAGATGCTCGGCACCGTAAATCTCTGGCGTTTCGGCTAAAACGCCGGTTCCGCCTTGGCTTACAAGGAGGTCGCACGCATAGCCTAGGGCAGGGTTTGCTGTAATTCCTGACCAGGCATCGGATCCCCCACACTGCAGGGCTACCTTCAAGGCAGAGGCTGGGCAGGGCGTACGACTCGCCTCATTCGCATGCTGCAGCATGCCGTGTACCTTATCGATTCCGGCCTCAACCGTACGACGCAGGCCCGCAACATTCTGTATGTTCATTGCATGGAACAATGGCCCCCGTTCAATCCCGTGTGCTTCTAGCAACCAGTCAATCTGGTTCATCTCGCAACCCAGTCCGACCATGAGAACACCGGCACAGTTCGGATGGCGCGCATACCCCCACATCACACGTTGCAAGGCTTCGAATCCTTCTCCGTCGCCTGCCATGCCGCATCCCGTTCCATGTACAAACGCAGCGACGCCATCGACGTTCGGATAGTTGGCCATCACGTCTGGAGTGAACGCACTGGCGATCTTCCTGGCGGCCGTGGCTGAACAGTTAACCGACGTGATCACCGCAATGAAATTGCGGGTTCCAATGGTCCCATTCGCACGACGAAAGCCCATAAAGGTGTCACCCGAGGCTGGCGTTGCTGGCCTTAGGTCCGTGGCAAACTCGTAGGATTGCTCAGTGCCGCGAAACTCCACATTGTGCGTGTGGACGTGCGCGCCAGGCTCAATGTCGGCGGCGGCATACCCGATAACCTGGTTGTACTTCCGGATGATCTCACCCTTAGAGATTGGGGCCGTTGCTACCTTGTGGCCGCGGGGGATCATCGCAGCGGTTCGGCAACTCTCGACTGTCGCACCCGCTTCTAATGGTTTGACGGCAGACACAACGTTGTCTGCGGGATCTAGACGGACAGTGTCGGACATTGTGGCTCTCCAGCGTGGCTGCGGACAACCTATCATCCGCCGGCTACCGGGCAACGATCAGTTCACTCTTTCCCAGCACCTTTAGCTTAGGTATATCCGCCTCCGAAAGTTCGCGCGCTAGAGTAAAGGGATGGATCTCGTCATGGCCAAACAATTGATGTTTTACGAAAAGGTGGCGCCCGTCTCACTTGAACGACACAAAGACTGGTCGATACAGACGGGCGTATCCTACAGGTTTGCGCAAAGTGCGAATGCGGCCCCGCTGATGTGTGCAGAGTTTCTTACTGCGGCGACGGAACTTCCAATCGTCTTTGGAAAGAGCGAGGAAGGTTTCTCACCCGTAGCCATTCTTGGCATCGAGCAGGACAATTGTCTGTTGGTAGACGATGATGGGGCTTGGCTGGGCCGCTACATTCCGGCGTTCGTGCGGCGGTACCCATTCGTGTTCGCTGCGGATGATAAGCAAGAGACATTCACCCTTTGCGTGGATGAGGAATATCCGGGTATCGACCCCGATGGAAAACGCGGCGATCAATTGTACGACGGTGATGAGCCAGCGCCAATTCTAGAGAGGGCGCTAGAGTTTTCTCGGAACTACGAACTTGAAGCGCGGAAAACCAACGAGTTTTGCAAGCTATTGAATGAGCAGAATCTGTTCGACCCGATGCAGGCCGGTATAACTCTGCCAGACGGCCAAAAACGCTCGGTGACTGGGTTCTACGTGGTATCGCGCGAGCGTTTGAAAGAAATGTCCGACGAGGTGCGTGATGACTTTTTCAAGCGTGATGTCCTTGAATTGATCTACTATCATCTCGCGTCGTTGAGAAACATGGAGAAGCTCCGCGACCTCGCCGCCTAGCGTGTGACTTGTGGGAGCGGCCGTAGCTTGAAGCGGGTTGGGGGCTTCGGCCAATAAGCCAGCTAGCAGCGCCTGAATACGCCCTTATCATCGAGCAACTCTATTTTGGCCAGCGCGAGGAATCGAGGCAGCCAATCTCGAAGTCAACGTGACTGGGCAATCTTCTTTGTCGGTGCGCCTTGCGCACCGTTGTATTGCCTCCACACCTCGAGAAGGGAGAGGCGTCTATCTATCCATAGATATCGCTGCCGTGGACCTATCTACTGGTTGGTTGCCACGAGATAGCCGATGCCAGCCGCGACGCCCAACGCGACGATAACCGCGAACGCGATCTTCCAGACAGAATAAGGGCGCTCGCCAGTTACTCGCCCAGTGCGTCCATTTATGACGACGCGGTAAGGTGTGTTCTTCCATCGATAGCTGGCTAACCACACGGGTAAGAGCACGTGCTTGAACGTGATCTCTGCATAACGTGCACTCATCGACGAGATCCGCTGCTCATCCCCCCCGATGTCGAACTTAATGTCGCGGACGAGTACCCGTTCCATCACGTTTTTCGCCTTTGCATATCCTTGATCCAAGGCAATTGCCGGTGCTTCTGCACGAAACCCGGCCAGATATTCGCGGCGATAAGGCTCCATCGCCGCAAGATCCCATGATCCTCCAGCATACTCAGCTCGACCTTCCGTTGGTCCCATCGTCTCGGAGGCTGGGACCAGAACATCATCGAAGATATGGCGAACGGCACCGGCCACGTTCGTCCAGCGGATGCGGCGTTCCTGGTAGGTCTGCGTCTGCGGTTTTCCATCAACCATCACCGTCCGGGTTCGAGTGACGTAGTATGCGTCACCGCGTTGGCCCTGATAGTCGGCATCACCGACGGCATCATAGGTATAATGCGGCAGATAGATGCCTGATAACGGCCTCCCCGCCTCCGCATAATTCTTCAGTGAAGACGGGGCGAACCATAAAGACCCCAGCCAGGACTTCATCTTATCTTTGGCTTCGCGCTCTTCAAACGCGAAAGGTAAAACGCCCTGAGGCTTCGGATGACGGTGCGCAGTGGTTTCAGCCCGCGCCAAGGGGGTCGCGCAGAAGGGACACTGATCCGCAAGCGTATTCTCATCCAAAGTGACTTCAGCACCGCATCCTGGACATTGAATGACTTGAGTTTCCTCAATCTGTGCGGCGTCCAGGGCATTGGCTAATGCCGCCTGATAGTCCAGCTCCCGGATTTGCGGCGCAGCATTGGTTTTTTCGCCCCATGGGCTGATTTGTTGATTGGCCCCCTCAATCGCGTTGTCGGTGCCGCAAAATGGGCACTTCATCCGCCCAACGCCCGGGCTAAACACGACGGGCGCGCCGCACTGCCGGCATGGTATTCTATTGGCGTCGGTGATTGGCTGCGCGTCAGTCATGTGGCTCACCCCGAAGATCCGGCGGGATTGTCTGCCGCTGCCCTCAAAGGCGCAAGTACAAATAGGCGCGTGGGCGACCGAGATCGGTCTAAGAGTTCGTCTTAGTATGAGTGGCAACGTCTCTGAAAGACCGTGTGAACGGAGGTTGCCGATATTAGGATTTGGGGCTCGGGCGTAGCGTGCGCAGCCCGAGCCGCCGTGAAAAAGGCTTATAGTACCTGAAGGTCGATCGCTGACACGCGATCGTCGCGGCCAGTGCTCAACTCGTAGCTGACTTTTTGATTGTCGCGCAAACCTTCTAGGCCAGCGCGCTGAACCGCTGTGATGTGCACAAAGACGTCTTTCCCGCCTTCGTCGGGTTCAATAAACCCGAAACCTTTGGTGGTATTGAACCACTTAACAGTGCCGGTCGGCATTCGTTCGTCCTTTCCTTTCGGACCCGCGGTCCGGACGGAGCTCTGCTCCGGTTGGCTGCGTGGACTGATAACCGTCCGCGCCTTCTCAACCGTGCGCAGGTAGGACTTCAGGCCAGTTTGTCACCATGCGGCAACGCAACATTAATACACGAGGCACCGATTCTCCACAATCGCGAACTCTTGACGAACACTTCCCGTAACGGGTGAGAATGCTGCCATGCGTAAGGCACCAATGAAGCTAGATATCCAGGGTTGGTGACGATGGACGAATTTCTGTTGAGCGACATTGGGGGTACTAATGTCCGGTTTGCGCTGTCCAACCGCGCAGGAACGATCAATGCGTTGCAGACATTGCCGGTCCAAGCGTTTCAAAGTTTTGAGAGTGCGCTTCGGCAGTATTTGACTGAGCAGTCTGTTAGGCCGGTTAGTCTGATTGTTGCTGCGGCCGGGCCGGTCACAGGGAGGCGCGTAACGTTGACCAATGCGCCCTGGGAGATCGACGGTGATTTCCTTTCGATGTCTTTTGACGGCCTGCCTGTCACACTGTTGAACGACCTTGAGGCAGTGGCGCATGCTTTGCCGACCCTCGGTCAACATGCACTGAGACCAGTTTTGTCTCCGGCAGAACGACCTGAGTATCTCAAGGCCCCCCGGCTTGCGATTAATCTTGGGACTGGTTTTGGTGCAGCAGTTGCCATTCCGACGTTAAGTCGCGCCTGGACGATCCTACCGACTGAGGCAGGTCATCAAAAATGGGAAACCAGGATTTTTGCGGAAGAAAGGTCCACCACCGTTGAAGGGTTGCTGTCTGGTCCGGGGTTGGCAAAAGCGCGCGCCACTTGGAAGGGAAGTGATGTGCGGCCCCAATGGTCTGCTGAGCTCGGGCAAGTCATACGTGACCTGGTGCTTGCGACGGGTAGTTGGGGAGGCGTGTACCTTTGCGGCGGGTTGATCGATGATTTTGAGGCGCTTGTGGACGCGTGCGAGTTAACGCAAGCATTCTTGGCGCCTGGGCCCATGCGGAATCGTCTACGGGCGGTGCCCGTCTGGCAGATCACTGAACCCAACCCGGCCTTGCTAGGTTTAGCCACGTTGATTTCAAACGACGCCTAGTCGTTGTGGCCTAGATCCCAGTAGCTTTGTCCGACGGTTGATTACCCATCTGATCCAGCAGCCGTTCGGCTTCTCGAGCGCGATTGTAGTTTGCCAGGTTATCGCGCATCGCCTCCTCGAGGCTGGTTTCCAACTGGGCAATGCGAATGCGTGCACGCCTCAATTCGGCCTGAACGCTTTGACGGGCATTGCCGTCCGAGCATGAGTTAGGCAGTTGAATAATCATCGCAGTCATTTGCCACCTCTGACAGCGCGCGCTTGTTGTTAGCGCTAATTGACCCAATTTGGGTCGAAACCCTTAACGATACGTTGCTTTTGCGGTTCTGATGAGCCGATCCGCATATCACGGCGTACATGATTCCGCAGCTGTTGATCTGATCCATGACATCCGAACTCACAAACCCGCCGACTATACTTTGGCTTCGCCGCGACCTGCGCCTGTCTGATCACCCCGGATGGGCCGAAGCCCTGAAAGGACCCGGTCCGGTAATCCCGATATTCATTCTCGACGGGCAGTTCGAAGACTATGGTGCGGCACCGAAATGGCGCCTGGGCGAAAGTCTTTCCCAACTTCAGACAGACCTGAACCAACGTGGGTCACGGCTGATATTGCGTAGCGGTGAGGCCGCCAAGGTAATGATCGACCTGATTGCGGAGACAAACGCTCGCCGCGTTGTCTGGTCCCGGCAATACGACAGCCGCGCGATTGCACGCGATAAGGGAATAAAGTCCTTATTGGTCGAGAGCGGGGTCGACGCAGTTTCCGTCAACGGTTCGCTCCTATTTGAGCCATGGACGGTGGAAACCGGTACAGGTGGCTTCTATAAGGTTTATACGCCGTTCTGGAAAGCCGTGCGCCACCGCGACGTGCGTGTGCCGATTTCTGCTCCCGCAGATCTGAAGGCACCCAACACATGGCCGGCCAGCGACGCGCTAAGCGATTGGCAGCTTGGCAGTTCCATGGGACGCGGCGCGGTCTCGGTGGCGCGATTTGCTACGATCGGCGAGTGTCGCGCGCAGGACCGCCTTGCCACATTCCTGGATGGCCCGGTCGATACATACAAGGACCGTCGTGATTTTCCTGCAGAGCCCGCGGTCTCAGGCCTATCGGAGAACTTTGCGCAGGGCGAGATTTCTCCCGTAACCGTGTGGCACGCGGGTGTGCGGGCGATGGAACAGCGTGGCCACCCCGATGCGGCCGAACACTTCTTGAAGGAAGTTGTATGGCGTGAATTTGCATATCACTTGTTGTTCCACACCCCTGAAATCGAGACGCGCAACTGGAGGTCAGAGTGGGACAGTTTTCCTTGGCGCGAGGACAACGAAGACGCCGAACGTTGGCGCCGAGGCATGACGGGTATCGAGATGGTAGACGCCGGCATGCGAGAGCTGTACGTCACGGGTGTCATGCACAACCGTACACGAATGTTGACAGCGAGCTTTTTGACCAAGCACTTGATGACCCACTGGAAGGTCGGTGAGGCTTGGTTCCGAGACTGCCTCATCGACTGGGATCCGGCATCCAACGCGATGGGATGGCAATGGGCGGCCGGGTGTGGCCCCGATGCGGCGCCGTATTTCCGTGTATTCAATCCCGATACGCAAGGTGAAAAGTTCGACCGCCGCCGCGTCTACCGCGACCGGTTTCTAAAATCGCAAGGTCCACGTGCATCCAGCGACGCCATGGCATTCTTTGATGCTGTCCCTCGTGCCTGGGGGCTTTCACCGGACGATCCCTACCCGGCACCGATGATCGAGCTAGCTGATGGCCGGGCGCGGGCCTTGCAGGCCTACGAGCAGCGTGCCGGCTGAACCGGCGCCAAGAGCAAGGAAGAGACGGCGTATGAAGATTGCCATCATCGGCGCAGGCATTTCAGGTCTGGGGGCTGCGCTTGCCCTGAAGGACCACCACGATGTGCGTGTGTTCGAGCGCGATGCCCGGTTGGGTGGGCACGCGAACACCGTGGATGTAGATTTCCCCGACGGCCCGCAATGGGTCGATACCGGATTTATTGTCTACAACCATCGCAACTACCCGAACATGACTTCGATGTTCGAGGAGTTGGGGGTCCAAACGCGTTGGTCTGATATGTCCTTTGGGTTTTCGTTGAACGAGGGACAGTGTGAGTACGCGTGCGACAACATTTCGAAGATCTTTGCGCAGCGCTGGCGCGTCATGGATCCTCGGTTTGTGCGGACGTTTCGCGAGATCTTGCGGTTCACAAGAGTCGCCCCTGCTGACTTGAAAACCGGTCAATTGGCAGATCGCACGCTGGGTGAGTGGATAGACGAACGGCAATTCTCTCGTTGGTTTCAAGACCGTTTCTTGTTGCCCATGGGTGGCGCGATCTGGTCGACTTGCTTGGCGGATGTCATGCAGTTCCCCGCGGAAAGCTTTGTCCGTTTCTTCGTGAACCATGATTTGATGACGGGGATGGATCCAGCGCAGCGTTGGCGGACGGTCGAGGGCGGCTCTCGGGAGTACGTCAAGCGGATCATGACCCGGCTGGGGCCTCGTGCAGTTGTCGGCAGAGAAGTGGTAGAGGTGGATCAACACGCGCCACGGCCGCTTTTGCGTTTCTCTGACGGTGGCCAGGAGGGGTTTGACCAAGTCATCATCGCTACCCATGGCCCGACAGGAAGGCGGTTACTGTCGCAGCCTGACAGCCAGCAGGCGGCCGCGCTCGCGCCCTTCCGCACTTCATCTAACAGGGCCGTTCTGCATTCCGACCCGGCCTTGATGCCGAAGCGTCGCCGGGTCTGGTCCAGTTGGAATTTCCTATCGAATGGGGAGAGCGACCGACCCGCGCCCGTCAGCTACTGGATGAACCGCCTTCAGGGGATCCGCGCAGACCGGCCACTGTTCGTGAGCTTAAATCCGACTCGCGAACCAGATCCGACTCTGACCCATGCGGAGTTTGACTACGACCACCCCTTGTTTGATCAAGCAAGCTTTGCTGCGCAGCAGACGATCGACCATGTCCAGGGGCGCCGCGGCATCTGGTTCGCCGGTGCCTGGCTGGGGTACGGGTTCCATGAAGATGGTCTGCGATCTGGAGTCCGGGTGGCTGAGGCGCTTGGCGCACGTCCAGATTGGGTGCGTGACACCGGCGTACCGCTGGTGGCACCGGTACTACATGCCGCGGAATAACCAGGGCATTGACGACTCCGGACATCCGGTAGGGTCCGGCTGCCTCTACCAGGGGCATGTGATGCACATGCGTCTCACCCCATTTGTGCACAAGTTCAGGTATCGTGTTTTTACGCTCTACCTGGACGTCGATCGATTGGCAGAGACCATTTCGCCCCTGCATTTGTTGAAGTTGGATAGATTTGGATTGCTGTCGTTTCACCACCGTGACCATGGGTTGCGGGACGGCAGCCCTTTAAGGCCGTGGGTCGAAAGCCTCTTGGCAGAGCACGGCATGCCAGCGCCGGCCAGAATACGAATTCTGGCGTTCCCACGGTTCTTCGGCTACGTCTTCAATCCACTGTCGGTATACTTCTGTGAGAACGAAGACGGCTCGCTGCAGGCAATCGTCTACGAAGTCAAAAACACATTTGGCGATCAGCATCCCTACATTGTGCCTATTGACAGTGCCCTGCCGTCGCTCGAGCGTCACGAAGTTGACAAAGGCTTCTACGTCTCGCCGTTCATCGGCATGAATCAAACCTACAAATTCACGATCCGTCAGCCAGACGAAAAGCTGTCACTCCGTATCAAACAGCATGACGAAACCGGCCCATGGCTGATCGCGACGCAATCGGGTGACCGGCGGCCTTTGACAGACCGCGAATTGCTGCGCCAGTGGCTCCGTCACCCGCTAATGACCTTCAAAGTGATGGTTGCCATTCACTGGGAAGCCCTGCGTCTAGCCATCAAGGGCGCGCGTTTCCATCCGTACCGGGGGCCTTACCCTGATCCTGATGCCGCGTCATCTGGTTGGCGGGCGCGTATTGGGGCGATCTTTGGCTGGAAAACCCGAGAAGTTTCCGATTAACTCTCGTCTAACGTGAACGATGGCGGAACGACGGGGGGATATGGCGTTCGAGACCACCAAGGGGCAGCCGGGCCTTCCGCGCTGGTGTGAAACGGTGTTTTCGATCCTACAACAGATCGATACCGGTAGCATGTCATTTTCGCTTCCTGATGGCCGTACCTTCAAGGCAACGGGCGAAAAACCCGGTCCGCATGGTCATTTCGATGTGCGCAATCCTGGAGTTTTCAGTCGGTTGGTGCGGGATGGCGAGTTGGGTTTCGCCGAGGCGTACCTGGACGGCTGGTGGGACTCACCAGACCTGCAAGCGCTCTTGGATGTGGCGCTAATCAACAACGATGCGGTTTCCAATGGTTTTCCAGGCGCAGGATTGGTCCGCGCCTTGGAAAGGTTTCGGCACTGGCTGCGCGCCAACACCAAACGGGGCTCGCGCCGCAACATATCCTACCACTATGACCTGGGTAATGAGTTCTACGGCCTTTGGTTGGACCCGTCGATGACTTACTCGTCGGCGCTGTTTTCCGGTCAGGGCGAGACGTTGGAACAAGGCCAGCAAAACAAATACGCATCTGTCTGTGACCGCATGGGCTTGAAGCCGGGCGATCATGTGCTGGAGATCGGCTGCGGTTGGGGTGGCTTCGCTGAATATGCCATTCGCGAACGCGGCGCCCGTATCACAGGACTGACATTGTCCAAGGAACAACACGATTTCGCGAAACAGCGCCTTTTCGATGCTGGACTGGCCGAGAGTGCCGACATCGTCATGCGCGACTATCGCGATGAACGCGGAAGTTACGACGGTATAGCCTCCATCGAAATGTTCGAGGCCGTTGGCGAACGCTACTGGCCTTCGTACTTCAGCACCGTGCGTGACCGACTTAAGCCTGGCAAAGTGGCCTCGATACAGATGATTACCATCGCCGAATCTCTGTTCGGCAGATACAGGAAGTCGTCAGACTTCATACAAAAGTACATCTTTCCGGGGGGTATGCTTGCCTCTCCTGATGTGGCCAAACACCAGGCGGAAGGGGCCGGACTGGATTTTGTCGGGTCGTTAGAGTTTGGGCAAAGCTATTCGCGGACACTTCGCGAATGGTACGTGACGTTTAATGATCGTTGGGACGAAGTGGCTAAGCTTGGCTTTGATGACCGCTTTCGGCGGATGTGGAACTTCTATCTGACGAGCTGTGCTGCCTGCTTTGCCGGTGGTACATGTGATGTCACCCAAATAACCTTGCGTCGCCCGGCGTAAGTGGGGCAGTTTTATACCGGGGGTTGCGGCGTGACCGAAAGGCACGCGCAGCAGATGAGAACTTTGGGATAGCCGACAACATGTTGTTGTTCCGGATCATTTGCGCTGTCTTGCTGGCATGGTCAGCCAACTGGGCGTTGTCTCGCCCGGAGGCGAACGCGATGCTGCTGGAAGTGCCAGAGATGAACTATCTGGTGCCGCTGGGCGCTGCCACGGCAGGATACTTCAACCTGGCGGTCCGGCAGGGTTGGGGCACGATCGTCGCGTTAGCCAACGGGGTCTGGGCGGGTGCACTGTCAATATTCTTTGCCTGCGTGCTCCACACCTTGATCGAGGTTGTCCGGGGCCTGCGCACCAACGTGATCCAGACCTTTGATAACTTCATGACCGAGTTTAGCAGTACGGTTGAACCCCTGTTCGAGGAGTTCTTGGACCCGCCCCTATTGGTGGTCATTCTAGGCGCGGCAGCTGTCGTGGGTGTAGTCACTGAGGTTCTTCATTGGGTTCTGGTGCGCTTCCGCCAGAAGCGCGCAGGGGGCGGCACAAACTCGTAGAGCTGACGTCTTGAAGCTGTAGGGGGGCGCGCCACCTCCCCACCATGACGCAACTCTCTCGATTGACGTTGGTTTCCTATGCTCTGCCAGCCTTTGCGCTGGCAGTGTTGTATCTGCCACTTTTTACGTATGTGACCCCATTCTATGTCGAAGAGCGCGGGGTTGATGTAGCCGCGCTGGGCGCCGCATGGATCGCGATCCGCCTATTCGATGCATTTTCAGATCCAATGATGGGGTGGCTTTCTGATCGCACACCGGCCCGTTTGGGCCGTAGACGGTTGTGGTTGGCTATCTCGGTGCCTGTCATTCTTATCGGCACATGGCAGGCATTTGTGCCGCCAGCCGAAGCAGGGCTAACCCACGCCGTGATCTGGCTGTTTGTTGTGACCCTGGGTTGGACGATGGCGCAGACACCCTATGCCGCCTGGGGGGCGGAGGTTGCGCCAACTTACACGCAGAGGACCCGGGTGACCGCATGGCGCGAAGCGGTTGTGCTGATTGGTACTCTGGCAGCGACGATACTCTATTTCCAAGCGGGCGAGGGCGGCGGTGGACTGGAGGCATTGGCCCTCTGCGTTCTCGTCGCGTTGCCCATTGGTGTGTTGATTGCTGGTCTTGCGGTGCCGGACCGTGCGGCACCGACCGCGCAGCTGACGCTGCGGGAGGGTTGGCAAGCAATGGTCGACAATGCGCCGTTTCGGCGGCTTCTCGGTGCATGGTTCGTAAACGGTGCGGCCAACGGTGTTCCCGTTACGCTGTTCCTGTTCTTCGTAAGCGATCGGCTTGCCGCCGGCGAAAGTGACTTTGACGTGGGCGGCATGCCAATCCCGGTCGCTGGCGCTTGCTTATTGGCCTACTTCGCCGCCGCTATCCTGGGCGTGCCATTCTGGACTTGGCTGGCCGGACGCTTGTCAAAGCACCGAGCGTGGGGCTTAGCGATGCTGTGGGCGTGTGTGTTTTTCACTTGGGCGCTGACCCTGGGTCCGGGTGACGCCTCTAAATTCCTGATCATCTCGGTTCTGACCGGCCTGGCCTTTGGGGCTGACCTTGCGTTGCCACCAGCCATTCAGGCGGACGTGGTCGCCCTCGATACCGAACGGACCGGTGCCGCACGCGCGGGCTTATTTTTCGCGATCTGGCAGGTCGCAACGAAGGCGGCGCTAGCCGTGTCTTCTGGGCTGGCGCTGATCATCCTTGGATGGGTTGGCTACCAAAGCGGCGGAGAGAATGGGCCGCAAGCGCTTTGGACGTTGGCGGTACTTTACGCCGGTGTGCCCATCTTACTGAAGGTTTGGGCGGTGGTGCTGATGTGGCGTTTCCCGCTGGATCGAACAAGCACGGCGGCTGCCGGAGAAGCGGCGGCCTAGGTTCCCATCTTCTCCCAACCAAGCGCCTTGCGCACTGCCCAGATGTAGGTTCTGTTCGGCAGAGCGCCGATCAAGCGGAGTAAAGCGGCAAATTGCCAGGGAAAGCGGATCTCAAATCCTGGTTTTCCAAGGCCTTTGACAATCCGGTCGGCCGCTTCTTCGGGCTGCAACAGCATTGGCATCTCGAATTCGTTCACGCTGGTTGCCTCGGTCTCGACAAAACCAGGATTGATCACCGAAATGCGCACGCCAAGGTCGACGAGGTCCATCGCCAGCGCTTCGGCCATTGCGATCAAGCCTGCCTTGGTCGCCGAATAGGCAGCCGCGTTTGGAAGCCCACGGTATCCAGCAACAGAGGCGACCAGAGCAATGTGCCCGGTCTTGCGCTCGATCATGTGTTGCAGCACAGGCTCGAGCCCATTTGCGACGCCCGTCAGGTTGACATCAAAGGTCTGCTGGGCTTCCGCCGCCGAGAACGTCTGAGCCCGCATTGGCTTGTAGATGCCCGCGTTCATGATCGCCAAGGCCAGTGGGCCGTTCTCGGTTATCGTGTCGACGGCGTCAGCCATCTGTTGGGCGTTGGTGACATCGCCAGGCAAGGCAACGATCTGCCCCGCGAAACCGTCTCCGTCTGCTTCGCCTACTAAGACGTTCAACCCGTCACGGTTGCGTGCTGTCGCATAGACCGTCCAACCACCGCGAGCCATTTTCAATGCGACTGCGCGACCGATGCCGCCTGATGCTCCTGTAATCCAGGCTGCGCCGTCGGCTGGCCGCATTACTTTGTCGAAGACGTTCAAGCCGATGCCCAAAGTTCTGCGATGCGCCCACTTTCGTCTGTGATCTCATAGCGTGCCGGTTCGCCACCCGCGTCAAACTGGCAACTGACCCACTCCCCGCGATCATCATATTCCAGACGTGTTTCCAACTGCCCGGTTACCCGGAAGGCGTCGGCACCATCGGGGGTAATCTCGATCGACAGCGGCAATCCGCTCTGGGTTGAAAGCCAGGGACGACGCTTGATGAACTCTTTGGTGTAGTAGGTTGTAGTCACGGCATCTGTTGGTACCTCGCCGGTATAACCAGAGCCTTCGACCATCAGCTTTTCGCCATCCCGACGGATACGCGCGAAATCAGTCGTGCCATCATCGTTGACCGTACTGTCCAATTGAACCAACTGGCCACCCTGCCAGACCTCACGGTTGTCCATCTCGTAGCGATACGCGGTGATACCTAAAAACTTCACCGCGATACGGATGGTGATTTCGATCTCGAAACCGCGCGATGTTGTCATTGCCGTGAGAATGTGGGTGCCGATGTCGTCACCGTCGCGCAGTATACGGAATGTCCGATCTGCCGAGGCCGCAGACAAACTGGGGGTTGGCAGCAGCGCTGCGGCACTGCATGCTAAAAAACCACGACGTTGCACGGATTACTCTCCGAGGTAATTGAGGATACGCGAAAACCTGCCGGTGAACCGCAAGTCGCCCTGACGCACGATCAGGCAGATGCAGGTCTCGTTTCCGACGATTTCAGGCCTATGGTCGTCAGCTTCGTCATTCATGGCAACGTCGCCTTTTTGGTAGACGATGCCACCATCCGATAGCGCACCCTGTAAAACCAAGGTCACTTCAACGCCATCATGTGTATGCTGCGGTAACTTAACGCCGGGCTTCGCTTTCAACAGCGATACATGTTCGCCCTCAAACCCATCCAAATCGTATCCGGCAACCCCCGGCATCACGAATTTCCACCGAATCTGGTCGTAGGGCATTCCAACAGCATCAACTACCGCGTTGGGCAGCGGTGACGCAGAATGTGATGCTAACGGTTGCTCACCCACACTCTCGTTCAATGCCGACAACGCACGATCCAAAGCGTCCGCTGACATCTCCTCGGATTGTTCAGTGCAAAGCAGCGCACCGCCAACTTGTTCAACCAGCGAAACATCCTGACGACGTTCAACTGTCCCCGTCAGATGGGCTGACACCAGCAAAGACATGCCGGGGCTGGATGAGCCACACGCGTACTCAGCGACTAACTCTTCGTTGGCGAGGTGTTGTGCCATTTACTCTTGCTCGATCTTCCGCTTTCTTATTGTACGCTGGCAACCCCGCTGCGGATTACCCGAGTGGCGTGTAAATAGCCTAGCCCCGCCCATTTTTCGACCAGATACCCGGGAATGACGCGCCATCCTGCGGAATTTCGGCCCTGTTGCAGAAAATGAATGCGGACCGCGCGCGACCGCGTTAGAGCGCAGAGGAACCGGAGACGATAGGCATCCAATGACCACACTGTTCTTCTTTGGATCGCTGCGCGACAGGGAGTTACTTGAGGTCGTATTGGGGCGGCCTGTTTCTTCAGAGGATCGGCGCGGGGCAGTCGCGCTGGGATATCAGGCCAGAACGCTTGCGGCCGAAGCCTATCCTCACCTGGCGCCCACACCAGGCAATCGGGCAGATGGGATTGTCGTCAGCAACTTGACCGCGGCTGACTTAGATCGGTTGATCTATTTCGAGGAAGCAGAGTACGGCTTGGCACCAATCGACGTGCAGACCGATGCGGGAGTTGTTTCGGCACAGTATTTTCAGGCGACCGCCAAGGCCGTGCCCACAGATGACGTCTGGGATTTTGACGCCTGGACACGCACCGAGAGAGATACGGCGCTAGCGGCCGCTGAAGAACTGATGTCGCATAAAGGTTTGGTGCCCCTGGAAGAGATGGACTCCATTTGGCCTGGCGTCATGATCCGCGCCTTCATGCGTGCCCGTGCCAAGAGCGAAAAGCCCGTCCGCGGTAGGCTCAGGGGGGCATGGACCCGCAACGATGTGCAGTCGATCTCGGTCACGCGTCCCTACACGCACTACTTTGCAATTGAAGATCACACACTGCGTCACCGCCGGTTTGACGGCAGTTGGTCGCCCGAAATTCGGCGGACCGCCTTGACCTCCGGCGATGCGGTGACTGTCTTGCCCTTTGACCCTTTGACCCTTTGAGCGGCAACGTTTTACTGATTGAACAGTTCAGGGCGCCCGTCTTCGCCCGCGGCGACAATTGCCCCTGGGGGATCGAGGTAATCGCTGGCCGTATCGACAAGGGCTTGGATGCCGAAGCGGCGGCCCGAGCAGAGGCGGAAGAAGAAGGTGGCGTCACCCTGGGGCGAATGGAGCAGATTGCCGCTTACTATCCAACACCAGGGATCGCATCAGAGCACATAACGTCTTTCGTTGCCGAGGCGCATCTCGCTCAGACAGGCGGCCTGCATGGCCTTGTGGAAGAGGCAGAAGACATTCGAGCATTTACGGTGACGCTTGAGGAAGCGCTGGCAGGCGTGTCGTCTGGCGAGATCAACAATGCACCCGCCATCCTCAGCCTGCAGTGGTTGCAGTTGCATGCGCAACGGCTGCAAGAGGCATGGCGGGGGGCAGCGTAGGCGCGTCACGTTGCCCGCGGGGTTGTGGGGATCGCGCCGCGCCGTTATGTGAAGCGTTCAAAATCACTACTCTAGAGTGGGGAACATGAGTATCTACAGGGATCTGCCGGCAGCAGTTGGAAATACACCTCTCATTCGCCTTAAGCGCGCATCTGAGATCACAAGGTGCGAGATCCTGGGCAAGGCGGAGTTCCTAAATCCCGGGCAATCGGTTAAGGATCGGGCCGCTAAGTGGATCATCAACGACGCCGTGGCAAAGGGCCAGCTGCGCCCCGGCGGCACCATTGTCGAAGGCACGGCCGGCAACACCGGCATCGGCCTCTCGCTGGTGGGCGCTGCAATGGGCTTCAAATCCGTCATCGTGATCCCGGAGACCCAGTCGCAGGAGAAGAAGGACATGCTGCGCCTGGCAGGCGCCGAGCTGGTCGAGGTTCCCGCGAAACCCTACAAAAACCCCAACAACTACGTGAAATACTCCGGCCGCCTGGCCGCCAAACTGGCCCAAGAGCTGCCGGACGGCGCCATCTGGGCGAACCAGTTCGACAACGTCGCCAACCGCCAGGCCCATATCGAGTCGACCGGCCCCGAGATCTTCGACCAAACCCAGGGCGGCGTCGACGGCTTCATCTGCGCAGTCGGCTCGGGCGGCACGCTGGCCGGCACGGCCGAGGCCCTGCGCGCCCGCAAACCGGACGTCAAAATCGGCTTGGCCGACCCGATGGGCGCCGCGCTCTGGCACTACTACGCCCACGGCGCGCTCATGGCCGAGGGCTCGTCCATCTCCGAGGGGATCGGCCAGGGGCGCATCACCGCAAATCTGGAAGGCTTTACCCCCGACTTCCAATTCCAGATCCCTGACGAGGAGGGGATCCCCATCGTCTTTGACCTGCTGCGCGAGGAGGGGCTGTGCATGGGCCTCAGCACCGGGATCAACGTGGCCGGCGCGATCCGCCTGGCGCGCGAGCTGGGCCCGGGCAAGACCATTGTGACGATCCTGTGCGACTATGGCAGCCGCTATCAGTCGAAACTGTTCAACCCCGGCTTCCTGCGCGAAAAAGGCCTGCCGATCCCCGACTGGCTGGAGGGCGGCAGCCCCCTACCAACAGTGTTCGAGGAGGTTTGAGGCCCGCGGCGCTTAACACTATTGGTAATTGTGTAAAATCTCGGGGGCATTGCTGCCGTGAAAAACGGCCGTCAATGGCCCGTCAGCGCCGCTTATAAATTCGGTCAGGATTGTCGCTTCATCATCCAGCACGACACCACTGAAAATCGAGAGCCATAACTAAAAAAGAGCCACTAGGAACCTGGGATCTGCAATTGCGCTTTCTGATCTTTCAGCTCTTCGAGCTTGTCGGAAGTCTTGGAAAGTCTGACTTCAATATCAACCATCCGTTGGTAGATCTGACCTTGTGCACCGTTGACGGTTCCTTGCGCAGCTTCGATCGCAGCTAGCTTTATCTCGGCCCGAGCTTCCCGAAGCCCAGCTTCCAACTCCCGCACGCGGACATCGAGAGATGCCAAAGTGTCGGCAAGGGACTTCTGCCCCTGTTCTAAGTTTCGGATATTCTCGAATGCCTTTCGTACTTCTGAAATTACATCCGTTGCTTTTAGGATCTTTTCTATACTAGGCCCAATCATCTTTTCTCAAGCCGCTTTTATGTTATTGCAGATATCTTGAACATATTTGTGAGTATCATCTAACGACAATGATCGACGCTTGGCCTCGTCTCCCAATGCTAGCCAATCTGCAAGTACCCAAGTAAGTGCATGCGCATCATCGTCAGTCTCGGTGTTCGGATGCCGCCTAAGTTCAACAGCAGCGCCAGCCGCTTCGAGCTTTTCCTTGATATCCTCAGCCTCATCCTTGGATGCAGCTTCTTTGACAGCCCTGCCGCCGGCTTCGACTAGGTCTTTGGCTTCCTTCAGGCCAAGATCGGTGATCGCTCGAATTTCCTTGATCACGTTGATCTTCTTGTTGCCGGGTCCGAGCAGTACGACGTCGAATTCGTCCTTTTCTTCTGCCGCTGCGCTGTCCGCACCACCGCTGTCGCCTGGGCTAGCCGACATCATAACCGCACCACCCGCGGCTGGTTCGATGCCGTATGCATCTCTCAGGATGCTCTTCAGTTCAGCAGCTTCCAAAACCGTCAAGCTGAGAATGTACTCACTCAGCTCTTCTATATCAGCCATGCCAAGTCTCCAGATCGGATGACGTTTGAGTCGAGTTTAAGCCTCCCGTTGGGTGCAAGCAACTCATACGAAACTCTGTTGATTCCTGCGCTCGTTCTTCCGTGAAAGGTACGTGTGTTCTGCATGCTCAGAAACCTAGGCCAAAAACCAAGTTAGATTTCTGAACGTCTCTGACCCGTTTTACACAATGGGGAATAGTGTAAAATCTGGATCAGATGTTTTGCTCACTAAACCGGTGAAAACAGCACGGTTCGGCGTAAAGGGTAGCCACAGATTTTACAGTTTTGCCTAAAAGTGTAAAACAGCGCTGATGGATCGGTACGATTGGCAGCAGCCAGCCGACACCTCCTTTGCCCAATCCCCTCGCAGCATCGTTGTACGGCCTTGCGCGCCAAAGCGTAGTGGTCACCAGGCCCAGTTTCTCCATGCGACGATCCGATCTACAGAGGATTCGCTCCAAAAACGAAGTGCTCCCGACCGGCTTTGTTAGCTTACGCAAGATCGAAGCGAGCTTGGCTTGGCTGGTCTTTCGGTTAGGATCAAAAGATCAGTCAGTGGTCATTTCCTAGCGTGCCCGTCCATGTCCAGCGATGATTTTCAGCAGCGCGTCGAACGCCATAACGAAAAGGCCGCCCAAACGCGCCCAAGAAAGACGGGCGTCCGAAAAACCTCTTACGGCAGGCTTTTTGTCGGCGCCTTGCTTTTGTCTGCTGGCTACCAAGCCGTGAAGCATACGAACGCGAACTACGAGAGCATCCGCGATACCTACGGCGTGAACGCGTCGGTTGGGCTTGGGATTGCCGGGATCGTCGCGCTGTTGGTCGGCGCGGTCTTGGTCCTGCGGGCAGTCTCCTCCCGTCGATAAGCGTTAGCCTCTGCCCAAGGACGGTGCTTTGGATTCTCGATGTGCCCGCGGCTGGACGGCTTACGTCTATCCCCAGGGCATTGCCTTTGTCGGGGAAGACCTCCTTCGTGCGACAGGTTCGCCCTAGTTGTTTTGGACCCCTGTGGGCGAAAGTACCCGATATCTCCCGCGGCCAATCCGCTCGAAGCAGCCTTGCTTGGCCTTGCGCGCCAACAGCGTCGCCGCCGCCTGGCGATAGTTCGCCAGGCCGTGTTTCTCCAGGTAGCGCTGGATCTCCGTGGTGGTGACGATCCCACTGGAGCGCGCGCAGTAGGCCATCACCGCATCCACCTTGTCCGATAGGGGACCGCCCAGCGGTGCCTTCGGCTCCAGGCGTTGCAGGGCTGCATCCATGCGCAGGTCGCAGGCGCGCCGCCCCTCGGTCGTCATGGCGACGCGTATCCGGCTGAGCGCGCCCATCAGGTGGCCGCGCTTCTCCCGGGTCGCGGCAAGGTCGTCGGTCAGGTCGCGCTCCCAGGCCAAGAGACGCTCGATCTCGTCTGCGACGTCGTTTGCCACTTTGTCCAAGCTCATGTTTGCGATCCTTTGACAGCCGCGTTGGCCAAGGGTTTGTCACAATTCGATTAAAACTTTGCGAGTAGAGCTTCGTGCAGCGAGACGGGGGCGCGATTGCCCGGGGCGGTAACGGGCTGGCGCGGCTGTCTGCTCGCGCCCAGTTGCGCTGCTGTCGATTGCAGGGGGGGACAGAACCCGCTAGCACTCGGGCATGCGTATTCTTGCTGTTCTGTTGTTCTGCGCAGTGACCGTCTGGTCAGGCGTGGCCGCTGCCCAGTCGTCGCCGAACGGGCTGGGCATGGAAGTCATCGAAAGCGCAGTCGCTCAGGCCGACCGGATCGAGGCATCGATGGGCCGCGGGCCGATGTCCGAGACAGCCATCGAGGAGGCCCGGGCGGGGCTGGAGACGGACCGGCGCACCTTGGCGTTGATTGCGACTGAGATTGAGGCGCGGCTGACCCCGCTGGAGACGCAGCTGGAATTGCTGGGGCCGGTGCCGGAGGAGGGCGAGGAGCCCGAGGGGATTGCCCAACAGCGCTCGCGTCTGAACGAGGAGATCGCGACCCTGCGGACCGTGGCACGCCGTGCCGAGCAGGGCAGCGCGCGGGCATCGGCGCTGCTGGACGGTCTGAACGAGATGCGGATCTCGCGCCTGCGCGAGCAGTTGCTACAGCGGGGGCCGTCGCCCGTGTCGGGCGAGCGCCTGCAGAGCGCCTGGGACGAGGGCGCGCGGGTCGTCTCGCGCATTCGGATCGAGGTGCTGACGCGGATGGCGGTGGACGATGCCATGCGCTCGCTGCTGGATCGCCTGGCGCTGCCCGTTTTGATCGCGCTGGTGGCGCTGTTCCTGGGATTTGTCCTGCGACGATGGGTGGTGGGTCGGCTGACGGTCGGGCTGACGCCCGAGACGCCGCGCTCGCGCCAGGTGGCGTTGGCGGCCGGGATTACCTTTGCGCGGCTTCTACTGCCGGCGGCGGGGGCGGTTCTGATCGGCGTCGGCCTGATGAATAGCGGCCTGGTCGGTCCCACAGGGCAGGTTTTCCTGGAGGCCGGGATCGAAGGCGCCTTGGTCTTTGTGGCTGCCTTTGCCCTGGGCAACGCCTACTTCGCACCTGACAATGGCGCCATCCGCCTGTCGTCCCTAGACGACGCGGCTGCGCGGCGCGCCTATCGTTGGATGATAGGCTTGGCGTTGGTCGTGGCGCTGGATCGCACCTTTATCCACGCCGGTCAGGACGGCCGGGCGGGGACCAATGTATTGGCAGCCGTGAATGCGGCCCTGCTGGTTGTCGGTGGCTTGATGTTGTGGCGTTTTGTGCGCGTCACACGATTGGGCGTCAACGTGGTTGAGGCTGGACCGAGCGACGATCCCGCCGATGATGACGACGCCACCACCCAACCCACCCAGCCGATCGAGATTGCCCTTCGCATTGCGCAATTGGCCTTGCGGGCCAGTGCCATCTTAGCGCCACTGCTGGCCATCGCAGGGTACTACGGCGCGTCGCGCTTCGTTTTCTATCCAGCGGTTTTCTCTGGCGCGTTGATCGCGCTTTGCGTGCTGATTTACCACGTGATGCGCGAGGTTTCGTTCGTCTTCCAACGTCAAACGCCCGAGGCCCAGGCCGCCCCGCAAGTGGGCGTGATCCCGGTTCTGACCGGTTTCGTTCTGAGCCTGGGCGCGCTGCCGCTGCTGGCCCTGATCTGGGGGGCCACGGTCACCGATCTGCAGGCGGGCTGGTCCCGCCTGGTCGACGGGTTCCGCGTGGGCGAGACGGTAATCTCGCCGCTGGATTTCCTGCTGTTCGCAGTTGTTTTCGTCGTTGGGTACATGGCAACCCGAGCGTTGCAGGGGGTCGTGCGGCGCACGGTGCTGCCGCTGACCAAATTCGACGACGGCGCGAAGTCGGCGATGGTCGCGGGGCTTGGGTACATCGGGATCGCCATCGCGGCCTTGATTGCCATTTCAACCACGGGGCTGGATCTGTCGAACCTGGCCATTGTTGCCGGCGCCCTGTCGGTCGGTATCGGCTTTGGCCTGCAGAACATCGTGAACAACTTCGTCTCGGGCATCATCCTGCTGATCGAGCGACCCATCAAGGTGGGCGACTGGGTCGAGGTGGGCGGCGTGCACGGCACGGTGCAGCGGGTGAATGTGCGGTCGACCGAAATTCAGACGTTTGACCGGTCTTCGATGTTTGTGCCAAACGCGGATTTGATCTCGGGCACGGTGACGAACTGGACCCATTCCAATAATCACGGTCGGATCATTGTGGCGGTGGGCGTCGCCTATGGCTCGGACGTGCGCCACGTGCAGAAGGTACTGCAGGAGGTCGCCGAAGACCACGCCATGCTGATGCGCCGGCCTGCACCTTACGTGGTGTTCATGGGCTTCGGGGCAGATAGCCTGGATTTCGAGATCCGGGGGGTTCTGCGCGACGTGAACTGGATCCTGCATGTGGGTAGCGATCTGCGCTTTGCTGTCTACGAACGGTTCATGGCCGAGGGGATCGAGATTCCGTTCGCCCAGCGCGACATCCATATCCGCAATGTGGGCGAACTGGGCGCTGCCTTCGGCAGCAAGCCGAATGGCGCTGCGGTGCGACGAACTGGTTCAGGAGAGGACAGCCGTCCGCCAAAGCCGCCTGCGGGTGAAGGTCCGGACAGCGATGGGCCAGATAATGACGGGGATGTGCGCTGAGCCTTGGCGGGCGTTGTTTCAGGAGATTGCCGTACCAAGCGGACAAGCGCCCGTTGGGCGCTTGACACCTTCTGCCCTGCGCCCGCGCAGGGCGCGGTCTTCGGGGTTGGCGCCTTTGGCTGTCTGTCGGCCGAAAGCGCTGAAGTCGCAACCTCTGGCAGGCGCCCTGGTGATGCGTTCGCGATGCGCACGGAGCGCTATCTGGTTCGCGCCCGGGTATTAGTCCGTGATCGGGCCATCCCCGCAGCGCGGCCAGAGCCGCGCACCGTCCGCGATGCCCAGGATCAGGACGATCTCGTGCGGCAAGGGCGCGTCGCCGAGCGCCACGGTTACAGTGTCGAAGTGATCGAAGGACCAGCCCTCGTCTTTGTGGCCGAGCGGTAAGTCCAGCGCCGCACCCGGCCCCGCGACCTTCACGTTCGAGGGGATCAGCGCCTTACCGCCGCCGACGCCCGCGCGCATTGGTTTTCCAAGGCGGGGATGGATCAGCGCGCCGCCGTGTTCGAAATCGCCGTCGGTGCCGACAATGGCCGCTTTGCCATAGGAGACGGCCGGCCCCGGGAGCTCGGCCAGAGCCATCTCGGTCAGTTGCGCGCCCAGGCGACCGCCGGCATCGAAAAGCTGGGACAGATCCTCGGCACTGGTCCCGGCATAGGGATTGTCCAGGACGGCCATGGCCACCACGCGGGTGACCGGCGCGCAGGGGCGCCCCCGCAGGTCACGGGTCGATCTTTCGCGGATGATCTGGGTTTTGCGCGGTTCCATGGTCCCTCCGGTCGTCTATTGGGCCCGAGCTTGCCATGGGGCAGGCCGACTGGATAGACCAAGGCCCGTTGCAATCGGGGTATGAGGGTTTGATGACCGACGCACTGTTTCGCCAGGATGCCTATCTGCAGGAATGTTCGGCGCGGGTGTTGGAGGTGACCGACCGGCACGGCGTGATCCTGGACCGCACGGTCTTCTACCCGACAGGTGGTGGGCAGCCGGGCGACAGCGGCCTGCTGGTCTGGGAAGGCGGTGAGGCGCCGGTGGCAGTGGCGGTGAAGGGCGAGGCGCCCGATCAAGTGATCCATGTCATCCCCGAGGAGGCGCTTCTACCCCAGGTGGGTCAGGAGGTGACCGCCTGCCTGGACTGGGACCGGCGGCTTCGGCACATGCGGGTGCACACGGCGATGCATCTGCTGTCGGTGGTGATCCCGCTGCCGGTGACGGGGGGCCAGATTTCGGCCGAGAAGGGGCGACTGGACTTCGACATGCCCGAGGCGCCGGAGGACAAGGACGCGCTGGAGGCCGAATTGAACCGCCTGATTGCCGAGGATCATGCCGTCAGCGATACCTGGATCACTGACGAGGAGCTGGCGGCCAAGCCGGAGATGGTGAAGACCATGTCCGTCAAGCCACCGATGGGGCAGGGGCGGGTGCGGCTGGTGCGGATCGGGGATGAGGACCAGCCTGTCGATCTGCAGCCCTGCGGGGGCACGCATGTGGCGCGCACCGCCGAGATCGGGCCCATCCGCTTTGGCAAGATCGAGAAGAAGGGCAAGCAGAACCGCCGGGTGTCGATCTTCATCGATTGAGCATGCCTCAGAGGTAGTCGAGTGTCTCCAGCGCCTGGGCGACGCTGCTGCATCCCTGGGGGCGGTAGCGGCTGAAGATCTGGTCCAGGCGGGCATTATCGTTCGCCGTGCTGACCAGGGTGTTCTGCAGTTCGGCAATCTCGGCCCGGGTGGCGAGCCCAAGGGCGGCCGCCGTCAGGATTGGCACATAGGCGCCCCGGACCGGGCTAAAATTCGGCCGATGCGGCGTGACGAAATGGCTGTCCATGTAGCCCCCGACCTCGCGGGCGGTGGGCATCGCGATCTGGGCAGCACCCGCGACCCGGTAGGCCTGACTTTCCAGGCCGTTCGCCTCCTCCAGGAAATAGTTAGGCCCAAAGCGCAGCTGCAGTTCCATCCTGATCGCCCCCTGCGCCACGTTCCAGACCGACGGTCGGTGCAGCACGTAGTCCAGTGCGAACTGCCGGTTCGAGAACGCGGCTTGCAGGTAGTAGAGCACGAACGCATAGGCCAGGTCCTGGCGGGCTTCGTCGTTGCCGCCGGCCTGGTCCAGGCGCCTGGCATAGTGGTTGTAGGAGGCAAAGCGGCTGCTTTCGGACGGATCATCCGGAAAGACCAGGCGATCCGCATAGCCGGCCCCGTCGCCCACGGGGACCACATCGTTCTGGATCAGCGACAACCGGGCCAATGCCCCGCGCAGCGCGTCAATGGCGGCGAACTCGTTCAGGTCGTGCGCTTTGGCGACGTAGTTGTCATAGGCGTCGATGCCGTCCAGCGCCCGGTCGGCGTCGGTCATCGCCCTGTCATAGCCTTCGTTGCTGAACCAGTCGTTGTCCTTACCGGCGGTCCAGCCGGGGCCGGACCAGTTCCCGTAGCGCAGCACTTCCTTGAACGACATCGGGCTTCTCCCTGTGGTTTGCGCAGGACACCCCCGCAACGCGACCGGCACAAGGATCCGGGCTGTCCCCCCGGCCTGTCAACTCATGCGGGAATTTTTTGCCGCCCAACGATCCGTGGATGATCCCATCGGTGATGGCGGATTGAGGCAGGGGGTGCTACCTCCCGCGGCCCATGCACTGCGCCCCAGCCGGAGCCTTCATGCCCGCCTTCGCCAATATCGTGACGTGGCTTTATGCCCGCCCGGCGCTGTTGCTCAGCCTGACGGCGCTGTTCTGGGCCGGTAACACGACCGCGGGCCAGCTGGCCAAAGGCGAGATCACGCCAATGCAGGTGGTGCTGCTGCGCTGGATCGTGGTGGCCTGCCTGCTGTGGCCGATCTTTGGGCGCGAGGTGCGGGCCCACTGGCATGTGGCGAAACCGCGCCTGACGCTGATCATCATCATGTCGGTCATTGGCTTCACGGGGTTCAACGCGCTGTTTTATGTGGCCTCGCTCTACACCACCGCGGTCAATGTCGGCATTCTGCAGGGGGCGATGCCGACCTTTGTGATGGCGGGCGCCTTCATTGCTTACGGCACGCGGATCTCCCTGTTGCAGGCGGTGGGGGTGGTTGTCACGCTGGTGGGGGTGGTGATCGTTGCCACCCGCGGCGCGCCGCAGCTGCTGCTGGAGACAGTGCTGAACCGGGGCGATCTGCTGATGCTGTTGGCCGGCACATTGTACGCGGCCTATGCTGTGCTTTTGCAAAAGCGCCCCGATATCCCAGGCGCACCGTTCTTCACGCTGATGTCGGTCATCGCCATGGTGACGGCAATCCCACCCGTGATCATCGAGGTGGTCATCGACGGGGGTGTCCGGCTGCCGACGTGGAACGGCCTGGGCGTGATGCTGTACATTGCCCTATTCCCATCCTGCCTGGCGCAGTTGTTCTTCCTGCGCGGTGTTGATCTGATCGGGCCCGGACGGGCAGGGGTATACATTAACCTGGTCCCGGTATTGGCCGCGATCCTGGCGGTCTTGCTGTTGGGGGAGAAGTTCGCCGGCTACCATGCAGTGGCGCTGGTTCTGGTGTTGGGAGGGATCGCGCTGGCGCAGCGCAAGCCGGGCTGATCATCCGAGCCATGCCCCCGTGGGGACGAGGAGGAAGAGACCATGAGCCGAGACCTGCCCCTGAAGATCGGCGCCGCGCTTCCCGTCGACCGATTGGCCGAGTTTCGGGGCTGGCTGCTGGCCGACCAGCGGGATCTGGAGATCCAGACTTTCCACTACCCCGACATGCTGGACGGCGACTGGCGCCCCCTGGCCGAGGAGGCCCGGCGCCAGTTGGACGGCTTCGACGGTCGGTTGGGCATGCATGGCCCGTTCTGGAGCCTGCCGATCAACGCAATGGATTCGGAGATCCGCGCCGTGGTCACCCGCCGGCTGTTGCAGGGGTTGGACATCTGCCAGGTGCTGGGTGCCACGCAGATGGTGGTGCATTCGCCCTACAACCCCTGGGACGACCTGCACCGGCCGTTGCTGGAAGACCCCGGCGCCTGGTTCCACGCGCCGGTGCAGAAAACGCTGGGTCCGGTGGTCGCGCGCGCCCAGGATCAGGGCGTCGAGCTGGTCATCGAAAACATCCAGGACGTGACTGCGGACATTCGGCTGGATCTGGTTGACAGCTTTGGGACGGCTGCGGTGCGCGCCTCGATCGATACGGGCCATGCGCACATCTCTCACACTACCCAGGGGGCGCCCTCGGTCGCTGAATACGTGCGGGCCGCGGGATCTCGGCTGGCACATGTCCATCTGCAGGACACCGACGGGCTGGCCGATCGCCATTGGCCGATGGGCGAGGGCACGATCGACTGGGCGGCGGTCTTCGCGGCCCTGGCCGAGGTGGACGCAACCCCGCGCCTGATCGTCGAGCTGCGCGATGCCACCGGCCTGCCCAACTGCATGCGCTACCTAGAGGGGCTGGGTTTGGGTGTCTGACGCTGGAACAGGAGCGCCCAGATGGTTGATTCCGGCCCCGGCCCGCTCTAGGCATGCCCGAAGACTGGCGTCAGGGGTATTTTATGCAGGCGAATGATGCGACACAGCTGGTGTCGACCGAATGGCTGGCCGAGCGGTTGGGTGCCCCGGATATCCGGGTGCTGGACGCGTCGATGTATCTGCCGACCGATGGTCGGGACGGTCGCACGATCTATGACCAGGGTCACATTCCGGGGGCCCGGTTCTTCGATATCGACGACATTGCCGACGACAAGTCTCAACTGCCGCACATGCTGCCGCCGGTCGAAAAGTTCGTCAGCCGCATCCGCAAGATGGGCATCGGCGACGGGCATACGGTCGTGGTCTATGACCAGCAGGGGATCTATTCGGCGGCGCGCGTCTGGTGGACATTCCGCCTGTTCGGGCATCAGGACGTCGCCGTGCTGGATGGCGGCTTGCCGAAATGGCAAGCCGAGGGACGCCCGGTCGAGGACGAGCCCGTCGACCCGCGCGAGCGCCACTTCACGGCGCGGCGCAACGGCGCCATGGTGCGCGACGTCACCCAGATGGCCCGGGCGGTCAAACTGGGCGACGAGCAGATTGTGGACGCCCGCGCGGCGGAGCGGTTCCGCGGAGAGGCCGCAGAACCCCGCGCAGGCCTGCGGTCGGGGCACATCCCAGGCTCGATGAATGTGCCTTTCAAGACCGTGCTGAATGACGACCAGACCATGAAGTCGCCGGACGAGCTGCGCGCGATCTTCGAGGCTGCGGGGGTCGATCTGTCCAAACCGATCGTAACCACCTGTGGATCGGGCGTGACTGCGGCCGTGCTGACCCTGGCGCTGGCGCGCCTCGGCCACAGCCGCAACGCGGTCTATGACGGGTCGTGGGTCGAGTGGGGCGCCTACCAGGACCTGGCGGTCGAGACGGGCTGAGCGCGTGTCGCGGGTACTGCAGCCGGGTGAGGAGGTCACCTACACCGTAACCTATCTCGAGATGACCGAGCGCCCGCGCACCCCGCCGCCGCCACGACCCGCCAACCTGAACACGGCACTGCTATCGGCCCTCAACCCACCGGTTGAGTACTTCCTCTATCTCTACTCGACTGTCGGTGCCGCGCACGAATGGACCGACTGGTTGGACCGTCCCCGTGAGGCGGCACAATATTTTGTGTCGCAACAGGGTGTTTCCCTCTATACTCTGATCCTGGATGGGTACCCGGGGGGCTTTTTTATGCTGGACGCCTCGGAACCTGAGCTGTGTGACCTTGCGTATTTCGGCCTGGTGCCGCAGGCGGTGGGAAAGGGCCTGGGCCGCTGGTTTTTGGCCACGGCTGTGGAGACGGGGTGGGGCCTGCCCGGGGTGGCGCGGATGACGGTGAACACCAACACGCTGGACCATCCTCGGGCCCTGGGCCTCTATCAGCGGGTGGGGTTCCAGCCGGTGCGGCAAGAGGAGCAACGCCGCATCTTGACCCGGGAGCGCGCCCTGCCAGAGTGATCGAACCCCCTGACTGACGGAGGGTCTGAAACGACTGCCATGAGCCAGCCTGGACGCAAACTCACCATCAGGATGCCTGATAACCCGCACCTGCGGGAAGCGGGCATCGGTGGGATCCATGTCGATCCGGGCGGACGGGTGGCCAAGGGCGCGCCAGTAATGACCTTGGTCTCGCGGCGCTCCAGCAACATCGTACGGTCGCCCCGGTCGGGCCGGGTACTGCCCATGGTGTCCGAGGAAGACCGGGTGATCGCGGGCGATCCGTTGTTCATCCTGCACCTTGACGAAGCGGCCCTGGCCGAAGAGATCCGTGACCGCGCCTCCCCAATGCCGGTCGACAAGGGCGACGGGCCGACCCCGGCAAGCGACGAAATCGCCCCAATGATCCGGGGCGCGGGTGGGCCGGACGGGTTTCTGGGCTTTGTGGCGACCTGGGGGCGGCCGGTCCTGGCGCTCAGCCTCTATGTTCTGGCCTGTTTCGTGCTGCTGCCGCTGCTTCATGTGTTCGGCGATGGGGCGCCGATCTGGCAGCTTGCGCTGATGACGCTGGGTATTGTGGCCTTCGCCGTGCTGGTGTTTCGATTGTACACGCCGGGGGCCGGGACGGCGCCCAAACTGGCTGTTGCGACCATGTCGATCAGCTGGGTCGGGCTTGCCGCCGTTGCCCTGTTCCTGCGTCCTGACGTGCAGGGGGACGTCACCGTTGCAGGGCTGAGCGATCGGATGACGCAGATCTTTCGTCCTGGCGCAGCCGCTGGCGACGCCGACGCCGAACGGCCCAATCCGTCATCGGGTCAGGCGTCGACAAGTGACACTGCCGTCGCGGAGACGGCTTCTGGTGCGGCGCCAGCGCCAACAGATGTTGAATCCGCCGCGGTGGGGCTAACGGGGCAAAGCTTGCCCGTTGCTGCCCCCGGAGTTACCGGCGGCGATCTTGGCCTGCCGGTCCGTCCCCCATCGGCCCCCGTTACCGTGCTGGCGGATCTTAGCCCCGCACCGGCAGCGCATGGGGTAACGGTGCGTCCGTGGGCCCGAGTCCGGCCCGGCCGTGAACCTGGGTCAGCGCCTATACCCGGTGAGCCGTTGGCAATCGTGCCGGCAGCGATCTTTCCCGCTGACCAATCAGCAGCCACACAAGCTCTGGCGCTAGGGCAACCCACCCAGACTGCCCCGCTAGTACCGGGTCCCGCGGGGTCGGCACCTGTTCTGGTCGTGGAACAACAGCGGCCCCTTCGCGCCGTTCGATTGGCATTATCCAGCGGCAGTCCTACCGCTGGTACTATCCCGTCGCGGGGGGAGCCCACGGATTTGGCGCCTGCGACCCCGCAGGCGGCCGACTTAGCGCTGGCGTCCGACGCCGGCACGCCTGCAGCGCTGCCCCGTCCCAGCGATGGGCCGGTCATGGTGTCCAGCCTTGCCGTCCTGCTCGATCGGGCAGCGCCAGATCTTGAATGGTCGGATGGCCGGTCGGTGGCTGACGTGCAGGTTGCAGCGGTCGACCCGACGCTTGGGCGAGATTTACCTGGCGCTCGCCTCATCGCCAACCCGGGCATCGATCCGGTCCGACTGTTTGCCCGTCACGCGGGCGAGGACGGCTGGATTGGGGTGCAAGTCGCGGTATTGAACCAAACGGTGCCGCCTGCCACCCCTGGACGCAGCATGACAGGTGCGGTTCCGCGGACCACGACGGCGCAGCTACCGGTACCTGCCGGTCTGCAGGGCCGTCCGTCAGCGCCCGTTGTCATTCAAATTCGCGTCGCGTCGGCCATCGGTGATTGGCCGTCAATGGGCGCCATGACGGTCCCTGATCCGGTCGCGCTTGCGGCTGGATTGGCCAGCCAGTCGGGGCAAATGCCGGGTGCGGCCGTGCCGCCCTCGGACGCGCCAAGAGTTGTCGCCGCTGCAGCACTGCAGCAGGGCGCCTTGGCAACGCAGCCGGCGCTGGACGCGGCACCGGTCATGCGCGAGCTCTTGTACCTGTATGTTGATGATCCGCGGCGCACGCGCCAGCCGGGATTGGGTGATGCGTGGGTGCCGCAAGTCTCGCCGGATCTTGCGCAGTTGCTCCGGGGCTCTCGGGTCGTCGAGGTGCATCCCCTGATCCGGGTTGCCGGCTGGTGTGCCGCGGCGGTGGGGGCGACCACCGGCGAGGCGCCAGATCGGGCCTGGCTGGATGATCGTGTGCGGTTGCTGCGCGTACGTTTGTGGCTGGAACCGGACGCGGTCGATGCCCTGGAGATCGAACTGCCGGTATTCAGCGGCGGTCAGCCCGGCTTCTTCCACAACCGCATGCCGCTGCTGGGGCGGGACAGCGCCGATGGCCTGATGGCGGAAGGACTAGATTTTGTGCGCCAGATCTCGAATCGATTCATGGATCCCCACACGCCCGATGGGGACGGCGGACACTATTTTGACACCGCCGATGCGTTGGTTCAGGCGCTTAGGCAGGTCGGATGCCGCCGGGCAGTCCTGAACGACGGTGCGCCGGCATCCGGTGACTTAGGGCGGTCGGCATTGTCCCTTTTGGGAAGCTGAGCCGAGCAGAATCCACCAAATTCGCAACTGAGGGTGGATTGGAAGGCTCCAATGCGCTGACCAGTACTTGATGTGGGTAAGTCTGTGGATAAGTAATGTTCCTAATTCGTTCTCGCTAATGCTTGCGGCGAGACTTACGTCAACCACAAAATATAGCGACCACCGCAAATAATGACGTTGACGTGACTCATTTCTGTCATATGGTGAGGGCCGTTGGGTGGCGAACCACAACATGTGGTGCCGGGCCCAGCATCTAGGGGAGGCCCCTCGGGCCGTGAGAACACCAGAACTGATGCACCCCGGGGGCATGCCTCCGGACAGGCGGTGCGAACCGCCGAACGGATAACGAATCGCCAATAGGGCGCGGAGAGGGACGACCAACGATGAAAATCGCTCGCAAGTTCACGCGGAAGGGCAAAGATGCCTACTCGACGATTGCCTTCCGCAAGGCCACCTCGGAAATCCGTAATCCAGACGGGTCGGTGATCTTTCAGCTGAAAGACTTCGATGTGCCGAAGGCGTGGAGCCAGGTGGCCGCCGACGTCCTGGCCCAGAAGTATTTCCGCAAGGCCGGCGTGCCCGCGCGCCTGAAAAAGGTGCGCGAGAAGGGCGTGCCCGAGTTCCTGTGGCGCTCGGTCCCTGACGAGGCCGAACTGGCCAAGCTTCCCGAAGATCTGCGCTATGGCGGCGAAAGCGCGGCCCAGCAGGTGTTTGACCGCTTGGCCGGCACCTGGGCCTACTGGGGCTGGAAGGGCGGCTATTTCACGGATGCCGACGATGCCCAGGCCTATTTCGACGAGATGCGCCACATGCTGGCCCGTCAGATGGCGGCCCCGAACTCGCCGCAATGGTTCAACACCGGGCTCCACTGGGCCTATGGGATCGATGGCCCCAGCCAGGGCCATTACTATGTCGACTTCAAGACCGGCAAACTGACCCGGTCGAAAACCGCTTATGAACATCCACAGCCGCACGCCTGCTTTATCCAGTCGGTCCAGGACGACCTCGTCAACGAGGGTGGCATCATGGACCTGTGGACCCGGGAAGCGCGGCTGTTCAAATACGGCTCGGGCACCGGCACGAACTTCTCCTCCCTGCGCGCCGAGAACGAGTCGTTAGGCGGCGGCGGCCGATCCTCAGGGTTGATGTCGTTCCTGAAGATCGGGGATCGTGCCGCCGGCGCCATCAAGTCGGGGGGCACGACGCGCCGGGCTGCCAAAATGGTGATCTGCGACATGGATCACCCGGATATCGAGACTTTCATCAACTGGAAGGTCCGCGAAGAGCAGAAGGTGGCCGCCCTGGTCGCCGGCTCGAAGCAGCACGAGAAGCTGCTGAACGAGGTGATGAATGCGGTCACCTCCTGGGACGGGTTGGAGGCAGACGCCACCGACCCCAAGAAGAACCCAGGGCTCAAGGACGCGATCAAGGCGGCGCGCCGCGCGTCGTTGCCTGAATCCTACGTGAAACGCGTGCTGCAGTACGCGGCGCAGGGCTTTACCAAGATCGAGTTTCCCGTCTTCGACACCGATTGGGACAGTGAAGCCTACCTGACCGTGTCCGGCCAGAACTCGAACAACTCCGTCCGTGTCACGGATGCCTTCCTGAAGGCGGTCGAACTGGACCAGGACTGGGAGCTGATCCGCCGCACCGATGGCGGCGTCGCCAAAACGGTCAAAGCTCGTGAATTGTGGGAGCAGATCGGCCACGCCGCCTGGGCCTCGGCCGATCCGGGCATGCAGTACCACGACACGATCAACGACTGGCACACC
>JBCCML010000027.1:0-57663 GCA_039026375.1 Pseudomonadota bacterium
ATCGCCTGCCTTCGACAACGCCGCATACCGTTCATCAAGATCGAAGAAACCGCGCTGATCAGCCATCTTATGCCCTTTGCTGCTGAAAGGATGGAATCACGATCAAGCACTCAGGGCGAGAGGTTTTTCAGGGCGTCCACTTGTACCGTGGATTGCGGTTTTTCGCCCATATGAACCAACATACCAACTGTTTGACGTCTCCGATGTATTTCCCCAAAAATCGGTGTTTAGTCGTTTCGTTAGACGCCCGTACCTCAGGGAGATAGAGCTTTCATTCTTGATTCTTAAATTTTGACAGAAATCACTAAACCAATTCGCAAGACTCATGTATGCGTTCCCTTATCGTGCGTCTTTGACCTCTCATACCACAATATATAGATTCACCTCACATTAAATCTGATGCAGGGGGTCGATCCTCTCCATCAACAACACCGCACATTGCCGCCGCTCTCGCTGGAAGAAGGTCTCGCTTGTAGATTGTTGCTTGAGCGTCAATCCCTGCCGCATGGTAGGCAACAAGAAGGGAACAATCCCCATGTGCACGATCACCGCACGGAAAGTTGCGCTAGAAGCCGCCGAGCATCTCGGCATCCCATACTCCACCAGCTATACAGTTGCGCGCGGAATTGCCGAACGTCTCCGGCTCGGTGAGCGCCGAACCCATAGCTATAGGATGGACTCGGCGCAGATTGCCGAGGCGGTGCTGATCGCCCCCTCCAAATCATTGGGTGGCTCTGACCCCTGCGCGGTCGCCGCGATCATCCGCCTGAACGGTATCCATCAAGTGCTTTCTGACATGATCGAGAGCGATCACGAGGCCCTCGCCGACTCCCACATTGCCATTGATCGCAAGGGCCGTGCGCGATGGGTCTACGCCGAGTCGGAAAGCCCTGAGACGGCGACACGGCTGCCAGAAACCGAAATCGGCTACGGCGATTTTGGTGCCGAGAAGCCAAGCGGCCCAGCCTTCATCCTCGACGGCGCGAAGATCACCGCCATGGTGGCCGCCCTGTAGAAATTCGAGAGGGTTGTGTGCGACCCGAACAAGGCCCGTCGTGGGGCCTGTCGTGGGTGCGGAAAAAGTCGGGACTCCCTTCCCCTTTGGCACGCCGCACCTGAACGCCGAACGAGAGAGACGCGCACATGCCGTCGCCACGGTTCTGCTCCTCTCGAACGTCTTTCTCGACACGACAACAAACAACACCAAGAGCGCGGCCTACGCGCCAAATCGAGGACCAATGATATGGATATCCGCGAACTCCGCGCGCTGCTGGCCGAGAAGACGGCCGAGGCCCGCAATCACATCAATGACGCCGAACGCTTCGCCGAGATCGACGAGGAAGTTCGGGGCCTGACTGGCCAGATTGAACGCGCAGAGCGCGTCGCCGAGATCGAGCGCAGTGCAGAAGGCCGGTCACTCATGGCCGAACCGGGTGCCGAAGCAGCGGCCGAGTGGCGCTCTCTGGCGCGCGGCGAGACACGTGCCTTGACCGTTGCCTCGGATGGCGCGGCCGTTGTGCCAGAACAACTAGCCAGCCAGATTCAGAACCGGCTCGCCGACATCTCGGCAATTCGGTCTATCGCCAATGTCGTCAATGTTTCGTCGTCCGACTTCACGATTCCAGTGAATGTGCGCGGCTCGTCGACCCGTTGGTCGGGTGAGGCTGATGACCGGAACGCCGAGACCGCATCGCCGACCATCCGGCCGGTGCGCCCGACGTTCGGTGAAATCAACGCCTTCCCTGTCGTGTCGAACCACTTGCTCGACGACGCGGCCTACGATGTGGCTGGCTTCATCAACCAGAACGCGGCTACCGACTTCGCCGAGGGCGAGGGCGCAGCATTCATCAACGGCGATGGCGTGAACAAGCCGACGGGTATTCTTAATGTTGCCCCTGAGACGGCCGATGACGCGAGCCGCACCGCTGGTGCGCTGCAATATCACGAGACGGCGGCGGTTGGCGTTGTCACGGGCGATGATCTTGTCGACCTGATGTATACGCTGCGCGCGGGCTATCGGGCGAACTCGACCTTCGTCATGTCGAGCCAGACGGCGGGTGTCGTGCACAAACTAAAAGACGGCGAGGGCCGCTTCTTATGGTCCGAGTCGATGGCTCTGGGCCAGCCTCCACGCCTGCTGGGCCGCCCCGTCGTGATCGCTGAAGACATGCCGGGCGTCACAAGCGGTCAGTTTGCCATTGCTCTGGGCGATTTCCAACTTGGATACACCATCGCCGACCGTACCGGGGTGCGCCTGATCGTGGATGACGTGACGCGCAAGGGCTACACCGGTTTCTACCTCTCGAAGCGGGTGGGCGGCATCGTCACTGATGACGCGGCAATCAAGCTGCTGCGGGTCCAGTAATCATGAGAGGGCGCGACGACATCGAGCGCCGCGCCCTCGAACTCCGCGCCACCGATGGCGGCCGGATCGAGGGCTATGCGGCTGTCTTCAACTCTCCGAGCCACGATCTCGGGGGCTTTATCGAAACCATTGCGCCGGGTGCCTTTGCCCGCTCGCTGACGCGGGGTGACGACTTGCTCGCGTTGTATGACCACGACCGGAGGGCGATCCTCGGGCGGCGGTCTTCCGGCACGCTGCGCCTGTTGGAAGACCCGAACGGCTTAAAGTTCTCGCTCGACGTGGCGAACACGGCCGCCGGTCGAGACGTGCTCGAACTCGTGGGGCGCGGGGACATTACAGGCGCGAGCTTCGGCTTCCGGGCGATCCGTGACGACTGGACGGCCGGTAAGCCTGCCAAACGCACCTTGCTCGAAGTCGACCTTCTCGACGTGACGATCACGGCGAGCCCGGCGTACCCGGCAACGGTCGTGTCCCGGCGTTCTCTCGACGCCGCCAGCGAGCCCGAACGACGCGCACGCTATCTCGACATGCTGGAGTCCCTACATGGCAATCCTTGATCTCTTCCGGCGCTCCGAGCGCCGCAGCGTGACCACCTCGGGCAACTCAACGCTCGCCGCGCTCGGCGCGTCTTGGCTACGCCCGGCAGGTCAGAAATTCCCGGTCGAGGCGCTCGCCACTGTGCAGGCGTGTGTCGCCGTGGTCTCACAGCACCTCGCTGGCCTGCCGGTGCGGGTCTATCGCTTTGACGGTCCGTCGCGAATCGAGTCGCCCGAGCACCCCTTCAACGCCCTCGTACGGCGCGGCCCCAACTCATGGCAGTCGTGGCCCGAGTTCGTCGAGTGGCTCGCCGCGTCGACGCTGTTGCACGGCAACGGGCTCGCCGAGATCGTGACCGATCCGGCCGGGCGCGTCGTCGAGCTTCTTCCGATACCGTGGGGGCTGGTGCGCGTCGAACTGGTCAATCCGGGCAAGGTGATCTACCACGTCACCGGCGATGATCTCACGGCCCCGATGGGTTCGCAACGCCGCTTGCTGGCGCGTGAAGTCGTGCATCTGCGGTGCCGCACCGACGATGGTGTGATCGGCGTCTCTCCGCTTCGCCGAGCCGCAGCGGCCGCCGACTCGGCTGTTGAGATCGACACTCACGCCAAAGCCCTCTGGCGCAATGCTGACCGCCCGTCTGGTGTGCTTATGCACGAGAAGAACCTTTCGGAAGGCGCGGCTCGTCGACTGAAAGAGAGCTTCTCGGCACGCTACGGCGGCGCGAACCGGGGCGCGCCTGCGGTGCTCGAAGAGGGACTTAGGTTCGAGGCATTCCCCACTCTCTCGCCCGAGGATGCGGAAATCCTCGCCGCACGGCGCTTTACGGTCGAGGAACTGGCCCGCGTCTATCAGGTTCCGCCGCCCTTGATCGGCGATCTGACGCACGGCACCTTCACGAACTCCGAGACGCTCTTGCGATACTTCGCGCAAGCGACCTTGGCGTTCTGGGCACGGCGGCTCGAATGCGAACTCTCGCGTGCGGTGCTGACAGGTGTCGAGCGTGAACGGTTCGAGATCGACGTTGATCTCTCGGGGCTATTGCGTGGTGATCCCGAGTCTCGGTGGAAGGCCCACAAGATCGCGCTCGACGCGGGCGTTTTGTCGGCCGACGAGGTTCGAGAGGCAGAGGGCTGGAACCCGCGCGGCGATGACGGGTCAGCCGAGCCGCCCGCGATGGCGTGACGATCAAGGCCCGCCGGATGATCCGGCGGGCCTCTTCGCTTCAATCCTCGTCGAGCCACTCATAGCCCGGCAATGGGTCGCCCCACTCGTCGAGCCAATTGGCCGGAACAGGACGCTCGACCACATATTCGAATGGGTCGAGCAGCTTAGCGAACTCGGATTGCTCATGGTCGTTCATCGGTCATCCTTTTCATTGCTGACGAGCCGATTGGAGCGCGGCGCTAAGTACCTGACAATTCTGTATATTTGTCACCACACGTCGGCACACCGTGTCACACGAGCTTGGGCTGTAAGGTTCAGCGAGACCCAAAGCGCACGAAATGGTTTTGGTGGACTTTTTGGCGGATTTGATTCAGATCTACAGGAGTAAGATATTGATATTATTGATAAATTTCTGTCAATGTGGCGGAGAGACAGTCCGTATAATTCAGGCTTTCCTGTGTTCGTGGAAGATCATGGGTGTTCGAAAAATATAAATTAAAGCAGATAGATAAATGTGTGTGTGCCCATTGCAGTTCGCAGGCGTTCGCCCTAAATCACTTGAAAGTGTGGGAACGAATGTGGGAACAGATGGCTCTGAGCGCGCGGAAAGCAGAGACGGCGAAACCGGGGCGGCACGGCGACGGACGCGGGCTGTTCCTCTATGTGAAGCCGTCCGGCGCACGATCCTGGGTACTGCGCTATCAGGTGCAGGGGCGGCGGCGCGATCTGGGTCTAGGCTCGTTTCCCGATGTTAGCCTTGCGATGGCCCGTGAGCGCGCCGCCGATGCTAGACGCATGATCGCGAATGGCGAAGACCCGATTTCCAAACGCCAGCAGGCGAAGCCCAAAACCTTCAAGGACGCGGCGCTGGAGTTGATCGAAAGCAAGCGCCCCGGCTGGAAGAATGCCAAGCACGCGGCGCAATGGACGTCCACGCTGGAGACCTATGTCTTCCCGAAGATCGGACAGGTGCAGGCGGCGAAGGTCGAGACTGCCGATGTGATCGGGGTGCTGACGCCGATCTGGTCCGAAAAACCGGAAACTGCAAACCGGGTCCGTCAGCGGATTGAAGCCGTTCTGGACTACGCAACGGCGCTGGGCATCCGCACCGGCGACAACCCGGCCCGCTGGCGTGGGCATCTGGATCACCTGTTGCCCAAACCGACGAAGGTGCGCGCGGTCCAACATCATGCGGCGCTGCCTCATGCGGACATTGCCAAGTTTCTTGCGGACCTCAATTCGCGCGCCGGTGTTGCGGCCCGCGCGTTGGCGTTCACGATCCTGACGGCAGCACGGTCGGGTGAGACGCGCGGTATGACGTGGGGCGAGGTCGATCTGGAAAACTACGTCTGGACGATCCCGGCATCGCGGATGAAAGCGGGCAAGGAACACCGCGTACCGCTCAGCGCCGCCGCAATCGCACAACTTGGCCCGCGCCGCGCCGATGACGCGTTGGTGTTCGGAAGCGAGACGAAAGAGGGCAGGCAGATCTCGGACATGAGCATGACCGCCGTGCTGCGCCGCATGGGGCGCGA
The DNA here is from genome assembly GCA_039026375.1 of Pseudomonadota bacterium. Lineage (GTDB taxonomy): Bacteria > Pseudomonadota > Alphaproteobacteria > Rhodobacterales > Rhodobacteraceae > Thermohalobaculum. The sequence goes on from JBCCML010000027.1 coordinate 5,608, forward strand.
CGAAATCACGGTTCACGGCTTCCGTTCGACCTTCCGCGATTGGGCTGGCGAGACAACCGGCTTTCCGCGCGAGGTCATCGAGGCCGCGCTGGCGCACGGGATCAAAGACAAGGCCGAAGCCGCCTACGCCCGCAGCGACCTGTTCGAAAAACGCCGCGACTTGATGGAGGCTTGGGCGAACAAGGCGACCGCTTCCCAACAGCCCGACAATGTGATCGCCATCGGATAGCGAGAAGTGAACCTATCACCCTGTCTTTATCGCGCGGGCAGGATCAATCGGGCTTCCCCTTGATCGTGCGACGTGGATAGTTGGCGCTATGACTGTTACCCGTTCTCCAGCCGTTGCCGTACCAAGCGCGACCATCCCGGACCTGTACCAATGAATGCTGTCGAGATCGAACAGGCCATCAGCGACCTCGCCGACCTGCCCTATGACGCGGCAGGGTTCCCCTATGCCTTCCTGGAATGCTTCGACAACTCAGAAACCCGATCCAAGAAACTCCGCAAGGGCACGTCCAACAAGTCCGACGTCGGCGGCGTGCTGCAAGCGGGCAGCATCCATCTGAAGACCTGCGAACCCGGCACGGTGCCGGAAACGCTGGCGGCGCTGAAGGACAGCAAGGCGACCCAGACCAAGCGCAACAAGGTGCGGTTCGTGCTGTCCACCGATGGGCAGCATGTCGAGGCGGAAGACCTGCAAACCGGCGACGTGATCGCCTGCGACTATGCCGACCTGCCCAATTACTTCGTGTTCTTCTGGCCCATCGCGGGACTGTCCAAGACCAAGCAGCTATCCGAATCCGAGTTCGACGTCCGCGCCACGCTGCGGCTGAACAAGCTGTATGTGAAGCTGCGCGAGGATAACCCGGATTGGGGCACACGCCGCCACGACATGAACCATTTCATGGCGCGGCTGATCTTCTGCTTCTTCGCTGAGGATACGGATATCTTCCATGGCAAGGACGTCTTTACGACCACGGTCAACACCTATGCGAACCGGGACGGATCGAACACGCATTGGGTGATTGGCGAGATTTTCCGGGCCATGGATACGCCCATCAAGGATCGCGCGGCGGCGGACCTGCCGAATTGGGCCAATCACTTTCCCTACGTGAACGGCGGGCTGTTTTCCGGGTCCAAGGAAGTCCCCAAATTCTCGCTGATCGCGCAGCGGTATTTGATCCAGATCGGCGGGCTGCCCTGGGATCAGATCAACCCCGATATCTTCGGGTCGATGATCCAGGCCGTGGCGGACGAGGAGGAGCGGTCCAAGCTGGGCATGCACTATACCAGCGTGCCGAATATCCTGAAGGTGTTGAACCCTCTGTTTCTGGATGACCTGCGGGACAAGCTGGAGCAGGCCGGGGACAATGCCCGCAAGCTGTTGAACCTGCGCAAGCGGATGGCGAACATCCGGGTGTTCGATCCGGCCTGCGGGTCGGGCAACTTTCTGGTGATTGCCTACAAGCAGATGCGCGAGATCGAGGCGGAGCTGAATCGGCGGCGGGGCGAGGACGGGCGCGAGTCCGATATCTCGATCCAGAACTTTCGCGGGATCGAGTTGCGGGACTTTTCCGCCGAGATTGCCCGCCTGGCCCTGATCATCGCCGAGTACCAGTGTGACGTGCAGTATCGCGGCCAGAAGAACGCGCTGGCCGAGTTCCTGCCGCTGGACGCGCAGAACTGGATCACCTGTGGCAATGCCCTGCGGCTGGACTGGCTGGAGGTCTGCCCGCCCACGGGCAAGTCGGTGAAGCTGACCTCGGATGACCTGTTTGACACGCCGCTGGATCAGGCCGAGATCGACTTCGAGAACGAGGGGGGTGAGACGTATATCTGTGGGAATCCGCCGTATGTCGGTAGGAGGAATCAATCGAAGGAGCAGAAATCCGATTTGAAGCTAACACTGGCAGGAATAAAGTCGTCAGCTTCTCTCGACTATGTATTTGGGTGGATTGAGAAAGCTGCAGAATTTTCGCTTTACACCAAAGCCGAATTTGCTTTCGTTACTACTAACTCAATCTGTCAGGGTACCCAGGTTCCAATATTTTGGCCGAGCCTTTTCGGACGTGGTTTGGAGATAAATTTTGCCCACCATTCATTCAAGTGGACGAACAACGCGGCAAACAATGCAGGTGTTACAGTCGTAATTGTTGGAGTTGGGTTGCCGCGAAAAACGAAGGAAATTTTCGCAGAAGGCCAGGTACGGGAGGTTGACAATATCAACCCGTATCTCATGCCGGGGAAAACCATTGTGGTGCGGACTGCTGCGTCTCCAATATCTGAGATTAGCCGCATGAACTATGGCAACCTTCCTGGTGACGGGAACCATCTAACGATCAATGACGAAGAACGCGGCATGATTTTACGCGAGACGCCTCAGATTGCGCACCTGGTCAAACGGGTTTACGGCGCACAAGAATTTATTCGGGGGCTTCAGAGGTTCTGTTTATGGATAGACGATGATCAGCTTGAGTTGGCAAAATCCGTCCCTTTCATATCTAAACGCATCAAGAAAGTATGGGAAACCAGGATCGAGAGCAAAGACCCAAGCTACAATGCGCTGGCATCTCGACCACATCAGTATCGGGATAGAAACTTGGCAGCGCATCTCACGATCTTGGCACCACAAGTGTCGTCTGAGAGCCGAGAGTATTTACCTACCACCGCTTTCCCAGGCGGCGTTGCGACTACAAACCAAGCGTTCGCCCTCTACGACGCCCCGCTCTGGAACATGGCCCTCATCGCCTCTCGAATCCACCTGATCTGGATCGCCACCGTCTGCGGCAAATTGGAGACACGCTACCGCTACTCTAACACCCTCGGCTGGAACACCTTCCCTGTCCCCAAACTCACCGAAAAGAACAAGGCCGATCTGACCCGTTGCGCCGAGGATATCCTGCTGGCCCGCGAGGCGCATTTCCCCGCCACAATCGCCGACCTCTATGCGCCGGACAAGATGCCGGACAATCTGCGCGCCGCCCATGACCGGAACGACGAAACGCTGGAGCGCATCTACATCGGCAGGCGATTCCGCAACGACACCGAACGGCTGGAAAAGCTGTTCGAGATGTACACCAAGATGACGACCGAGGTCCCCTCGGCATGAAAGTCGAGTTCGAGTTGCTCCTGGACGATGGCAGCGGCGTGCTGCCCTTTGAATGGGACGCCGACAAGGACTACGAAAACCGCCAGAAACACGGTATATCCTTCGAGGAAGCAGCCGAAATCTTTCAGAGCGACGTGCTGACGGTCGAAGATGACAGCGCTTATGGCGAACGTCGCGAGATCAGTTTCGGGCGGCTGGGACCGGACGGGGGCGCCCCCCTGATCCTGTGTGTGGTCCACACGGACCGGGATGGCGTGACCCGCCTGATCAGCGCCCGCAAGGCAACCGCCCATGAGCGGAAGGAATTTGATGTCCATTTCGACAAAACGTATCACTGAGATCAAAGCGATCCCCGACGAAGACATCGACCTGTCCGACATCCCGGAACAGGGCGCGGAATTCTTCGCCAAGGCCAAGCAAAGACGGCTGGAACCGAAAGAGGGCCGCAAGGGGTTCTCGGAACCTCGCCGCCGGTTCCAGGTGCCGTCCGTCTCGGTGAACTACACGCGGACCGGTGCCTCGACCAAGTCCAACGAATTGGGCATGCGGGCCATGCAGGAACGCGCCTATGAACGGCGGGGCGAGCAATACCTGCTAATCAAGTCGCCCCCTGCCTCGGGCAAGTCCCGCGCTCTGATGTTCATTGCCCTGGACAAGCTGGAAAACCAAGGACTGCGGCAGGCGATTGTAGTCGTGCCGGAAAAATCCATCGGGGCCAGCTTCAACGACGAACCGCTGTCCGAATTCGGATTCTGGGCGGATTGGTCCGTGGTGCCGAAATGGAACCTCTGCAACGCGCCGGGCGGCGAGGATGGCAAGGTCGGCAGCGTGGGTGCTTTCCTGAATAGCGACGACAAGGTGCTGGTCTGCACTCATGCCACCTTCCGCTTTGCCGTGGACAAGTTCGGGATCGAGGCGTTCGACGACCGCCTGATCGCCGTGGATGAATTCCACCATGTCAGCGCGAACCCCGACAACAAGCTGGGCGCCCATCTGGGCCAGTTGATCGCCCGTGACCAGGTTCACATCGTCGCCATGACCGGCAGCTATTTCCGTGGCGATGCCGAGGCGGTGCTATCGCCAGAGGACGAGGCCAAGTTCGATACGGTCACCTATACCTATTATGAGCAGTTGAACGGCTACGACCACCTAAAGACGCTGGATATCGGGTATTTCTTCTACACTGGCAGCTATGCCGACGACTTGCTGGCCGTGCTGGACCCAACGGAGAAGACGATTTTGCATATCCCGAACGTTAATTCTCGCGAAGCTGGTCCCCACCACAAGTCGGTGCAGGTCGATCACATCATCGACGCTTTGGGTAAGTGGCAGGACACCGACCCCATCACGGGGTTTCATCGAGTGAAGACACCAGAGGGCCGGGTGATCAAGATCGCCGATCTCGTGGAAGATGACCCAGCCAAACGTGAGCGTGTCTCGCGGGCGCTGAAGGACCCGGCTGAAAAGAACAACCGCGACCATGTGGACCTGATCATCGCCCTTGGCATGGCCAAGGAAGGCTTTGACTGGATTTGGTGCGAACATGCCTTGACGGTGGGCTACCGTGCCAGCCTGACCGAGATCGTGCAGATCATCGGGCGCGCGACCCGTGACGCGGTGGGCAAGACCCACGCACGATTTACCAATTTGATCGCTGAACCGGATGCGTCGGAAGGTGCTGTGACCGAGGCGATCAACGACACTCTGAAAGCCATTGCGGCCAGCCTTCTGATGGAACAGGTGTTGGCCCCGCGTTTCAACTTTACGCCGAAGACGCTGACTACAACCGCTCAACCGGGTTTCGAGTATGGCGAGGAAGGCTACAGGCCCGACGTCTGCAATGTTGGTTTCAACGAAGACAGCGGCCAGTTCCAGATCGAGATCAAGGGTCTGGTCGAGCCGAAGTCCAAGGAGGCGGAGCGCATCTGTCAGGAAGACCTGAACGAGGTTGTTACTGCCTTTGTGCAGGACAAACCGTCGGTGGAGCGTGGCTTATTCGACGAAGAACTGGTGCCTGAAGAACTGACCGTTGTCCGCATGGGCAAGATCATCCGGGACCGCTACCCTGACCTTGAGGATAGTGACATCGAGGCCGTCCGCCAGCGCGCTGTCGCGGCATTGAATCTGACGCAGCAGGCGAAAAAGCTGGTGCTGGAGGAGGAAGAACGCGACCCGAAGGCCAACACGGCATTGATCGACGGGGTACGTAAGTTTGTGAATGTGCGCGATCTGGATATCGATCTGATCGATGAAGTGAATCCGTTTGGGGAAGCCTATTCGATACTGGCAAAGTCCATGAACGAAGACAGCCTACGGCAGGTTGCATCGGTCATTTCTGCCAAGCGCAGTCCGATCACGCCTGACGATGCGATCATCTGGGCAAGGCGGGCCAGCCGGTTCAAAAAAGAAAACGGCAAGTCCCCATCCGCGACCGCTGCTGATCCCTTCGAAAAGTTGATGGCTGAGGGTGCGACCGCGTTCATGCGCTTCCGCAAGGAGGGACACTATGAGCGATGATCTCGACGCTATAGCAGACGATCTGGCGGAGTTCGATGTCGAGGACAAGCCCGTAAAGCGTTCGGCTTTAGAGGAGCGTATCATTGCAGGGTTCGAGGATATTCAACGCTTCGTCGAACGGGAAGGCAATCCGCCGCGCCATGGTGAGGACCGGGACATCTTCGAGCGATTGTATGCCGTCAGGCTCGACCGGCTGGCGCAGGACGACCACTTTCGGTCAATTTTGACGCCCCTGGACTATCAAGGGCTATTGGGGAACGTCGAAACGGATGCGCTGACCGAGGAGGAGATCAGCCTGGACGATCTTGCTGCTGAATTGGAAGACATTGAGCCTGTGGCAGGTGATATCACGACGTTGAAGCATGTCCGACCTGCCTTGGAAAAGAGAGCGGCTGAAGAAATCGCCAATCGCGAAAAGTGCAAGGACTTCGAAAAATTTCAACCGCTCTTTGCAAGAGTGCAGCAAGACCTTGATGCGGGTTTGCGGACGACCCGACCGCCCGAAACGAGCGCGGAAATTGAAGCTGGCCGATTCTACATCCTCTTTGGTCAGAAGTCATTTGTTGCTGAGAAAGGTGAGCCGTTCAAACAGGATTATGGCGATTGGGACGCGCGTCTTCGAGTTGTTTTCGACAATGGCACCGAGAGCAACTTGTTGATGCGCTCTTTGCATCGCGCAATGAGCAAAGATGGCACCAGCCGCACCATCAGCGATCCCGTCGCAGGGCCATTGTTCGCCGATGCTTCCGTCGATGGCGACGAGTCCAGCGGGATAGTCTATGTTTTGCGAAGCAAGTCAGACCTGCCCATTGTCGCGGAGAACCGCGATCTACTTCATAAGATCGGCGTGACAGGCGGAAGTGTCCAACGTCGCGTCGCGAACGCCAGACTCGACCCAACATTCCTGATGGCTGATGTCGAGATCGCGACTACGTACACGTTGTACAATATCAATCGTGTGAAACTTGAAAACCTGCTTCATAGAGTTTTCGAAGCCGCTCGTCTAGAAATCGAAATCAAAGACCGGTTTGGAAATCCCGTTATCCCGCGAGAGTGGTTCCTCGTCCCGATCTTCGCGATTGATGATGCCGTGGAGCGGATCAAAGACGGTTCAATAAAAGGCATGACCTACGACCCCAAGACTGCGACGATTGGCTGACTTTCTACTCCGGACAAATGCGAACGCTGGCGACTTGAAAGAGCCAACTGCGAACCCCATATCTGCACGCATTGGTCACATGGGGAACAACATATGGCGTCATTTGGCGGCTTCGTCCGGAAATCACCTGCGAACCGGCTTCGCCAATTCTTCGAGGCGCGGGGTGTCGCGATCCCGGATGGGTTCGACTGGTCCAGCGAGGGTCGCGGCAACGCGTTCGTCAAATCAATCGAAAAGCTGGTTGGTGATTTACCAGATCGCCAGCAAGATGCCGTAAAAGCGGAGCTAGACCTTCTGGCCAGCCTTGCCGACGCGAACGGGATGACCAGCGCGGAGCAGGTGTGCGCCGGTCAGGGAATCGACCTCGAAGGGCTGGAAGGCGTGCAGGACGTGCTCCTGACGATGGCGATTGAACACACCAAAGCACTTGAACGGACGGCGACGCAGGCGTCTCTGACGCGACGGACCGGCGGCAGGAATTGGGCGGCGTTTCAGTTTGATGAAGGCACGGTCTGGGCGCTGGAGGAGAGTGCGGCACGCGCATCGTTTCTTGAGGAAGCAATCTCAATCCTTGAATTGCCCACCCATCGGAAGCGCGAGGCGGACTGGTACAAGTCAGTTCGCGTACATCCGACGACCGGCGAGGAGTCGGAGGTTGTGCAAGCGACCATTTACGTTGAAGAACGCGCGGAGAGTGAACTAGCGTTCGGTGCGTCTGAAACACTCGAACGCCAACTTGTCCAGAAAGTGCTGGAGGTCGGCGTAAGCTGCGATCCCAAGGATCATGTCGTCGAGATTTGCACCAGAGGCGGGAAGGCCGTCCGGGACAAGTACGCAAAGGCCTTCGCCAAGCACTTCGCCCCCAGCGCGGAAATGCCGATTGAGACACCACGGCGCGAGGTTCTGCTGGATAAATTGCGTGAAGCTGGCGTTTTTGAAACGGAACCTGCGGACGGGATCGAAAACGTCGAACTGTCGGAACTGCACTTCTATTCCTCTGGTGGTGGGTTTGCGCGGTTCGAGCGGCGCGGTGATGACGAGACCATCCATCAGTTTTTGAACAGGCGGTTTGGTGAAGCGTCTCCGCTGAAGGCGAGCGGATGGCAGATTGTCAGCGCGACGCTGCGGATTGTGCTTTCGCCAACGGACGGCGCGCGGCGCAAGACCCTGACCGTTACGCTGAGAACGCCGAACACGACCACGCTGCCGAACAAGACTGAAGCGGATTGGCAGTTCGTGCTGCGACTTCTGGAGCGCTGGCGGCTGATTGCCCCGCAGACGCCAGACGAGCCGCTGGTAGACGCGGCCTGACCTTTGCCCATCCCCTTGCTTTGCGAGATCATCGCGCAGCGTGGCAAGGCGCTGGCGGCGATGTATCGAGGGCGGGTGGGGTATGCTGATCTGATCCGCGCGGGGTTGGTTCGCGAAGCCGGTGTCGTTCAATCCATCGTCTGCCATGACTGCGAAGACCCGCACGACGCAGCGGTCAATTTCGCGGGCGGGCGGTATGGATACTACTGCCCCGATCTTGGCTTCGTCGCTCTGGAGCGCGACGGGATCGTCGGCGTCGAACCCGACATCGGCAAGCTGGTCGATGCCTTGGCCAATGCTTTTGAATGCAAGCGCCGGAACTCTAAGCCGATACATGGCGCAACGTGGCGCGTGGGTGTCGTCGAAACCGATCAGGGTGGCGTCGCTATCTACCTGCATCCCCGGATTCAGGACGGAAGCGATTTGCACCACCTTGAAGCTGCATTGGGGCGCGAGGTCGGTTCTGCATTTTCTGTGGTCCTGACCGCGTGCGGTTCGCTGATCGCTGCCGAGAGCAAGACATTGAAGCTGGCGGATGTGGTTGATCTCGATCCCGCCGCCAGCGCACTGGTCGCGATTACGGACGTGCCAGCGATTGCCGGTGTGCGCCGCGTTCTCGTTGGCGGAGCGCCCAATCAGTTTGGCGCTGACGTTAAGTCAATCATCGCTGAGCGCAGCCGAAACGGGCGCAAGTTGCCGGGAACGAATGAGGAAGCGCGGGCGATCATCGAGGTTTTCAGCGCACGCCATCCCGCGCAGGAAGCGCCGTCCCTGCCTACCGTGAAGAGATACATGAACAAGGCTGAGACTGGTTCATAACTGGATCAGATCAAACCGGCTGTTCTGATCCAACCAACGTCCGCGACGGTTCGCATGCACTCAAACAGAGGAGCATGTGCAGTGACGGACAAACTCGAACACCACCCGCATCCGGTCGCACCGTTAGCGGTGTCGCCCAATGATGCAGTGCCGCTCAGCGGGCTGGGCCGCACCACGATCTATGCGGCGATTTCTTCCGGCGATCTGAGGAGCATCAAAATCGGCAACAGGCGGCTGATCATGGTCGATTGGTTGCGCGACTGGATGCTGCGCCACGAAGTGACTACGGGCGAATGAGGGTCGCCCGATGCCGAAGCAAGCGCGCCTGAACCGGATCAAGTCTCTCCGCTGCTATACCATCGAAGAGGCGGCGGAGGTCACCGGCGTCTCGACCCGCACGATCCGCAGTTGGACGAAGAACGGGCTTCAGCCGATGGATAGCGGGCGGCCCGTTCTCGTTCGCGGCGATGATCTCCGCAACTACATCAAGAAGCAGCGTGACGGCGGGAAGCACCCGACCGGGCTGGACGAGTTCTTCTGTGTCCGGTGTCGCGCAGCAAGGAAAGCCGCACATGGCGATGCCTATTGCGTGATCAGCGGGCACCGCGCCAAGGTCAGCGCGTTCTGTGAGTGCTGCGAAACCGTCATGCACAAGCCGGTTGCTGTGACGCGCATTCCGGAACTTTCGGGACTACTCGATCTGAAAATCACGCGGACTGATGAGACATTATAAAGGCGGGGGCAACCCCCCGTGTTTTTCCACGTTTGGCACGCATCGTTGATCCCCTCTGACGACACCGCGAATTGACCCGGTTGGAAGCTGAAATGAGCATACGAACGACACTAGGTCCGGTCACCTTTGAGACATGCCCCGCCCAAGGCGTGCAGTTTCACGAATTTGCCAAACTGTTCCCGATGATCCAGGGCGAAGCGCTGGCGGAACTGAGTGCCGATATTCGTGCCAATGGCGTGCAGGAGCCTTTTGTGTTCATCGGGCGCGAAATCCTCGATGGTCGCAACCGCTACATGATCGCGCGCGAACTGGGCATCGCCTATCCGCGCTGCGAGTACCTTGGCGACGATCCGCTTGGTTTCGTAATCTCGAAGAACATGCACCGCCGCCACTTGTCGGAAAGTCAGCGCGCGATGGTCGCGGGCAGGCTGGCGAACATGCGGCAAGGCGAGCGGACGGATTTGGAACCTTCGGCAAATTTGCCGAAAGTCTCGACTGCCGGTGCTAGTGCAATGCTGAATGTCTCTGATCGGTCTGTGACAGCAGCGCGCAAGGTCCGGAACAAGGGCGACGAAAGCCTGATCGAAGCCGTGGAACGTGGCGAGGTTGCCGTCTCGACTGCGGCGAAGATTGCCGTCCTGCCGAAGTCCGAGCAGGCCGAAATCGTCGCCAAGGGAGAGGTTCGCCAGGAGGCGAGGGACGCAAGCGCCCCGATTGATGATCCCTACGGCTTCGCCAGGCTGACGCCATCCGCTTTGATCGCAGAGGCGACCGGGTTGCGGCAACAGGTCGAGGAACAGAGCACGGCGTTGACCACGAAGGATGCGGAAATCGCGGCGCTGAAAGCGCAGAAACGGGAATTTTCGGAAACCGATCAGGGCCGGGTTATCTCGAACCTTCACCGGCAGTTGGCGACGGTCAAGCTGAAGCGGGACGAAGCCATGGCTGCGGCGCGACGGGCAGAATACCGGCGCAAAAAGGCTGAGGAAGAACGCGACGAAGCCCGCGCCAATCAGTTGATTCACCTGTGAGCTTTCTGCGCGCGATCCGCCGCGCTTTGCAGTTCGCGCCTGCGGCGATGGCAACTTGAACCAATCGGAGGCTGAAATGACCAAACGACCGAACGAGAAGAACGAACGCCTGAAGCGCCAGTTCCTCGAATTCAGAAAGCACGCGGACCAGCTTTCGGAGGCATCGCTGGATCGCGAAATTGCGGCACTCGAACGCTTCGACGTTTGGAACGAGCGCACGGACTTCGCGCGCTTCAACGTCAAACAGGCGATGGACTTCCGCGCACATCTGGAAAGTGCGAAGGGTGCTTCAGGCAAACCGCTTGGCAAATCCACGATGAAGGCGATCCTCACGGTGCTGCGCGCATTCTTCGCGTGGCTTTCGCAGCAGGACGGCTTCCGAAGCCGGATCAGGACGGCGGATGCAAACTACTTCAATTTGTCCAGACGCGACGAGGCCGAAGCGCGCAATGCACCCCCGCGACCAGCACCCGGTATCAAACAGGCAAAAAAGGCGCTGGCGTTGATGCCGGACCAAACGCCGCGCGAGAGGCGCGACAAGGCAATCTTCGCGCTGCTTTGCCTCACCGGCATTCGCGTCACAGCGTTGACCACGTTGCGGATCAAGCATGTCGATCTCGACGAAAAGTCGGTTGTGCAGAACCCGCGTGAAGTCCGAACCAAGTTCGGCAAGCACATCGACACGTTCTTCGTGAAAGGCTTCGACGAGGCTGAAGGGGCGCTGGAGGCGTGGATGGCATATCTCGAAGACGAGCTGCACTATGGTCCGGATGATCCCCTGTTTCCGGTGACCTCGGTTTCGGCAAACGCGAACACAGGGTTCGAGGCAGATGGATTCGAGCGTCGCCATTGGGGAAGCGCCGGACCTGTGCGCCAGATTGTCCGATCAGCGTTTGAGAATGCCGGACTCGAAAGTTTTGGCACGCATGCCTTCCGGCACATGCTTGCACGCCATGCCGTCAAAACTTCTGAATCCGTTGCGGAGTTAGTCGCCAACTCTCAGAATCTCGGTCACACTGACGTTCTCACCACGTTGCGCAGCTATGGCCAGTTAGACCGGGATCGCCAGCGCCAACTTGTGACGGGACTGGATGAAAGCGAATGATGCTATGGCGCTGATATGCGCACCCAATGCGTCATCAGTCTGAATGCGGAATGTGGGAACAAATGTGGGAACTTGATATTCCGAAAGCAAGAAAAGCAATTCTTTTCAGATATTTACTGGAAATTGGTGGCGGAGAGACAGGGATTCGAACCCTGGGTACCCGCAAAGGTACAACGGTTTTCGAGACCGCCCCGTTCGACCACTCCGGCACCTCTCCGCGGCTCCGGGTCGAAGCGGGCGGAAACTAGCGATGCGCCTAGACCTGCGCAAGAGCGAAAGTTGGCGAAATTTCGCTCAAGTTTCGGGCCCGCATCGGCGCCTTTCGCTTGACATATCACGCTGCTCCTCAGATATACGCGCGTCCCGGGCGACCGGGATCGATAGACACGTCCGACCAGGACGCGCAGCCCGAGGTCACGCACAAGCGCCGTTCAGGCCACCGCAGGGCGCGGCAGAAAAAGGAAGATGCAGATGTTCGCAGTCATCAAGACTGGCGGCAAACAGTATAAAGTCGCCAAGGACGACACCGTGATGGTGGAACGTCTGGCGGCCAGCGCTGGCGAGACCGTTCAATTCAATGACGTGCTGATGGTCGGTGGCGACAGCCCGACCATGGGCAGCCCGACGGTCGCCGGGGCCGGTGTCCAAGCCGAAGTTGTCGAGCAGGGCAAAGGCCCAAAAACGCTAAACCTGAAGCGCCGTCGCCGCAAGCACAGCTCGCGCCGCCTGAAGGGCCACCGCCAGTTCCTGACGACGGTCAAGATCACTGAGATCCTGACCAGCGGCGCGGATGCCTCGGGCGTGAAGGCCGCGATCGGCTCGGGCGGATTTGAGATGCCCGAAGTCATGGCTGAGGCACCCAAGGCAAAGGCAGCCCCGAAGGCCAAACCTGCCGCCGAAGCGCCTGAGGCAACACCGGCTGAGGAGGCCAAGACCGAGTCGGCGAAAGAAACTGCTGCGGCGGAGACGGCCACGCTGACCCGGCCCTCTAACCTGCTGGACGAAGCCAAGGGTGAGGCCGACGATCTGACCAAGATCACCGGCGTCGGCCCGAAGCTGAAGGAAAAGCTGAACGCGAACGGCGTGTTCCACTTCTGGCAAATTGCCGAGTGGGGCCCGGAAGAGATCGCTTTCATGGACGATCAGCTCAGCTTCAAGGGCCGGATCGAGCGTGATAACTGGATCGAGCAGGCGACGACGTTCGCCGCCGAGACCGAGTAAGGAGACCGAGAGATGGCACACAAAAAGGCAGGCGGCTCGTCCCGCAACGGCCGCGACAGTGCGGGCCGGCGCCTCGGCGTGAAAAAGTTTGGCGGCGAAGCCGTTATCCCGGGCAACATCATCTGCCGCCAGCGCGGCACCAAGTGGTGGCCGGGCGACGGCGTCGGCATGGGTAAGGATCACACGATCTTCGCCACCGTCGAGGGCAGCGTGAACTTCCGCAAAGGCGTGAAGGGTCGGACATTCATTTCCGTGCTGCCAACGGCCGAGGCCGCTGAATAACCCTGACCGGACCCAACGAGACAACAAAGGACCGGTCGAGGCGACCGGTCCTTTTTCGTTGCACCGGCCGCCCGACCGGATGAGCCGATGCCCAAGATACCCAAGATCAACACCCCTCGCCTTTTGCTGCGTGGGCTGCAAAACACAGACGCGGCAGATATTGCGAGCCTGATCGGCGAATGGGACGTCGCCCGGATGCTTGCGCGCCCCCCCTACCCCTACACGCTGGACGATGCGCACAGCTGGCTGGCGCAGGCTGTCGACTATCCGTGGGAATACGCCATCCAGCGCGCTGGTACCGAAGGGCTGATCGGGGTCGTCGGCGTAACGGGGCACTTGGGCTTTTGGCTTGGCAAACCGTTTTGGGGTCAGGGCTACATGACCGAGGCGGCGACGGCGATGATTGCCACTTACTTCGAGCACGCGAAGTCCACGAAGATCATCTCGGGCGCCTTTGCCGACAACCCGGGGTCTTTGGCGGTTCAAACAAAGCTGGGCTTCGTCCAAACGGGCCGTTCGCGCCAGTATGTGCCCGCGCGGGGCGAGGAGGTCGACCACATCGACTTGGCCCTTCGTCGCGCGGACTGGCCAGCCCGCACGCTTGACGCGGCGCCCGCCGGGGGCGAGAGACAGGCATGAATTTTCTGGATCTCGCCAAGGTCTACATTCGCTCAGGCGCGGGCGGCCCCGGATGCATCAGCTTCCGGCGCGAGAAGTTTGTTGAGTATGGCGGACCCGATGGCGGCGATGGCGGGCGCGGCGGTGATGTCTGGGCCGAGACGATCCCCGGCCTGAACACGTTGATCGACTTTCGCTACCAACAGCACTTCAAAGCCAAGAATGGCGAGCACGGCATGGGCCGCCAGCGCACGGGCAAAGACGGCGGCGATATCGTCCTGCGCCTGCCCGTTGGGACCCAGATCCTCGACGAGGATCAGGAGACGCTGATCGCCGATCTGGATCAAGAGGGTCAGCGCGTCCTGCTGGCCAAGGGCGGTAATGGCGGCTTTGGCAATCTGCATTTCAAATCCGCCACCAATCAGGCGCCGCGGCGCGCCAATCCCGGCCAGCCAGCGATTGAGCGGACGATTTGGTTGCGGCTGAAATTGATCGCCGATGCAGGGCTGGTCGGCCTGCCTAACGCGGGCAAGTCGACCTTTCTAGCCGCCACGTCGAACGCCCGCCCGAAGATTGCCGACTATCCCTTCACCACGCTGCACCCCAATCTGGGCGTCGTCGGCGTGGACGATGCCGAATTTGTGCTCGCCGACATTCCTGGCCTGATTGCCGGGGCGCACGAAGGCCACGGCCTGGGCGATCGCTTTCTGGGCCATATCGAGCGTTGCGCGGTGCTGATCCATCTGGTCGACGCGACCTCGGGCGATGTGCTGGGGGACTATCAGACGATCAAAGCGGAATTGGCCGCCTATGGCCACGGCCTCGCAGAAAAGCCACGGCTGGTCGCGTTGACGAAGGCGGACGCGGCCGGTCAGAGCGCGGACGACCTGGCCGAACTGCTGCGCGACGAGGGCGTGCCGGTCACGCATGTCATCTCTTCGGCCTCGGGCGCCGGCGTCACGGATTTGCTGCGCGCAGCGCGGCGCGAGATCCTAAGCGCCCGCCGCGCGGCCGAACCGCCGGTGGAGGCCGTCCCGTGGAGGCCGTGACCGAAACCCGTAACGCAGATCTGCTGACCCGCGCGCGGCGCGTGGTCATCAAGGTGGGCTCGGCCCTGCTGGTCGATCAGGTAACCGGCCGCTTGCGGCGCGATTGGCTGGCCGGTCTGGCCCAGGATGTGGCCGAGATGCGGGCGCGCGGTCAGGGCTTTGTGCTGGTCTCCTCTGGTGCGATTGCGCTGGGACGCGGCGCGCTGGGACTGGCGCCCGGTCCCCTGTCGCTGGAGGCCAGCCAGGCCGCCGCCGCCGTCGGCCAATCTCGTCTGGTCCAAGGTTGGGAGGAAGCACTGGCGCCACACGACATCACCACGGCGCAGGTGCTCTTGACGCTTGAGGATACGCAGAAACGCCGCCGTTACCTGAATGGCCGGGCAACGCTGGCGGCCTTGCTGGACTTAGGCGTCGTGCCCGTCGTCAACGAAAACGATACCGTTGCCACCGACGAAATCCGCTACGGCGACAATGACCGTTTGGCGGCCCGGGTCGCGCTGATGGCCGAGGCCGAGGTGGCGGTGCTGCTGTCGGATGTTGACGGGCTCTACACCGCCAACCCGCGCGACGATGGCTCCGCCCGCCATCTGGCCGAGGTCACCGCCATCACGCCGGAGATCGAGGCGATGGCCGGCGGCACCGGCACCGCGGACGCCAAGGGCGGCATGAAGACCAAGGTTATGGCCGCGAAGATCGCCACCCAAGGCGGCTGCGCCATGGCCGTCACCCGGGGTGACGTCGACCGCCCGCTAGCCAGCATGGCCCAGGGCGCGCGCACAACCTGGTTCCGAGCGACAACCGAGCCGCGCACGGCCCGCAAGCAGTGGATCGCCGGGATGAAACCGATGGGCACCCTGACTGTCGACCCCGGCGCAGTGCAGGCACTGGTCCGGGGTAAGTCATTACTGCCCGCAGGCGTACGCGCCGTCGAAGGCGACTTTAGACGAGGCGATCCGGTGGCCATCGCCACCGCGGATGGCACCGTGGTCGCATCAGGGTTGGCCACCTACAGCGCACCCGAGGCCACACGGATCATCGGGCTGCACAGCCATGACATCGCCGCCCGGCTGGGTTATCCAGGCCGCGCCGGCATGGTCCACGCAGACGATATGGTCGTTTGGGCGGACTGAGGGGAGATTGCCATGAACGTAGAGACACCGGCAGATGTCAGCGCGCTGATGGACGATATCGGCGCCCGCGCCCGGGCCGCTGCGGCGACGCTGGCCGAGACGCGCCCCGAGACCAAGGTCCGCGCCCTGGAACAAGCCGCCGACGCGGTCATGGACGCCCAGGACACGATCATCGAAGCGAACGCCCGCGACATGGCCTTCGGCCGGGACAAGGGCCTGTCATCGGCCATGCTAGACCGGCTGCTGCTGACCGAGGACCGGATCCAAGGGATGCGCCAGGGCCTGATGTCGGTCGCTGATCAAGCCGATCCGGTCGGCTCGGTCATGGCCTCGTGGTCGATGCCCTCCGGCCTAAACATCCGCCGTGTGCGCACGCCGCTGGGCGTGATCGGCGTGATCTACGAGAGCCGGCCGAACGTGACCGCGGATGCCGGTGCGCTGTGCCTGAAATCAGGCAATGCCGCGATCCTGCGCGGTGGATCCGAGAGCTTTCATTCCTCGGGTGCGATCCACGCCTGCCTTCAGCAGGGTCTGCTGGCTGCGGGCTTGCCAATTGATGCGATCCAGCTGGTGCCGACGCGGGACCGCGCCGCGGTGGCGCACATGCTGCGCATGACCGAGACGATCGATGTAATCGTGCCCCGTGGCGGCAAGGGCCTGGTGGGTCTGGTGCAGGCGGAGGCCCGCGTGCCGGTCTTCGCCCACCTGGAAGGCATCGTGCACATCTTCCTGGACAAGGCGGCGGATCCGGCCAAGGCCGTGGATGTGGTGCTGAATGCCAAGACCCGGCGCACGGGCATCTGCGGCGCCGCCGAATGCTTGCTGATCCACCGTGAGGCGATGACGATCGGACAAGATGTGATCCAGGCGCTTATGGCCGCTGGGGTCGAGGTGGCCACAGACGGGATTGCGGGCTCGCGGCCCGCCACGGCGGACGATTGGGGTTGCGAATATCTGGACATGAAGATCGCAGCCCGCGTGGTCGACGACCTGGACGCGGCCATCCAGCATATCCGCACCTACGGCTCCTCGCATACGGATTGCATCATCACCGAGGAGGACGCCGCCGCGGACCGCTTCTTCCAGCGGTTGGACAGCGCCATCCTGATGCGCAACGCCTCGACACAGTTTGCAGATGGGGGCGAGTTTGGCATGGGCGCCGAGATCGGCATCGCCACGGGAAAGATGCACGCCCGCGGGCCCGTCGGCGCGGAACAGCTGACGAGTTTCAAGTACCTCGTGGAAGGCGACGGCACCACACGGCCCTGAACGGGTGTGGTCGGTGCGGTCTGCTCTTTCTGGAGGAGCCGGGCCGTAGCCCAGGCCAGTTGATCAGTGTTGCCTTTGGGTCGTGGGCAACGAATGCAAGGCGACAGTACTGTCGTATTCCCCGCCCCCTCAACGGCGCTACCAGCCGAGGGGAGATCGTCGTAGGTGTGCTTACCGGTTAGCGGGCATTTGTCTAAAACTTGAAGGTTAAAGATCCGTCACCGTGCGCTGTTGGTCGGAAAAGCGCAAAGCCGCGCAGTCCCGCCAGGGGCGGCCGGCATGCATAACTATTCGACCGCCAGAATGACGTTCAGAAGCTCATTCACCAGCTAAGGATACGTTGCGGCGTCAGCGCCTATACAGGCGCTAGCGGCCCCAGTCGCGCACTGGTCCACTGTCAACGTGAATAAACTTGGACCGCGTGTAGCGCCCCACACCGCCAGCACCCAACGACATCGCCGCCGACGCCATCTGGTAGACGGTCCGATCGTCCATCGTCAGATCCACGGCCATGCCGCGGGTGTGATAGGAATTTCTTGCAACGCCCCTTGAGCGACTGCGCAGCAGCGCGTTCGTCTGGGGACTGCGGTAGCCGGACACCACCTGGAAGGGTTCGTCCGTGTCCAACAGTTTTTGCGTGCCGGCCATGATGTCGATGGTCAGCGGATCGATCGCGATCATCAGATCCTCGCGCCAGTCGCGCAGGATGTAATTGAACGCCTCCATCGCCTCGGGCACGTATTGCCCGTCGATCCAATAGACGCTGTTCAACTTTTCGGCGGTGCGGTGGTTGACCACGGACAGCGCGCGAAAATTCCCACGCGCCTGCGCCAAGGATGGCGCGCTCAATGCAACGGCAGCGGCTGCTGCTGCACCCTGCAATGCACGCCGACGCGTGAGTTTAAACTCAGTGAAAACAGAACTGCTCATGTACTCGTCCCGATGACCCGCTGTGACTTTTGCCACTCTTCTCGCCTGCCACATTTGCGGTGTGCCACAGCGGGATTCGGTTGCCAAGTTGTAGTCCTGCAACGCGAATCAGCTGCTATCACCGCCGATGTCGTCGAAAGCGTTCTTCTGACGCCCGGATCACTGTGGCACATTGCCCATGACCACGCGTTTTCTGCCCGTCAGGGCTTAACACGGCGTTGACGTGCCGCCGCCAAACACGTTGAATTCTGTGCAAATCGGGCAAGTCGTAATTCGGCAACAGTGGTGACAGGATGATCACGCATCGCTATTCGCTGCGGCAGTGGGCAGCATTGGGTCTATCGGTGGTTGCAGTGGCAACAATGCCACTGCCGCTAGCAGCACAATCGCAATCATCGACGGGTGCCTCGCCGGCGCCAGCATCAGTGACCACACCGGCGCCACTCAGTCCCGCAGCGGCGGCACTGAAGCAAAGCATCGACGCGGCCTTTGGTGCAGACAGTCCTGTGGCCGCCGCCTACATGGCCCGCGGCTACGCGCCAATCTGGCTGACCGATGACGGCACTGTATCGCCCACGGCACGTCAATTGATTGACGTCCTTAGCCGCGCCGGCGACCACGCACTGCCAGTTGCCAAGTACGCCCCCGACGCGCTGAGCGCACAGATGGCAACCCCAGGCCCTGCGTTGGAGGTTGCCCTGACCCAGGCGTACATCGCTTATGCCACGGATGTCGGTTCTGGCCTGCTGGAGCCTAAGCGCGTCGACCGCGAACTGCATGTGTTCCCGGAGCGACCTGACGCCGGTGCCCTGGTCAGAGCTGCGGGTGCAGCCAGCGATATGACGGTGCACCTGGAAAGCCTGCCGCCGGCCGATCCTGCTTATCGCCGGTTGGTCGAGCGCTTTGCTGCGTTTCGCATGCTCGGGGGTCAAGGGATCTGGGGGGAGCCTGTCAGCGGCGGGCGCACCATGCGGCCGGGCGACAGAAATGCCCGCGTGGCGGAGGCGCGCGCGCGCCTGACCGCGATGGGCGATTTGGATCCCAATATCTATGATCGCCAGGCAAACGGTGCGGCCGATGGCACACAGATCGCCGCGAATGACACGGCAACGGATGTGCCCGTCGCGGCCTTTGACCAGACACTTTTCGACCAGCCAATGGTTGAAGCACTTCAGCGGTTTCAGGCCCGACACGGCTTGAATCTAGACGGCGTGATCGGCCCAGCTACGCTGCGCCAGCTGAACGTCTCGCGCAGCACGCGGGCGGAACAGATCGCTGTGAACTTGGAGCGGCTGCGCTGGATGAACCGCGACTTGGGCGAGCGCCATATCATGGTCAATCTCGCCGGGTTCACCATGGCGGTAATGAACAATGGCGAGGCCGAGTTCACGTCGCGCGGTGTGGTCGGCCAGGCGCGACGCCACCGCACGCCCGAGTTCTCGGATGTGATGGACCACATGGTCATCAACCCCAGTTGGCACGTCCCGCGCTCGATCGCCACCGAGGAGATTCTACCCAAGCTGCAGGCCGACCCCACGTATATGGACGCAAAGGGCATGCGCTTGGTCGGCGCCGATGCCAGCGTCGTCGACTGGAGCACGGTGACGCCAGAGACCTTCCCCGGGCGCATCACACAAAGGCCCGGAAGCGGCAACGCTTTGGGCACCGTGAAGTTCATGTTCCCGAACCAGTTCGCGATCTATCTGCACGACACGCCGTCCAAACGGCTGTTCCAACGCGATGTTCGCGCCTACAGCCACGGCTGCGTCCGGGTTGAGAAGCCCCACGAGCTGGCGGCCCATCTGTTGTCAGGACAAGAAACTGATCCGGAAGGGTTCTTTCAGCAGGTACTGAACACAAGGCGCGAGCGCCGTGTGAATCTGGACGAGCCACTGCCGGTGCACCTGACATATCGCTCGGCCTGGATCGATGACCAAGGC
This sequence comes from Pseudomonadota bacterium, assembly GCA_039026375.1. Lineage (GTDB taxonomy): Bacteria > Pseudomonadota > Alphaproteobacteria > Rhodobacterales > Rhodobacteraceae > Thermohalobaculum. The sequence continues at coordinate 25,831 of JBCCML010000027.1, forward strand.
GTCGAACAGTTCCGCGGTGATATCTACGGCCGGGACAAGAAGATTGCCGCCGCGCTGATCCGGGCAGGCGTCAGCATCGTCGAATAAGCCGAGTAAGGGTCACACCTCTCCAGCCTTGCAATGCCGACCGCGTCCTCGCTAGAAGGACGCGGTTCTTTTGGGGTGCGCGGCCGCGATGACGATTGTTTCCATGCAGGATCTTGCGGACGCCACGGGGCTAAAGCTGGTGGGCGACGGTGCGGCTACGGTTGGGCGCCCTGCCCCGCCAGATCAGGCCGGCGACGGCGATCTGGCCATCGCTTTGTCCGAAGATTACGCCGACGCCATGACGGCGTCATCCGCACGGGTGGCGGTGCTTTGGCAAGGCGCCGATCCGGCAGCCTTTGATCTGCAGGCCGCTTTGATCGCTGAACGGCCCCGAGTGGCCCTTGCTGCTGTTACCAGGTCGCTAGACGATGCCAACGCGCGTGCACCCGGCATCCACCCCAGTGCGATCGTCGACCGGACGGCAGTGATCGGTAAAGGCGCTGCCATTGGCCCGCTCGTGGTCATTGGTTCCGATGCCCGTATTGGCGACGGTGCGGTAATCGCGTCCCATGTCAGCATCGGCAACGATGCTCAAATCGGCAAAAACGCCTTGTTGCATTCTGGTGCCCGCATTGGCGCCCAATGCCGCATCGGGGATGACTTCATCGCGCAACCAAACGCGGTGATCGGCGCGGACGGCTTTTCCTTCGAACCACCACAGCGTGGCTCGGTCGAGGCGGTACGCGCAACGGGTGAGGTGTCTGCCCAAAACAGCTCGGGCTTTCTGCGCATCCACTCGCTGGCGCCGGTTGAAATCGGCGACGATGTGGAGATCGGTGCAGGCACCACAATCGATCGAGGGACGCTTAGCCCGACGCGCATAGGCTCAGGCACCAAGATCGATAACCAGGTCCAGATCGCACATAACGTCCAGATCGGTCAGATGTGTCTGATTTGCGCCCAGGTCGGCATTGCCGGCAGCACCACGGTGGGTGACAGGGTCGTTCTGGGGGGCCGCGTGGGCGTGGCGGATCATGTCGACATCGGCTCTGACGTCGTTTGCGCTGCCGCGACAATGGTAGCCAGCAATATCCGCCCCCGCTCGGTGATGATGGGCATGCCAGCGACGGACAGGGAGCGGGCCATACGTGAGATCATGGCCGTCAAACGCCTGCCGCGGGTCCTGGCGCAGATGGAAGAAATTCGTAAGAAGCTGGGGCTTTAACGGGCTCACGATTGTGTTAAGAGGCGCGCTGCAGGCGCACCTTGGGGGGAGCCATGACGGATCTGGACACCGCCGGTATCAAAGCTGCGTTGGCCGACATCGTCGCCGAACAAGCCATGGTGGACTCCTCGGAGATCAGCGACACAACGAGCATGGACGATCTGGGTTTGGACTCTCTGGCCCTGGTCGAGGTTGTCTTCGCCATCGAAGAGAAATTCGACATTTCCGTGCCTTACAATGCGAACGATCCAGCCGCTTCAGAGTTTGATCTGTCGACTTTCGGCAAAGTCGTTGAAGAGGTTGAAAAGCTGATCAAGGCGAAAGCAGACACGTGAGCAACGCTGGCCGCGTTGTTATCACCGGCGTCGGCACCGTTTCGGCGCTGGGGACGGGCTTTCGCGCACACGCGGATGGCCTGAGCGAAGGGCGGCTAGGGATCAAGCCTATTTCCCGTTTCGATCCTGAACGTCTGATGGTCAAGATCTTCGGCGAAGCAAGCCAGTTCTCGGGCGAAGACCACTTCACGCGCTCCGAGCTTGCCCTGCTGGACAGGGTCAGTCAGATGGCGCTGATCGCCGCGAAGGAAGCGATCGAGCAGGCAGGGCTGGAGGTTGGCGAGGCCGAAGCACCGCGTGTCGCGACGGTCTTGGGCTCGGCGATGGGGGGCTTGGCCACACAAGACGAGAACTATTACGCCGTCTACCACGAGATGAAGAACCGGGTGCATCCCTTCATCGTGCCACGTCTGATGAGCAATGCACCTGTCAGCCAAATCTCGATGGCGCACGGGTTGCAGGGCCCGGCCTACGTGGTGTCGACAGCGTGCTCGTCTGCCAATCACGCGATCGGCCAGGCATTCCACCTGGTGCGATCGGGCGTCTGCGCCGCCGCTGTGACCGGTGGCACAGAGTCGTTGCTGTGCTTTGGCGGGCTGAAGGCCTGGGAGGGCCTGAGGGTCATGTCGACCACGGGCTGCCGGCCGTTCTCGAAGGATCGGGACGGCATGGTGCTGGGCGAAGGTGCGGCCGTGCTGGTTCTCGAAGCCTTGGAGCGGGCAACGGCGCGCGGCGCGGACATTCTGGCCGAGATCGTTGGTTTCGGGATGACCGCAGATGCGGGCGACATCGTGCAGCCGTCGCTGGACGGCGCGGCACGGGCGATCCGCACGGCGATGGACGATGGCGGCCTAGCGCCCGCAGATATCGGATACATCAACGCGCATGGTACGGCCACGGCACTGAACGATCGGGTCGAGGCATCGGCAATTCGCACCGTCCTGGGGAACGCCGCCAGCGATGTTGCGGTGTCGTCGACCAAGTCGATGCACGGCCACGCCATCGGTGCAGCAGGTGCATTGGAGGCGATGGCGGTCATCCTTGCCCTGAAAGAAGGTGTCATCGCACCGACGATCGGGCATGCCGTTGAAGATCCGGATATCGGCTTGGACATCGTGCCGAACGAGGCGCGGGAGCAACAGGTGAACGCGGCCTTGTCTAACTCGTTCGCCTTTGGCGGCTTGAATGCCTGTTTGGCATTCCGCCGATGGGCCGGCGCCTAAAGGGCGCCAGGCTTAGGCCAGTTTACTGATTGTTCGCATTCACGGGCGTCAGCGAGTTGTAAGCTTTGGTAAAGCCGCGCAGCGAGATGTTTACGATAATCTCCTGGTCCAGGAAGAACCCGAAGACGGCCGTGGAGCCTGCTTTCATCTTGGCCACGGCCTCCTCCTGCATCGGTGCCTGGCTGATGCATCCAGCGGGCAGACACCGGTTAAGGGGCAGCGGCACCACAGGATCAGCGTCGATCTTCAACCTGATTCCATACGGCAATAGGATACCCAGCGGCGCCTGCACCGTCATGGCGCCCGGGATCGTAATGCCGTTATCCGCGGTGACGCCCGAAATGCGCTGAACTGTCACCAAAAGCGCCCGCTCACCCGCTTCGGTCGAACCCAACTGAGACATCGCGCAGACGTCGGTGCCATCGATGCAGCGCACCTCCCAGTCGCCATGCGTCGCGCGCAGTACTTCCTGTGGTGGGTTCTGGGCCAGGCTCGGCGATGCAAGGCCAAGCGCCATCACCATAGCAACGAAACAAATCGACAAACGGGTCAAGGCAAGCATCCTCGGTGGCGTGCATTGTTCGGGCGCCCTCTTGCCAAGCGGCGCCCGGCAAATCAAGCGGGCAGTCTTGACCCGAAATAAAAAGGGGCGCCGATGCACCCCTTTTTGTGAGCTTTTCGCTCGTACTCTCCCTGCCGAACTGGGCCGGCTGGCGGAGAGACTACCCAAGGTTGCCCCGCCGTCAACGGCTTTTCGGCAAGATTTGGGCGGAAGGCATGAAAAAAAGGCCGCGCACAAGGCGCGGCCAGTTCGACAGGGAGGAGGTGCGAGAGCCGGAAGATCCGACTAACGCAAGAAAACTCTGAACTTTAAACGTTAACAAATTGTATCTAAACAGGAACATTGTGTCGAATACGCACGAGAGTGCGCGCTGGGGGAGTTTCTATGTCAAAGAATGCAAAGCTGTTCGTGGGCGGTGGCGGGACAGATTATGCCGATGCGCAGACGCTTCCGCTCAAATACGCGAATCGCCACGGCCTGATCGCTGGGGCCACCGGGACCGGCAAAACCGTAACCTTGCAGATCCTGGCAGAGGGTTTCTCGGATGCTGGCGTTCCGGTCTTCATGTCAGACGTCAAAGGTGACCTGTCAGGGCTGGCGCAGGCGGGCTCGCACACACACAAATTGCACGACAAGTTGATCGAGCGGGCCCTGAAGATCGGCTTCGACGACTATGACTATCGCGCCTACCCCACCGTGTTTTGGGACATGTTTGGGCAGCAGGGCCATCCCGTGCGGACCACCGTGATCGAAATGGGCCCCCTGCTGCTGTCGCGCCTGCTGGAGCTGAACGAAACGCAGGAAGGCGTGCTGAACATCGTCTTCCGCGTTGCGGCCGAGGACGGCCTGGCCCTTTTAGACATGGCCGACCTGCGGGCCATGCTGGTCCATGTTGGCGAACGGGCCAAGGAATTGAGCCTTAAGTACGGCAATGTCTCCACTGCGTCGATCGGGGCAATCCAGCGCCGCCTGCTGGTGCTGGAGAACCAGGGCGGTGACCAGTTCTTTGGCGAGCCGGCACTGGAGCTGTCAGACATGATTGCCACCACGCCAGACGGGCGCGGCCGCATCAATATCCTGGCGGCCGACAAACTGATGCAGTCGCCGCGCCTCTACGCCACATTTCTACTGTGGTTGCTGAGCGAACTGTTCGAACAACTGCCCGAGGTTGGCGATCCGGACAAACCCCTCTTCGTCTTCTTCTTCGACGAGGCACACCTGCTGTTCGAAGGCGCGCCCAAGGCGCTTTTGGACAAGGTTGAACAGGTCGCTCGCCTGATCCGATCCAAGGGCGTCGGGGTCTACTTCATCACCCAAAACCCGGCCGACGTGCCTGACGACATCCTGGGTCAGTTGGGCAATCGGGTGCAGCACGCGCTGCGCGCCTATACCCCCCGGGACCGTAAGGCGCTGAAGGCCGCGGCAGAGACCTTTCGGCCGAATCCCGCTTTCAAAACCGATAGGGCGATTCTGGAGGTCGGCGTCGGCGAAGCACTGGTGTCGACGCTTGAGAAAAAGGGGGTGCCGTCCGTGGTCGAGCGCACGCTGATCCGCCCGCCCGCCTCCCGCTTGGGGCCATGCGATGCGATGGTGCGCGCCCAAGCGATTGCGCAATCGCCGGTGGCGGGCCTCTACGACACGCTGGCCGACCGCGAAAGCGCCTACGAGATCCTGGCCGCCCGCGCCGCCCGCAAGGCCGAAGCGGACGCAGAGGTCGACGCAGAAGAGTTGTCCGCCGCGCGGACCTTCGGCGGCAAGTACTCCAAGGGGAAGCGCTACAACCCCGCTAAGCCGTCGAAACGCGTGCGCAAAGCACAATCCCGGCGCCGGGGCGACACGATCTTCGAAGCAGCGGCCAAATCTGCCATGCGTTCCGCCGGGTCTCAGTTGGGGCGTACTGTGGTAAAATCGCTGTTGAAGGGGTTGTTCCGCTAGGGCATAGGCTCGCGTCATGAACATTCGCATCGTTGGCGCGATTATCGCTGTGGCCCTGATCGCCGGAGGTTTCTGGTTTCTGTTCGAACCGGGCTTGCGTGGTATCACCGATCCGATTGGATCGAGCACCTCGGATGAACAACCGGTCGAAGGTGACCTGGCTGACGGGCAAACGCCGTCTGCGGACCAACCATCGGCGCCGCGCATCGACCTGGACGCCATGGCCGCGCAAATGGATGCGCAGCTTCAAGAACAGGACTTGTCCGTCTTCAAAGCGCTGAAGGAACACTATCCACAGCGTTATGACCGGCTGGTCGAGCGACTGGCCGGTATGGCTGTCGGTGGCGCTCCCGCGGCGCAAATCGCAGAGATCAGCCAAGTTTTCATGTCAGACCTGCGCAAAGAGAACGGCGAGGCCCTGCTGCAGGCCGACGACGATGACCTTGTCGAGATCGTCACCTTGTCCCGCGATCTGCACCGCCAAATCTTGGAGAACGAAGGACGGGCTGCCTGCAATCAGTTTGCGCTTGCAGGTCCGCCGGGCCTGGGTGAGCGGATTTTTGATTATCTTCGTCCCCTGGACCAACAGGGCGCGCTGCTGCTGTCGGCGATGGCCACGGCCAGCGGGCGTCCTGCGGATGTCACCGCGGCCACGGCAGAGGATTGGCAGGTGGTGATGAACCGGCTGATCGCGAATGGCGGCGATCCGAAACATCGCGAAGCATTGGCCGAGCTTGCGCCAGAGGCGGACATATGCGCCGCGCTCGTCGCGCTGCTGGACACGACATTGAGCATGGACGGTGAGGTCGCGGCGCGGTTGCGCGCGACCTATGTGCGCGATTTGGCCATCAATTGATGCCTTGCGGCTTGATGTGTTGTTTCAAATAGAGGCTCTAAGATCTTTGTGCAGCTCTACTAAGAGAGTTTTCCACAATAGTATCCACTGGATATCCGCGGCTTTATCCCCAAGAAATTGCGCAAAGGCTTCGAATAGCAATTGCGTCCAAGCAAAGATTCGCACAGCTTGTACTTAGTGCTGAGGGCCGAAAGGCAAGAGGCGCCGGGATCGGGGACTTCTTCGAAGTGGTTGATCTCAGGCCGGGACATCTCTCGGGGTGGTTCGGCCGACGTCTTGCAGGCTTCGGTCGGTGGGACGGGATGCGTCTGGTTGCAAGACTGGGCGGATCCAAACGGCTAGGTGGTTTCTTGGTCACCGACTTGTGGATTGAGCGTATCGAAAGGTGCGATTGACACTCAAGTGGGCGAGCAAAGGCCGGTTGGTCGGGGCGCGGGGTCTTCGGACCTTTGCGACCGGGAAGACGTCAGGGGTGCCCTTCGGGGTGCATGCATGGACCGCGTCTGAGCACCTGACGTCTTCATCCCGGATCTAACCGCTCAAACGCAGACGGGGCCGCGTGCACGACCCCGTCCTAACGTCAGATGATGCGTCACCGCGTCTGAAGCACCTGTGAACGAACGCGTACTGCGCTCACCCCTGGGTGTCAACAGCATTTTGTGTTCGATCGCTGTCCGCAACCTATCTGTAGTGCTTGTGGCACGCACCCATGCTCTGGCTTCCCCTGTCCTTGGCGCCCCTTCGTCGGCGCCAATGTGATTCCCCCATCCGTGCCCTTGACCGCAGCGCCAAAACACGGAACGAAGCGCTCAACCAAGAGCGCGCGGAGGAGCCTACGCATGACGACCGAACTCACCCATTTCATTGGCGGCCAGCATGTCTCGGGCACATCGGGGCGCTTTGCGGATGTCTTCAATCCGGCCACCGGCGAGGTGCAGGCCAAGTGCCCGCTGGCCTCGGCGGCCGAGGTGCGCGCGGCAGTCGAGAACGCCAAGGCCGCCCAACCCGCCTGGGCCGCGCAGAACCCCCAGCGCCGCGCCCGCGTGATGATGAAGTTCGTCGACCTGCTGCACCGCGACATGGACAAGCTGGCCGAAGCCCTCAGCCGCGAGCACGGCAAGACCATCCCCGACGCCAAGGGCGACGTGCAGCGCGGCCTGGAAGTGGCCGAGTTCTGCGTCGGTGCACCCCACATGCTGAAGGGCGAATTCACCGACGGCGCGGGCCCCGGTATCGACATGTTCTCCATGCGCCAACCCGTTGGAATTGCTGCTGGAATTACACCCTTCAACTTCCCCGCCATGATCCCGATGTGGAAGTTCTGCCCAGCGCTCACCTGTGGCAATGCCTTCATCCTCAAACCGTCCGAGCGTGACCCCTCGGTGCCCCTGATGCTGGCCGAACTGCTGATCGAAGCGGGCCTGCCCGCCGGCGTCCTGAACATCGTGAACGGCGACAAGGAAGCCGTCGACGCGATCCTCGACGACGAGGATATCGGCGCCGTGGGCTTTGTCGGCTCGACCCCGATCGCGGCCTATGTGTACTCGCGCGGATGTGCCGCCGGCAAACGGGTCCAGTGCTTTGGCGGCGCCAAAAACCACATGATCGTCATGCCGGACGCCGACATGGACCAGGCCGTCGACGCCCTGATCGGCTCCGCCTATGGCGCAGCAGGCGAGCGCTGCATGGCGGTCTCGGTCGCCGTCCCGGTCGGTGATGAAACTGCAGACCGGCTGATCGAGAAACTCGCCCCCCGCGTCGAAAGCCTGAAAATCGGCCCCTACACAGCTGGCAACGACGTCGATTTCGGCCCCCTGGTCACCCGCGACGCCTACAACCGCGTCAAAGGTCTGGTCGACCGTGGCATCGAAGAGGGCGCCAACCTCGTCGTCGATGGCCGTAATTTCTCACTTCAAGGTTACGAAGACGGTAACTTCATCGGGGGCTGCCTGTTCGACAACGTCACCACCGACATGGACATCTACACGCAGGAAATCTTCGGGCCCGTCCTGTCCACCGTCCGCGCCGACAGCTACGAGCAGGCGCTGGGCATGGCGATGGACCACGAATATGGCAACGGCGCCGCCATCTTCACCCGTGACGGGGACACCGCGCGTGATTTTACCAATAGAATCAATATCGGAATGGTCGGTGTTAATGTGCCGATCCCGGTGCCGCTGGCCTATCACACCTTCGGCGGCTGGAAGAAATCGGCCTTTGGCGACCTCAACCAGCACGGGCCCGACGCCTTCAAATTCTACACGCGGACCAAGACGATCACCGCGCGTTGGCCGTCTGGCGTCAAGGAGGGCGCGGACTTCTCAATCCCGGTGATGGAGTAAAAATCGCGGTCTCCGCCGCGCGGGCATCCCGGCCTGGCGCTGGGATTCCACCCGTACAGCACGCGTACAGCACCTGTACCGCAAGTGTGCAGCACCTGTACCGCACCTGTATGCACAGAAAGTCGACTTTGGCGGCTGTTGTGGCGCCGGCCGAATGCGCCACCCAACCCCCGGCAATCACGGTGACCTGCCCATGACCGTAGCCGCCATGATCGGATTGGCCATTGTCTCGGGCCTGGCGATTGCCTTCGCCAGCCAGGCCCTGGTGAACCGCTATTCGTCGCCGCAAACCCAGGCGCTGACGGAACTGGTCCAGGCCTGGCGCTTCGGCGACACGGATCGGCGCGAGGCCGCGTACAATGGCATCGCCAAAGCGTTCAGTCTCGACGCACCGGATGTGCCCGCCGACGACCAGGTCCGCCGGGTGATGGCGGCGCATGTGGCGGCCGAGCTTTTCGATCGCCGCTATGGCCGGTTTCACTGGGGCGTCCGAACCCAGGCACTGATCAGCCAGCGTTGGCCGCTGCCCGGTGATCGCGGGGCGAAGCCAAAGGGTTGAGGCGGCGCGCGCGGGTGGGTGGGCCCTTGGGATGTCCAGACCGCCGCGGTACCGGCAGGGGGGCGCGCGCCGCATCCCCGAAGACGCTCGCCCAAACCCGTCCCCCCAAAGAGGCTCCCCCAAACGCGCCAACCCAAAGACATACGCCCAAACAGAAACAGGGCCGCCCGGGGGCGGCCCTGCGTGAGCTGGAGTGGTCGGATGGTTAGGCCCTACGCGCCTTAAGGCGTTCAGGCCAGTCCGGTTCCAACCGGAAAGGAGGCTGCTCCTAGCAGGTCACTCCCCGGATTGTTCCACCTAACTTCTCCAAAGTCTCACTCGACATTGGATCACCTCCTTTCTTACTGTTGAAGATGCGAAAAGCATGCCTGGATTGGTGCGCGTTGACAAGTACCTTGGTGGCATGGATGGTCGCGCCATGACGACGTTGGAAAAAGCGGCCACGGGGCTCGAGGCAATCGGCAGTCCCGTGCGTCTCGAGGTCTATCGACTGTTGGTGCGCGCGGGTCCGAACGGCCTTCCGGTGGGTCGGATTCAGGAGCGGATGGGCATCCCAGGCTCAACCTTATCACATCACCTGAAATACCTTGAGACGGCCGAGATGATCGTGCGCCGGCGCGAGGGCACGACCCATTACTGCACCGCAAACTACCTGGTGATGCAGGACCTGATCGATTTCCTGACCGAAGAGTGCTGTGTCGAATCCGGACCCGGCTGCTGAGCGGGCCGAGATCGAGCGGCTGCGCCGCGACGGCCGCTTTGTCCAGGCTCTGAGCCGCCAGCGCCAGGTCCTGCGGACCCACCCACCGGAGCCGCGCGACTACTGGCGATTGGGCCTCTTGTGTTTCGTGACCGCCGCCTGGGCGGACGCGGTCGAGGCGTTCCAGCATTACCTGACCCTGGACCCCCAAAACGACCGCGCACGCGAGAACCTGGCCATGTCGCTTCTGCGCACGGGCCGCCCGGCCGAGGCGATCGGGCATCTGGACGCCCTTCATGCGGCCGACCCGGCGCGGCTGAACATCCTGGACGGCCTGGCGGACGGGCACGGGCAATTGGGCAACACCGAGGCCGCGCGCAAGTCTGGGGAGCGGGCGCTGGCGCTCCGCGATGCCACCGTCATGGCCGATCACCAGGGACGTGATACCGCCGCGGCGCTGCCCCCTGTCCCGCCCTTTCGGGGCGACCGCCCGGACGAAAACATCATCGCCTTCTCGCTGTTTGGGGATGGCGCGCGCTATCGCGAGGGCGTCCTGCAGAACGCCCGGGCGACCCCCTTCGTCTACCCCTCCTGGCGGGCGCGGATCTACACGGGACCAGATCAGCCTGCGGACCTGCTGGACGCGCTCCGCGCCCTCGGCGCTCAGGTCCAGGTCATGCCCGCGCCAGAGCGGTTTGCAGATGGGTTGTTCTGGCGCTTTCGCGCCCTGCAAGACCCGGCTGTCCGCCGCTTCCTGGTGCGCGATGCGGACTCGGTCGTCAGCGTCCGCGAGCGCGTCGCCGTCGATGCATGGCTATCGGCCGGCACGCATTTCCACGTCATGCGCGATCACGCAGCCCAGACCGATTTGATCCTGGCGGGGCTCTGGGGCGGGGTCGCCAACGCCCTGCCCCCACTCGCCAAGTTGTTGGACGGCTACACTTACGCGCCCAGCACCGAAAGCCGCACCGCCGACCAGAAGTTCCTGCGCGAGCGGGTCTGGCCGCTGATCAAGCCCAGCGTGACGATCCACGACAGCCTCTACCGCAGTTTCGGCGCCATGCCCTTCCCGGCGCTGGGAACACTGCCGCCCGGGCGGCATCTGGGCGACATCCCGCCGCCTGCTCGCTAGTGGGGAATCTGGGCGCTGATCAGCCCGCCTATTGAGAGATGCCGTGGACCACGATGGTCGGACCCTGGTCGGGGATGGCGATCACCGCCTCCAGCCGCCATTCACCGCGGACCAGCACGGCCTCGACTTTGGCATCGCCCGATGCCAGCGGCCCGCTGATCGGGATGCTGAGGCTCGCCTCGCCGCTGCGGCCCCCGGCGTCGGACTTGGTCGAGATGCTGCCCGCGACGAACCAGCCGGCTTCCAGCGGCGTGCCGAAGACCTCGGCCACCCCGGGGCTGTCCTCCAGGGCCGCCATGCCCATCCGGTATGCCTCGGAGTTCTTGGTGATCGAGCCCACGAGCACGAAAATCCCTAACCCAAAGACCAGCATAAAAGCCCAGAGCCCCGCGCCGACCCAGGCCCAGACCTTCTGGGTGTAGCGAAAGTCCGCTTCGTCGCGCCAGTTCCCGGCGCGCCAGGCCATCTGGCTGCCGCGCAGACCCAGGACGATCATCAGGATAAAGTTCATGCCAGGGATCAGCGCGAACAGGGCAATCCAGACCTTGTTGCCCAGCCCCCAGATCCAGGTCAGGAAGAACGCGCCCCAATTCCAGCGGTCCAGTTCGGCGGGGATGGGGTCATCATGGGCGCTGTCAGCCATCGGTCACTCCAACGCGTCCTGCAGCAATTCGGTGCGCGTGCGGCCCGGGCTGTCCTGCACCCGGGTCAGGTTGGTGACGAACCGCGCCACGGCGATGGCCATCTCGGCCTGACCGCTTTGGGTCAGCTCTGCCGTCAGCAGCGCGGCCTGCGATTTGATGCGGTCCGTCTCGTTGTCGTCGGCAATGCCAAAAAGCGTGTCCATGTAGATGCCCGAGGCCAAGTCCAGCTCGGCCTGGCTGAACCCGATCTTGGCGTCCTGGCGGGCCACCTCCTCCTGGTCGCCGGGCTGTTCCAGCGCGGTGCCCAGGCCTTCGGACAGGATATCGCGCACCACCTGCTGGCGGCGCACATCCTCGGCCGCGCGGCGCATCCATTCGGTCAGCACGGCGCCGTTCAGGATGGACAGGCGCAGCCCCCGGTCGGCGGCTTCCTGGCGGTCGCGGCGGTCGGCCACGATCGAGCCACGCACGAACTCCAGCTCGTCCAGCAACTGGCGGTCGGTCTGACGCTCGCGCACCAGGTCCAGCACGGCCAGGGGATCGCCCTCCAACTCGGGGTTGGCGTTGGCCCCCTGGGCCCAGCGATCGCGGATCTCCTGGGTGCGGCCGGGCGTGGTGTTCACGTTGACCGCGATCACCGGCCGGGCGCCGATGGTCTCGGCCGTGTTGGCGGCGCCGCTGAGCGGGTCGAAATAGGACCATTCATAGCGAAGCGCGCTGGACAGCTCGCCCTCGGGCGTCGCGACCGACCCGCCGCGGGTGACGAAGCCCCCCACCTGGCCGTGCAGGCGGCCCAGCGTGTTCAGGCGGTAGGGATCCAGCACAATCTCCTCGACCCCGCCGAAGACCCCGTCCATTCCCAAGGGGTTTGTCAGCTTCATCCCGATCGGCCGGAGCGAGCCGTTGGACGACCGCCGCCCGGCATACCAAGCATAGGCACCCACACCCTCGGGCATTGGGGGAAGTGTGTCGCGGAACTGCGCCTCATCGCTGAGGGCGGTGCCGCCGCGGGCGGCAAACTCCCATTCCGCGTTGGTGGGCAAGCGGACATAGCCCGGCGCGCCGTCCTCGGTGGGCATGGCGTCTGGGTGCACCAGGCGCACCCATTCGGTCATCACCCGGGTCAGCGACACCGCGTCGAACCAGCTGACATTGCCCTGGGGCCGGGCGCCGCCTTTGTTTGGATTTGGGCAGTCATCCCCTGACGAGGCGATGGCCTGCCACTGGTCCATCGTGACTTCGTATTTGGCGATGTAGAAGAAGGCCTGGCCATCGGCATCGGTGAAGCCGCCCCTGAGATGCGCGGACCGGAAATAGTCAGAATAGGCTGTATCCGGATTTCCCCCGCCCAGCACCAGCGGCCGGTCGGCCAGCGGATCGCCCGGCGTCACCGGCGTGTCGACGCGGATGAACGACATCTTGCCGCCGCAGGGGATCGGCAGATCGATCTGACCCGGCAAGGCCCCGTGCGGGTCCCAGAACTCGCGATCCCAGGGTTCTTGATCTTGCGCCACGACCTCTCCTGGCAAACCGGTCGCCAGGGCCGCAGTGCAGAGGGCCGCGGACAGGGTGGCAACTTTCAGAAAACGCATGTCAGCCTCCGGACCGAATGACGATGGCGGGATCGGTGCGCGATGCCCGTGCCGCCGCCAGCCCCGCGGCCAGTACAGCGATCAGGACACAGCCGCCCGCCATGGCTGCCAGGATACCAGGGTCGCCCAGGGTCACGCTACCGCCGCCAAGGCGTTCCAGCGCCTGGGCGAACATGGCGTTGAAGGCGGTCATGCCGGCGGCGAAGATCACGGCGGCGGCCAGCACGCCGCCCAGGGCATAGATCGCGGCCTGCACCACCGGAAACAGCGCCAGGGCCAGCGGGGGCGCGCCCATCAGGGCCAGCATCGACAGGGTCACGCGTTTGCGCTCGACGTTGGCCCAGAACAGCGCGGTCAACGCGGCCCCCAGGCCGATTGCCCCGCAGATCGCCAGGATGTTGAGCGCCCGCCCGATATTGCGATCCAGCGCCAAAAGGGGCGCGATTTCGGCCACGCGGGATCGGACGGTGACGCCCAGGCGGTCTTCGACCTTTTCCTCCAGGGCGGCGACGTCGCGGATATCGCGGGCATAAATGCGAAAGCTCTCGTATTGGCCCGGGCGGTCGGCCAAATCCTTCGAGCCGTCGACCCCGTACTGGGGCAGCGCATAGTCGTCATAGAACGCCTCGATCTCGGAGACGAAGGCCTGGGGCACCAGCGCCGAGTTCCCGGGCAGCCAACCGCGTTGCACGATGTGGGCGACCTCGAACTCCAGCTGCAGCATGGCGGTGGGCGGCTGGCCCCGCAGGGCATAGGCCGTCAGCATATCGCCGGGCTGAACCTTCTGGCGCCGCGCCAGCGTGGCCGAGACGGCGATCTGACCCGGCTGCAGCGACAGGCCGGGCGGCAGCAGCGGATCGCCTGCCGCGGACGAGACCAGATCGGCGCGCGTGGCCCGGCGGGCGCCCTCGGCACGCACCTCCATGCGCCGGGCGATGGAGCGTTCTTCGGGCACCACAAACTGGGTTTCCGGCCAGGTGGCGATATCGGCGAACTCCTCGGCGCCAAAGCCGTGATTGCCGACGATGTCGATCAGGCGCATGCCAGGATTGTCGCGCAACGTGCCGATCAGGGTCTGCATGACGCCCGCCTTGACCGCGACCAGCAGCAGAAGGGGCGCCAGGACGCCCGCGATCAGCAGAACGATGCAGCCCACATGCGCGGGCTCGCGGGCCATGTCGCGCAGCGCGAGGCCCAGGACGGTGCGCACGGGTGCATCAGACGGGGTATCTGTTTGGCCGGGAGTCCGGTCCCGCGTGTGCTCGGGGGTGTGATCGGATGCGGTCGCGTCAGCCATGGCCCGGCCCCACGATGGCATGGACGTGATCCAGCCCGTCGGTCTGACCCAGCTCGGTCGAGACGTGCAGATGCCGCACGCCGGGGCGGTCCAGCAGGTCACGCTCGTGCGTGGCGACAATGACCGCGGCGCCCTGGGTCTGGGCCAGCTCAACCAGCAGATCGATGACCACGGCCTTGTTGGCAGGGTCCAGCGCCGCCGTCGGCTCGTCGGCCAGGATCAGCGGCGGGCGGTGCACCAGGCTGCGGGCAATGGCGGTGCGCTGGCGCTGCCCGATGGACAGCGTGGCGGGATAGGCACCCTCTAGCCCGCTCAGGCCCAGCGTCTGGATCAGGTGCGCGGTCTGGCCCCCGTCCGGCCGCCCGGTCAGGCGCAGCGGCAGGCGGATGTTCTGGGCCATGGTCAGAAAGGGCAGCAACGCGCCTGTTTGGACCACATAGCCGACGGCCATGGCCCTGAGACGCGCCAGCTGCCGGGCGTTGCCTGAGGCATAGAGCGCGTCGACATCCACCGCGCCCTGCCCCGAATCCAACATGAACCGCGCGGCGCCGTCGGGGCGGCTGACCAGGCCGACCATCTCCAGCAGGGTCGACTTGCCCGATCCGCTTTCCCCGGTCAGCGAGACGATCTCGCCCCGTGCCAGGGTCAGATCCGGCACCGCCAGCGTAAAGCGGCGGTCGTTGCTGTCCCAGGTCTTGTGCAGATCGGCCAGCTCCAGGATGGGGCCGGCTGGTCCTGTTGCCAATTCGGGGACGGGATCAGGTGCCGCGCTCACCGGCGCCTCATGGCAGATCCTCCAGCGGCATGGCAAAGACGTTCTCGCCGGGGTCCTGGCCGGGGTAGAGCTCGACCCAGTAATCCGGGTTGTCGTGGTAGAACTCGAACTGCGTCATGGCCGAGTACACGCGATCCAGGATGGCCGTGCGCCGGGTGCCCAGGCTGGCCCATTCCTCGGGCGTGATGTCCATGATTTCGGACCGGTAGGGCAGTTCGGCCAAGAATTCGCCCACCGCTTCGTCCAGCGTCTCGAACTCGGTGTTCACCAGTTGGCCCTGGTCGGTGGCCATCCGCGCGAAGGCACCGCGCAAGAACGAGAAGAAGTCGCCACCCGCGCGGCTCATCTCACCTGCGGCGACGATCTCCTTCATGATGTCGCGCATGGTCGCAAGTTCGTTCTTGGTGACCAGCAGGCGCACATCCAGCGCGGGCAGCGTCGGATCCTCCAGCGAATAATCCAGCGTCCAGGCCTCGATCACATCGGGGGCCGAGGCATTGGTCTGCCGGCCGAGCCAGGCCAGCCGCATGGCCAGCGAGGCTTCCTCGGCCACGGTCAGGTCACGCTCTTCGCTGGCCTGTTCCAGTTCCTGGGTGCGGGCGAAATCCGTGTCCATCACGAACTGGTCGACTATGGGGTTCGCGGCCTGGCGAAACTCGGCCCGCACATCTGCATCGGCCGCTGTTACGTCGACGGGGATGTAGAAGGGCCGGTCGGTATCGCCGACGCGGGTCATGTCGCTGTAGGCGCCCTCGGCCACCTCGTGGTTCAGCGCCCCATCCGCCGATTTGATGTGGATTGCGACAAGGGTGATGTTCTTGTCCTTGGCCCGTTGCAGCACGGCCGCGGGCACCAGCGTGTGCGCCGCATGCGGGTGGCGCGGGTGGTGCGGGCTGGCGTCTGAGACGACGATCACATAGCGCAGCGCGATCGGATCACCGTTCGGGCCGGCGGTGTCCCACCCCTCCATCTCGATGGCGTCGATCACGCCCGCGATGGCGTCCTCGTCATAGCCGACGGTGGACGCTTCGGCCTCGACCATCTGGGCCAGCGAGCTTTCGATATCCGCCACCGATTGGTCGGGCGTCAGCTCCAGGAAGGTCCGCGTGCGGTATTCGATGTCGCGCGGCGGGGTGGCGGCCAGCGCCGCCTCGACGCTGTCGCGAAAGCCGACGGCGCCAAAACGCACATTCTCGCCTTCGGGGGTGCCCTGGATCTGGCTGATAATGTCGCGCACCATGTCGCGGGTCTCGTCGATGAAGGGCTGCATCGACACGGTGGTGTCCATGACAAAGACGATGCCGGCGGACAGGGGCGCTTCCTCGACTTCCCGTTGGGCTTCATCCTTCAGGGGCAGCGAGGCCACGCGCAACAGGCGCATGTTCTCGTTCCAGGTGGCCGTGTGCAGGTACTCCTCCCAATCCAGGATCGGCAGCAGGTAGAAGTTCTCCTCCAGCGGCACGGCAGTCTCGGGCTCGATGGTCACAACGCCGTCAGCACTGCCATCCTGTTCGACCTGGTGGCGGCGCTGGCGGGCGGTGGCGATGGGGGATTCATGTTCGACCACGCCCAGCAACGAGGCGCGCGTGTCAAACATCAGCTGGCGCTGGCGCTGGGTCGGGGCCGAGAACGACACGACGATGTTTTGGCGCCAGTCGACGGTGTCGACCGCCTCCATCCAGCCTTCCGGTCCGCGCACCAGCGAACGCCCCACCTGCAGCCAGGTATCGCCCTGCCGGGCAAAGACATAGAGCGGCTGGAACGGCGTGATCGTCTCGATCTGGGTGCCGGCGCCGGGCTGATCAAACAGCTCCGCTTCGTCCTTCGCCAGGACACGCTGATAGATGGTCGATGTCCCCTCGACCAACAACGGCTTCTGCGCCTGAGCGACCGCTGCTTGGGGCAAAACCGCCAGCAGACCTGTCAGCAGACCCGTCGCGAGGACCGCGCGAATTGCAGTCCGAACACCGCCTGAAACGTTCATATCAAACCTCCCTCCATCCTGACGCTGAGTAAAGCGCCCCTGGTTCCCCATTGTCCACGCCACACCCCGCGGCAAATCGGACGCCCAATGGTACCACAGCCTTTGAGCGCCACGCTATGCAGATGGTGATTTTGCGGGTTACGACCGGCTCACTGGCAATGGCGCGCACGGATTGCGTCGTTGCTGACGCCGCCCTCGGCTTCCAGCCAGGCACACAGCTGGTCGATGGCGGCTTGTGCGCCCTGGCTGCCGGCGCGTTGGGCTTTGTTGTAGGCGCGCAGCGCCGAATCCGGGTTCAGGCCGAAGGGCCGCCCAGGCTCGGTCCGGCTGGGATCGTAGATCTCACCCCAGCGCAGGTCATTGTCCGCACTGGGGGGTAGACGATCCAGGGCTTCGATTTCGATCTCGATCTCGCCCGACTGGCGACAGAGCATCATCACCTCGCGCAAGCGGTCGGCCTCCTGCGGCGTGGTGGCGTTCAGGCTGTCACAGGCGGGCGGGCCCAGATCGGCCACGTCGACGGGCTCGGGCGGTGGTGCAGGTGCGACGGGGTCGATGGGTTGATCCGGTGGGGGATCGGTGCTGCCGGCCGTCTCCGGGTCCACCGGGTCCGGCTCGTCCAGGATGTCGGGGCCTGTGATCTCGGCCCAGACCTCGTCGATCGTGTCGGTGATCTCGGCCCAGTAGACGTAGCTGGCAGCGCCAATCCCCGCCAGCAGCAGGACCACCAGCACTGCCCACAGCCATGGACCGCCCCTGCTGGTTGGCGGCGGTGCGGGCGTTGGGGTGGGTTGCACCGGCGGTTTGGTGGCAGTCGGCGTCGCAACGGCGGGTTTCACGACGGTAGGTTTTACGGCGGTGGGCTTAGCGGCCTGCGGTTCCTGGGGCGGCGGCTCGGGCGAGCGCACCGGCGGGTCCGGCTCGGGCCCACGATCCTCACGCATGTGCGGCGCCGCGGGCATCAGGGCCGCATCACCGTGCACTCCGCCCCCTTCAAACGCGTCGGGCGACGGGATCACCTCCTCGGGCCAGGACAACAGCTCGGATTGCCAAACCTCCGGCAGCCGGATCGTGATCGGCAGGTAGGGCTCCAGGTGATTGACGATCTCGGGTCCCACCCGGATGAACGGGCCCTGGGGGCCGACCTCAACCGTATAGGGATCGTAGGTGAAGGGCGCGCCCTGCCAGCCGTGCGGACCCAGGTACAGCGAACCCTCGTCCCGCTCGATACTGACCGAGACCGCGGCCGGTGCCTCGCCCTGAAAGCCGATCAGCGCCCAGCCCCCCAGGCGGCGTGTCGGGTCCTTCTTGACCGTGATCGCCATACCGGGCTGCGCCTCAGACCGCCCGAAGCGTCTTTAGAATGCCGCCCAGGCGCAGGTTCTGTTCCGGATCGACCTGGCTGCCGGCAACGTCCTTGGCGTTGTCCTCGAAAACGCGATGCAGGATGTGCAGCCAATCGGTTAGATAGTCGACCAGGGCCGCGCGCGGGGCGGCGGGGATGCCCTCGACCCCGTCTGTTTGGCGCCGGGGCGCGAAGGGCTTGCGGCTGGACCCATCGGGCAATTGCACATCAGGGCTCGTCTCCAACGCAAGGAAGGACGCCCCCGCATCGGTGGTGAAGGCGTTCAGGTGCTCGGCCGCAACGGCTGCCGACGACTGCGTGTCGCTTTCGTTCCGGTCCTGATAGCTGCGCGCTTCCAGCTCGTCGGCGATGCGGGCCTCTAACCCCAGACGCCGGGCGGCCTGGATCAGCTCACCCGTCAACTCATGCGCGGCGGAGTGCGAGATCGAGAAGCGGTGCTGGATGTCCTCGGCCCCGGCGAGGGTCTTCAGCCCGTCCACCCATTCGTCAAAGGCGATCTCGGCCCGCCATTCGGCCCGCGTCATCGAGCGGACTTCGTCTTTGCGCGCGAGCGCGGACGACGCCACAGCCGGTGTGGCGGGCACGGCCGTGCCGCCGGGCAATACTATCTGCGGCGTGGCAGGTGCAGATGCCGCAGCCGCCCCCTGCCCCGGCAGCACCACGTCGGGCTGGCTGGGTCGCGCCTTTGTGCGCCCGCCCACGAAACGCACATTGCTGGGCGGGCGTTGCATGCGGGCGGCGATCCGCTCAGCGCTGACGAGCAGTTCGTCCAGCAGCGCGCCCAGGCGGCCATGCTGATAGACCTGCAACAGTTCTTGATTCAGGGCGGCCGCGGCGGCCATCCGCTCCTCCAGCCGTTCGGCCAGGTCGTCGGACACAAAGAACCGCGACAGCCGATCGGACAGGCGCGTCACCGTCTCGGTCAGCTGTGCCTGTACCTGAGAGGCCTTCATCTCCGGCCGGCACACGGGCGTCAGATGTTCGATCAGATAGGTGACACCGCCGTCGTTCAGAGACATCGCCGCCTCCCAGGCCGCCGTCTCGTCCTTGAAATGGCGCTTCACCAGGGGGGCCGCCAGACAGCCGGCGCGCAACTCGTCCAGGCGCGCGCGCTTACGCTCGATCAGGCGCACCTCGCGCGTGCCTTCATACTCGATCACCGCCTCGGCCGGGAAATTCGGGTTCCGCAGCCAAAAACAATTGTCAAACGGCCCGCCGGGCGACCAGGTCAACGGCCAGGAAGTTGGCATGGGTGCGAACTTCTCGATCAACGAGGCGTGCATCCGGCGTTCAAACCGGGTGGCCGCGTCGTCTGAAGAACCGGCACTGTCGATCAGATGCTTGTCAAACTTGGTCAGCACAAAGAACAGCAATTGATCCGCTGCGGCGCGCGCCTCGGCCGTGGTGCCGTGCGTATGCGCGATCCAGTCGGCCACCAGGACCGGCAAATCGGCCACCTCCATGTTGCTGTCCGGAATGCAGAGCAGCATCGAGGTGATCTCCTGCTCGGCCACATAGCGGTCGAACAGGTAGGCGACCTTGCCGCGCAGCACGCACTCCTTCAGGGGTTCAGAGGCATCCTGAAGGTACTCCTCCAGGGGCTTCTCGAACCGGGTACGCGCGCCGGGAAAGTCCAGCAGATCCGTGCCTTCGAACAGCGGATGCGGCGTCTCACGCATGGGCAGGATCAGCTCCGCCGTCAGCGCCGTGATGACCGGGCGCGGCAGATCGGCCCGCTGGCCGGCGGAGGAGACAACCGTCAGACGCTCCCCACCCTCGACGTCCAGGCCGTTCAGCAGCTTGACGTCGATGATCGAGGTTTCACGCGGGTGCAACGCCGCCAGCGGCACGAACGCCTCCTCGGGATGATCAAGCGCCGCCAGCGCCTCGGCCAGGCGCACGTAAAGCCGCGTGAAGGCGTCGTGCCGACCCCAAAGAACGGCAAACAGCTCGGCCCGATCGCGGATGCTCAGGCGCGGCGCCAGGTCGATCACCGGCTCCCAGTAGCCGGCCAGCTGGGTGGTATAGGCCCGCTTGCCGAACATCTTGGTCAGGTATTCCTGCGTCTCGATCACATCCTCGGGTGTCAGGCCCGGCGCGCCCTGCCCGGCCCTCGGACGCATCTGCGCCAGCAGCGCGTCAATCTCCTCCGGTGTCGGCTCCGGCTCGGAGTTATCGCCGTCCATCATAAAGGTGTTGGTCAGAATGCGGCCCACGTCCGCCTCGCTAAGCAGGTTCAGCTTTACAGGAAACCCATCGGGCGCCTGATAGCCGCGGATGCTGAAGCGGGTGACGATGCCTGTGGATTCGCCCTCCCCCTCCGGATTGATCTCGCGGATGAAATCCAGCTGGCCGTTCGGCCCGGGAAAGTTCGAAATCAGCTCCCCCCCCTGTGGCCGTGCCAGCACCGACACCAGGAAGGATTTGCCCGCCTGGCTGGGGCCGAAGACGCTGACACACATAGGCCGTGCCGCGGCGCGGCCCAGCTTGCGCGCCCGCATGGCCAGGCGGCGGACCTCGCGCCGGGCCGGGCCCGCTTCGGCACCCACCAGTTCGGCATTGGCTGGATCATCGATCCAGGCCTCGGCCTCGACTGCTGCCTGCGCCACATCCCGGCATTTCTGAGAGAGCTCGTTCGTCATCCAAATCCCCAGACGCTCACAGCATACGGAAGGTGCCGCTATCCAGCCAATAGTCGACTTCGTCGACACCCAGCGTGTGCAGCGTCAGCTTGACGTCCGATGCCTTGCACATGCCGCCCTGGGCGTCCTCGACCTCCTCGATCAGGAACGCCTCTTTCAGGGCTTCTGCGCGCAGGATCTCGTCCGAGGTCTCGGCTTCGCCGTCTATCTCGCGCCGGCGCAGCGTCACCTTAAAGGGCGTGGGCCGGCGCTGGGCATTCTCGTTGGCAAAGTCCAGCCGGTAGAGCGGACTGGCCATCCAGCGTTCATGGGGCAGTTGGCGGAACCCGATGTGCAAGGGTGAGCGAAGGCGCAATTCGGCCACCTCTTCGCTGCCCCCCATTCCCAGATCAACGCCCGAGAACAGCACCCGTTCGTCCAGCAATTGGCCGCTCCGCTCGATCTCGCCAATGTAGCGGGCCGTCGAGCGCATCTGGATGTCTTCGGTGTGCAGCTTGAAGTTGACGATGCGGTTGGCCGCCAACAGGCACAGCATCCCGCCCACGGCCGCCGTGGTCTTGGGGTCGCCAATCCGGCTGGAGATGCGATCACGATAGGGATACCATCCGCCAACCCGGTAAGAATGCATCGAGGTGATCCGGTCCGCCCGGATGGCAAAGCTGTCACGCACGAAGTCGCGCAGATAGGGCAGACGGCTGGGCCGCCCCGACAACAACAGCTGATCGACAACCAGGTGATCCACCAGTTCCAGCATCGCCTCCAGCGCGGGGCCGAGGGAGGTGCGCACGATATCTTCGATCTCGCCCGCCCGAACATCAATGCTCAGATCGGCCAGCGACCAGTTCTGACAGCCGCGGGCCTGCATCGGCTCGTGCAGAAAGGCGATCACATCGTCCGGGATTAGCAGCTTCGCCGGAACGGGCATTTCCGGATCATGGCCGGGCGGCACCGGGTGGGTTCCCACGATCTCGGCCAGGGCCAGCGGACGGCTGGCCCCCGCTTGCAGGGTTTCGCTGGCCTCCAAAACGGCGAGCGCCGCTGGCGTCAGCACCTGAAGGGCGAACTGGCGGCGGCGCTGGCGCGTCTGTTCCTCGATGTCGCCGACATCGCCTTCGAACAATTCACGGATCAGCTCACGCGCGTGTTGGGTGCCGGCCTCGGCCATCTGGTCGACCAATTGTGGTAGCACGATGCGCGAGACGACTTCGCGCACCAGATCGTCGCCGGCAATGCGGAACCCCTCGCGCACGTTCTGGTGCGGGCGGATGGCGCGGTTATCCTCGGAATAGTACGTGGTGACCATCAGATCGGTGGTGCCGCCGCCGATATCGATGCAGCCGACCCGCAGGCTGGGCTCGGGCGCGCTGGTCTGCACGCCCTCCGGCAGCAGATGGTCGGGACGCCGCCGCGCGCTGCCCTTAAGCTTGAAAAACGCCTCGATCTGGCCGCCAAACTTCTGCGCGATCTCGTCGTAAAGCCAGACCATCTGGGTGCACGACGCCTCGTCCCAGTCGATGACGACATTGGGCATCTGGCAGGTGGGAGATTTGTGCGCCGACCAGCCCAGGACCGACCAGGCCAGGCGCACCGCCCCCTCGGTCCGCGAGCGCATGATCGCCTGTTCCTGGATCGGCGTCGCTGACGGCAGCGTCATGATGATGTTGCGCAGCCGCCGCGGCAGATCGGACTGCTTGCGCGTGGCCCGGGCGGCAACATCGTTGATCTGGGCCAGCGCGTGGACGATCAACTCGGCCAGCATGAACGTGAACAGCGACGAGCGTGAGAACCGCGGCCGGATCGCAGGCGAGGTCGATGTCTCACCTCGTTTGCGCAGCTTGCGGTCTTCCTCGTTCTTGACCTGCTCGATGACGTCGCCGGTCTCGTTGACGAACCGGAAGGCCGACCGCGCCACCGTTGGCATGGACTGCTGCCCCCCGCTCAGGCCCTGAAAGCGCCAGTCCTGGCTGACGGGTTGGGTGTCCCACAGGTACCGCTTGGGCGAGGACAGGCCCGATACCGTCTCGGTACCGTGACTGCCGCGCACCAGGCGCGAGGCCTCGGGCCCTACCCGGACCAGGCTGGGCCACAGGAACGCAGGTCGCGACCGGCCAGACCGCCGTGCAATGTGTTCGGGGCCGAAACCCGCTTCGGCAAACTCGACCGAGCTTTCGAACGGTCGGCGGTAGTACAACTCCGGCCGGCCAAGATCGCGCATCGCCAGGACGTAGGAATTGTTCAAATCGACCCGCGCATCGTCCGGGTAGCTCTCCACCAAGATCCCGCAGGTGCGCGAGTTACCGATATCCAGCACCAGATCGACGTCGACGCATTGATAGCGCCGGTCGTCCGAAACCGTGTCCAACAGCTTCATCTTGGGCGGCGAGATCGCGTGTTCTAACAGGCGCAGCATGGCCAAGAAGCGCGCCCAATGCTCGAAGCGATACGGGAAATCTTCGGGCCGGGGATCACGCCCGGGCCGTTGCGCGCGTTTCAAATCCAGGAACTGGTCGCGCAGCCAGTCATCCACCCATTTCTGCTGGTCGATCTTGGTGCCATCGGCCTCTGTCACTGGGCGGCGGAGGAACCACGCCATCCGGTGCGCATCGCAAACTAGGCGAAACTCACGCTGATCCGTCGCATCCTTGACCGTGGGCATCAGGTAAGGCGTGTCCGGTTGGCCGGCATCGCTTGCCTCGTCCAAATCGGTGTCGATCGCCAGAACGACGCGGTGCGTCTCCGCCGTCTTGGGGTCGCGTTCCGCCAATTCGGTCACGTAGAGGCGCGCCCAGGTGGACGGCCCGCCATCGTAGATTTCCTCGCCATTGGGCCCGCGGCCCAGATGAAGGCGCAAGACGGGAACCGGCGTCCATTTGTTCAGGAACGGCTCCAACGCCCGGACCTTCGAGATGGAGTAATCCTCCTCTCCCTCGACCTTGGCAGGTGGGATCTCGGCGTCCTTGTCCTCGTTTCCAGTATGCGGCCAAAGCCGCCAGATTTCCTGATCTTCCGACGCCGGCTCGACCCGTTCCGAGAACGCCATCGTCCCCCGCATCACGGTGTCGATGTTAAAGGCGAAGTCCAGATACTGGATGCCCGAATAGGGCACCAGCGTCACCTCGTCGGGCCAGTTCTCCAGCAATGCGCGGAGCGTATCGGGCGAGCTTGTCTGCGTCATGGATAACTGAACCGGAAAGAAGCCGTCTGTTTTTCTTGCCTTAAGAAGCCGTCGTAGCGCTCCACTTGAGCGCCTTTATGAATGCGTAACTTGAAGGCGCTGCCGCCGAAACCCCGTTGTTTGAAGTTTCGAACCACAACAATGTAGCGGCCGCGCTGCGGGGTGCCGGTGAAAACCACGTTTTCGACGGGGGTCGGGATCTGTGTAGAGCCGGCATTCTGATCGATATCCAAAACGCCGCCGCAGGCGTTGCGATTGCGGAAGTGAATTTCGCAGCCGCTGGGCGTGATCACCCGAAGGTCCAGATCGCTTAGGTTGTTCCACGCCAGCGTGATGCGCAGCTCGCCGTCGGTTTCGCCACCCTGTTGTGTGACGCGGCGATCGATTTCTTCGTCTTCAGGCTGCGGCTGAGGTGGCGGCGGTGGATCGGGTTGCGGTTCCGGCTCGGCACGCTCTTCCTCCGCCGGGGGTTCCGGTGAAGGGGGTTCCGGCGCGGGAGGTGGCGGCGTCTCCTCAACGGGGTCGGGTGCAGGCGGTGGCGGCGGTGGCGGGGTTGGCAGACAGGCCAGATCCAATTGCTCTAGCTGCCGCTCCAGACGCGTGACCTCCGCCTCCAACTCGGCGCGTCGTTCCGCCACCTGCGCGGCTTCGGAGACGACCGGCCGACCTTCGCAATGGTCAAGCCCGGGCAGAAAGGACAGGCCGCAGGCCGGCAACAGGATCAAGGCAATCGCGATACCGGTCACGCCAACCCCGCCCCAAAGCAACCACCAGAGCCAACCCAGCGGCGTGCGATCTTGAGTGACAGTCTGGGGAGCGATCACCTGCTCCACCGACGCCGCGGGCGCTGCCGCCGCCGGCGCCACCGGAGCTGGGTCCGGCGGCAAAGCCCGCCGTGGTGCCGCCTGGGTCAGCGCTGATGTCGGGGCGGCGCCTTGGCTGGGTTGATGCGCCCAGCAGACGATCACCGGTTGGTTGCCGATCATGAAGACGCTGTCATCGCCCGGATAGCTAACAGAGTTTGCCAAAGCCTCACCCAGGCGTCGACGCTCAGGGTCCGTCTCCGCCCGCAGCGATACGGCACGGGCCTGTATGTCGCCGATCAACTGATCCAGGCGGACCCTGACATCGTCTGCGGCGGTCGGATCCAACGAGGTCAGCAGCACCGCATTGCCGGGCAAAGCAGCATACCAGTCGATGCTGTCGCCCTGCGGGCTGACGAAGGGTTCGGCGTAAAGCGCGCGGTGCGCGGGGCTGATCTCGGCGGCCTCACGCGTGATCAGGTCGAACGACCGCTGTCCCGGCGTTCCCAGCGGGATAAAGTCCGCGCTGAACGTGGACGTGATGCGGCGCGCAACCACTTCGCTAATCCGCTGCAGGCGCCGGCGCGCCGTCCTCTGCCCCAGGATCTGCGTCAGTTGCCGGCGCTTCCGGCGTTGCCGCCCCGGCAGGGTCCTCTGCGGCCGGTGCGGGACGTTGAGCGCGGACCAGCGGGCGGCAAGCGTCGCCCGCAACCACGGGCGTCACGCCATTCGCCTCGAGAAACTCGATGAAGTCTGCGCTGGCGAGCGCGAAGTTCAGAGTCCAGGCGATGCTGCGGTCCTGGCCGCCGCCAACATCCAGAATGCGGCCCTTCCCAAACGTGTTGATCCCGACCACACGGCCGCAATTGTCGACCAGTGGGCCGCCAGAGTTGCCGCTGGAAATAGTGGCCGTATGCACGACCACGTTGCTTTGGGGACCGATCTCCTGCTCAGCGTTAATCACGCCCTGGGTCATCACCATGTCAGGGACGGCGCTTGGGTCGCCCTGGATCAAGGCGCGCAGGTCATAGCTGGCGTCCGTCTCCAGCGTGAAACCGGGATAGCCGGCCGCCACAACCTGCTGCAGCTTCAGCGTCGCCGGCGGACGCAACAGCGCGTAGGGTTCCGCCTGCAGGCCAGGCACCTTGACCAGGGCGAAATCGTCGCCCGTCTGCTCCAAGGGGCCGCTGCTCGCGACGAGCTCGGCCGGCAAAATCTGGCCAACCGCCTCGCTGGTGACCAGCAATCGGCCCTGACCGATCGCCGGTTCAATCACATGAAAGTTGGTTAGCACCAGCTCTGGACCG
Organism: Pseudomonadota bacterium; assembly: GCA_039026375.1. Classification (GTDB taxonomy): domain Bacteria; phylum Pseudomonadota; class Alphaproteobacteria; order Rhodobacterales; family Rhodobacteraceae; genus Thermohalobaculum. The sequence continues at coordinate 52,312 of JBCCML010000027.1, forward strand.
ACCACAAACCCGGTGCCATGCCCGGCGCCCATCTGCCCCACCGCGACGATCATCACCGTCCGGCCTTCGATCACATCCAGCAAACTTACCGGATCGCCGCCATCGGCGGGTGGGGCCGTGACAATCTCGGTAGGTGACGGCGGCGTCAGCGAATCTGGATCAACTTCCACTAGGCCGTCGTCCTGGGGCGGGCCGGCGCTGGGCGCCGTCGATGCGCGCTCAGGCGAAGGCGTTTGGTCGTCCGGGACAGGGGGAGTGCCGCCCTCCACCGGCGCATTGCCGCCGGGTGTAGCATCAGGCGCCGGAACCAGGCCACCGCCACCGCCTTCTGCCGGCGTGCCCGCTGCCGGTGGCACCTGCGCGGGGCGCCCGTCCGGCGTGCGCCCGTCCGGCAAGGCTAAGCGTCCATCGGGGAGGCAAACAGCTCCAGCAACGGCCTGCCGCAGATCTCGGATACGCTCTTCCAGCGTCTGATTGGCCGCACGCGCCGCTTCGACCAGCGCGTCGTCTTCGATGACCGAAGGTTCGCTGCGTACCGGGTAAAGCAAATTGCCCGGCCAAAGGATCCACAAAAGACCCAATGAAAAGATCACCAGCAACGCCACAGGCGCTATCCAGCGCCAGCGCCAAGGGCCCGCTGGCTCCTCCGTCGCGACAGGCGTTCCAGGCGGCGGCGGCGCAGCCCCCCCGCCCTGAGCGGCCATTCCCACGGCTCCCGCGGCAGATGTGGCACCCGCTGCTGGCGCGGCCCCGGTTGGGGGCACGGCGGCTGCCGCAGTTGGTTCGACGACCGGATCAGCGGCCGATGGCGCATCGCTCAACGGCATAGCGCCAGCGTTAGCTGATCCCGCAGCATAGCCTCGCTGTTGCCATTCATCCCGTGTAATTGCCGGAACTGCGGCAATGGGCAGAAAGCGCCCCAGCGTCTCCCCGAAATGACGCTCTCGCGCGGCGGGGTCAGCCATGGCGTCCGCGGGGATCATGGCCCAATCGATCAGGAACGGGTGACCATCCACGGCCCAAACGCTGCGCGCATTATCGACATGCAATGCTGCACCCAGCAACGGACCAAAATCCGGGTCCGAGAGGGCGGAGGATGCGTCGGTCAACAGACGCCTCAATTGCCCCTCCACCGCAGCACGGCTATCCGGCGGCAACTCCTCCAATGGCCTTCCCTCGCCACTGCGGCTGACATACCAGGAGACCGTGGTTTCGGCCGCGCCGTTTCCTCGGCTCATCACAGGTTCTGCAAAGAGATCCGCAGCCCTTCGGCCAAGCTTGGTCTGAAGGAACTGGTTCAACGCTTCGAACTGTTCAACGGCCGGTGTCCCACCGACAGGTAACAGCCGCGCCGGATCGACGTTCGTCTTCGTCAGGAAAAAGCTCTCGGTCATGGCGCCGCTCCTTATTCCCGCCTGAGCGTCACGGTCTGACCGGGGCCACCCGATGCGGGGCCCGTGACATCCTTGCCGACGCACTGGGCGCGCCGGTCTTGACCCAACCGGCAGCGGGTTTCGTACTGCACTTTGTAGCGAAAGCGGCCGGTGCAGGGCAGGTTGGCCTCGTCGCGCATCACCAGCGTGCCATCGTCTTCAAAGCTCACTTGGATTGGCCCTTCGCATGTCGCCAAATCGCCGATCTGCATCTCTTGGCTGCCCGTGCCTTCGCCGTCAAAGCAGATGCGCCAATCCGTAATCCGATGTTCCTCGCCCGTGCGGGTGTCGCGCCCGAAAAAGTCAGAATCGAGACGCCAGCAGCCTTCCATCATCCCGACATCGCGATCGTTCCAACGGTCTTCATCGAAGACGGCTTCCTGATCTTCCTCGACCGGGGGCTGTTCCGGCGGAGGGTCTTGCGGGGGTTCCTCAGCGGGGACCACAGGCGGGATGATCGGGCAGTTCGCGCGCGCGACCAGTTGGCGTTCCAAGCGCCGGATTTCCGCCTCCAGTGCCCTGCCCCTGGCCAATTCCTCGGCAAACGCGCTGTTATCTTGAGCCGCTTCGGCGCCGCAGGGCCCTGGCGCATATCGGCACAAGAAGGACCAAGCCGCGCAAGCCGGCAGCAAAAATGCATAGAGGGCAATCGCCACAATCAGCAGTGCGGCCGGAGCCAACCAGTAAACAATGCCCCTCATAAAGCCCTGCTAGACATCGCGTATCCGCCCGCTTCTGCCCCCATCGGTCTTGCGCAGCACGGCATTCAGTCGGCCAATGCCGACCTAGGACGCGCGGGCGAGACGCCTGATCTGGTCTTGTAACGCAGCGACACGCGCATTCAGGCGGTCAATTTCAGCCTGATCTTCACTGCCGCCGCTTTCGCCAAGCGCCAGAACCTCGCCCGACAGGCGCCGCTCCTCTGCCCGCAGATCTGAAAGCTCTTGACGGTTCACATCAGTGCGACGGTTCAAATCGCTCACTTGCTGGTTTAGCGCAGCAGTCTGGGAGTTTAGATTGGCCAGGCGTTGTGCGTAGGTACGACGGGCACCCCGAAGGCGCTGAGCATCGGCCCGGTAAAGCGCCGCCTGCTCCTCCAGCAATCCGCGGCGCGCGTCTAGGGCAGCGATTTCGCGTCGAATCTTGGCGTCGTCTTCTTCATAGACGCCGGTCGTCAGATTGGCCGTCGCACAGCCCAAACCGACTTGGCTGGGATCACGCGAGCAGTCCGCGCACCCTGCCAGCGCAAGGGCACCCAGTACCAGCGGGACATGGATGAACTTTGGCATCGCTTAGCTCGTCGACAAGGTGCCGAGCTCAGGCGGCACACCTTGGAAAGCTGCAACCATGCGCTGACGTTGGCGCAACAATTGCTGTTCCTCTGCCCGAAGCTGCTGAACGCGCGAGTTCAACCCGCGACTGGATCGGTTGTTCTGTTGGTTGTCTTCGATGGTTGCAGAGATACCGCTGATGTTGTCCTGAACACTGCGAACTGCTTCATCGATCAAAACCAGATGCTCCTTCGCCCGGCCCACCCGGGCCTCGGCTTCCGCCTTGGCAATGGTGCCGGCTCGATAAGCCGAAACAGTGTTGCGCAACGCGGCGCGCTGGTCAGACACAATGGCCCGTGCGTCGATGACGGCTTCTTCGGCCTCGCGTACGGCGGCATTCGCAGCCGCCAACTGCACATTCAAACTAGTTCTGCGATCTTCAGCTTGGCTATTCAGATTGGCCACATAGGCACCGCCCAGGTAGCCCAGCGCCGCACCGAGAGCGGCACCCCCGGCGGCCCCAGCAGCGCGATTGCCACGGATCGCCAAAGCACCTGCAAGCGCCCCAACAATCGCACCAGTCGCAGCACCGGTAAGCCGCATCTCGGCGTATCGTTGAGCACGGTCCAATTGCCGCGCCGCAGCCGGTGTGAGGCCTGCTGAACTCATCCGCATGACCTGGATGTCGTCTATGGCCGTGACCGTCGAGCCATCGGCACGTTGTGCACAGCCGCTTGCAGTGAAGCATAGTGCCAGGGCCGTGCAGCAACCGATGCCGTAGCGGTAAATTCGCCTCGTCGTGAAATCCCTTAACACGGACACCCTCCCACATCTTACAACGCTTCAAGGGTACCGGTCGCAGGTCAGGGCGTCAACGCGGGTTGACGCTTGGTGGGCGGTGAGGGATTCGAACCCCCGACATCTTCGGTGTAAAAAAAGCCGTCCCCAGGGTCAGAGACGGACAATCAATGGCTTAACAGACGGACGTTTGTCGTTTTCGGTCTTATGTTCCGCCTATGTGCACGCCCCGAGGTTCACGTGAACCCCCGCACACTTCGTAAAATGTGTCAATCAGGATGGGACAGACACAGTTGCGCTAGATCAACCATTTAGGTTGTCTAACACGCTCAAAGCACCCCATTGATATCATTGACGTCCTGGCGTTTTGTCTAACGCATGACAACCGTCCGCATCCAATGCCCCGCCTGCCACCATGCGCTCGACATGACGCCTGACGAATTCGCCAAGAGGTTTGGAGAGTCCGCCTATGCAGGCAAGTGGGGAGAGATAGGTCCTAGGGTCAGGTGCAGCGAGTGCGATCACCGCGGCGCTGACTTCTTTCTCATTTCGAGGGTGTAGGCTCCTGAATTAGCACCGGGGAATGCGTGGCCGCCCCGGCTCGGCTGGGCAGGATGCGCGATAGACCCACTTGCCGCGTCATCCCGTGCGCTCCTTATTCAGCGCCTATAGCGCGCGCCTCTCGGATAGCATCCTCAAGCGCTGCGACTGGCGTGTCCCCTTCGCCTTTGGCAAAGACGTTGGATCTTCGCACCGTGCAATTGATGGTGCTGGTGTAGCTGCCTGACCACGACGTTTCGATTGACACCTTGCCAAGCGCCTCGGCCTCTGCCCAGAGAGCATCAAGCGTATGTGCTCGCGAGTACACGTCGCCGGTCTTCTCAAATGACAGCAGATCAGCCATTGGAATCCTCCTTAGTGTGCGTAGACGGCACGGAGACAAAGCGCCCGGTCTGGGCCATGTCACGGCACTTGCGCGCCCAGAACCGCCAAGGCGATCCAATATCCTGCTCTGCCGCGTCTAGCGCTGCCTCCGCCTCTGCAAGCTTTTCCTGTAGTCGTTCTATCTCGTCTGCTGCCCGGTCCAACGTATCGCTCATGTAAGTGGCGTTTCCCTGTGGACCACGCTGACGCTCTTGGAGCACCCGAAGTTCTGAGATAAGGTCAACGATCTGTCGAAGGCTCGTTTGTGTTCAATATCGCGGCCAGGCCTTCGGCCAGGTGAAACCATAAATCGTCCGAAATGCCGGGCGGGCGTATCAGGCGCGCAAAGCCGGCGCGGGTGTCAACAGCATGGGGTGTCACTCGCCACAGCATCAGTCGGCCTCCTACCAATCGTATTTATCTGGGTCGGCGGACCACACACCCCATGTCCAGCCAATTGGCCCGACATGAAACGCCTTATGCCAGCAACAGTCATAGAATCCGCGCTGCATACCAAAGCGCCAACCATCACGCCGCGGCTGCCAGAATGGGTGACTGTAGGCGAGGTAGCGGAACATCACGACCGCTCCTGATTGTCGAGCACATCCAGGTAGATATCCGCTCGGACATACTCGATCCAAAAGCCATCTTGCTTGGGCTGCACCCAATCCATTTCCTCGTCGCAAACGTCGGTCGCTTCGTGATCGCTCCACCGCACCCATACCCTAGTAGGAGCGCGGTCTTTCTCACTGGCCGGGATCAGCTGACGGTACGGCATCAGTCTTGCTCTTAATTGGTGGTTGCGTCTGAGGGCGCGGCGGCCGCTCCGTGACCGCACTGAACCCAGCGTGTCTTGCGTCCGCACTCACACTCGGTTCTCTGCTGAAAGGCACCACCAGGCCGCCACATGACTGCCGGGACCGCGC
>JBCCML010000028.1:0-54973 GCA_039026375.1 Pseudomonadota bacterium
CCCACCCACCCACCCCCGCCCGGCCACGCCCGGGGCGCTTCAAGGGGCGAGGTAAGCGCGCGTTGTGGGCATTTCAAAGTCGACTTTCTGTACATACAGGTGCGGTACAGTTGCTGCACACTTGCTGTACAGGTGCTGTACGCTTGCTGCACGCCTGGATTCCCAGCGCCAGGGCGCGTTCGACGGGGTTTTCGCCTCAGCCCTCCGGCCCGACGCCGATGATCACGCGGGCAATGCCGTAGCCCGAAACAACGACCAGGGCCAGGCCGATCCAGAACCACAGACCCATGGTCTTGCGGCTGGTGACCATGTTCAGGACCCCCATGATCAGACCGAAAATACTGACTGCCGTGAGCATCGGCACCCTCCCCCATCTGTTCGCTATTGGGGGACATTGCCGCCTGGCCCGCGGCCCTGCAAGCCCCGTTGGCAGGCTCTACGATGCGCTGCGTTGCAGGGGTAGCGTCGCGCAGCGGAACGAACCACCGATGCTGGGAACCGCGTCGAAGCCGACCTCGATTACCTGATAGCCCGCATGCCGGAGCAACGCGTTGACCCGCGCACAACTAGGGTGATCGCGAGCGATGATCGTGTCTGGCGCAAGGGACAAGACGTTGGTGGCCAGGGCCTCGGCCTCTGCCTGGTCAACCTCGATCCAGACGTAGAGCGCGCGGACAGCGTCAGGGATTGTCTTCAGGCCCGGCGGGTAAATTAGCGCATGACCCAGTCCCAGCGGATTGAAGGCACAGTCCAGATGCAGCACGTCTGCGTCCACCTCTCCACATCGCGTGTGCATACTAACTATCTGCCATTGCTCGCCAAATTCGGTCTGTAGCCAAGCAATGCCATCCGGGTCACTGCGCTGTCCTTGGCCCACAAAGAGGTGCCCGCGGTCCAGCAGAACGTCGCCGCCCTCCAGCGCTATGCCGTCGGGCACCGCCAACTGGCGCCCCGCTAGATTGGGTAGGAGGGGCGCCAGACCGGCGATTTCCTCGAGGCGGCCGGGCTGGCGCATCCCCGCGGTGACGAAGACATCGCCGATGACGAACCCGATGTCGCGCGGGCAGGTCTGGTCCTGCACGCTGTCGGACGCCAGGACGGGCTGATGTACCGTGACGCCGTGCTGTTCCATCGCCTGGCGGAACGCCTGAAACTGCGCAGTGACGGCGGCGGCAGTGGGCAGGCCTGCCTCAGCGGCGGTGCGCGCCTCGGTGCTGTTGGCAATGGTGACCCGGGCCTGATCGCGGTGAAAGCCCGCGCCCGTGCCCATCACCACGTGGGTCAGCCGGGCGCTTTCATCGGCAACGCCCAGGGCGATGGGCGCGGTCACGGGGCGGCGTCGATCGCTGCCTGGAACTCGCGCCATTCGCCCGCCGACATTCCCGATGTTTCCTGCGTGACCGCCTCGCCCGCCAGCATGCGGCGCAGACAGGCCATCGCCGGGCCAGAAAACTGAACGGCATCAAGCCGATAGTCCTCGAAGGCGGCATAAGCTTGGGGCACCCAGGCCTTCACCAGGTCGCAGATCACGTCCGCGTAGACCCGGATTTCATACTGCGCGTGGCTGTCCGCCCGCAGCCGCAGGAAGTGGAAAAGGTTGTGCAGGTCCACCTTCCAATACCACTGGGTGTAGATGTTCATCGGCAGGTTCATCCGCGCCAGTTCGCGGGCCAGCCCCTGCTGGCCGTCGGTGGACAGCATCTGCTCGTAATTGTCATAAGCCCGCGCGCTGTCGTGCTTGAGGATGTCCAGCACCTGGGCGGCCTCCGCCCCCTCCAGCGTGCTGCCGCGGCCCTGGTTGTTGGAGGCGGATTGCGCCGCCAGATGCTGGGGCGCCGGGATGTAGAATTCGCGATCCAGGATCGAATACCGCGCCGAATACTCGTTCACATTGGCTGTACGGTGGCGAATCCACTGCCGTGCCACGAAGACTGGCAGCTTCACGTGCAGCTTGATTTCGCACATCTCGAACGGGGTCGAGTGCCAGTGGCGCATCAGGTAGCGGATCAGGCCGCTGTTATCGCGCGCCTTCTTGGTGCCTGCTCCGTAGGACACACGCGCCGCCTGCACGATCGCCTCGTCATCGCCCATATAGTCAACCACCCGGACAAAGCCGTGGTCCAGCACAGGGATAGCCTCGTAGAGGCGTGCCTCCAGTCCATCCGCCACCACCCTGCGGGTTTCGCGAGACTGTGAGCGCTGCGCGGCGATTTCTTCCTGTTGTTCGGCGGTCAAGGACATATCATTCCCCAAAGGTCGCGGCTGCCGAGTCGGCAGGGCCAAGATCTTGTACGCAAGAAGGGACGTAGCACAAGATGAAGATCAATTTCCTCCACACCATGGTTCGCGTTTCGGACATCGAAGAATCGAAAAAGTTCTACTGCGACCTGCTGGGCCTGGTTGAAACCCGGCGCAAGGACCTGGAAGGCGCCAAGGCGACGCTGGTCTTCCTGTCGGAGGAAGGCGGCGGCCCCGGCAACGAGATCGAGTTGACCTACAACTGGGATTCCGGCGAGGAATATGGCGGCGGTCGTAACTTCGGCCACTTGGCCTATTCGGTCGAGAACATCTACGACAAGTGCCAGCAGCTGATGGATGCGGGCATCACGATCAACCGCCCGCCGCGCGACGGCCGCATGGCGTTCGTCAAATCGCCGGACGGCATCTCGATCGAACTGCTGCAGATGGGCGAGTCCCTGCCGCCGGCAGAACCCTGGGCATCGATGGAAAACACCGGCACGTGGTGAGCCGCTTTCTGTCAGCCTGCACGCTGGCCGCATCCCTGGTGGCCGGCCCCGCCGTGGCCGAGTGCAAGCTGGCCCTGATCTTTGCCATGGATATCTCGTCCAGCGTCGACTCGGTCGAGTATCGGCTGCAGATGGACGGGCTGGCCACCGCCCTGGAAAGCCCGGGCGTGATCAACGCCATTCTGACACCAGAAGGCGAGCACATCGCGGTCGCGGCCTACGAATGGTCAGGCTACCAGCAGCAGGACCTTTTGACCGACTGGGTGGTCCTAGACAATGAGGCCAGCATCCGCGGCTATGCGGCGCGCCTGCGCGCCCATCGTCGCCCCTATGCGGAATTTGCCACCGCCATCGGCAAAGGCATCGAGTTCGGCGCCGCGCTGATGCGCCAGGCACCCGATTGCCGGCGACGCGTCATCGATGTCTCGGGCGACGGCCAGAACAATGACGGGGTGGGGCCGGATTACTTCTATGCAGCGGGGCTGTTGGACGGGATCACAGTCAACGGGCTTGTGATCCTAGGCGCCGTGCCCGACCCTGCCCGCTATTATATGAGATACGTCGTGCACGGTGAGGACGCCTTCATTGTGCAAGCCGCCAGTTTCGAGGACTATCGACGCGCAATGATCGAAAAACTACTACGCGAACTTCAGGCTGAAATGGTGATGGGTCAGCGATGAGGTATCTGCTTGCCGCAATCGCCGCGGTGGTGCCGGGCCCTGCGCTGGCCTGCGCGCTGGAATTGATCCTGGCGGTCGACGTGTCTGGGTCCATCAATCGTCAGGAATTTGCCCTGCAGACCGAGGGCATGGCCGCCGCTTTTGAGGATCCGACGCTGGCCGAGGCGATCCTGCGCCAGGAGGGCGGGATCATTGTGACCCTGACGCAGTGGTCTGGGTCGTCCCGCCAGCGGCAGGTGACGGGGTGGCACAAACTGACGGATCCCGCCTCGATGCAGGAGTTTGCCACCGCGATCCGGCGTGGCGGGCGCGATTGGCGGAACTATTCGACGGCGATCGGCGAAGCGTTGTTTCACGCAATGACCGTGGGGCAAACCGCACCCGAACAGTGCAAGCGGCGTGTCATCGATGTTTCAGGCGACGGTGTCTCGAACGAGGGACGTTCGCCGCGCGCCATGGCCGATACGCTGGCGGGGCTGGGCTACACGATCAACGCCCTGGTGATCCGCGGCGACAGCCCTGATCCCGTGCGCTACTATCGCCAGCACGTGATCGCCGGCGAGAACGCGTTCATCGAGATTGCCCGCGATTTCGAGGATTATCCCCGCGCGATCCTGCGCAAGCTGCTGAAGGAGATCGAGCAGCAGGCGCTGGTGTCAGAGGTGCCAAAGATCGTGCAGTAGCGCTTGGCCGCTTTCGGCATGATCAGACATCGAAGCGCGCCTCTCGCCAGGCCAAGGCGGCCTTCAGCCCGCCTTCGCGCAGGTGGCGCAGGAATTCGCGCTTGTCGTCGGACCCCTCCGCCTCCAGGTCCAAGTCCATTGCCAGCGCTTCGTCCAACGCGGTTTCCATGCCCGCAATCCGCATGGTGCGGTTGACGGCCTCCTTGGTGCGGCGCACGATCATAGGGTCGACCACGGCGATCTGGTGTGCCATCCGCAACGCCGTCGGCATCAGGTCGTCAGGCGCCACGACGCGGTTGATCATCCCCAGATCGCAGGCCTCCTGGGCCGACAGATCGTCGAGGCCCAGCAGAAAGATCTCCTTGGCCTTCTTGGGGCCTGCCAACCACGGCAGCAGCATGACGACGATCCCGGCGCCAAAGCGTAGTTCCGGCTCGCCGAAGCGGGCGCCTTCCTCCGCAATTGTCAGATCACAGGCCATCGCCAGTTCACAGCCCCCTGCCAGGGCTGGGCCGCGCACCGCCGCGATGGTGGGCTTCGACAGGCGCCAGAACCGCATGACCGTGTCAAAGTCCAGCTGAAGCGCCCGACGCCAGCGGTCGCGGCCTTGCGGGGGATTGGCCGCCTGATCTTGCAGGTCAAATCCGGCCGAAAACGCCTTGCCCGCCCCGGTCAGGACCAGCGCACGGACGCCCTCATCCGCTTCGACCGCGTCGCAGGCCGCATTCATCTCCATCAGCATTTGCTTGGACATTGCGTTCAGGCGGGCGGGACGGTTCAGCGTCAGAACGGCGACGGGGCCGTCCCGTTCCAGGGTGATAGTGGCGAAATCGGTCACGGTCGGGGTTACCTGCTAAGTCGTCAGAGCCACCACCCTGACCGACGCAGACGCCGCTGTCACCTGCCGTGCTTCTTCTACAGATTGGGGTCAACCACCATCCGCAACAGCACCGCCGTTCTGCGTCCAGCCCACCAGGCTCTCGGGGTAGAGTTTGACGCCCTCGATCCCTGCCAGCTCGGACAGCGCGAACCAATTGGTCGCCGCCCAATGACCCGTGTTGCAAAAGCTGACCAATTCAGGCCCGCCTGGCCGATAGCCGGCCGCCTCCGCCACGCGCAGCACCTCGTCCGCGGTCAGGATCTTGGTCCGGTTGCCACCGAACCAGCTGTCGTGGGCGATGTTCAGCGCGCCTTCGAGCGTGCCCGCCCGTGCCGCTGCCGCGTGCTTACGCTGGCCCTTCCAGAAGGGCGCGGGGCGTGCGTCGATCATCACCGCGTCCCGATCGCCATCCAGCACAGAGGCCACCCCATCCCGGTCGATCATCCAGTCCTGCGACAGGGCGAAGGTCGCCGTCGACCGCTCAGGCGCCCCGAACGCCGTCGACAGCGGCAAATCAGCCTTCACCCAAGCGACCAGCCCACCGTTCAGAATGGCGATCTGGCTGAGCCCTGCTGACTTCAACGTCCAGTAGACGCGCGCCGCCGCGCCAAAGTCAGTCTCATTCTTGCCGTGATAGACCACAACAACGGCCGAGGACGCGGTCAGGCCCAACCCCTGCAGCAACTCGGTCAAGGCCGCATCAGAGAGCACCCGGCCGGGATTCTCCTCAGGGCCGCGCCAGGTGCCGTAGGGCGCGTTCACGGCCCCTTCGATCGAGCCGCGCTGGAATTCATCAGCGCCGCGAATGTCGACGATGGTGACCTGCCCGGCCATTGCCAGCAATTGCTGTGGCGCCATGACCTTCTGCCAGTCAGCAGCGATCGCCTGGACCGCCATGGTCATCAGGGCCAGGCTGGCCAGAGCCAATTTCCGCATATCCACCTCCGTTCACCCAGCCAAAACTATGCTGCGTCATTACCCTCTTCAACGCCCGCCCGCGGATGTCCCGACGCTACCGACGCAAAAAGTGCCGCGCCCGGTAGGCCCTTGGCCTGCCGCTCATGCAACGCTATCTCGCAGCGAGACCAATCCGATGGCACGAGATCGGCACAAGCCATGAAAGACACAAGCGAACCGCTGGTGATATTCACCCCGTCTGGGAAACGGGGCAGGTTTCCCATGGGAACGCCGATCCTGACCGCCGCACGGCAATTGGGGGTGGATCTGGATTCGGTCTGCGGGGGCCGGGGCATCTGTTCGAAATGTCAGATCACGCCCTCCTACGGCGAGTTTCCCAAGCACGGCGTGACCGTCAGCGATGACGCGCTGTCCGAGTGGAACAAGGTCGAAGAGCGCTACAAGTCGAAACGCGGCCTGATCGATGGCCGGCGGCTGGGCTGCCAGGCCACGGTGCAGGGCGACGTGGTCATCGACGTGCCGCCCGAAAGCCAAGTCCACAAACAGGTGGTCAGAAAGCGAGCCGAGGCGCGCGAGATCGTCATGGATCCCGCCACCAAGCTTTACTATGTCGAGGTCACCGAACCGGACATGCACAACCCCAAGGGCGATCTAGAGCGTCTGCTGGATGCCCTGTGGGAGCAGTGGCAACTGGCCAATATTATCGGCGATCTGCGCACCCTGCAGATGCTGCAAAAGGCGCTCCGCGAGGGTGAATGGAAAGTCACCGTCGCCATCTATACGGGCCGTGGCCGGTCGGATGGGCGCATCATCCAGGTCTGGCCCGGCTACTATGACGGCACGATTTACGGGGTCGCTTTCGATGTGGGCTCGACCACCATCGCCTGCCACCTGGTCGATCTGATCACCGGCAAGGTCAAGACGTCCTCGGGCCTGATGAACCCGCAGATCCGCTTTGGCGAGGATCTGATGAGCCGGGTCAGCTATTCGATGATGAACCCGGGCGGCCACGAGGAGATGACCAAGGCCGTGCGCGAGGCGATCAATGCGCTGATCGGCCAGGTCTCGGCCGAGGCGCGGATCGATCGCACCGAGATTGTCGAAGGTGTGCTAGTCGGCAACCCGGTCATGCACCACCTGTTCCTGGGGCTTGATCCGACCGAGCTTGGCTGGGCGCCCTTTGCCCTGGCCACGTCCGATTCCATGACCCTTTGGGCACGGGAGATGGACCTGGACATGCACCCGGACGCCCGTGTCTACATCCTGCCCTGTATCGCGGGGCACGTGGGCGCGGATGCGGCGGCCGTGGCGTTGAGCGAGGCACCCCACCGCCAGGACGAGATGACCCTGATCGTCGATGTCGGCACCAATGCCGAGATCCTGCTGGGCACCCGCGAGAAGGTGGTGGCCTGCTCCTCGCCCACGGGACCGGCCTTCGAGGGAGCGCAGATCTCAGGCGGCCAACGCGCCGCCCCAGGTGCAATCGAACGGGTCCGGATCGACCCGGTCACCCGCGAGCCGAGCTTTCGCGTCATCGGGTCTGGCCTTTGGTCGAACGAAGACGGCTTTTCGGCCGAAGTGACGGGCATCTGCGGCTCTGGGATCATCGAGGTGATCGCCGAGATGCGCATCGCCGGGATCATCAACGAGGACGGCGTCATCCTGTCGGCGGCTCAGCTAGGCAGCCCGCGCATCGTCGAGGATGGCCGCACCTGGTCCTATGTTTTGCACGACGGGCGCGCGACCGGCGGGCCCCTGGTGGCGGTCACCCAGGCCGATGTCCGGGCGATCCAACTGGCCAAGGCGGCGCTTTATGCGGGCGCACGGCTGTTGATGGACAAGCTGGAGGTCGAGACGGTCGATCGCGTGGTGCTGGCCGGTGCCTTCGGCGCGCACATCTCGCCCAAACACGCCATGGTTCTGGGCATGATCCCGGATTGCCCGCTGGAGAAGGTCACGTCAGCGGGGAATGCGGCCGGCACGGGGGCACATATCGCGTTGTGTAATTCAGCGGCCCGGCGCGAAATCGAGCACATCGTCCGCACGGTCGAGAAGGTCGAAACCGCGGTCGAGGAGAAGTTCCAGCAGCATTTCGTCGATGCAATCGCGGTGCCGCATAAGACCGCGGCCTTCCCGAACCTGTCGGCAGAAGTCACCATCCCGGACACGCCTGCGATCGAGCAGGCGTCGGAAGGCGGAGAGGGTCGGCGCAGACGGCGGCGGCGTGCTTAGGCGCGGGCTTTAACGCACGCTGACATTTCGGCCCGTATCGGACAGGTCGATGCGCACGCTCAGATCCTCATCGCGCCAGACGGCCAGAGCCAGGAGGGGCGCATGGCGCATCTCCGCCGAATGAACAGCCCGCGGCGGCGTATGAAACACCTCGCCTGGTCCCAGGTGGAGAAAGGGCTCTTCGCCCAGCCGGAACCACCCGGACCCTGCCAGCACCAGGTAGTGTTCGTCCGGCGGGTGCGCATGGTCGGGATAGGTCAGCCCCTGACCCCAGCAACCGATCATCACGCGGATGCCATCACCATGCAGCAAGCCCTGATCGGCGACAAAATCGAACCAGCCGTAATTGTTCAGCCAACTCTCGTCAAAGCCGTCTTCTTCCGAATAGGTCTGGCGCCAGGCGATCAGCGGCGCCGCATCGGCGATGGCCTTGACCAAGTCCCGCGTGTTGTCGCTCGCCTGTGCAACCATTTCGGGCAGGAGCCGCAGCATCGGCAGGCCGTGCGCCTTGGGCGGGCGCTCCGCAGGCCGAAGTCTCGCAATCTCATCGTCCGTAACGCGCAGATCGGCTGCATATTGTGCCAACAGGTCGGTCCCCGCCGCGATCAGGTCATCTAAGGGCTGCAAGCCTTTGCTCATGGAGGGTATCCCAACCGTTTGACCAGGGGACCCATTGCGCGCGCCAGTCGGGCCTGGTCCTTCTTGGGCAGCTCTTCGCGCCAGCGACCGGCGACGCCGGACTGGATATGGCGATCCGTGATCAGCGTGTCGCGATCCTCGCGCATATCGCGGTTCTTGTTCGGGCGCACGGTGATGTGGTCAACCTCGCCCGCCTGCACTTTGCGCATGATATCCGAATGCGCGGTGATCGAGGTGTCGCGGTCGACCTGATCAATCGCCGGCATCGACGGCCAAAGATCGACCTGCCGGGCGATCTGGAAAATGTGGCCCCGCCGGTCCGCCACTAACAGCTCGTAGGGCACGATCAGCGGATCCAGCGCCGCAACCGCGGCATCGAACAACCGGTAGCTGCCCTCCACCATCTTGATCATCTCGTCCAAGCCGCGGTCGTGCAGCTGCATCAACGACACGCAGATGTCCCGCGGATCGCGAAAGTTCACGATGGCCCGGACGTGGCGCGAGCCATCCAGCAGGTCGGCTGTCTCGTCGTCCCAGCTGTGCGTGTGAACCACTGTGATCTGGCTGGCATCGCGACCAGTTTCCTGCAGATCGCGGATCAAGGCGGGCAATTCATGCGCATGCGGGTTCGTCTGGTGGACCTCGCGGCCCAAGATCTTGAACAACTGGCGCAGGATCGCATTAACCAGAACCGTGCCCGAGCGCGGCGCGCCTGCATTGAAGACGATCATCGCTAAGTCTTTCCAGCCTGCACGATCTGGATCAGGTCGAACTTCAGCAGCCAGAAGACGCAGGATTCCAGCTTTGCCGCCGACCCAGAGCTGCGGGCCAAAAGGTCCTGGTACCGGACGGGGCCCAGCTGGTGGATCGCCGCTTGCACAGCGGCCAGTTCCCCCGAGCGCGCCACGATCCGGCGATAGCGGCGCGCGCCTGTCAGATCGACCAATTCTTCCAGACGCGCCTCTGGGGTCACCGCCTCGGCCGTCAGCACGGTATCGGCCAGCAGGTGCTGCGCGGGGTAGCTCGCGTACAACGTGAAGGGATCCATCGCGGCGGGGTTAGACGGGGCACCCTGGACACGCTCGGAACTGGGGGCCTCGGCCGCGCGGATCGCGTTCAGTTCGCCCCAAAGGACCTGATACTGCGGCACCACAACGGACCAGTCATAGTGGGTTCGCGCGCGCTGGACACCAGCCTGACCCATCTTGGCCCGGAGATCAGGGTCCTTGATTAAGGCAGCGTAGGCGCCGGCCAGCCCTCGCACATCGATAGCGGTGCGTTGGTGCACAGCGACCAGGTATTGGTGGTAGACATCGCGCCCGTCCTCAAAGCGCTCGGCGATGTCGATACCAGTGCCGGGGCGCGACATGCGGGTGGGCACACGGATCCCCGTCACGCCATGTTCGACCGTGTCGCGAAACCCATCCCAGTCCGAGACGACGACCGGCAAACCGGCCGCCATCGCCTCGACCGGGGCCAGGCCGTAGGTTTCCTGTATGTTGTCCACCGGTAATGTGAAGATATCCGCGGCCGACCAGATCTCGTAGCGCAGTTCGTTATCCTTGCCGTCCGGAAAGCGCACATCCACCGAGGGGGCGAATTCCTTGGCCATGGAACGGTGCATCTCCTCGGTCGGTTCGTCCGCGAACCAACCCACCATCCACAGGGCGACTTTCTTGCCGGTTTGCTTTGCTGCCATCTCGGCGGCCTGAAACATCGGCACAGGATGCAGCTTTTCCGCAACGGTCCGCCGTCCCATGGACATTAGCACAACGGTGTCGTCATCGACGTCGAATTCCTGCCGCCAGCGGGCGCGTTCGGCATCGACACGGCCAAACCGACCAGTATCGACGCCCAAGGGGATCACTGGCAGCTGAGGCCGTGGCAGGCGTGCCGCCATGAAGCGCTGGCCCAGATACGCCTCGACCGCGTCCAATTGCGTGGCGACGACCCGCTGCACCGCCCGGCTCGTGCAAATGATGGCGTCCCAGCGCTCGACGGGCGCAGAGACGCCTCCCATCAGCCCATCCATGATCCGCTTTGTCGCCACGGTGTGGGTGATCCCGCAAAGCGAGTAGAGCGCCTGCCCGGCCCGCCGCCGTGTCCACGCAAAGCTGGCCAGATTGGGCCCCGGCAGCATCGCCACACCGGCATTGCGCAACTTGTCGGGCTCGTGCGCCAGCATCGTGTCGACCGGACCGGTCCAGCCATAGTCGGCCACCAGCTTCCTGAACTTGTCCAGGTGGTCGCTCTGGTGGGCGAAACTGTGCAAACGATCCGCCTCCACATGGCGAACATAGCCTGCCAGAAACGATTGCCCGGCGGTGCGGCGCCCGGCCAGGGGTGTCTCGGGCCGCTCGATCGCATCGGGGTGGTGAAAGATCGCCGCCGTCGCCGCCATGATGTCCTCTTTCGCGCCGTTCTTTGCGGCTTAGCCGCGTGGTGCGCCTGGTGCAATGGGCGGGTCCTGGGGTTGCCGGGCCCCAAGAGCCGGTCAGGGACCGTCCAGCAGCCTGTCCAATAGCGCGTCAATGGGTGCCCAGTCGGTGGGTTCCAACCGGACCAGCACGGTCATAACCTCGGCCCGAAGGTCTGGCGGCAGCCGCACGGCATCCTTCTCCGTGGTCACCAGCATCGCGTCTGCGCTGCGCGCTCGCGCAATCAGACGGCGGATGATCGCGGGCCCATAGGCGTGATGGTCCGGGAAGGGGTGGGTCTCGGCCAGGCGGGCGCCCATTTGGCGAAGCGTGTCGAAGAACTTCTCCGGCCGGCCAATACCCGCGAAGGCAATGACGTCCGTATCGGTCAGCGGCAGGCCTGTGGGGATCGGCACCAGTTCTGCGGGCACAGCTGCGCCCAGGGTGGGCCAGGCCGCCAGGGCCTGTTGCCGGGTGGCTTCAGGCCCGATCAGCACCGCCAGGTCTGCTCGCTTCAGGCCGGCTGCCACCGGCTCGCGCAAGGGCCCCGCAGGTATCAGGCGGCCATTGCCAAAACCTGCACCCGCATCGACGGTCAGGATCGCCGCATCCTTCGCCAGGGCCGGGTTCTGAAAGCCGTCGTCCAGCAGGATCAGCTTTGCGCCCGCCTCCGCCGCAGCCCGCGCGCCCACGGCTCGGTCCTTGGCGACCCAGACCAACCCCCGAGCAGCCAGCATCAACGGCTCATCGCCGACGTCCTTTGCTCGATCTTCCGTCGGGTCGACCAGATGGGGACCGGCGATTTTCCCGCCATAGCCCCTGCTGACCACGTGGGCGGGGATGCCGCGCTCCGACAGGCGCTCCATAAGGGCCGCGACAAGGGGGGTCTTGCCCGTGCCGCCGGCCGTCAGGTTCCCGATGCAGAGGACCGGAACCGGGGCTTGCGCCGGGGTGGTGCTGGCCGCCCGAATGCTGGCACCTAGGCGCCAAAGGACGGTAGCGGGCGTCAGCAACCGCGCCTGCCAGCCGGGCCTGTCCGGCGGGTTCGACCAAAACTCGGGCGGGGTCATGCGGCCATCATAAGGGCGATCAGCCTGTCGGCAATCGCGCCCGCATCAGGCTTCAGCGCGGCGTGCGCCTGTTCGGCACGTGCGACCATCTCCGCGCGATCGTCGGCATCCATCAGAAGCCCGGTCACGGCATCCGCCAGACCTGCGCAATCGGCAATTTTGCGTGCCCCATCCGCGGCCCCCAGGGCCCGGTAAGCAGGGGCGAAGTTCGCCACGTCCAGACCATGTACCACCGCCGAACCGCAGGCGATGGGCTCGAACGGCGTGTGCCCGCCCTGGGGGGCCAGCGAGCCGCCAACAAAAGTGACGGGCGCCAGGCGATACCACAGCCCCATCTCCCCCAGTGTGTCGGCCAGGTAGACCTCGTCCTCTAGGCGCGGCAGCCCGCCGCCCGAGCGCCGGTAGAGCGGGCACCCCGCCGCGGCGACCAGATCAGCAATCGCATCGCCCCGCTCGGGGTGCCGCGGCGCCATGATCAGGCGGGCATCGGTAGCGGCGCGGATCTGGGCATGGGCTTTCAGCACGACCTCCTCCTCGCCCGGATGGGTCGAGGCCGCCAGCCAGACGGGACGTCCCTGCAAGACCTGCTGATGGGCCGACAACACCGCCACGTCCACCGGCGGCATGCTCACCAGCGCCTTCAGATTGCCTGCGAACTCTGCCGGGGTGTTCAATGCGGCCATTCGCGCGACCGTCTCCTCGTCCTGGGCCAGGATCGTCCCAAACGCCCCAAGAAGGCGCCGCGCCATGGCTGGCGCCCTGGCCCAACGCGCAGCCGAGCGGGCAGAGATGCGGGCGTTCACCATGGCCATCGCCACGCCCCGGCGCGCAGTGTCGGTGACCAGGCGCGGCCAAAGCTCGCTTTCTACCCAGACGCCCAGATCGGGGCGCCAATGATCCAGAAAGCGCTGGACGGCGCCGGCCGTATCGACCGGGACAAACTGGTGCAGGGCGCGCGCAGGCAGGGCACCCGCAATCCGCCGCGCCGACGTCACCGTCCCCGTCGTCATCAGGACATGGCCATCGAACCGGGCCAGAAGCGCCTCGATCAGTGGTATGGCCGAGACCGCCTCCCCCACGCTGGCGCAATGAACCCATATCAGCGGGCCATCGGGACGCGGTTGGCCCGCATGGCCTAGGCGCTCGCCCAGCCGGGTCGGATCCTCCTTGCCGCGCGCCTGTCGCCGGCGCAACAGCATCGACGCCAAGGGACCAGCCAGCCGGGAGGCCGCCAGATACGCCGCCAGCGCCGCGCTCATGCGCCCGTGACCGAGGGTTCAGAGGGCGGCGCAGGCTCGGTGGGCGGCCGCCCGCACAGGCGATCCGCCTCGGCCGTGATCTCGTTCAGTACCCGCTCGATCTCAACCATGTGGCGCGACAGCGCCTGCGGCGTGCCCTGCGGCGGCGGTAGGACCGGCGCCCCGACGATCTGCACCCCACGCCCGAACGGGAAGGGCACTAGAAAGCGGTCCCAGTTGCGCAAGGTCTTGCCTTTGACGGTCGAGAATGTGACCGGCGTGATGGGGATGCCTGTCTGGATCGACAGCAACGCGACACCCGGCTGCACCCGCATCCGGGGGCCCCGCGGCCCGTCAGGGGTGACGCCCAGCATGGCCTCATTCTCAGTCAACTCGCGGTGCGCGGCGGCAAATGCCTCGGCCCCGCCCTTGTCGCGGGCCTTCGCCCGATCATTGGTCGAGCCGCGCACGGCTAAAGCCCCGAACCGGCGCACAATCGCCGCGATCAGATCTCCGTCGCGGTTGTTCGAGATCATCGCCACCGCCCGACGATGGCGCGCAGGCCAGGTGGGCGCCATGAAAAGCCGGCCATGCCAGAAGGCTGCGATGACGCCGCCGGGCCGGTCGCAGGCCTCCTGGTAGTGCTCGCGTCCGATGAACTGCCAGCGCGTCGTCCGCACGACCAAACGGATGTAGAGCGCCCCCAGATGGCTGGACAGGAACTGTCCGGTGCCCGAGCCGCGCAGCCAGCGGCCCAGCCGGTCGCCCAGGCGCGCCATCCGATTAGCCGCCGAAGGGGCCCGCCTCGGCGCTGCCTTCCGTCTCTTCGTCGCGCAGCCGGTGCAGGTGGGCGATGAAATAGCGCATGTGCGCGTTGTCGACCGTGCGCTGGGCCGCGTCCTTCCAAGCGCTGTGCGCCTTGGCATAGCTGGGGAAGATGCCGATGACCTCGATACTGTCGGGGTCGCGGAACTCGTTCTTCTGGGGATCGGTCAGCTCGCCGCCGAATACGAGGTGCAGTTTCGTCGTCATGTCGGGCCTTTCGCCATGTCGGGCCTGTCCGGGGGCGGACCTGTTTCAGCATACCTCGGGCGCCCGGCGGGTCAAATGGAACGCGCGCCGGGGTGCGCTGGTCAGCCAGAGGCGCGATAGGCCATGAGGCGGGTGTGCAATGGGTCGGGGGCCGCTAGAACACCCGCCTGCTTTGCCTGGGCCGAGTTGAAGGCCATCGCCCCGCCCCGCCCATCCGTGACCGTGGCGCCTGCCTCGGCGGCGATCAGGGTGCCGGCGGCGATGTCCCACTCCCAGGCGTCTCGGAAGGTCAGCATGCAATCGAAGCGTCCCTCGGCCACCAGACACATCCGCCAAGCCAACGAGGAGCGAAAGTGCCGCTCGAACGGGGGCACGCCGCCCGGCCAGTGTTCGGATGACAACTGCTTGCGGGCGGTCAGGACAGTCGACGCCTGAGGGTCCGAGGCCCCTGACGCCGCGATCCTGGCGCCATTCTTCAGCGCGCCAGCGCCAAGGGTGGCGGTAAAGCTTTCCTCACGCGCGGGCAGGTGGACCGCCGCCGCGATCACCCGGCCCTGTTCGGCCACTGCCAGGGCCACGGAGAACCCCGTCTCGCCATTGATGAAGGACCGCGTGCCGTCGATGGGATCGACGATAAAGACCCGCTCGGCCCCCAGCCTTGCGGTACCATCAGGGCTTTCTTCCGACAGCCAGCCATAGCCCGGCCGGGCGCGGCCGAGGCGGTCGTGCAGCATCTCGTTGATTTCCAGATCCGCCTCGGTCACCGGGCCTTCGCCCGGCTTGTCGTAGACCGCGGGATCATTGCGGAAATGGCGAAGCGCGATCTCGCCCGCAGCCTCTGCTGCCTGGGCCAACAGTCCGGTATCGGCGGCTGCGTCAGGCACCGATGACCAACCCCTCGACCAGGATGGACGGCGCCGACACCCCCCGATTGGGATCGGCATCGTTGGCGGGAACCAGGGTTTTCATCATCTCCGGCAGGCTGCCGGCGACGGTGATTTCGTTGACGGGATAGGCGATCTCGCCCCCTTCTACCCAGAACCCCGAGGCGCCGCGCGAATAGCTGCCGGTCGTTGGGCTGATCGACGAGCCGATCATCGAGGTCACGATCAGCCCGGTCCCCATGTCCCGGATCAAGTCGTCGCGCGACTGCGTCCCCTGGGTTATGCGCACGTTCGAGGTACCGGGCGACGGCGGCGCCACGGTGCCGCGCCTTGCGTTACCAGTCGTCTCCAGTCCCAGTTTGCGCGCGGTTGCGCAATCCAGCACCCAACGCTGCAGGACGCCGCCCTCGACAATCGGGCGCGGACGCGCCGCGATCCCTTCGGCATCGAAGGGGCGCGAGGCCGAGCCGCGCACGATCAGCGGGTCCTCCCAGATGTCCAGACCGTCGGGCAGCACCTGAACGCCCATCTTGTCGATCAGCCACGAGGCGCCGCGGGCAACCGACCCACCGTTCACGGCCGACAAAAGGTGCATGATCAAGCCGGCCGAAATGCGCTCATCGTAAAGAACTGGGAAGGCGCCCGCAGGTGCCTTGCGTGGATTTAGCGCTGCCACCGCACGCTCGGCGGCGCGGTTGCCAATCCATTCAGGTGAAGGCAGATCGCCGCGATGGTGGCGCGACTCGCCCGCGAAATCACGCTCGCGGCCCAGGCCTTCGCCCGCGATCGCCGATACCCCGAGGCCGGTGATCGTGCGGGCATAGCCGCCATGAAAGCCGTTGCTGGCGGCCACCGTCACCTCGGTCCGGCCCTGACTGACCGAGGCTTGCTCGACCTGCGTCACGCCCTGGACGGCTAGAGCTGCTGCTTCGGCGCTGCGGGCCATCTCCTCCAGCGTTTCGGGCGGCAGCGGCTCGGCGCCGTCAACCAGATCCAGCGTTGCCGGGTCTTGGTGACCGCCGATCTGGGCGGCCTCCGCCAGGCCGGCATTCGGGTCCTTTGGCGCCTCGCGCGCCAGGGCGACGGCGCGGGCGGCCATGGCATCCAAGGCCGGGCCATCCAGCACGGACGAGGACACACAGGCCTGCCGCCCGCCGATCAGTGCCCGCAGGCCCGCTTCGCGCGCCTCGGACCGCTCGGCCTCCTCCAACTCGCCGCCGGAGACGCCGATCGCGACGGAGCTTTCGCCCATGACGATCACATCGGCTGCGTCGGCCCCATGCGCCTTCGCAGCCTCGATTAAGCGTTCGGCAATCTCCAGATCCGTCATCGTGTCATCCCGTCAGCGCGCTAGCGCCGTAGTACAGCGCCCCAGCGCCAACCAGCGCCGTCGCAGTCAGTGTCAGTGCCATGCCCAGAACGCGCAGCAAAAGACCCTTGCGGCGGCGCATGAAGTGAACGCCGTGTAGCAGTCGGCCAGCGGTGAACATAGTGCCGGTGAACACCAGCGCCCAGAGCGGTGCGCCCTGAAGCTCGACCAAGGCGAGCAGGATCAGAAAGATCGGCACCGTCTCGGCGGCATTGCCGTGTGCGCGGACGGCACGGGCGCAGGCCTCGTCCCCGCCGTCGCCCAGCGAAATGCCGTGACTCTGGCCTATACGGATGACCGCTGCCTGCAGATAGATCAACCAGAAGGCCATCAGCCCGGCGACCACCAGGGTCACCGGCATTGGTATCGGGATGATCTCGGGCATTTAAGGGGCTCCTGCCTGCGTTGGCTGCCGGATACAGGCCGCAGTGTGCGCGGACAAGGGCGCCCCGCGCCTGCAGGATGAATCGCCCAACTTACGCAAGGAACATCAGGCGCGCTTGTCAGGCGCGGGAATAGACGTCTTCGTAGCGGACGATGTCGTCTTCGCCCAGATAGGCGCCCGATTGCACTTCGATCAGGTGCAGCTCGACCCTACCGGGGTTCTCCAGCCGGTGGACTGCGCCCAGGGGGATGTAGATGGACTGGTTTTCAGTCATCAGTTTGACGTCGTCATCGACGGTGACCTTGGCGGTGCCTGCCACGACAACCCAATGTTCGGCCCGGTGGACATGGCTTTGTAGCGACAACTGACCACCCGGCTTGACCATGATCTGCTTGACCTGGAACCGCCCGCCCAGGGCCAGCGTCTCGTACCAGCCCCAAGGCCGGTAGCAGCGCGGAAACTCGGTGGCTTGCGGGGCGCCCTTGGCCTTCAGGGCGTCGACGGCCAGGCGGACGTCCTGGGTGCGCTTCATGTCGGCGACCAGCACAGCATCGCGGGTAGCCACAGCGACGATGTCCTTCAGGCCAAGCCCCACGACCTGCATCCCCTCCTGATCCGAGCGCAGCAGCGTGCGCTTGCAGTCGATGGCGTGGGTGCCATCACCGGCCGAGACATTGTCATTGTCGCGGGGTGCTTCCTGCCAGACCGTCTCCCACGAGCCCAGATCGTTCCAGCCGCATTCCACTGGCACAACCATGCCCTGGACATGCTCCATCACCGCATAATCAATCGAGATGTCGGGGGCGATCCCATAATCCTCGGCCCCCAGCCGGAAGAAGCACAGATCCGTCTGGCCCTGATCGATGGACCGGCTGACGGCGGCGTGCACCTCCGGCGCGTGGGCCTTGAAGGCGTCCAGAATGGCGCGAGCCGAGAACACGAACATGCCCGAATTCCAGAGATATCGGCCAGAGGCCAGCATCTCCTCGGCGCGTTCTTTGTTCGGTTTTTCAACGAAACGGACAAAGGGCTGGGCCAGATCGCTTGGGGCGGCGTCAAGTTCGATGTAGCCGTAACCGGTTTCGGGCCGATCAGGTTTGATACCGAAAGTGACCAGATGACCCTGGCGGGCGGCGTCCACGCCGTGCTGGACGGCCTCGGCAAAGACCGCGGTGTCGGCAACCACATGGTCAGACGGCAGCACCAGCAGTACACCCTGGGGGTCCTTTCGGGCGATCAGCTCCGCCGCGGCGCAAACCGCAGGGGCCGTGTTGCGCCCCTCAGGCTCGATAACAATGTCGGTGGGCTGTACGCCAGCATCTGACAGCTGCTCGGCAACGATGAAGCGAAACGCCTCGTTCGTCAGCAAAAATGGCGCGGCCAGATCGGCACCCGCCACCCGCTGGACTGTGCGCTGAAAGAGCGAGCCGCCAGGAAACAGATCCGAGAACTGTTTGGGATATGACTGCCGGGAGACCGGCCACAACCGGGTGCCCGAGCCGCCGCACATGATCACCGGATAAACTGCGCTATCTGTCGACATTCGAACGCTCCTTACGCGGGCTGCGGCCCGGGCGAACCTGGGCCAACTCCGTTAAGCGCGGTCTAATCGACGCGTACGCAGGTTGGAAGTATCCAAAGGGAGATTATCAGCCGTCGGACATCGTCCTTACGTATAGGAACGGGGATATGCCCGCCTGGGGCACACAGTGAGAAGGGCCGCACCCGACGGCGCGGCCCTTCGCAATCAGCGCATCCCGTACTTTGTGTAGAGGTCAGCGACGTAACCGTAGTCCGGCGCGATCCGGTACAATTCTGAGATGATCCGCTTTGCTTCGTTGCGCCGGCCCTGGGCGTCGTACAACCACGCCAGGTTCCCACGCGCAGCCATACCTGTCGAATCGCCCGAAGAAATATCTTCGCTGCCTTGCGCTGCAAGTTGCTTGAGAGCCTTCAGATAGGCATCCTCCGCTGCGATCAGATTGCCCAACGCTTCTTCGATTGTGCCGAGCGTGTTCCAGGCAGACGCGCGGCCACCCTTCTCGTGAATGCGAATCGCTTCCTTCACATCATCGCGGGCGCCGCGGTTGTCGCGGATCTGGCTTTTCCCCCAAGCACGATTGGCAAGCGTCCGGGCGCGCTCCTCGGTATCCAGCTTTCCGCTGTCCAAAGCGACTGTGCAGGCTTCAATGACCACGTTGGGGTCAGGATGCCGTGCACACGTATCCGCCTCCGGGGTCCATTCTGCCCGCGCTGCTGCCGTCACTAGGGTCATCGCCAGCGCTATGCCCATCAACATTGAAAACCGTTTCATCGCCATTTGGCCCCCAGTTGTCTCATTCGGCTCAAAGGCTAGCAAAACTGGATCAAACCGCAAGAATGGCGCGTCGACATGCCCGCGCAGCGCAATTTGCTTCCGTTTCTGAGAGATGCAGCCGCGGAGGTCACGTCGCCAACCAAGATGCTGGGAGCGAGGGTGGGGTGGATGTAGCACCCGGTTGGCGACGCTCCGCTGCTTGCTAGAAATTGATACACCTTTAGCGCGAACATCGTCAATGTGAAAACTACCGAAGCGTTTAAATTGTTAACAAACGTTAATCTTTTCGCGGCCTATCGACGGTAGGGCTAGTCGCCGATGTCAGGAATGCAACGGCGTCGCACGCGCTGCCCATGGACGCTCGCACCGGCGCGCCCATATAATCCATTATGGCTTCCGACACCGCCCTCATGAGCATCGAAGATCCCCGCGCTCGCGAAAAGCTTGAGGGCGGGCGAACTCTCGTAATGAAAACCGATTTTGACCCGGCGGGCGACCAACCCACGGCGATCAAAGAACTGGCCGCCGGGGTCTTGGACGGCGAACAGGATCAGGTCCTGCTGGGCGCCACGGGTACCGGCAAGACCTTTACGATGGCCAAGATCATCGAGGAGACGCAGCGCCCCGCCATCATCCTGGCGCCGAACAAGACCCTGGCGGCCCAGCTCTATGGCGAGTTCAAAAGCTTCTTTCCGGAAAACGCGGTCGAGTACTTCGTCTCCTACTACGATTACTACCAGCCGGAGGCCTACGTCCCGCGCAGCGACACCTACATCGAGAAAGAGGCGCAGATTAACGAGCAGATCGACAGAATGCGCCACTCGGCTACCCGGGCGCTGTTGGAACGCGATGACGTCGTCATCGTGGCCTCGGTCTCGTGCATCTACGGTATCGGCGCGGTTGAGACCTACGGCGCCATGACCCAGGACCTGCGGGCGGGCGAGGAATACTCGCAACAGTCGATCATGCGGGAATTGATCACCCAGCAATACCGACGAAACGATGCGGGCTTCGCACGCGGCTGTTTCCGGGTACGCGGCGACACGCTTGAAATCTGGCCCGCCCACCTCGAGGACCGCGCCTGGAAACTGTCCTTCTTCGGCGAAGAACTGGAATCCATCGACGAATTCGACCCCCTGACCGGGGCCAAGACCGACCGGCTGGACCGCGTGCGTGTCTACGCGAACAGCCATTACGTCACGCCGCGCCCCACCCTCAACCAGGCCATCAAGGGCATCAAGGACGAGCTTCGCGTCACGCTTGACCGCCTGATCAAGGAGGGCCGCCTGCTGGAGGCCCAGCGCCTAGAGCAGCGCACCAATTTTGACATCGAGATGATCGAGGCGACCGGCGTCTGCAACGGGATCGAGAATTACTCGCGCTACCTCACCGGCCGCGCACCCGGGGAACCACCACCCACGCTCTTCGAATACATCCCCGACAACGCAATTGTCTTCGCCGACGAAAGCCACGTCACCGTGCCCCAGCTGGGCGGCATGTATAAAGGCGACTATCGGCGCAAGTTCACCTTGGCCGAACACGGCTTCCGCCTGCCGTCCTGCATGGACAACCGACCGTTGAAGTTCGAGGAATGGGACGCCATGCGGCCCCAATCGGTCTTCGTCTCGGCCACGCCCAGTTCGTGGGAACTGGAGCGCACGGGCGGCATCTTCACCGAACAGGTCATCCGCCCCACCGGGCTGCTCGACCCACCGGTCGAGATCCGCCCCATTGTCGATCAGGTGGACGACCTGATGGACGAAGTGCGCCAGACCTCGGCCAAGGGCTACCGCGCGCTGGTCACCACACTGACAAAACGCATGGCCGAGGATCTGACCGAATACCTGCACGAACACGGCATCCGCGTGCGCTACATGCACTCGGACATCGACACGCTGGAACGGATCGAGATCCTGCGCGATCTGCGCCTCGGCGCCTTCGACGTGCTGGTGGGCATCAACCTGCTGCGCGAGGGGCTGGACATTCCAGAATGCGGGCTGGTCGCCATCCTGGATGCGGATAAGGAGGGGTTCCTGCGGTCCGAGACCTCGCTGATCCAGACGATCGGGCGCGCCGCGCGGAACGCCGACGGCAAGGTGATCATGTACGCCGACAAGATGACGGGTTCCATGGAACGCGCCATCGGGGAGACGAACCGCCGCCGCGAAAAGCAGGTTGCCTACAACGAGAAACACGGCATCACGCCCGAAACGGTGCGCAAGAACGTCGAGGACATCCTCGAGGGCGTCTACCAGGGCTCGACCGATATGGAGCGCGTGACGGCCAAGGTCGATAAGGCCAAAGTCGGCGCCAACCTGTCGGCGCATCTGGACGCGCTGCGCAAGGACATGATGAAGGCCGCCGAGAACCTGGAGTTCGAGGAAGCCGCCCGCCTGCGCGACGAGGTCAAACGCCTCGAGGCCGTGGACCTGGCCGTCGCCGACGACCCCCTGGCTCGGCAATCGGCGGTCGAGGAAGCATCCATCCCCACCGGCCGGTCAACGTCTGGTAAAGCGGGGACTAGGGGGAGTAAGTACCGGCGGAAGAAGGGGCGTTAGAATTAGAAGTTCCGCGTGTGTCTGAATAGCGCTACACACAGCTTAGGAGGGACAGAATGCCGTTAGACGAAGCCATCCTCGGGCAAGGTGTATATACACCAAGAGAGGCAGCTCGTCTCGTGGGCACAAGTCCGCAGCAAGTCCTCCGTTGGACCAGGGGCAGCGGTCCAAACGAGCCGCTTTGGCATGCCCATTATCAGTTTCTAGATGAAGATGTGACCGAGATAAGTTTCTTGGATCTTGTTGAGGTCAGAGTTGTTTCGGCGTTAAGACGAGCAAATATCTCGTTGCAGGCAATCCGATTTGCCATTGATTTCGCAAAAGAGAAGTATGGGCTCGAGCGCCCACTCGCATCCAAGTCCTTTAAGACAGATGGGACAGAAATCCTTGTCGAAGCGATAGAGAATGGTGTTGATCTTGTCAGTCTTTCGAAGAAGCACCCGGGGCAAGGGGTTTTCCGCAAGATCGTCGCTCAATCGCTAAACGACCTCGAATACGAAGACCAATTGGCTGCTCGATGGCGACCGCGAGATTACACGGCGATAGTAATTGATCCAGCCCGGAAGTTTGGAGATCCAGTATTGGATGCCTACGGTGTGTCGACTCGAACATTTTATAATGAATTTCTATTGTTTGAAGACATTGATTATCTCTCAGCGATCTATGAGATCCCAAAAATACAAATAAATTCTTGCATCTATTTTGAAAAAAGTCTTGATGAGGCATACGGTTAAATTACTCTTCGACCATAATATGCCTCCACGCATCGCCAGAGCAATCCATGAGCTTATCAAGGACGATGGTCACGAGGCTTTTGATCTTCGCGAGCGCTTTCGGCCTAGTATCGGTGACGTAGAGTACTTTGATGAGCTAAATCGGGGTTGGATAGTTGTATCTAAGGATCTAAAGAACTCTAAGAAAAAGGCTGAACGATCAGCGATCCTGCGAAACAATATCGTAGCTTTCTATCTCTCGCCTACTCTCCAAAAGAAGAAAGCCGGTGAGCAGGCAGCAGCGGTGATGTGGCATTTGGATAAGATGCTCCTACAACGCGTCGCCGTTCAGAACGGTCTCTTCCAATTGCCCGAGAATAAGTCAAGATTTCGCTCACTCTGACGCCCGCCGCTAGCCGGGCCGCGCCCGACCCTGCTTCGGGGCTTACTCGGCCCCACTGGGGCCACGGTCCCCTGCGCAGCCCCGGGGGGACGCATGGGTACGCCGCACGCAGCTCGGGCGATCTGGGGGCTTTGAAGCACGCACGTAGAATGACCAATGCAAACGCCCTCCCAGGGTCGGGCGCTGGCCATGGTTTCTTTTGGATCTCATGCTGGGGAAGGTCGACAACCTTCCGGGGTGGTTGAACGCAAGACCTGCTGACAAAAGATCAGCGGTGGACGGCGCCGCCACTTGGCCCCTGGCGGGCTTGCTAGGCCCGGCCACAAGGCTGGTCGTTTGTGCAGCACGCTGTGGGCGCGCCAACGGGGGCCTCGGGGAGGTTCGCCCTGCCCGTCTTCGGCTTCCCGCTCCCGATCAGGCAAAGGGCCGCGAAGGCCCCGGTCGACGTGCAGGTGTCTACGCGCCGATCCTTAAAATTTGATGAAAATCCAACGCAAACGCGCGGACTATTTGCCGGGGCTGCTCACCGGTGCCCCGGTTTGGCCCACGTGGAAATTCCAGGCGATGATCAGGTTCAGGACCACGGCGCCAATGAACGAATGGGCGACCTCCACGGGGCTGAGCACGAACAGCGCCGCGGCGAAGACGCCCGCGTCGAAGATCAGTTGGAACCAGCCGGCCTTCAGCCCCGTGCGGGTCTCGATCACCAAGGCCAGGACGCCCAATCCGCCGGCGGAGGCGTTATGGCGAAAGAGCGCGATCAGCCCCAAAGGTGCGTCAGGCGTCGTCCGGCCAGGGGCACGATTTGGCTTCAAAAGCGTCCTGAAGCACATCCTCGCGCTGGTCGAAATCCACCAGGTCCTCACGCTCTGCAATCAAATCAGTCCGCGCCTGACCGAGCCCGTCACAGTCAAGACGCGTCAGGCTGGCCTGGTAGAGTTCGAGTTGCTTGACGCGCTCTGCCTCGGCCTGCCCGACGGCGTAACCGATGGCAGCAACGCAACCTTGCAACGTGAATGTGACGCCCAGAGCGAGGGCGATAAAAACGATCCGCATCAATACCCCCAATCAAATTAAGCGTCGTCTGGCGCAGATCTACGCCGTGCAGGGATGGCTGGCAAGCGCGATACTCGACGGGGCGGCCACTAGTCGCTAGTCCGTTACGGAACCCGGAGAACACGCTGACTGAATTCCCGATTGCCGAGGCCGTATTGCATGCGGCCACCTTCGCCGCCGCCTTCTTCCAGTCGGTGACAGGCGTCGGCTTTGGCATGATTGCGGGGCCGGTGATCCTGGTGGTGCTGCACGATCCCAGCGCGGTGGTCCTGTCCTCGGCCATGAGCTGGTTGATCGCGCTCTGCCTGTTTCCATGGCTGTGGCGTGGCAGCGACCCGCAGATGCTGCGCCGCCTGCTGCTGGGCGCGGCGCTGGGCATCGTGCCGGGAGTCATTCTGTTGAGCGCCGTCGATGTGGTGGTCCTTAAGGCCATTGCGGGACTGACCATTGCGACGCTGACCACCCTTATCGTCTTTGGCGCCCCAGGGGCTAAGCGCCCAGGAGCGGCCGGCGACATGGTGGCGGGCGGTCTGGGCGGGCTTTTCGGTGGCGCCCTGGCCATGCCCGGGCCGACGGCAGCCGTGCGGATGAACGGCCTCAGCCATTCGAAGGCCCGTGTTCGCGCGACCATGGTCGCCTTCTTCGTGCTGGTCTGGCCGATGATCCTTTTGGCTCAATGGGTCAGCCTGGGCATCTCGGCCGAGACGGCTTGGAACGCGCTAAAGCTGGTGCCGGGAACACTGGCGGGTCTGGCCGTGGGCAACTATGCTGCGAGCCGCGTCAGCGAGGACTTCTTCCGAAGGATCGTTTTGGTTCTGCTGACACTTACCGCGGCCAGCCTGCTGGGTACCGCGGTGTGGGATTGGATTGGGGGCAGGGAATGACACGGCAATGACAGAGCACGGCGTGACACTGGGACGGCTGGGCACCTTGGCGCGGCTGCGTCTGCAGGAGGGTGCGACGCCGATGGAGCCGTTGGAGCGGTTGTCGACGGCCAATGGCGGCGCGCGGCTCTGGGCAAAGCGCGACGATACGCAAGGCCTGGCCTTCGGCGGCAACAAAGTGCGCCAGTTGGAGTACTATTTCGGCGAGGCCAAGGCCAAGGGCGCCGATACCATCCTGATCACCGGGGCGGTGCAATCCAATTTCTGCCGGTTGACGGCAGCTTTCGCAACGAAAGTCGGCATGGCCTGCCACATCCAGCATGAGGAGCGCGTGGCAACAAACGACCCGCTCTATCGAAACTCGGGCAATGTGCTGATCGAGCGGATGCTGGGCGCCCATCTGCACAGCTTTCCCGCGGGTGAGGACGAGGCAGGCGCCGATGCCCGGCTGGAAGAGATTGCCGAGGGTCTTCGCCGCAAGGGATCGGTGCCTTATGTGATCCATCTGGCGCCGGGCCATCCACCGCTGGGCGCGCTGGGCTACATCCATGCCGCCGAGGAGATCCTGGCCTGGTCGAAAGAGAGCGGGGTCAGCTTTGACCACATCGCCGTGCCGTCGGGCAGCGGCGCCACGCATGCGGGCTTTGTCTTCGGGATGCGAGCGCTGGGCTCAGACATCCCGATCACCGGCTTCTGCGTACGCCGGCCAGCGGTGCTGCAAAAACCCAGGATCGAGGAGCGGTGCGCCGAGATTGCGGGCATGCTGGAGATGGCAAACCCGGTGTGCCCGGAGGATGTGGTGGTGAACGACCGTTTCCTGGTGCCAGGTTATGGCAAGATCAATCTGCCGACAGAGCGGGCGATCCGCCTTGGCGCGCAATGCGAGGCACTGATGCTGGACCCGACCTACTCGGGCAAGGCAATGGCGGGCGCCCTGGCCGTGGCCGGCAACGGGCGATCGGGCGAGAACGTGCTGTTCATCCACACCGGGGGCACGCCTGGCATCTTCGCCTATGGCAATCAGTTGGAGGCAGCGCTGGCCTGAGCACTGGCAGGCGAGCTCAATCAAGCGGTGTTCGCGGACGGGCGCCCGCTCACATGGCCCTGCCCTCGTCCCATTGCCTGGACCAGCGACCTGCATTGGTCGGATTGCGAATAGGGAATGGGACGAGGTATTGGCACCCGGCCGAAAACTTGCAGTCAGTCGAAG
Organism: Pseudomonadota bacterium; assembly: GCA_039026375.1. Classification (GTDB taxonomy): domain Bacteria; phylum Pseudomonadota; class Alphaproteobacteria; order Rhodobacterales; family Rhodobacteraceae; genus Thermohalobaculum. The sequence goes on from JBCCML010000028.1 coordinate 26,316, forward strand.
AGGCAGCGGTCGCGCCCTTCAGCTTTGAGGGTTCGGGCCCCATCAGCGATCGAGCGACCCCGGGAACGGACAGAGGACGACGGCGAGCCGGCGGCCCGTTCCTTTGGGTTGGGCAAGACGGCGGCCATGCGACTGGCCTGGGTCAAGTTCAGCCGGACGGCCGGAAGCCCGAACTGGCTCTGGGCGCCCGCTTCGATGCCGAAGACGCCCTCGCCGAATTCTGCCATGTTCAGGTAGACCTCGACGATGCGGTGCTTGGGCCAAAACCCCTCGATCAGCACGGTGAAGCCGGCCTCAAGCCCTTTGCGCAGCCAGGACCGTTCGTGCCAGAGGAAGACGTTCTTGGCGACCTGCTGGCTAATGGTCGAGCCGCCACGCAGGCGACGGCCTTGGCGGTTGGCGTCTAGCGCCGCCTCGATCGCTTCGAGATCAAAACCGAAGTGGTCGCAGAACCGCGCATCCTCGGCCGCGACGACGGCACGCACCATGTCAGGGGCGATCTGGTCGAGAGGCCGCCATTCGTGCTGGATGCCGCCAAGACGGGCGAACTCTGACGCCATGTAGATCCCGGTTGGCGGGTTCACGAAGCGGTAGACCCCGACCCAGAACACAGCCAATGCCAATAGGACCAGGGTCAGGCGGGCAAACCGAACAAGTGTCCAACGCAGTGCGCGCCAAACTCGGGACTTCGGGCGTTTAGCCTTTTGTTTAACCTTAGGATCGGGTTTCATTTTGCGTTTCACCCCCGCCATACCCGGGCCTTTGGCGAGGGGTTGCGCCCGGCGGTGCGCGCCGAGAGGTCCACTGGTCCTGTTGCCCAATCCACGTAATCGAACCCAGCGCCAGGCGGCTGGGGCAGCAGATACCCCATATGTCGACGCATGGCGCCGAAGATGGCCCGCCGATCACCGGGTATTGCCGGGGAGCGAGCCAGGTGGGCGGACAAGATCAGAGGGCTGGAGAGGCCCGGCCGTGCCCGGTTGCCGATCATCAGCAGCGGGTCGGTCAGCGCCACGCAGAAGGCGTCGCGCGGCGAACTGACATCAACCCAAGTAACGCGCCGATCTGAAGTCACTGCAACGATCGCCTCAGCCAGTTGGTCGCTGCCAGCGCCCCGCTGGCCCAACACCAGCCCGTGGACCGAACCAATGGTGAGGAACGAGATGGCCCGATCGGCCGGCCAATCCGGTAGCGCCGCCGCCAGCGCTTTGATGGCCGTCATGCCACCTAGCGAGTGGCCGACCAGCAGCACCTCCTGCGTCTTGGGATCGCAAAGCGCCTTCGCGAGTTCCTTTGTCCGGGCTTGGTACGCGGCGAAAGCAGGGCCCGCCCCGTCAGCAAGTTCGTGCAAGTAAGCCATGAGATCGGCCGCCAAGATTAGGCGATAGCGAAACAGCAAAACGGCGGACATTAGTCCAAAGACTGCCAGCGCGCCCAGCGACCAGCCCCAACCGACTCTGGAAAACCACGCCGCTAAGGTCAAAGGCAGGAAAACGACCAAGATAGGTGCAAGCGTCAAGGCGAGCGTACGCGGGCCTAATCGCCCCCACGCCCCACCGTACGTCATCGCGACAAAACTGCGGATACCCCGCCCGATCCTCTCGAAGACGCCACCCTGTTGATAAGCGCGCACAAGGTCCTCGTAACGCAGCACCTGGACCCGTGTTTCGACGCCGCTGCGCAGCGCGCTCCATCCTTGGGCGTCGTCCGCGTCCGATGGCAGGTCCCGCGCCGTGACATCGTAGCGGTCCAGGCCTGCCTGGAAGATCCGGCGATAACGCGCGGTAGTCGCCGGATCGAAGCCATGAACATACCAGATGTGACGGGAAGTTACGGTCACGGCAACTCGCAGGTGAGTGTCATGCGGACACCATACCGGAATTGCAGCAGATTGTGAGAGTTACAGCACTGATCTGTCTCATGCCAACAGACCCACCAGACGCTCCACAACCCAACCAGCAGCACTGCGCACTCGTTAGCAGCGAAAAGACACGGACCAGAGGCGCTACTCCTAACCTGGCCGCGCCGGTTGGTGCAGATACTCGCCGTACTCCGCCAGCACCCGGTCGCGCGCCACCATGTCGTCATCCATCAGGGCATGTACCAGCGGATCGAGATAGTCGGCCAGCTTTAATTGCGTAGCGGCAGCATGCGTGCGCCCGGGGTCGATGTCGTGGTCGATATGGTGGCCGGCAGGAAAGCGCAGATAGTGTTTGCGATCACGGCCAACCGCCCCCCGCATGACAAAGAACCGCGTCGGCAAGGCCCGGCCAGTTGTACCAGGATCACTTGCGGTCGATGATGAAGAGCACGTGGTTTTCGCCGTCCTGATGCGCGATCTTTGGGAACTCGATCCCATGAAACGGCTGATCCTTAAAGACGATCCCCGTGAACGAAAACACCAAGCAGTCGCCGCGCCCTTGCAGCCACTCCACTTCAAGCGCGTCTTAATCGATCAGGACCTCGGGTGTCACGTAAGTTCCTGGGATTGTTCCTAAGACTTGGCTCGCCATGTGAAGCGGCCCGCGCTCTGCCGCTCTACACCCGGCCTGGGTGCTGCGCCAGTTGTGGCTTGCATCGCGGCCGCATCGCCGCCATTCCCTGGCCAACTCAATTGCCGGGACGTGTCATGGAATTCCTCGAGATCGTTTCAATCGCCATCATCCAGGGGATCACTGAGTTCCTGCCGATCTCCTCGTCGGGGCATCTAAGGCTCTGGCCCATCCTGACGGGCCGGGTATATCAGGGCGTAACCATGGACGTGGCGGTCCATCTGGGCACGCTGGTGGCGGTCTGCCTATACTTCAGGGCCGAGGTGGGGCGCATCTTCACCGGGGTCGCCAAAATGGCGCGGGGCGATTTTCTGAACGCCGAGGCGTATCTGGCCATGCTGCTGGTGATCGCGACCATCCCGGCAATGGTCTTCGGACTGGGCCTGAAGCTCAGCGGCGGGCTGGATGCGCTGGACGCTGATCCCAGCCTGGCGCTGGCTGTGATCGGTTGGACCACACTGATCGGCGGGATCCTGTTGTGGGTGGCTGACCGCACCCCGGTCAGCCGCGACAAGGCCGAGACATGGCGCATCCGCGATGCCCTACTGATGGGCATGGCGCAGGCTATGGCGCTCATCCCGGGTACCAGCCGGTCCGGCATCACGATGACGATGGGGCGCTGGCTGGGCTTCGACCGGGAGCAGGCCGCCCGCCTAGCGTTGCTGATGGCCGTGCCAACGATCTTTGCCGCCGGCTCGCTGGAGACCGTGGGCGTGATCGCGGACGGTGACCTGACGATCGGGGCCGAGCTGCTGCTGGGCGCACTGTTGTCCTTCATCGCGGCGATGCTGGCGCTGATGGTGATGATGCGCATGTTCGCGGCCAGTTGGACCATGCTGCCGTTTGTCATCTATCGCCTGATCCTGGGGACGATCCTGCTGGGGCTGGCCTACGCCTAAGGCTTCGCCACCCCAAGACCCTTACTGGACTGAAACCCGGTCTGGACGTGAAACACTTGCTGGACGTGGACGCCCGCTTGCGGCACGCTGCCCCCGTGCAGACAGGGAGGCGGCGCCATGCTCGCCGGACCACTCATCGCCACGCTCGTCATCGGCCTGGTGGCCGGTTGGACCGCCAGCTTCATCCTAGACGGCGGGCGCGGTATGATGCGCTACCTGATCTACGGATCGCTCGGCTCGATCGTGGGCGGGCTTTTGGTGTGGATCTCTGGGGTCGATTTCGACGTCGGCAACACCATCGTGAACCAAATGGCGGTGGGCACGCTCGGTGCGATGCTGGTGGTCCTGGTCGCGCGACGAATTCTATAGATCGGGGCGTCAGCGCAGGATTTCGAACCCCTGGGAGGGCGGCACTGGCGTGACCTCCCGCGTCGCGACACCGCTGACCTCGGCACTGTCCGGCCCCTGCCAGCACAGCGCCAGCATGTTGGCCACATCGCCCGCGGGCCCTGCGAATAGCGCCGATACCGTGCCGTCCGCATTGTTCCGGACCCAGCCGGACAGCCCCAGCCGTTTGGCCTGCCCCTCGGTCCAGCCGCGATACCAGACCCCTTGCACGCGGCCGGAGATCACGGCCTCCACCGCGCGGGACACTGTGTCTGACGGATCGGTCATGACCACAGGCTGCGCCATTCCAGCATCCTAATCAATTCGGCATCTTCTCCATTCAACCCCGTGAACGAACAAACCCTGACCGACCCTACCCCGCGATCCATCTGACCCGTGATCCATCCAACCCGTGATCATCGGGCGAAAGCGCTGGACGGGCCCGCACCTTCCGACAATATCACGCACAGTTTGCGAGAGGGGTGGCATGGCGCACGCACAGCTTCGGGTGGCGGTCGATATCGGCGGCACGTTCACCGACCTGCAGGTGATGGACACGGGCACGGGCCGGGTCTGGGACCACAAGACCCCCTCGACGCCCGAAGACCCCTCGATCGGGCTGATCGAGGGGCTGACTGGCGCCGTCGCCAAGGCCTGGCGTGCTATGGGCGATATCGGTGTGATCCTGCACGGCTCGACCATCGCCACCAACGCGGTGCTGGAACGTCGCCTGCCCAAGGGCGCCCTGATCACCACGCAGGGGTTCGAGGATGTGCTGGCCATCGGGCGCCACATGCGCAGCGATGTCTACGCCCTGCTGGCCGAGCCGCGCCCAGTGCTGATCCCCGAGGCGCGCCGCTTTGGCGTGGCCGAGCGGGTGCGCGCCAACGGCACGATCGAGACGGCGATGGATGAAGGTGCCGTGCGCGCGCTGGGCACGCAGCTGCGCGATCAGGGCATCCAGACCGTGGCCGTGGTCTTCCTGCACGCCTTTCGCACGCCGGACCACGAAATCCGTGCCGCCCAGATCCTGGGCGAACTGGGCCTGACGGTAGCGACCTCGCACGAGACCTCGCCCGAGATCCGCGAGTACGAGCGTGCCTCGACCACCGTGCTGAACGCCCTCTTGAAGCCCGTGATGTCGGACTATCTGGCCCGCGTCGAAGGGCGCCTGCAAACCGCGGGCATCGCCGCCCCCCTGTTCCTGGTGCAATCGAACGGTGGGGTTGCCACGCCCGACGAAGCCGCGCGCCTGCCAGTGCGCCTGATCCTGTCCGGCCCGTCGGGCGGCGCTATGGCCGTGGCAGGCCGCGCCGCGGCACACGGGCTGGGCAATGTGGTGGGCGTCGACATGGGCGGCACGTCCACCGATGTCTCCGTCGTCATCGACGGGCGCATCGAAGAAACCCAAGCCGGAGTGATCGACGGCCTGCCCGTGCGCCTGCCCATGATCGAGATCCGCACCATCGGTGCCGGTGGCGGCTCGTTGGCGCGGTTGGGCGGCGGCCTGCGCGTTGGCCCGGAGAGCGCGGGCGCCCGGCCGGGACCCGCCTGCTATGGCAGGGGTGGAACCGAACCCACCGTAACCGACGCGAACCTTGCCCTGGGGCGGATCGACCCCGCCGCCTTTCTGGGCGGAGAGATGGCGCTGGACGCCGCCGCCGCGCGCGATGCCATCGGGCGCCTGGCCGCGGACTTGGGCAGCGACACGGACAGCACCGCCGCGGGCATCCTGCACATCGCCGATGCCGCCATGGCCGGGGCCGTGCGCCTGTCGCTGTTCGAGAAAGGCGCCGATCCGCAGGACTTCACGCTGATGGCGTTTGGCGGCGCGGGCGGCCTGCACGCCTGCCAGATCGCTGAGGAGTTGGACATGTCGCGGGTGCTCTTCCCCGCCATGGCCTCGACCCTGTCGGCCCGAGGCATCCTGGGCTCGGACCTGCGCCACGACCTGTTGATCGCCCGGTTGATGCTGGCCGATTCGGCGGCACTGCCCGATCTGACCCGGATCGTCGGCGACCTGCGGGCCGATGGCACCGCCCGCCTGACACGCGACGGCATTCCCGCAGACGAGCAGCGGGTCGAGATCGCCGCAGATGCGCGCTACCGCGGCCAAGCCTACGAGATCACAACGCCCTGGGAATTGGAGGGGGACCATGTCGACGCGGCGGCAATGGACCGCCTCTGCGCGGCGTTCCACCGCTTGCACCAAGCCCGCTATGCCCACAGCGCGCAAGATGACGCGATCGAAATCGTGGCTGTACGCGCCCGCGCCCTGGGCCTGACGGGCAGCACCCCCGACGCCGCCGAAGCCGATACGCCGGCCGCGACGACCGACACCCCAGCCATTCCCCAAACCTCAACCCGGGCCGGATGGACCCCCGAAGGTTGGGCAGAGATCCCCTGCCGCCCCCGCGACAGCATCGGGAAGGCGCCACTCTCCGGCCCCCTGATCATCGAGGAAGCCTACAGCGCGTTGTGGATCGGGCCGGGCTGGGCCGTCCGCGCCCTGGGCCAGGGGGATCTGCTCGCCGTCAATGAGGCCGCAAAATGACCGAAACTCCAAGGACTGATACGCCAATGACCGAAAAGACGACCGGCCAGACACCCAAAATCGACCCGGTCACGCTGGAAGTGCTGCGCAACGCCCTGATCGCCGGGGCCGAGGAGATGAACGTCGCCATCTGGCGCACCGCCCGCTCGACTGTGGTACGCGAGACGCTGGATTATTCCACCGCGCTTTTCGACGGCCAGGGCCGGGCCGTGGCGCAGTCGACACGCATCCCGGTCCACCTGAATTCGATGTCGGTCTGCCTGGAGGATATCATCGCCGGGCCGCTGCCGCTGCACCAATGGCAGGACGGCGATGTGATCCTGACGAACGACCCCTATGCGGGCGGCGGCCAACACTTGCCCGATTTCGTGGCCTTTCGCCCGGTCTTTGCCGAGGGGCGGCGGATCGCTATTTCGGCCGCCATTGTCCACCATGTCGACGTGGGCGGCGGCGCGCCGGGCAGCTATTTCGCCGGGGCCACCGAAATCCAGCACGAAGGGCTGCGCCTGCCGCCCCTCAAGCTGGTCGACGGCGGCAAGTTGAACCGGGCGGTTTTCGACATCATCTGCCGCAACTCGCGCGAGCCCGCGATGATCGGCGGCGATGTGCAGGCGCAATTGGCGGCCCTGGAAGTCGGCGCCAAGGCGATCGACCGGGCCGTCGCGCGCTATGGCGCAGACATCCTGGCCGAGGCGATGGCCGCCGTGCAGGACCAGTCCGAGGCCGCGATGCGCGAGGTTCTGGGGGCCCTGCCCGACGGCACCTACCGCTTTCGCGACTTTGTCGATGACGACGGTCAGGGCGCGGTCGATCTGGACATCGCCTGCACGGTCGAGATCCGGGGGGAGACGGCGCATATCGATCTGTCGGACAGCGCCGATCAAGCCGCGGGGCCCGTCAACTGCACGCTGAACATGGCGCGCTCGGGCGTCTACTGCGCGCTGCTCTGTCTGGCCGAGGGCAAGGTCATGGCGAACTCCGGCGCCTACCGGCCGATCCAGGTCATCTGCCGGCCCGGCGCCATCACCAATTGCCAGGAACCCGCGCCCGTGGCCAACCGCATGGCGACCGGCCACCGCCTGGTCACCACGGTTCTGGGCGCGCTTGCCCAGGCAGCGCCCGACCGGGTGCCCGCGGCTTACTACGGTGTTTCGTACGTATCAGCGCTGTTGGCGCCCGACCCGCTGGTCCCTGGCGAGCGGCGCGTCTATTTTGAGATCGAGGTCGGCGGCTGGGGCGGCCACCCCGACGGCCCCGGCGCCGACGGCTTCAGCTGCGGCTTCCATAATGGGGCGAACTCGCCGGTCGAGATGTGCGAGACCCTGTTCCCGATCACCTTCACGGAATACGCCTTCCGGCGCGGCTCGGGCGGGGCGGGCCAGCAGCCGGGCGGCATGGGGCTCAGCCGCGAATGGCGGCTGGACGCGGATTGGGGCACCGTCTCCGGTTCGTTCGAGCGTTTCCGCCACGGCCCCTATGGCTTGGCCGGGGGCACGCCAGGGCAGACGGGCCGCTTCGTGCTGACCCGGGATGGCGAGGAGCAGGAACTGCCGTCAAAGGTATCCAACATCCCGCTGAAGCGCGGTGACCTTGTTAAGCTGGAGACATCGGGCGGCGGCGGTTGGGGCGTGCCGCAAGACTAGCGTCTATTGCGGAGGAACGGACGGCCAAGCGAACAGTAGACGTTTCTGTCCGGGCGGAACCGTTGTTGTGTGTCGGCACCTGTTTTGCCTAGGGTTTGAGGCAGGTTGCGGGAGACCCTGATGGGCCAGATGTACTCCGACGTCTATTTGCAAGCGCTTGAAGCTGGCTTGCGGGAAACGATCGGGGTTTGGGGGTTATCCCCGAATACGCAGATATCGCTGCTCAACATCTCAGAGAATGCCACATACCGAGCTGACGACCCCGAGGCTGATGCGCCAACGATACTGCGCGTTCATCGACCAAACTACCACACCCGTGCCGAGATCCTATCGGAACTCGCCTGGATCGATCGACTTCGGACCGAAGAGATTGCGCCAATCCCCGCAATTCTGGACTTGGTAGACGGGGGTCGGATCGCAGGTATGACGGTCGCGGGAGAGACCCGAGATGTTGTCGCCTTCGCATTCATGCCAGGAACGGAGCCCGAGCCAAGCGATGACCTTACCGATGGATTTCATCAACTAGGTAAGATCAGCGCCAAACTGCATCAGCATGTACAGCGTTGGCAGCGCCCGGCAGCGTTTCAGCGCAAGACTTGGGATTTCGACACGACAGTTGGCGTCACGCCTCATTGGGGAGATTGGCGGGAGGGCCTTGGTCTCACCGAAAGAGGTCGCACAGTGCTGGAGCGCACCTGCGATGTCCTTCAACGGCGACTTGCGAACTATGGAACTGGGCGCGAACGGTTCGGCTTGATCCATGCAGATCTGCGGCTGGCCAATCTGCTGATCGATGGGGACCAAATTGGGTTGATCGACTTTGACGATTGCGGCTTCGGCTGGTTCGCCTTCGATTTCGCCGCTGCGATCAGTTTCTTCGAGACAGATCCCTCGATCCCAGCGCTGGAGGATGCGTGGTGCAGCGGATACAGAACCGTTGCGGATCTGGCACCTGAAGTCGAGGCTGAGCTGTCCACATTCATCATGTTGCGTCGCCTTCAATTGACGGCCTGGATCGCCAGCCACTCGGAGACGCCGACGGCGCAAGAAATGGGTACTGCCTTCACCGACGGCACTGTTGAGTTAGCCGAGTGCTACCTGGACGAGCGAGGCTAATCGCATGCCTAAGGCATCTGACTCCCGTGCGACGAAGACTCCGTCCACCGCAGCGCCCAAGGTCCGTCAGATCCTGGGCATGAATGCGTTCGATGCAGACGAAGATGTGGTACCAGAAAACGATTTGCTCGACCGACGGCAGGCCAACGTCGGCGCCGCCTCGGTCCTGTTTTACCAGCGTCCAATCGAGATGGTCTCTGCCAGAGGCGCATGGATGGAGGCCGCAAACGGGCGGCGCTATCTGGATTTTTACAACAATGTACCCTCGGTTGGGCATTCTCACCCACGGGTTATTGAGGCCGTCACCCGCCAAATTGCGAAACTGAATACCAACACGCGCTATCTGAACGACATCACCGAAACATACATCGAGGTGCTGAAAAGCTGCCTGCCGTCAACGCTTTCCAACGTGATGCTGGCATGTTCGGGTAGTGAAGCCAATGATCTGGCAATGCGTGTTGCGATGAAGGCGACAGGCGCGTCTGGTTTTGTGGTGACCGAAGCAGCCTATCACGGCAACACGCACCTCGTGATCCAGGCCTCACCGTCGTCCTTCAAGCAACGCAAGCCGCCTGACTTCATCGAGACTGTGCCCGCCCCGTCCGCTGCAAACTACGGAGCAGATATCAGTGGCGGTTTCGCTCGTGATTTGGCCGACGCGATCAGCCGACTAAAGGGTCGCCCATGTGGCTTTGCAGGTTTCATCTGTGACGCGATCTTCTACTCGGACGGTACTTATGCCGAGCCGACAGGACTTTTGGCGGCCGCTGTTGCAACAGTTCATGCGGCGGGCGGAATTTATATTGCCGACGAGGTGCAACCCGGTTTCGGCAGAACGGGCGAAGCGTTTTGGGGGTTTGCTCGGCATGGCGTCCAGCCGGACATCGTGACAATGGGCAAGCCCATGGGCAATGGCTTCCCAATGTCTGGTATGGCGACCCGGCCAGAGTTACTTGCCGCCTTTTGCGAGGATTTCGGTTACTTTAATACCTTCGGGGGCAATCCTGTCGCCGCCGCAGCCGGCATGGCGGTGCTGGAGGTGATCGCGGACGAGGACCTCTTGGGCAACGCGGCCAGGACTGGGCGCCATCTGAAGAACGGGTTGCAAGACTTAGCAAGCAGGGAGGCGCGATTGACGGATGTCAGAGGGGCTGGCCTGTTCCTAGGTATAGACCTCTGTACGGACAATCGGCCCAACCCTTCATTGGCCAAAGCCGTGATCAATGGAATGAAAGATAGGGAAGTGCTGATTGGAGCGGCGGGCAAGTATGGACACACCTTGAAAATACGGCCGCCGCTGTGCCTGAGAGAGAGCGCGGCTGACCAGTTTGTTGACACTTTGACCGCCACATTTGCCGTCGTTTGACAGGTTATACGATGCTGTCACTGCGCCTCGAATTAGCGTGTGTTCGCCTAGTAGGCTGATGCACTTCGGTGAGTGGTTGGCAGACTATCCTAATGAACCCAACCGATGGCGCTTTAGGACACTAGCGATAGCCGCCGAGATCCTGATCGAAGGCCCGGAAAATTTGCCGCGATCGGCGCCCAACCAGCGCTGAGCCGTCGACATATACTGCAGGCGAATGAGGGCGCTAGCCTGACGTTGAGTTCTCGCATGGCCTTTATGAACCATTTTCAAACATCTCAGCCCGCTTAAAGTTCGACCAACATGACGACAAAAACAGTCATTAGAATCCGGAGGAAACGGTGACATCATTGCCAAGCCATGGCCGATATCCGTACTCGGCAATAGTTGCCCGGCCAGACTTTTCATGGCCTGATGGGAAACGTCTCGCAGTCTACTTGGGCATGAACCTGGAGTGTTTTGCGTTTGGCGAGGGGTTGGGGGCCGAGTTGGCCCCCGGGGGGCCGCAGCCAGACGTGCTGAACTACGCCTGGCGCGACTACGGCAATCGCGTCGGCGTCTGGCGTATGCTGGAGGTATTCGACGAACTCAATCTACCAACAACAGCCCTAGTGAACACGCAGATGTACACGCACGCCCCCGAAGTCATAGCCGCGTTTCGGGCTCGGGGCGACGAGATCGCAGGCCACGGACGGACAAACGCCGAGAGGCAGGGCATCTTGCCCGAGGCTGAGGAAGCTGTCCTGATAGCAGAGGCAACAAAGGCCATCTCAAAAGGCGAAGGCCAGGCGCCTACAGGCTGGCTGGGCCCCTGGATCTCGCAAAGCCACCTAACCCCAGACCTGTTGCAGGAGGCTGGGTACACCTACTTGTTAGACTGGTGTCACGACGATCAGCCTATCTGGATGAAGACGCGTCAGGGCCAAATCCTTTCTGTCCCCTATCCCCAGGAGCTTAACGACATCCCACAGATCGTCGCCCGCAAGCGCGAAGCGGCGGATTTCGCTGATTTGATTATCGACACCTTCGATGAACTGCTCGACGAAGCGGACCGCCGCCCGATTGTAATGGGGATCGCCCTGCACGCGTATCTAATGGGTGTGCCGCATCGTTTGCGCCATTTGCGCCGGGCCTTGTGCCATATCCTCCACCGTCAGGACGAGCGTGTCTGGATCACGACAGCGGGCGCGATCGCGAAGCACTTTGCAACGCTTACCAGGTCGACGGATTGAGCCCCGGCGACACGTGGGAATACGGCTTTGATCGCGGCCCATGCCTGTTGACGAAACCTCAAAAGGCTGTCGCTTGAAGGACTTTGCCGCTGGGTGCTTTCGCCAAGGCATTACCTGTCGGTTAGACCCGTTTCGGCGAATCCAAACCAGACGTTTCGCGACGGCGATGCGCCAGCTTGGCCCAGCTGAGGTTTGTGCGTCCCATACGGGCTTCGCCGCCACGGGCGGAGACGTTGCTAGTAGTGGTGCCAACGTTCTTCAATCGACCTTTCCATCCTCATGCACCCAACGTTGACCGCGGGCAGCAGCTGCAGATTTTCTATATCCGTTGTGTCCCATGGCTTATCGGGGTGTCATAAGCTAGACTGTGTGTATGCCACCACCATGCGGTGGCTCTGCTTCACCCGCGAAAAAACCCCAATCTGCATTGCGTACCTTTTGAACGGGCAGACCCCACCGTGCCTGTTTGTAGGTAAGTCGACTGGTGGCTCTTCGCATTACCTTCACGTTCAGGCTGAGCGATGGAGCGTCTCCGCCGGAACCTGGAGGTCAAAATGGCGCCAAAGCCCTCCTCAAACGGTTTCAGGCTTGTAGAATCCACGCCGGAAACCTGACTAAAGCCGCGGGCGCCATCGCAGCTCAATTCAAGCTTGCACCGCGCAAAAACCCGTTGTTACATCCTAACAGACGGTGCCCCAAACGGGGCCGAAGAGGGAACGCGTTGCGGCCGACCCAATCAGGGGGCCAATTACGCGGCTGTACCCGCAACTGTAAGCGGTAGTGCCTGCTGCAAGGCGCCACTGGGTCTACGACCTGGGAAGGCGCAGCAGGCGCGACGATCCGTAAGCCAGGATACCTGCCGTCTAAACTGTAACCATTCACCGGGCGGGAGCACCCGGGGGAGGACACGATGGCGCGGAAACTGCGCGATGGAATTGACACCGGGTCTGACGCAGGCGGCGCCTCCCGCCGACGACATCTGCCGTGTTCCTTTGGCGAGCGCCTAGGAACCGGTGAGGCTAAACAAGGTGACGCGTTTTTTGAGCCGCGCGTTGGGCAAAACATATCGCGAATTCAATGCGTTCTTCTTAAGCAATTCGACTACATCGTTCACCGGCTCAGCCAGCCAGCTCGGATCGACGGCTATGCCTTATCTAGGCCACTCAACCTCACCTTTGTCTCCGGCGCTCGCGGACCCGCGACGGAGGTGCATGAGCAAAGTCATCTAGCCAACCCGTGCTTTCCCGAAGCTTGCGGAACGCAACCAACGCCTTTGAACCTCGAATTGTACAATCCCTTACCCACAGCAAACGGGTCCGACGCGACGGTCCCACGAAACGCCTTTCCCAGTCCAGAAACCAAGGAACTTCGCACATGAGAACGCGTGCCCTAAAACTCGCTTTCGCTGCCCTCATAGCGGCAACGATGGGTACAGGCCCCGTCGTCGCAGACGAGGGGACTGTCCGAATTGCCGTACCGTTCGGCTTCAATGACAAAAACCCCGACCCGGCCATTGGGTGGAATGGGTGGCGCACCAGCGACACCGGTGTAACTGAAACGCTTTTCTGGTTAAATTCTGAGGGGGTATTATCACCCCGGTTGGCAGAGAGCGCGACGTCGCTTTCCCCAACTGAATGGGAAATCCAGTTGCGGGACGGCGTCAGCTTTCATGATGGGGCACCGCTGAACGCAGAAGCTGTTCGATTTTCGCTGATGCGTGTGGTTTCGCCCGAAAGTGCCGTCTACAACGAGCGCATTGCGTCATTGATCGGTATTGCAGACGTGACAGTGGTCGATCCGATGACAGTCCGGATCACGACCGCAGTGCCGAACGCAACATTCCTGAACGATTTGGTCGACCCAGGTCTCTCGATCCTGTCACCTGCCAGCAATGAAGAGCGGTTTTATGGCACCGGGCCATTCATCCTTGATGAAATCGTGCCCGGTGAGAAGATCGCCACCGTGCGGTTCGATGCCTACTGGGGCGGGGCAGCAGCGGCCAAGGGGATCGAACTGCTGACGTTGAAGGACCCTGCAACCGTCATGTTGGCACTGGAGTCGGGCGACATCGACATCGCCGCGAACTTCCCGGACAGCGATCTGCCCCGGGTGCTGGCACGGGACGATCTGGCCGTAGACGCCGTCTCTGACGGGCGCCTCATGTTCTTCCGCTTACAAACGGAAACCGGCCCACTTGCTGACATTCGCGTGCGCCGCGCATTAGATCATCTGCTTCCGCGCGATCAAATCGTCGAGACCGTTCTGCATGGCCTTGGCGGCACGTCTGGCGTTGGAATGTTCCCGGCGGAGAAACCCTGGACCAATCCGGATCTCTCACCCACTCCGTATGACCGCGAGCTTGCCTTGTCGCTTCTTGCCGAAGCCGGAATCACAGACACTGACCAGGATGGACGGTTGGAATTGAACGGCGAGCCGTTTCGCGTCGTAATGCGCAGCTATGAAGGCCGACCATCGATGCGCCCGGCGGCTGAGTTGTTCCAGGCACATCTGGAAGCAGCGGGGATCACGACCGAGCTTCAGATCCTGCGCGACTGGACGGTCGCTGTGGACGATTTCCGCGAGGGTCGCGCGGACATGTTGATGTTCTCGAACAACGCGACGCCGACTGGCAACCCAGCATATTTTGCCAATGTCGCGCTGCGTACCGGCGCCGTCGAGAACTATGGCAACTGGTCAAACGCCGAGTTCGACGAGCTGCTTCAAAGGGCGATCGTCACGTTCGAACCGGGTGAGCGCGCGCAGATCCTGAACCGCATGCAGGCAATTGTGGCCGAGGAACTGCCGATCGTGACAGCGTTCTTCAAGAACCGCGTGGTCGTCGCGCGCGATAATGTAAAGGACTTCAAGATGAACCCAGCGGGTATTTATCTTGTCGACAACCGTCTGCACGTTGACCAGTAACGGGCAAGCAAAGGGCGCCGCTGGTGCACACGCTCAGTTGAGTGACGGATCAGCGGCGCCTGTTCTGGCTGTCCAGGGCCTTACGGTCTCGGCGCCTCATCGGCTGAGGCCTATCCTGAACGATGTTTCATTTTCCGTAGCTGGGGGAGAGACGCTGGGAATTGTCGGCGAGTCAGGTTCAGGAAAGACCACGCTCGCACGCTGCCTCATGCGCCAAGAACAGCCGCTGACAATCACTGCGGGGGAAATCCTATTCGCCGGCAACGATCTGGCTCAGGCGACATCGCGAACTATCCAGTTCTTGCGGGGGCGCCATGTTGCGTTGGTGGAACAAGATCCAATCGCAGCCTTCGATCCTCTATTCTCAGTCGGCGCTCAAATTGCCGAATTCGTCGACGCGCATCGAACGGCAATCGCATCTGCCGCGAATGTCAAATCTGCACAGGCGCTGTCCGCGACATTAAGCCGTCTTCAGAGTTTCGGAGTCCGATACGCAGCGGAAGCTGTGCGCGCTTGGCCCCACCAATGGAGCCGTGGAATGTTGCAGCGTGCGCTCTTTGCGCTGGCGACCGCGCCCGCGCCCGACCTTTTAATCCTGGACGAACCGACGGCGGCGCTGGACGCGCCTGTCGCAGATCGCCTGGTTACCGATATTGCACGGCTGGCTAAGGCAAACAAAATGGCGACCGTTCTGATCACGCACGATTTGGGTCTTGCCGCGACGGCCTGTGACAGCATCCTGGTGCTGCGCGATGGCCACCCGATCGAGATGGGCGAAACCGGCGCCCTTTTGGGCAATGCGCGCTCCAGTTATACTCGCGCACTAGTGGCGAGTGCCGCGTGGTGAGTGAGCCGATACTCTCGATGCGCGAACTAGAAGTGGTTGTGCGCTCGAACGGGGGGCGTCGTACAAAAATCCTTCAAAGTGCTTCAATGGACGTCATGCCAGGCGAGACCGTCGCGATAATTGGTCCATCTGGCGGCGGTAAATCCAGCTTGCTGAAAGCGATCTTAGGCCTTGTGCCTTTCTCGGCCGGCACAATGAAATACAAAGGCGAGCGCATCCTACGGCCATTGGATAGAGCGCATCGCGACCTGCGCGCGTCGACCGAGGCTGCGTTTCAGAACCCTATGGCGGCCTTGAACCCGTACGCAACGCTTCGCGCGACGATCGCAGAGCCGTTGATATCAAGAGGTCTATCGCCCCAGGATATTGCAGTGTTGGTCGAGAAAACCGCCGCTCGAATGGGGTTAACGTCGGACCTGCTCGACCGCAGGCCTGCCGCGGTATCGCTTGGTCAGGCCCAACGTGCCTGCATTGCGCGAGCCCTGATTCCTAAACCTCAGGTCCTGGTGCTGGACGAACCATTAAGTGCACTTGATGCGTTGATCGCTGCTGAGGTCGCAACCTTGCTGACCGAGGTCATCGCCGAGACGCGGCCCACTGTCCTGTTTGTCAGTCACGACATGCGCCTCGTGCGTCGCATGGCGACCCGTGTTATCGTGATCGAGCAGGGAAAGATCGTCGAAGACGCGCCGACTGGTCGTTTTCTCGACGTCCCAGAAAGCTCTGCAGCCCGCGATTTGGTCGGCAGCGATCGCAGACGCCGGGCGGCATTCGCCGCTGCCCGCTCGGATACAAGCACTGATGCGAGAACAGAGGCGTCGGCGTGATCGGATTTGCACTTCGCCGAATTCTTGGTGCACTCGTGGTCATGATCCTGGTCAGTTTTCTGACCTTTTTGCTGCTCCAGATGGCACCGGGCGATGCAGTACTGGCGATTGCCCGCGCGCGATATGGCGACGGTGTGGCACTGTCTCCTGAAACGCTCGCGAGCATAATGGAAGAGATCGGCGCGAACGAACCAATCATTGTGCAATGGGGACACTGGGCAGGTGATCTGATCCGCTTCGATCTTGGCGTGTCCTTGGCAGACGCTCGACCGGTAGCGGAGATCCTGGCAGAGGGCTTTGGGCGCACATTGCAACTTGCACTTGCTGCAGTTGCCGTAGCCGCGGTTTTATCGATCCCGTTAGGCCTTTTTGCTGGTGTCTGGCGTGGCACGTGGTTTGACAGCGTCTGCGTAAGCTTAGCAACCCTGGGCTCGGCAATGCCAAATTGGTGGTTGGGGGTGCTGCTGATCGTCATCTTTTCGGTCAACCTGGGTTGGTTTCCAGCATTTGGACGCGGTGACTTCGCACATTTGATACTTCCGGCCCTCACTCTCGGCACTGGAATCACCGTAGCAACCGCGCGCCTTTTGCGATCGGCGACGATCGAAGCGCTATCGGCCCGACACATTGCCGCTGCGCGCGGTCGCGGCATTCGCGAAACTCGGGTCATCGGACGTCACGCATTGCGTAATGCCATGGTACCTGTGATCACCATCTTCGCACTTGAAATCGCCTTCGTCCTAGAAGGGGCAGTTGCCGTCGAGTACGTCTTTGGGTGGCGAGGTCTGGGGCTGTTGTTCATCGAAGCAGTCGACGGCCGCGATTATCCTGTCATCCAGGCGATGGTACTGTTCAGCGCGATCCTGTTCATCGTGATCAATCTATTTGTCGATCTGTTGACGGCATGGCTGGATCCGCGCACCAGCGCGGGAATGGCATGAAGCGCCTCAACCCTGTGCAGCGCATTGCATTCGTTCTAGCGGGTGGCATTCTAATACTTGCGGCTATTGGACCTTGGCTGGCGCCCTACAACCCCGTTTTGCCGGATCCGATCGCCCGTTTGCAGCCGCCGAGCGCCAATCACTGGTTTGGGACGGATCACCTTGGTCGTGACGTATTCAGCCGGATCCTGGCCGGTGCGCGGTTGTCCGTCGGGCTCGCGGTGCTAGTGGTCCTGGCTTCTGCAGCGGTTGGGTTGGCTATCGGCCTTGTGGCCGGCGCGGCCGGCCGCTGGGCAGATGCCGCGCTGATGCGGCTGACCGATGCGTTCTTTGCGTTCCCTGAATTGATTGCCGCACTTGCTGTGGCGGGCATTTTAGGCGGCGGGGGGGTCGAGATCCTATTCGCACTCGCCGTTGTTGGCTGGATGAGATACGCGCGCCTTGTCCGAGGGATGACCCTAACAACTGCCGCCAGCGACCATGTTGCCCTGGCCCGGTTGAGCGGTGTCTCGCCACTGCGAATTGCGCGAGACCATCTGACACCGCCTGTCATACCTGCGATGATCGTCATGATGACTTCCCATCTCGCGCGTGCGATCTTGGCTATCTCGGGTCTTGGTTTCCTTGGGTTTGGCGCCTCGCCTCCCACACCTGAATGGGGTGTGATTCTGCTTGAAGCGCGTGTCTACATCCTTTCGGCCCCTGCATATGCCTTATTGCCTGGCCTACCGATCATCGTATCGGCCCTTGTCTTCAACCTGGCTGGTGATGCGCTGCGGGACCGTATCAGCCTTGAGGGGCGCGAATGAACGACGAGGCGCTAGGTATCTCATTGCGCATTCTGTCGGGTCTGCTGTTCACTGCAATGGCAGCCATGGTGAAAGCGATCGAAGACACTGCAACGCTCGGCCAGATCGTGTTCTTCCGATCGGCAGTGGCCATGGTTCCGCTGGTAGTTTTCCTTTGGCTGAGGCGCGAATTCCCGAGCGGTTTGGCCACGAAGAGGCCAATTGGCCACCTGTCGCGTTGCGCAATGGGTGGCGCCGCGGTGTTCACGTCGTTTGCCACACTCCAGTTGCTGCCGATCGCTGAGGCGACAATGCTGGCATACCTGTCCCCAGTAATGGTTGTTGTACTTGCGGTGGTCACGCTAGGCGAGCGGCCAAGCCTGCGTCGTTGGGGTGGCATCCTACTAGGCGTCACGGGTACGCTTGTGCTGACCCTCCCACAATTCGACGTCGAAAGCCCTGCGCTGATCGGCATTGCACTCGGGCTTTTGACAGCCGCGCTGACGGCAGGTGCGCTCGTGAAGGTGCGAGCGCTCTCTTCAACGGAAAGCCCCGGCGCAATCGCCTTCTACTTCGCCCTCGCTTGCACCTTTGCAGGTCTTACAACACTGCCATTTGGCTGGCTTGAACCTGACTTCGACACTTACTTGCTTTTGATCGGTACCGGCCTCTGCGGCGGGGCTGCGCATATCGCAATGACAGTCGCGTTTCGTTGCGCCGAGGCCTCGGTCCTTGCACCATTCGAGTACCTGACCTTGCTTTGGGCCATACTCATCGGCGTGGTGATCTTTGCAGAAACACCAAGTGCAGCGTTGGCAATTGCGGCACCCTTAGTCATAGCAGGGGCGGTTTTGGCTTCTCCCGCCATTGGGTGGCGCCGTCTTTGGCGGTCAAAAACCGAAAAGACTTAACGCGCCGTATGAAGCGCCGAACCTTAGTCCGACGGCATTAATGCACGTGATCAGTGAGATGCACCCACCCCGACCAAGCTATCGCCAGGCCCACACTCCCGATCAACATCGCGGAAAGGTACGGCGCGGTGGCCATCAACCACTCGAAACGCCCTCCTAGGGCGCGCGCAGATGCGTATCGCAGACCATATGCAGCGGCGAGCCCGACGCCTACCAATGTAAGGGCCAGGCCAGCACTAAAGGCTGTCACCATTGCGATACCTAGGCCCAGCTGCCCCAGATGCAGACACAGCAGCAAAACGGTAATCGCTGCAGGGCATGGAATCAGTCCTCCTGACAGGCCGAACAGGATTGTCTGCCATGTGGAGGTTCGACCGCTTGCGACCCGCGCTTCAATTTCTCGGGCATGCGCTTGGGCATGGGCATCGCGTAAAAGGTGTGCATGGTCGTGATCGTGATGATGATGCTGGTGACTATGGCTATGTTCATGATGGGTGTGCCGATGATGCGTATGCGTAGCCTTCCGAGCTGCTAAGGACTGGCGCATCACCCAGACCCCGATGCCGACGATCAGCAACCCCGACACCATCATGAAATAGGGCTCCATACGCTCGCCGATTAGTTCATCCCCGTAAATCAGACCCAGCATTGCCAGAACCCAAACGATCATACTGTGCGAAACCGCTGCGGATAGACCCAGCAAGCCGGCCTGCACGTAGGTGCCGCGGACCGCGATGATGTACGCCGCCATCATTGTCTTCGAGTGTCCGGGTTCGAAGCCGTGCAGAGCCCCGAGCAAGAGAGCAGCGGCAAACATAAGGGCAGGATTAGCGCCACCGCCTTCGATCATCGCTGTCAGATCCATCGACATCCTCCGTGAGTTTTAGGAATGGACGCGAACCTCCGTTCGTCCGAGATGGCAAGAATTCTGGATCGCAACACCTGAGTGCATGCAACCATGTTTTGGATGGTTGAGCCAGATCGTATGGACAGCGGTCTGGTGTTGAGGGTCTGGGACCATTCATCGGCAGACAGGAGGTTACTGGGTTTGGGCGTAGAGCGCCAGGTAGATACAACCCTGCAGCCAATCAGTGCCGTCATTATCAACGCAAATTCGCACAGCTGTTGGGCGTCAGTGGGAAGAGCGCTTCACCTCGTTGGGCGAAAAGGGCCGTGTCCTGAGACCCTTTTCCTCCTCCAGATTGAGGTAGAATCCGTCCCAACGAAGGAGACGGATTATGAAGAGATCGAGGTTCAGCGAGGAACAGGTCATTGCGATCCTGAAGCAGCATGAGAGCGGGGTGTCGACCGCCGATGTTTGCCGGGAGCACGGGATCAGTTCTGCGACGTTCTGCAAGTGGAAGGCCACGTTTGGCGGCATGGATGTGTCGGATGCCCGGAAGCTGAAAGCGCTTGAGGACGAGAACGCGAAGCTGAAGAAGCTGCTGGCTGAGCAGATGCTGGACAGTGAGGCATTCAAGCCGCCATTGGTTCGAGGCGAATGCCGAACGATGCTGAAAGATGTCGCTTCGCGAAAGTGGTAGCGCCCGCTGCGAAGCGAGAAGCTATCGCCCACCTACGCAAGACGCACCAGGTGAGTGAGCGGCGGGCGTGTGCCGTCTTGGGTGTCGATCGATCAAGCGTGCGCTATCGCAGTGTGCGCCCGGACGACACCGATCTGCGCAAGGCCATGAAGGCTGTTGCGGAAGAGCGGCGAAGGTTCGGCTATCGGCGTGTGCATGTGATGCTCGAGCGCCAAGGCTGGCAAGTGAACCAGAAGAAGCATCGCAGGCTCTACACGGAAGAGAAGCTGCAGGTAAAGCGACGAGGCGGTAGAAAACGGGCGCTCGGCACACGCAGGCCCATGCTGGTGCCAAACAGGTCCAATGAACGCTGGAGCCTCGACTTCGTCTCCGATGCCTTCACGGATGGGCGCAGGTTTCGCGTGCTAGCAATTGTGGACGACTTCAGCCGTGAATGTCTCGGCCTGGTCGCCGACACATCGCTGTCCGGTCTGCGCGTCACACGCGAACTGTCCGAAATCATGATGCACCGAGGTCGTCCCAAAACCATCGTCAGCGACAATGGCACCGAGCTAACGAGCATGGCAGTTCTGAGATGGTGTCAGGAAACCGGCGTCGCCTGGCACTACATCGCACCTGGAAAGCCAACGCAGAATGCCTTCGTGGAGCGCTTCATCGGCAGTCTTCGAGACGAGCTGCTGAACGAAACGCTGTTCACAACCCTCGCCGAGGCAAAGGCCCAAATCACCACATGGAAGGCGGATTACAACCGCAACAGACCGCACTCGTCCCTGGGCAACCTAACGCCCGACGAGTTCGCAGCGAATATGACACTGGAAAACGAGGCCGCATGAGGCCAGAAATCAACCGAGGGATTCTCCAAATGGATGGAGGGAAGTCGGGTCTCAGGACAGTGGATGAAACGGAGATTGTCAGAGCCATACCGGCCATCCACCCTTGCAATGGCGACCTACGAAAAACACTGCCAACCGCCCATTTAGCGCCCATTAAGCGCATCTCCGACTAGCGGCAGCAGCGTGACTTACTCTCAATGAAACCAAAGACTGACCTCAGGTGTTCTCGAAGAATATTCTCAATCTTTCAGCGACTTAATCCGGCCTGGCATCAAAGCCTGCTTCACCCTTCTCTCACCTTTGACGCTTAACGTTAACTGCGTGAGTTGGTGTGGGGGTTCCGGGTGTCTTCGCCGCGGTTGTTGCGTTCATGCGTTCTAGTTACGTCTCTTCGGCAGGCTGACGGCCTGACGCGGCGTACGCTTGAGTCCTTGCCAAACCGTGAGACCGCGGCGCCATGAGCACGGTGAATGGCACAAGCGGCGACGACTTTGTTCAAGGTACCGACGGTAGTGGCGGCGACGATATCTATGCGGGAGCCGGCAACGACAATGTCGAGGGCCGCAACGGCAACGATACGATTTATGGCGGTAGCGGCAATGACATGCTGCTGGGCTACGACGGCTCGTCAGCGTCCAGTGGAAGTACGGCAGTAGCTGACGACGATTCCTCAGACGACGTCCTCTACGGCGAAAGCGGCAATGACCTGCTTGCTGGCGGGGAGGGCGATGACATCCTAGACGGTGGCTCCGAGGACGACACCCTGTATGGGGGCAGCGGCTCCGACACGCTATTTGGCGCGAGCGGCAATGACAACATCTTCATGGCGGAGGGTGCGGATGTTGTCTACGGGGGCTCCGGCGACGACGTCGTGGACGATACCGCCGGGGACCCGGCCTATGGCTTCGCCAACCTAGTGTACGGTGGCACCGGCAATGACCGTGTCTATACCGGGCGAGGCGAGGACACCATCTACGGTGGCGATGGGAACGACAGCTTGTACGGCCAGGAGGGCACCGACACGCTGTACGGCGGCGATGGAACCGACACACTTGGCGGATTGGATGGCGAAGACGTCCTGCTGGCGGGAGCAGGTAACGACCGGATCTTCGGCGATGCTGGCAACGATAGCATCGAGGGTGGCACCGGAAACGACACGATCAATGCCGGGGACAACAACGACGAAGTCTATGGCGGCGATGGCACCGACACGATTGACGCTGGTACAGGCAATGACACCATCGACGGGGGTGCCGGGGACGACATCATCGACGGCGAAGATGGGAATGACACGCTGTACGGCGGTGCCGACGACGACAGTGTTACAGGCGGCTTGGGCGAGGACACGATCTACGGATCGTTTGGCTTAGACGAGATCGATGGCGGCAGCGGCGACGATGCCGTTTACGGGGGCGACGCTGCTGATACCGTATCCGGGGGCATCGGTAACGACATCGCCGATGGAGGAGATGGCAGCGACACAGTCTACGGCGGTGACGGCAATGACACTGTTTTGGACACCGGCACAGGCGGCGCAGACGACACCCTTTACGGTGGGGTCGGCAACGACACCCTGACGGCTCAGGGAGACACCGGGTCAACGGACACTCTTTACGGTGGCGACGGCGCGGATTTCGCCACTTCCGACCAGGGCAATGACCAGCTTTACGGCGGCACAGGCGACGACCTGCTGGACGGGGGTGCAGGCGCCGACATGCTGATCGGCGGGGCCGATGACGACTATGCTGTAGCCGGTACTGGCGCCGACTCGGTCGATGCCGGGGATGGCAACGACATCGTCATGGGCGGGGGTAGCGGCGATGTCCGTGACACCATCCTTGCTGTCGACTTCGAAAACCTGAGCGGGATCAATCAGTATCAGGACGCGACCTTCGCGGTGAACGACACCATGGGCTCGCCCACCGGGATGAATGCCCTGGTCTTCACTTCGGACACCACCGAGGACGCGGGGAACTTTGGTGGCGTCCAGTTGGACGTGCCCACCGCAGATCTCACAATTGGCGAAACGTACCGGCTGAGCTTTTGGGCACGCACTGACGGCGCAGATTCGGAACTGACATTCAGTTATCGGTCCGGCGGCGGCGGGCCACATGCCTTTATAAGCAATACGGTCACGGCCACGGACGAGTGGCAATACTTCGAGTTCACCGGAACGCTGGATGCCGTCCACGACAAGATGTTCATCTGGGCAGAGGAGGGTAGCACCACCTTTGCAGTCGACGCCGTGCGGTTTGAGGAGATCACCGGGGATACGGACGGTGCGGACCAGATCGATCTAGGCGCGGGCGACGACATCGCCTACGCCGACGCCGGCAACGACAGCGTTGATGGCGGCAGCGGCAACGACGAAATCCGCGGTGAAGAGGGGGATGACCAGCTCTCAGGCGGAGCGAACAACGACACCGTCTACGGCGGTGATGGCAACGACTCGGTCGTGGGCGGCACAGGCGTTGACACACTTTACGGCGGAGCCGGCGCCGATTTGTTGCAGGTTGAGGGTGCTGATGCCAGCACGCTCTACGGCGGCGACGATGCCGACACCTTCGCGGTGCGCTCGGACTTCAACGATGACCTGATCTATGGCGGATCGGGTGGCAACGACATCGATACTCTCGCCAACGAAAACGTCACCGATGCTGTTTCAGTCACCTACACCGCCGACGAGTCTGGTGCCTTCATCAGCGGCGGCAAAACGCTGACGTTCTACGACATCGAGAATGTCATTCTATCTGCCTCCGGAGATACTCTACAGGCGGCCAACGATACGGTCGGCGTCTATGCCGAAGGCCTTGATGGGGACGATACCCTGGCCGGCGGCTCAGGCGATGACGTGCTGTATGGCGGCATCGGTAACGACAGCTTGTCGACCGGATTAGGCAACGACACGCTCTATGGAGGTGACGGAAACGATATCCTGTCGAACTCGGCAGGGGACGATGTACTTTATGGGGGCGCTGACAACGACAGCGTCGTCGCCACACTGGGTAACGACACCCTGTATGGTGGCACCGGTAACGACACGCTGGCAGCAGGCGCCGATAACGATGTTTTGTATGGCGAAACCGGCGAAGACTCGCTGGACGGCGGCACGGGCGACGATGTCCTATATGGCGGCTTCAACCATGATACCCTGGACGGTGGAACCGGGAACGACGTCCTTTATGGCGAGGTCGGTAGTGACGTCTTCGCCCTACAGTCCGGATTTGGCAACGACACCATTTACGGCGGTGACGGTGGCGCGGACAGCGACACCCTGGACCTGAGCGCGCTGGGCGCCGGCATCACGGTCACCTACACGGGCGACGAACAGGGCATTTTTACAGACGGCACCCACACGGGCACCTTCTTCGACATCGAAAACCTCGTTTTGACCGAGCAAGATGACGATTTTGACGCGTCGAACGATACTTTAGGGATCAGCATTGACGCCCGCGGCGGCGATGACACGATCATTGGCACCCAGAGCAACGATGATATCCAGGCCGGGTCGGGTGACGACTCCGTCGACGCCGGTCTACAAGAGGACATCGTTTACGGCGGAGCCGGAAACGACACATTGGCCAGCGGCGCTGCGTCAGACACCGTCTACGCTGGCACAGGCAATGACTCCGTAGAGGGGGGCGATGGAAGGGACCTGCTTTACGCCGGGACCGGCAACGATATCGTTTCAGACACCGGGTCCAGTAGCGGCCAAGATACGCTCTATGGCGGCGCCGGGAACGATACGCTTTCGGCCGGAGCAGGTGCAGACACGCTCTACGGCGGGGATGGTTCAGACACAGTCGTCATCGAGGACAGCTTCGCCGGGGACACGATTTACGGCGGCGAAACCGGGACAGACAGCGATACCATTGACCTCAGTGCGCTCAGTGCTGGCGTCAGCGTAAGCTTCACGGCGGACAAGCAAGCAACGTTCACCGACGGAACTGACTCAGCGGGTTTTTTCGGAACCGAGAACGTTGTTCTTACCGACCAAAATGATGTCGTCAACTTGTCCAACGACACGTCCGGCATCAGCGTCGATGCTCGTGATGGCAACGATACGCTAACCGGCGGTGCAGGGGATGACACACTGATCGCTGGTTCAGGTGCGGACACCATCATTCTAGACGATGGTTTCGGCGGGGACTCACTGGACGGCGGGACAGGCACTGACACCGTCGACTTCTCGTCAATCGGATCAGCCGGCCTGACGATGACCTTCACCGGCGATAAGGCCGGCAGTGTCACCGATGGCACCGACACGCTTACGTTCACTCAGACCGAGATCTATTTCCTGACGGGCCAGGCGGACATCGTCTATGGCGGGACATCCTTCCTGAACTTGTACACCAACGCTGGCGATGATCTGATCTACGGCAGCATCACGTCCGATGGTCTAACCGCGGGCACTGGCAACGACACCGTCTACGGTGGTGACGGCTTTGACAACATCCGCCTGAATGCCGGTAACGACACCGCGTTCGGTGGGGACACCAGCAACTGGATCCAGGGTGATGAAGGTGATGATCTACTTTACGGCGGGGCCGGCACCGACACGATCTTCTTAGAGGACAACTTCGGGGCCGACGTCATCTTCGGCGGCGAGGACGTCGGCGATATAGATCTAGACGTGTTGCACACGGGTTCGCTGACCACTGGCGTCACCATCACAGCGTCGGGAGATGAAAGCGGCACTGTCATCAGCGGGGCCAACACTGCCACATTTTCCGAGATCGAGGTCGTAACCGCCACCGCCCAAGATGACGAACTGGACTTCAGCGCCAAGTCTGATGGTGCCACTCTTGACGGTGCCGCAGGAGACGACACGCTGATGGGTGGCACTGGCGCCGACGTTCTTTACGGTGGTGACGGGTCCGACACCATCGCACTGCAACCCGGCTTTGGGTCCGATGCACTGTACGGCGGTGAGGGCGGTACAGACACCGATACGCTGGACCTTTCTGGCGGCACCACCGGGATCACCGCTACTTTCAGCGGCGCTGAAGACGGCATCGTCACTGATGGAACCGATACAGCCACGTTCTTCGGGATCGAGAATCTGATTCTGACGACGCAGGCTGACATGGTCGATGTGTCCAACGACGCGACTGGGCGCCAATTCGACGCCCTGGCTGGAGACGACAGCCTTCTTGGCGGGGCAGGCGATGACAGCTTCGAGGGCAATGCCGGAAACGACACCTTAGCCGGTGGAGCGGGCTCAGACCTGATCTATGGTGGGGCTGGCAATGACAACCTGTCCACCGGCACCGGCAATGACACGCTGTTCGGTGGGGCTGGTAACGATACGCTGTCGAACTCCTCTGGCAATGACACGCTAGATGGCGGAACCGGCGACGATACGCTGATTGCCACGCTCGGCGACGACCTGATCTACGGCGGCGAAGGGAACGACACGGCCCTCGGCGGCGCAGACAATGATACGATCTACGGTGGCGATGGTAATGACCGGATAGACGGTGAAGCCGGCGACGATCTCATCTACGGCGGCAATGACCGAGATACGATCGTCCTCTCTGACGGCTTTGGCAATGACACCATTTACGGTGGGGAAGGTGGCAACGACGACGACACCCTAGATCTTAGTGCGCTCGGCTCGAGCGTTACCGTCACCTTCAGCGGAGCCGAAAGCGGTACAATCACGGACGGCATAGATACCGTTACCTTCTTTGGCATCGAGAACTTCATTCTGACGGGTCAGGAAGACTCGCTCGTTGGTACGTTCTTGACCTCCGCCGTCGACATCACAGTATCAGGCGGAGACGGCAACGACACGTTGACCGGACATGATGGTCAGCATGCTACCGATGACATCTTCTATGGCGGCTCAGGCAACGACACGTTGGTTGGCCTGGATGGTGACGATGAGCTCTACGGCGGCGACGGCGATGACAGCATTGACGGCGGCGATTGGGAAGACACGCTGTTCGGTGGCGCTGGCAACGACATTATTGAAGCCGGCGAAGAAGAAACCATTGGCAACCAGGACTTGATCTACGGTGGTGTCGGCAACGACACGATCACTTCCGTCGAGACCGACGCCCGATCTGACGACACCTTCTATGGAGGTGATGGCAACGACAGCATCAGCGTAGCTGGCGGTGACAATACGCTATACGGCGGAAGTGGCGCAGACACGATCACCGGTGGCTTAGGCAATGACTCGGTGTATGCGGGCGATGACGCTGACACGATCGCACTGACTGACGGATTCGGGTCGGACACGATCTACGGCGGCGAAAGCGGAAATGACAACGACACATTGGACCTGAGTGGGCTCGGCTCCAATGTCACAGTCACCTACACTGGCGATGAGCAGGGCACGTTCACCGACGGTACCGATACGGCAACGTTCTTCGGCATCGAGAACGTTATCCTCACCGACCAGAACGACTTTCTTGATGCTACAAACGACACAGTAGGGATTGTCGCAGACGGCCGCGATGGGGAGGACACCATCATCGGCGGGTCTGGTGATGACATCCTTTACGGTGGCAATAACGCCGATAGCATAATCGGCGGTGGCGGCAACGACACCCTATATGGCGGCGACAACGGCGATGACTTTGAATTGGGTGCTGGCGACGACGTCATCTACTCAGGGGCAGGCACGGTCTACAATCGATTTGTCGCCGCGGACGGGTTTGGCCAAGATACGGTTTACGGCGGTGGCTCGCAGAACGAGTTAGACTTCTCCAGTCTTTCCAATAGCGTCACCGGCACCATCAGCGATGACGGCGACGGCGTGCTATCTGACGGGACCAGTACGGTTACCTTCGAGAATGTGCCAGATCTGATACTGACGGATGGCAACGACCAACTTAGCCTGGTCGGATCGACCGTTGACCTGGACGATATCTATGCCGGCGATGGCGATGATACGATCACCGGGATCGTCGGTGCCCAGGATATCTACGGCGGGGAAGGTCGAGACACATTTGCAATTGCTGACGCCGTAACATCGACAACGCGTGTCTATGGTGGTGAAGGAAGCAGTGACGGCGACACCCTCGACTTCTCGGCCCGTACAACTGGCGTAAACCTGTTCATAAGCGGTGATGGCGGGTTCGCGAGCGGCTCCGGCGTCTTCGCACAAGAGTTCGAGAATTACGTTTTTTCGGATGTCGACGACATCATCACTGTTGGAAGCCTTGAAGAACCCTGTTTTCTGACTGCTGCTGCATGATCTTGGGCCAGCGAAGCAAGGAGGTCTTCTTTTCCGTTGTCGATTTGATGTTCGGCTTGCGATTTTCCTCTTCTTCGTTACGCCACGGC
>JBCCML010000029.1:0-54732 GCA_039026375.1 Pseudomonadota bacterium
CCCCCCCCCCCCCCCCCCCCCCCCCCCCCCCCCCCCCACCCCTTGTGGGGGGCGCGGCCCCCCCCCCCCGGGGGGGTGGGGGCGGGCTTGGACGGGCAGGACGAAATCGTGCGTCAGCACGATGGCGTCATGGGCGGAAGGATGGCGCGATCTTTGGGCAGATCAGTTTTGCACGTTTACAGAGCTACGCATCACCGCGCACGCATCATGGATCTTCAATGAAGAACAACTCGCCGCCGAGAGTGACGTTTCGCTGCGTTCCCGACAAGGCAACCGTCGTGTTCAGCCCCTGGGCATCGGTAACGATCCATTGGGTCAATTCCAGCGGATTGTCATTGAACACCATGGTCAGCGATCCCTGGTCGCGGGAATCCGGGTCGATTGCCCGGACGCGCAATTGGCCGGCAGACCGTTCAATCGCTTCAATGGCACCTTCGCTTCGCAGGTTCACCCGATCCCGCAGCAACAGATCCAGCGGCGTCTCGCTCAGGGGAAAACGATCCAGCGATTCCTCCAAAATGTCGTAGACTCCCACCCAAAATCCATCTGCGATGATCAATGTCGGGTTCGGCGGCTCGTATTCGAAGCGGATACGGCCCGGACGGCGCATGAAAAAGCGCCCCTCCGATAGATCGCCATCCGGTCCCACCTGCACGAACTCGCCCTGCATCGTGGTGATGCCGTTCAGGTAGTTAGAAATTCGCAACAGGTCAGCTTGGTTCACCTGGGCCGTGGCGGTGCCGGTCAGTCCTGCGGCAGCAAGGGCGCCCGCGGTGGCCAACAGGGTGCGTCGGTTCATCATGACACGCTCTTTCTTTTGACAGCCGAGGTCTTGCATTGCCCCGACCGGGGCACAAGGCCTTTTGCAATGTACCCTCCAGAACGCTTGGACGGCCTGAAACCGTCGCGTTCTTGGCCGTGTTCGTGTTCGTGGTCATGTGCACCTAGACCGCAATATGAGCAACCCCAACGCGCGCCTTCGCCCCATTCTTAATCCAGCGACAAGTCTTCGCGTGGATACTTTGGCCGATTCGCCGGTGCTGGAGGTAGTGCCGGCGCCCATTTATGGGAAACGGCGGGAGTGGAGGCAGATGTCGACCGGGCTTGCGATTGCTGGACGAGCGCTGCTTTTCAGCGCCATCGTCGCAGTGGGCATGGGGACGGCCTTGGCCGCCCGTCCCGGAAAGCCTGTTGTCGCGCTGTTTGCACCGGGCACCGACCTGTCGCAGAGCGTGGCAGCCGCCGACGCAGCTGGTCTGAATATTGTGAGCTATGGAAACACCCCTTGGATTCTGGCGCTCGAAGCTCCGACGGCTGAAGCGCGTGGGATCCTGAGAGATGCCGATGCTGTGGTTCTTTTGGATTACGACCGCGCCGCCTTTTTGTGTACACGGCCACCGCACCGATGATGAACGGAGAGTACGTATGACGCTGGATACCCTGCGCCGGGAAATGATCCCGGTCATTCTTGCCTGGGTCTGGCTGTTTGCCGCCCTTGTCACCGGCTTCAGCCTGATGGCTGGTACCAACACCTTGGTCCTGGGTGGCCTGGCTGCGCTGTGCGCCGGGATTGTCACGTATGAAATGCGCGGCCGGATCAGCCGCCGCGCGGTTGTGACCTTCGGCTTGGCCGCTGCCGCGCAGGCCGTGCTGCTGGTGGCGGCGGGCGTCGGGCACGAACTGCAGGGCGATGCGCACTTCGCGTTCTTCATCGTCCTGGCCGTGGTTGCCAGTCTCAGCAATCCGATCGCGCTGCTTTCGGCGGCCGGTTTCATCGCGGTCCATCACGTTGCCTTCAACTTCCTTGTGCCGGAACTGCTGTATGCGGGCGGCAGCGATTTGGGCCGACTGGCCTGGCATGCGGTTGTCTTGGTCCTGGAAACTGGGGTTTTACTGCGCTGGATGACGATTTTCCGCCGCGCCTTGCGCGATGGGGCGACGGCCCAAGAGGCTGCGCTGGCTGAGCGCGAGAAAAGCTCTGCCCACCTCACGGAGCGCGCCGAACGTCTGGACGCAGCCATGGCCCGGATCGGCCAGATCTCAAGCGACCTGGCACGGGCCAGCCAAGTTATCAATGATGACGCCGGGCGCACGTCCAGCGACACGGAACGACAGGCCGCAGCGATCCACGAGATGGCCGCGTCGCTGTCTGCGATCCGTGACCTTTCGACCGAGACGGCCGAAAACACCGATAAAACCGATCAGCTGGCCGATGCTGTCGCTGGACGCGCACGCGAGACGGGGGCCGCGGTGGGCGATGCCGCCGATGCCATGCGCAAGATCGCAGACAAGATCGCCATCGTGCAGGAGATCGCAGGCCAGACCGATCTGCTGGCCCTGAACGCGGCCGTCGAAGCGGCCAGAGCAGGCGAGCACGGCAAGGGTTTTGCCGTCGTTGCCAGTGAGGTGCGCAAACTGGCCGAGCGCAGTGCCGATGCGGCCGTCGAAATCCAAGGTTTGTCCGGCGAAAGCCTGCAGATCGCTGCCAAGGCTGAGAAGCTGCTGGAGGAACTGGTCCCCGATATCGAGAAGACGTCTGGCCTGACCAAGGTGATCGCCGAGAATACGCGCGCACAGCGGACGTCAATCGACGAAATCGGCTCTGCCGTCCAGGATATGGAGCAGATCAGCACCAGCAACGCCCAGGCGGCGGCCCGGGCGCAGGACACGGCGCGCAAATTGGACGGAGACTCGGACGCACTGTCGACCGTGTTGTCAGGCCTCGATCAGGCTGGCCAACTGGTGGATGCCGATGCCGAAGTGCAGGTCCCGCCCGCCTCTTTGGCAGCCTGAGGCAGGACTTTCCTGGGACGGCGCTCTCTCACCCGATGGCGCCGTCTCGCCGAGTTGTACCGGTGGGGCAGGGGCCCAGACTTGCTGGGTCGCCAGATGTCTCCACGCAGCCCAACCCTTCTCAGCGTTCTTCGACGAGGATTTCGCGTTTGCCGACAGCGTTCGCCGACGTGACAACGCCCTGGTCTTCCATCTGCTCGACCAGGCGCGCGGCTTTATTGTAGCCGATTGCCAGCTTGCGCTGGATGTAGCTGGTCGAACACTTGCGGTCGCGGGCGACAATGGCCACTGCCATGTCGTAGAGCTCGTCCTCGGATGACCCCGATGCTGCCAGGCCCAGCTTGGCATCGACGGCCGCCGCCGCCTCGTCGTCCACCCCTTCGGTGACTGCGCCCACATAGTCGGGTTTGCCCAACGACTTCAGATGGGCAACGACTTCTTCGACCTCTTCATCGCTGACAAAGGGGCCGTGCACGCGGCGGATGCGCCCGCCGCCTTCCATGTAGAGCATGTCACCCTGGCCCAGCAGCTGCTCGGCGCCCTGTTCGCCCAGGATCGTGCGGCTGTCGATTTTCGACGTCACCTGGAACGAAATCCGCGTCGGGAAGTTCGCCTTGATCGTCCCGGTGATCACATCGACCGACGGGCGCTGTGTCGCCATGATCAGGTGTATGCCAGAGGCCCGCGCCATCTGGGCCAGACGCTGAATGCACGCTTCGATCTCTTTGCCGGCAACCATCATCAGATCGGCCATCTCGTCGACGACCACGACGATGAACGGCATTTCCTGCGGCTCAAACGTCTCGGTCTCGTAGATCGGCTCGCCCGTCTCGTCGTCAAAGCCCGTTTGCACGGTGCGGCTGAAATCCTCGCCCTTCGACAGCGCGTCACGCACGCGGGCATTGTAGCCGTCGATATTGCGTACACCGACCTTGGCCAGCTTGCGATAGCGCTCCTC
Organism: Pseudomonadota bacterium; assembly: GCA_039026375.1. Taxonomy (GTDB): domain Bacteria; phylum Pseudomonadota; class Alphaproteobacteria; order Rhodobacterales; family Rhodobacteraceae; genus Thermohalobaculum. The sequence continues at coordinate 3,752 of JBCCML010000029.1, forward strand.
CATCTCGGCCACGACCCATTTCAGCGCGACGATTGCTTTCTTCGGGTCGGTGACGACGGGCGCCAGCAGATGGGGGATGTTGTCGTAGACGCTAAGTTCCAGCATCTTGGGATCGATCATGATCATGCGGCACTGATCCGGCCCCAACCGGTAAAGCAGGCTGAGGATCATGGTGTTGATTGCCACCGATTTGCCCGAACCGGTGGTGCCGGCGATCAAGAGGTGGGGCATCTTCGCAAGGTTCGAGACGATGGGCGAGCCGGAGATATCCTTACCCAGGGCAAGGGCCAGCGGATAACGCGAGTCGCCATAGGCCTTTGCTTCGAACAGATCGCGCAGCCAGACCTTTTCGCGGTCAGCATTGGGCAGTTCGATCCCGATGATCGAGCGGCCGGGCACTGTGGAGACACGGGCGGCCAGCGCGGACATGGACCGAGCGATATCGTCGGCCAGGCCAATCACGCGGCTGGCTTTTAGACCCGGCGCAGGTTCCAGTTCGTAAAGCGTGACCACCGGGCCTGGGCGGACGGCGACGATCTCGCCCCGCACGCCATAATCTTCCAGCACCGTCTCCAACATGCGCGCGTTCTCTTCCAGCGCGATGTCCGAGGTTTGGGTGCGAATGATGTTGGCGGGCTTTTGTAGAAGCGCCAGTGCCGGCGGCTCGTATCTCGCGGCCGCGTCTGACGCGTCCAGCGCCAGCGAGGGCTGGCGCTCGGCCTCGGCCCGGCGCGATTTTGCGACCGGCTGTGCGGGGCGCTCGATGGGCGGTCGCTGGGCGGCAATGCCAGCTTCCAGCACCGGATCATCCTCGGCCAATCGATCAAAAGCCCGGCGAAGGGCGGGTTCCGTTTCTGGGTCGGCGCGTTGTCCGCCCAGGGGGCTGTAGTCCTCGGCGATTGCGCGGGTCCGGGCGTCACCCAACATCGGGTTACGCGCATCGGGGCCGCGCGCGTCACGTTGATCCGGATCGAAGCCGACCACCGGTTCCTCGCGGATATCGGGCATGTCGCCGGTGATCCGATCAATCGAGAGTTCGCCGGACCGCTGGCGAGCTGGCCGTGCCTCGCCGCCCCTGCGTGTCAGTGCTTCCGGCATCGACGGCATCGGCACCGATGGCATTTGCACAGATGGCATCTGCACTTTCGGCATCTTCAGCCGCCACGTGCCCGTCGGCTCGGCCGGTTCCATCTTTTCGGACCGGGGGCGTGCCCGTACCTCTGCAACCTTTGCGTTGGCGCGGCGCGCCCCATCACGAGCGGCGCGATAAATCCAACCGGTGGCCCGGCTCAGCGAGCGTGACTGCCATCGCGAAATCGCCCGGATCTCGCCCCAAGAGAACCCCAGCGCCAGGGCACCCACCACGACCAGCGCCAAGCCAAGGCAGATACTGACGACCATCAACGACTGGCCGACGGCCATAGGCATCAGCTCGAGAAGGGCGCGCGCGCCGGTATCGCCCAACGTGCCGCCCAGCCCCATGCCACCCAGTTGCCAGCCGTGATAGACCGCATGGGTTGAGGCAAAGACCGTCGCGATGATGAAGAAGGGCAGCGCGGCAACCAGCCGGGCCCAGATCCGGTAGGATCCAACCCGAAAGACAAATCGGAAGCCCCAGACCGCTGCGAAGGCGACGATTGCCCAGGCGCCCAGCCCGATATAGCGCATCAGCGTGTCGGCCACGATGGCACCGGGCCCGCCCAGCCAGTTGGTGGCAGCCTCGGACGTTGCGCTGAAGGGGCTGGGATCGGCGACATTGTAGGACAACAGCACCGCTGACAGGGCCCCGGCCAGCGCCAGCAAGGCCAGGCCCCAGACAATGAACAGCAGCCGGCGCATCGACGCGGACATGCTAGCGTCCATGATCGGGGTCTTGGCGCCGTTGTCGTATGAGGACAACATCGCCATCAGCGCCCCGATTGTCCCAGAGTGCACCCGCTCATGTCAGTACCTCGCGCACCGCTTCCAGGCCTTCGCGCACCTGATCGGCAGGGGCGACCAAGGCGAGGCGCAGGAATTGTGTGCCCGGATCGCCACCGCCGAAGGCCGCATCGATCGGGCGCGACAGGTAGCCCCCGGGCAGCGCCTTCACCCCCGATTTCTCCCACAATTGGATCGCCGCTTTCTCGCCATCCAGCCCCGCGGCGCCCACATCCAGCCACAGGAAGAACCCTGCATCGGGCGCCATGTACCCCGGCAAGTTGCCAAGCACCTGGTCGGCCAGCGCGTACTTCTCGTGGTAGAGGGCGCGGTTCGCGACCACATGGTCCTCATCCGCCCAGCAAGCCGCCGCGGCGTGCTGCGCCGGGATCGGTAGGGGCGCACCAGCATACGACCGCAATTGCAGGATGCGCGCCCGGTTCTTGGGCCCCGTCACCAGAAAGCCTGATCGCAGCCCCGCCAGGTTCGACCGCTTCGACAGCGAATGGAAGGCCACCAGGCGTTCCGGGTCTGCCCCGATCTCGCTGGCCACCTGCAGGGCGCCCACGGGCGGCGTGTCACGGTAGATCTCGGAATAGCATTCGTCCGCAAAGATCTTGAAATCGTGCGCCTCGGCCAATTCCAGCAAACGGCGCCAATAGGTGTCGTCCGCCGCGACACCCTGCGGGTTGGCGGGCGAGCACAAATAGACGATTGCCGTCCGGTCCAGCAGGTCCGTGGGCAAGGATCCGTAATCCGGCAGGAACCCGGTTTCCGGTCCGCAGGGCAGATAGACAGGCTCGGCCCCCGCGGTGATCGCCGCCACCGTGTAGCACTGGTAAAAGGGGTTCGGCAGCAGCACGGCTGGGCGCTGGCCATTCTTCTCCTCCGGGCAGAGCGCAAGACAGGCGTTGAACAACCCCTCGCGCGTGCCGTTCAGGGGAAAAATCTGCGTGTCGGGATCGCGATAGCCCTCAGCCACGCCGTAGCGCCGCGCCAACCAGTCCGAGATCGCCTGGCGCAGAACCGGCAGGCTTTCATTCGGCGGATACTTAGACAGGGTGGCCGAATGCTCCAGCATGATCGGTCCGACGAATTCCGGCACAGCGTGCTGCGGCTCGCCCAGCGACATGGCGATTTCGGGCCCGCCCGGCGTCCGCCCGTCCAACAGGCGGCGCAACCGAGGAAACGCGTATTCTGGCAGGTCGGCGTACCGAACTGGAAACTGCATCTGCACCTCGCTGAGCGTCTATGCGCCCGTTACCCTGCACAATAGCGGTTTGCGGGGAAAGGGTCCAGCAGCGAGGCGGGCGGTCAAGCGCCCGCGCGGGTCGGGGTCTGGATCTCGATCTGGTAGCCTTCTGGATCGTCGAAGACGAAGGCGCGGATGCCCAGTTTGTCGTTTTCGAACATCTGCGACAGGTTTGTGGCGCCGAAGCCCTGGCAATAGGCGTACCAGGCATCGACATCATCCACGCGCAGGCAGATCTGGATGGGCTTCTTCTCGGTCCAGTCGTTCATGCCGTGCGCTTCGTCGACCAGGCCGATATGGGCGCCATCGGCCATGCGGAAGATCTTAGCCACGTGTCCCTGATCGATCGCCAGGGTCAGGCCCATGACATCGCGCCAGAACGCTTCTGCCCGCAGCAAGTCACGGTAGTAGATGAAGGTGATCGCCAGGCCGATGCCACCCGGTGCGCTGCCGGACGCGTTGTCAGGCGCGCTCATGGCTTGGCCCCGATCGCGGTCTCGATCGCCGCGGCGATTGACAGAATCCGCGCCTCCGACCCCGGCGGCGCAATGATCATGAGCCCGCACATGGGTGTCCGCGTGGGCAGCGTGATCGACGACAAACCCAGCAGATTGCCGATCCGTGTGTTGCGCAGCCCCAGCATGTTCTTCTCGGCGAAGTAGTCGGCGTCGTCTATCAGGCGTTGTGCTTCCGGCGGGCGCATCGGTGCAGTGGGGCAGATGATCAGGCCCTGATCAGCCATTCGCGCGTGGACGGCCTGCGCGGTCTTGGCAAATGCCATCAGCGCCGCGTTGTCCTGGGCGGCGGGCACGCCCTGGCCCATGCGAAAGCGCGCCTCGATCGGCGGCCACATGGTGTCGGGGTTGGCCTCGATGGTCTCGCCCCACATGGTCCAGGCCTCCGACGGCACGATGGCGCCCACATCACCGATAGCACCGTAGAGGGCGTCGAACTCGGGCACCGGGCCGCGGCTGATGGCCATGCCCTTGGCGGACAGGGTCGCCAGCACATCCTCGACTGCGTCGATCACGGCCGGTTCGCAGCCGTCCAGCACGACGGTCTCGGCCAGCTGCAGTGTCTCGTCGGCCAGCGACCCGTTCGACCAATCGGGCACCGGCGCATTGGCCAGGATCGAGAACATCAGCGCCGCATCCTCGACCGTCCGTGTCAGCGGCCCGACGGTGTCATAGGTCGGGCTGAGGCTGATGACGCCGTTCAACGGGATCAGCCCGGCCGTGGTTTTCAGGCCCACGAGATCGTTCCAGGCCGCTGGAATGCGCACCGAGCCGCCGGTGTCCGAGCCGATACCCAAGGCGGCCAGTCCCATTTTGGTCGAGACCGCAGCGCCCGACGACGAGCCCCCGGGCGCGCGCGCAGGCTCGATGGCGTTTGGCGGGGTGGCGGTCATCGGATTGACGCCAAGGCCCGAGAACGCCACCTCGGTCGTGTGCGTCTTACCCAGGCAGATTGTGCCTGCCGTGGTGCCGCGGGCAACGACTGTGGCGTCCGCCTTGGCCTTGCGCCCGGCCAAAAGCTTTGTGCCTCCCTCGCAGCCATAGCCCGCCACGTCATAGAGGTCCTTCCAAGAGATTGGCACACCGTCAAGCGGCCCAGCTGCCTGGCCCGCGCCCAAGCGGCCTGCGGCGGCAGCGGCTTCGGACTTGGCGCGTGCATCCGTGGTTTCGGTATAGATCCGGGGCGTGTCGGGATGGGCGGCGATGGCGTCCAGATACGCCTCCGTCAGCGCGCGTGCATCAGTCTCGCCCCGGGCCAGCGCGCGGCCCTGATCGGCGGCAGGCCGTGTCAGCCAAGCGTCCATACTTCACCCCCATGTCGTGTGCCTGCGGCTTTGGTGCATTGGACAATTGCCGCGGCGGCTCGTTAAGTCAAAGGCCATGGCACAGGTCTTTGACGTGGCGGTTCTGGGCGGCGGGCTGATTGGCTCGGCGATGGCGGTGTCACTGGCGCGACATGGCTTTCAGGTCGCGTTGGTGGACCCTGCGCCCGTGGACGTCCGTGCCGATCCGGACTTTGACGGACGCGCCTATGCGGTGGCGCCGGGGTCGCGCAACCTGTTGGACGCGCTGGGAATTTGGGACCAAGTCAAGGCCCATGCCCAGCCCATCAGCCGCATCCAGGTGGCCGACAAGGCCGAGGGGCCGGTCGCTGCAGCGGGATTGATGTTCACCCCGGACGAAGCTGGCCGCGAGCAGATGGGTTGGATCCTAGAGGATCGCTATCTTCGCCCTGCGCTGTTGGCAGCGGTGGCATCTGCCGGGGTCGATCACCGGGCGCCTGCCCAGGCGGAGAGTGTCACCCGTGGGTCCGCCCGGGCAGACATCAATTTGGCCGATGGCAGCGCTCTGGCGGCGCGGCTTGTGGTTGCCTGCGACGGTCGGCGGTCGGCGATCGCGCGGGCGGCGGGCATCTGCTATCTGGCGTGGTCTTACGATCAGACCGGGTTGGTCAGCGCGGTCTCGCACGCGCTGCCGCACGACGGGGTCGCGCATCAGTCCTTCTTCCCTGGCGGCCCCTTTGCGGTGCTGCCGCTACCCGGCGATCGTTCAGCCCTGGTCTGGTCCGAACGGAGCGCCCGCGCCCGGGACATTGCCGCCATGAGCGATGACGCTTACATGGCCGAGATCTCAACACGCTTGTGCGGACGTCTAGGCGCGCTGGAGCTTGCCGGGAGACGCTGGGCTTATCCGTTGAACCTTGCGCTGGCGCAGCAATTCGCCGTCCCGCGGTTGGTGATCGCGGGCGACGCGGCGCATGGTGTCCACCCGATCGCGGGGCAGGGGCTGAACATGGGGCTGCGCGACATCGCTGCCCTGACCGAGGTGCTGGTTGATGCGGCAGGCCTAGGCCTGGACCTGGGTCAGCAGACGGTCTTGGCCGGTTACCAACACTGGCGGCGATTTGATGCCACGGCCATGTCGTTGGGCATGGACGGGTTGAATCGTCTGTTCTCGACCGATGTGGCTCCGATCCAGGCGATCAGGAACCTGGGCCTGAAGACGGTCTCTCACATCCCTGCCGCGCGGCGTTTCTTCGCCGAGGCGGCGTCCGGGACCGGCGAGGGGGCGCCAAAGCTTTTGACAGGGCAGCGGCTGGACTAAACGGCGTCGGTCAAACCGATTGGCCTAAACAGAGACCGCCGCCAGCAACGCGTCTCGGTCCAAATCAGCCTTCGCCCCGCTCATCTTCACGGCGCCGCGTTCCAGCACGCAGAACCGATCGGCGATGTCATAGGCAAAACTGAAATACTGCTCGACCAGCACGATCGCCATGTCGCCGCGGTCGCGCAAATAGCTGATCACCCGCCCGATTTGTTGGATAATGTTGGGTTGGATGCCCTCGGTCGGTTCGTCCAAAAGCAGCAACTTCGGCTTGGCGATCATCGCCCGGGCGATGGCCAATTGCTGTTGCTGCCCGCCGGAAAGGTCGCCGCCGCGCCGCCCCAGGAATTCCTTCAGGATCGGAAAAAGCTCGAAGATTTCGTCTGGCACCATGCGCTGGTCGCTGGGCAGGCAGGCAAATCCCGTCTCCAGATTCTCGCGCACCGTTAGCAACGGAAAGATATCGCGGCCTTGGGGCACATAGCCCACGCCCTTGCGGGCCAGAGCGTAGGCTGTGGCGCGCCCGATCTCCTCTCCGCTCAGATGATAACTGCCACCCGAGCGCGGGTGGGTGCCCGAGATCGCCTTGAGCAGCGATGTCTTGCCCACGCCGTTCGTGCCCATAACGCAGGTCACCTCGCCTTGGGCTGCGTCCAGGTCGATGCCGTTCAGGATCTGGCTACCGCCGTAGTGCAGCGTGATATCGCGCAGTTCCAGCATCTCAGCGCCCCAAATACACGTCGATCACTTCTTGATCCTGGGTGACGTGGTCGATCGAACCTTCGGCCAGCACCGAGCCTTCGTGCAGCACGGTGACCCGGCAATCCAGCCGGCGCACAAACTCCATGTCATGCTCGACGACGATAACGGCGTGCTTCTTGGCGGCTTCGCGCAGCAGGTCGGTCGTGTGCTCGCGTTCTGCCGGGGTCATCCCAGCGGCGGGTTCATCCACCAGTAGCAACTGCGGGTCTTGGGCCAGCAGCATGCCAATCTCCAGCCACTGTTTCTGGCCGTGGCTGAGGATGCCAGCCTTGCGGTCAAGCGCACCGGTGAGGCCAATCTCCTCGGCCAGTTCGTTAACTCGGGCCTCGTCTTCAGCAGCGCGTCGGTAGAACAGGACCGTCAGGGGCCCGCGGTCCTTCTTCAGCGCCATCAGCAGATTATCGAATACAGTCTGATCCTCGAACACCGTCGGGCGCTGAAACTTTCGGCCAACCCCGGCGCGGGCAATCGCGCTTTCGGACATCGATAGCAGGGAGACCGAGCGCTCGCCCCAGATTACCTTGCCCTCGTCAGGGCGGGTCTTGCCGGTGATGATATCCATGAAGGTGGTCTTGCCGGCGCCGTTCGGGCCGATCACAGCGCGTAGTTCTGCGGGGCCGATCTGGAACGACAGGTTGTTGATCGCTTTGAATCCGTCGAACGAGACCGAGACGCCCGATACTTCCAACAGCGTGCTCATTCCTCGGCCTCCTTCTCGCGAAGGCTGCCCTGATCCGGCCCAAGGTCTGCCCCATGGCGATCGGGGCTGCGGCGTTCGGCAATCAGGTCGAAGAGCCCGCCGATGCCTTTCGGGAAGAATAGCGTCACGCCCACGAAGGACAGGCCCAGCAGCACGGTCCACCAGTCGACCCACTGCACGGTGTAGAAGCCCAGATTGATGTCGGGCGCCTGGCCCCCGGTGAAGTAGGTCGAGACCAAGCTGACGAATGCGGCTCCGATGACGGCGCCATAGAGCTTACCGCGCCCGCCGATGGCTACCCAGACCGCCAGGTAGATCGAGGCGATGGGCGCTATCTCGGCTGGGTTGATGATGCCTGCCTGCGGATAGTAGAGCGCGCCAGCAATGCCTGCGATCACCGCGGTCAGGGTGAAGATGAACAGCTTGAACGTCTCGACAGGGTAACCAAGAAAGCGCACGCGCGCCTCGTCATCGCGGATGCCGCGGATGACCGAGCCAAACTTGCCCGACACGACCCAGGCCGCCAGCAGATAGCCCAGCCCCAACGCCAGCGCAGAGGCCCATAGGAACCAGACGGACACCACCGATTGAGGCACATCGTCCAGCCCCGGTAAGTTCTGTAGTCCCGAAAGGCCGTTATTGCCACGCAGGCCGCTGTCGTTCTGGAAGAGGTAAAGCGATAGCGCCAGCGTCATCGCCTGGGTCAGGATCGACAGGTAGACGCCGGTCACCCGGCTGCGGAAGGCAAGCCACCCGAAGACCAGCGCCAGCAGCCCCGGCACCAGCACCACGGCTGCCAGTTGCAGGGGCAGGGAGTGGGCAAACGCCCAGACGGGCGGAAACTGCGCCGCGCCGACGACCCCGAAGATCTGGGTGGCGATGGCGTCCGATACCTCCTGTGGCGTTGGCGGCAGGTCGGCGGCGGCCAGGCTTTCGATCACGATCAGCTCGGTCCGCGCATACATCAGCCACATGCCGATCGCGTAGCCGCCCAGGCCGAAGAACGCGAAATGGCCCAGGCTGAGGATCCCGCAATAGCCCCAAACCAGATCCATGGCGATGGCAACCAGGCACAGGCACAGCGTCTTGCCCAGCGTCTTGATGAACGAGGTCGAGATCACGCCGGTCCCGAACGCCTCGGACATCAGGGTCACGCCGAGCGTGAAGATGGCCAGGCAGACCAGGAAGATCAGCACCGACGGATTGTCGGCGAACAGTAAGCGCCGCTTGGGGCCGGGAAGGGCTGTGACCGACATCCCTCAGGCCTCGGCCGCCCGGCCCTTCAGCGCGATGATCCCGCGTGGCCGGAACTGGATGAATAGGATGATGAACAGGATCATGTAGGTCTGGGCCGCCAGGGTATTCGACGGGTTGAACCATTCGATGGTTTTCTGCAGGAAGCCCACCATGGTGGCGCCCAGCAGCGTGCCCCAGATATTGCCCACGCCGCCGACGACCACGGTCATGAAGGATTGAACGATGTAGTCCTGGCCCATTTCGGACGTGACCTTGGCGTAGAGGCCGATGGCAACCCCGGCGATCCCCGCGATGCCTGAGCCCAGTCCGAAGGTGAGCATGTTGATCCGGTCGGGGTTGATGCCCATCGACGCGGCCATTGCGGGATTCTGGGTCACCGCGCGCACCTCCAGACCCAATCGCGTGCGGTTCATGATCAGCCAGAACAGGATCAGGAAGGCGATAGCGAGCACGAAGATCGCGATGCGAATGTTCGCGATCGAGACGACATCGTTGATCTCCCATGCGCCGGACAACCAGTCAGGCGCCGTCAAGGGGCGCGCCTGAGTGCCGAAGATGTTCTTGGCCAGTTGCTGTAGCGCAATCGAGATCCCGAAGGTCGCCAGCAACGTCTCCAGCGGGCGGTGATAGAGCCAGCGGATCACCAGCCGCTCCATGGCGACGCCTGCGCCGAAGGTCACCAGGAACGCCAGCGGCAGTGCCACCGCGATCGACAGTGTGTAGTCGGGGATGAACAACTGCACGACGTAACCGGTGTAGGCGCCCATCATGATGAATTCGCCATGGGCCATATTGATCACGCCCATAACCCCGAAAGTGATGGCCAGTCCAATGGCTGCCAGGAAGTAGATCGAGGCCAGCGACAGTGCGTCCAGCGTCAGGTCGGCCATCTGGTTCAGCGCGACGGCCTGGTCGATGGCGGCAAGGGCAGCCAGGGCCTCAACGGCGACGGGGCCTGGCGCGCCGGTATAGCGCTCGAAGAAGCTGTGCGCGGCCAAGGCGGCGGTGATCTCTGCTTCCGTCGGTTGGGTGGGCACTAGCCCCGCGTCGGCCAGGGCATCATAAGCCCGGTCGCGCGCCGCATCGGTGGTCATGCCCGCAACCGGGAAGCCGCCAACCGTTTCGCCGTCGATATTGGCGAGCAGGGCGGCACGCTTTTCGGCGCGCTCGATCCGGGGCGGCGCCTTCCGGGCATCAACCAGGATCTGATAGGCCACGTCGCGGGGCAGGGCGTCTGTGCCGGGGATCAGCACCGAGGCAATCTCTATCCCCTCTGGGGCGGACCCCTCGACGGCCTGGCGCTCGGTCGCGACCAGCGGGTTCAGCGTCGCACGGAGATCGACACCCAGATCTGAACCAAAGCTTTGGATCGCGGTGATGCGTTCGGCATCCGCCTCGGCAAAGCGAATGGTCAGCAGCCGCTCCAGCCGCTGTTTGCGCGCGGCGATGTCGGCGTCTGGCTCTTCGTCGATGGCGCCGCGAATGGCGGGCAGGTGAGAGGCCTCGGCATCACGCTCGATCGCGTCCAGGGCAGCGATGCGTCGTTCGCGGTCCGGATCTAGCAATTGGAAACGAACCAAGGCCGCACCTATCATGGCCCTGATGCCCCCGTTGGGCTTCATCTGCTTAAAAGAACGCTTCGGTTCTTCGGCCACCGCCTCGCCCGTCGCAATGTCGATAATGCGCAGAGTTTTGCGGTCGATCTCCTCGGCGAAGAAGTATAGGCCGCGAAAATCGCCGCGTCGGCCCAGCCACATCTCTCGGGCTTGCCATCGCTCCAGCACCGCCTGGGCCTGGGGAAGGCCCGATTGGGCGATGGCGTCGATGGCCGGCCCGATCGTGCGGCGTGAACTTTTTTCGATCAGGGCGCTTTGTTCCTGCAGCAAATTCTGGATCGGGCTTGATGATTGTGCCGATGCGCCCACGGCCCATAGGCAGCACAACCCCGCAAAAGTCAGCAGCAGTTTCCGGAACATACGCCCCCCTCACAGGTCGGGGGGCCGCATGGCCCCCCGTGTTCTTGTTATGAGCGTGAGATCAGTAGTTCGACTTGATCTGGACGCAGGTATTCGTGTCCGTGTTGTACATCCCGCAGCCCAGCTTGTTCCAGTCCGAGATCAGCGGCGCCGACTCGGTCAGGAAGTCCGTCCAGGCGTCGCCCGGCACTTCGGTGGTCTGGGTAATGATGTCGAACTGCCCCTCTGCCGTGATTTCCCCGATAAGAACCGGCTTCGACAGGTGGTGGTTCGGCAGCATGACGGCCGTACCTCCGGTCAGGTTCGGGAACGTCTGATAGTACATCGCGTCCCGGACGACATCGACGTCGGTGGTGCCAGCGCCCTCGACCGCGTTCACCCACATGTTGAATCCGATGTAGTGCGCTTCCATCGGGTCGTTTGTGACGCGTTCCTCGCCCATGCGCTCTTTCCAGGCGACAACCCAGTCGGCGTTGGCATCTGAGTCGGCTGATTGGAAGTAATTCCAGGCAGCCAGGTGACCGACCAGGTTGGTGGTGTCCAGGCCCGATAACTCCTCTTCACCCACCGAGAAGGCGACCACTGGAATGTCGTCAGCCGACACGCCTTGGGCTGCCAGTTCCTTGTAGAAACCGACATTGGCATCGCCATTGATGGTGGAGATCACGCCAACCTTCTTGCCGTCAGCGCCCAGCGCGATCACATCGGCCACAATCGACGACCAGTCAGAGTGACCAAACGGCGTGTAGTTCACGAAGATGTCGCCTTCGGGAATGCCCTTGTCTTTCAGGTAGGCTTCCAGAATGCGGTTGGTCGTGCGCGGGTACACATAGTCGGTGCCCAGCAGGGCGAATTTCTCCACGCCCAGCTCGTCCAGGAAGTAATCCGTGGCGGGGATCGCCTGCTGGTTCGGTGCGGCACCCGTGTAGAACACGTTCTTCGAGCTTTCTTCGCCCTCATACTGAACCGGGTAGAACAGCAGGCCGTTCAATTCCTCGATCACCGGCAGCACCGACTTGCGGCTGACCGATGTCCAGTTGCCGAAGATGACGTCGACATTGTGAACCGTCAGCAATTCGCGCGCTTTTTCGGCGAACAGCGGCCAGTCCGACGCGGGGTCGACCACAACCGGTTCGAGATCACAGCCCAGCAGACCACCCTTTTCGTTCTGCAGGTCGATCAACATCAGCATGGTGTCTTTCAGCGTCGTCTCCGAGATCGCCATGGTCCCGGACAGCGAGTGCAGCATGCCGACCTGGCTCGGGCCTTCCTGGGCCGCGGCCGTGCTGGTCATCGCGCCCATCGCCAGCGCTGCAAGCGTTCCGCCAGCCAGTGCGTGTGTGAGTTTCGGCATTTGAGCTCCTCTCTCGTAGGCTCAGCGCCTCGGTGCCGCCGTCGTTGTCTGACGTGCTTTTTGGGCAGGCCGTGCGCTCTTCACTTTGATTGTCCCTCGGTCCGGGATGCCGTCCCGTGCGGCGTTGCGGACAAACGTTCCTGCCGCCATCGTTGACGACGGGCGCAATGATCGGGCAAGCGGACGATTGGGAAAGAAAATTGCCGCGATTCATTGCAGGACCCATGCACAATTTTCAACATCGCGCGCAAAATACTCAATTGGTGCGCCGTAGGTGAAAAATTAGGCACACAATCCTGGCGCCGCTTGGCGACGACCGCGCTCTGGTCGATCCAAACTGGCAACCGTTTGTGATTCCGTCCGCGATACCCGCTCAATTATTGGTCAAGTATCTGCGATGGTGCAGTCAGCCTGGGCATCGCTGCCGAATTTTCGGCAAGTAATGACATTTGGGCTTGCCCCGCGGCGCAGAACCGGTCCCTCTTAGCTGGCCGGAGGGTGATCTTGCTGAAAGCCGTCATTGCCGAACTGAACGAAGCCGAGTCGCTGCCCCGCGCGAGGGGCGATGTGCGCCTGGTTGCGGGTCTTCGGGGGCAGGAGACGCGGATCGCCCGGCTCTACCAGAAGGGCTCTGCCAAGGCGCTGTTACCCCGGACGTTCGAGGCGCCCCTGACCGCGGTTCTGCTGAACACCGCCGGCGGCCTGACCGGGGGCGACACCTTCCAAACCCAGGTCACGGCCAAGCAAGGTGCCCATCTGATCGCCACCACCCAAACGGCCGAACGCGCCTACCGCGCCCTGCCAGGCGCCACTGCTCAGGTCCGCAACCATCTGATCGCCGCTGATGACGCCACGTTGCACTGGCTGCCGCAGGAGACGATCTTTTTCGATGGCGCCGCGCTGGACCGCCGACTGGATGTCGACTTGGCCGCGGACGCGCGCTTCCTCGCCGTCGAAGCCGGCGTATTGGGCCGCGCGGCGATGGGCGAGACGGTGCGCGATCTGCGCCTGACCGATCATTGGCGCATCCGCCGCGACGGGCGCCTGATCTTCGCCGATGCCCTCCGTCTACACGGCAATCCTGAAGAATTGACTAAAATGCCCGCAACCCTGGGCAGCCACCTTGCCTTTGCCACCCTGTTGCTGGCGGCGCCCGACGCAGCGCGTCACCTCGCCCCCCTTCGCGCGATCCTCGGCGCAGCCGGCAGCGCCAGCCTCGTGGGCCCCGGCGTCCTCGCGGCCCGCCTGACCGCCCCCGACGGCCAAGCCCTGCGCCGCCACCTGATCCCGGCGCTCCAGCGCCTGACCGACCGACCCCTACCCAAGACCTGGAGTATCTGATGCAGCTCACCCCCCGCGAGAAGGACAAGCTGCTGGTCTCGGTGGCCGCCATGGTCGCCCGGAACCGGCTGGCGCGCGGCGTCAAGCTGAACCACCCCGAAGCCATCGCCCTGATTACGGATTTCGTGGTTGAGGGCGCGCGGGATGGCCGCTCGGTCGCCGATCTGATGGAGGCCGGCGCCCACGTCGTCACCCGCGACCAGTGCATGGAAGGCATCGCCGAGATGATCCACGACGTGCAGGTCGAGGCCACCTTCCCCGACGGGACCAAACTGGTCACCGTCCACGAGCCCATCCGATAGGAGGCGACGATGATCCCAGGTGAAATCCTGTGTTCCGACGGCGAGATTGCCCTGAACGAGGGGCGGGAGGCGATCACCCTGACAGTCTCGAACACCGGCGACCGGCCCGTGCAGGTGGGCAGCCACTACCATTTTGCCGAGACGAATCCGGGGCTTAGCTTTGACCGCGACGCCGCGCGGGGCATGCGCCTCGACATCGCCGCCGGCACCGCCGTGCGGTTCGAGCCCGGCCAGACCAGGGAGGTGCAGTTGATCCCCTATGCCGGAGCTCGCCGCGTGTTCGGGTTCAATCGGAAGGTTATGGGAGCGCTCTGAGTATGGCCTTAGTAAAGTCACTGGTTCGGAAAGAAGTGTCGAGACCAACGCTCCATAAGGGTATCGAGGCATCATTCAGCTTTTTTGAGCGTGACGGTCGACGGTTGCTTCAGATCGACTCATTCGGGAGCAGGGAGCAGGGAGCGTGAGATGCCAGGCAAAAAAAGCCAGACGCTTCAGTTTGACGAAGCGACGGCCGCAAAGCTCTTCGAGATTCTCAAGCGCGAATTTGGCTTCAGTTGAGCAAGGTCCCACAATGCCCACATCCATCCCCCGCCCCGCCTATGCTGCCATGTTCGGCCCGACCACGGGCGACAAGGTCCGTTTGGCCGATACCGAACTGTTCATCGAGGTTGAGAAAGATCTGACAACCTACGGGGAAGAAGTGAAATTCGGCGGTGGCAAGGTCATCCGCGACGGCATGGGCCAGTCTCAGGTGACGCGCGCGGACGGCGCGGTCGACACGGTGATCACGAACGCGCTGATCCTGGACCACACCGGCATCTACAAGGCCGATGTGGGCCTCCGCGACGGACGCATCCACAAGATCGGCAAAGCGGGCAATCCGGACACCCAGCCGGGCGTCGATATCATCATCGGGCCAGGCACCGAAGCCATTGCAGGAGAAGGGAAAATCCTGACGGCGGGTGGCTTTGACGCGCACATTCACTTCATATGCCCGCAGCAGATCGAGGATGCCCTGCACTCGGGTCTCACCACCATGCTGGGCGGCGGCACCGGCCCTGCGCACGGGACGCTGGCCACGACATGCACCCCCGGCCCCTGGCATATCGGGCGGATGCTGCAGGCGCTGGACGCCTTTCCGATCAATTTTGGGCTCAGCGGCAAGGGCAATGCCAGCCAGCCAGCGGCCATCGTCGAGATGGTAGAAGCGGGCGCTTGTGCATTGAAATTGCACGAAGATTGGGGAACGACACCCGCCGCGATTGACTGCTGTCTGAGCGTCGCGGACGAGATGGACGTCCAAGTGATGATCCACACGGACACGTTGAACGAGAGCGGCTTTGTCGAGAATACGGTCGCGGCCATGAAAGAGCGGACGATCCATGCCTTCCACACCGAGGGTGCGGGCGGTGGCCATGCCCCTGATATCATTAAGGTTTGTGGGCTGGATCACGTGTTGCCCAGCTCGACCAATCCGACGCGGCCTTTCACGGTGAACACGCTGGAAGAGCACCTGGATATGCTGATGGTCTGCCACCATCTGGACAAGTCCATCCCCGAAGACGTGGCCTTTGCCGAGTCGAGGATTCGCCGCGAAACCATTGCAGCAGAAGATATTTTACACGACATGGGTGCGTTCTCGATCATCGCTTCGGACAGTCAGGCCATGGGCCGCGTGGGCGAGGTGATCATCCGCACCTGGCAGACCGCCGATAAGATGAAGCGCCAGCGTGGGCGGCTGGCCGACGAGGCCGGGGACAATGACAACCTGCGGGCCCGCCGATACATCGCGAAATACACCATAAATCCGGCGATTGCGCATGGGATCAGCCACGAAATCGGCTCGATCGAGCCGGGCAAACGGGCCGATCTGTGCCTGTGGAATCCGGCGTTCTTTGGCGTGAAGCCCGAGATGGTTTTGGTAGGCGGAACAATAGCTTGCGCGCAGATGGGCGATCCCAATGCCTCGATCCCGACGCCCCAGCCGGTCTATACCCGACCGATGTTCGGGGCCTTTGGGCGGAGCCAGGAGGCCTCGTCGATCACTTTTGTGTCCGAAGCGGCCCAAAATGAGGGTTTGGGCGACCGTTTAGGCCTGCGCAAGCTGACGGCCGCGGTCAAAAATACCCGCGGGATCGGCAAAAAGGACATGGTCCTAAACGATGCCACGCCCGAAATCGACGTGAATTCAGAGACTTACGAGGTGCGTGCGAACGGTGAGCTGTTGACCTGTGAACCGGCTGAAGTGCTGCCTATGGCGCAGCGCTACTTCCTGTTCTGACCGGGGACGGGGGCCAGATGCGCTGGGAATCCACCCGTACAGCACCTGTACAGCAAGTGTACAGCACGTGTGCAGCACCTGTACCGCACGTGTATGTACAGAAAGTCGACGCGTTAACGCCCGTTAGGCTGGGTTAACGTGCGCGGGACCGCGATATCGGGCCGGGCAAGTCCCCCGAAGACGGCCGCGCTAAACTGCCCCGCCGGACTGGTAACCGGCGGCGCCCGCCATCCCCAATTCAAGAGGCAGATATGCTGAGGTATCTTGTTCCCGCGATCTTGATCTCCGGCACCGCGGCGGCGGCCTGTCCGACCGTGGCCGACCTGGACACGACCGGCATCTGGACCCGCTCCAGCGACGGCAGCATCACCCATTACGAACGCACCGGGCCGAACCTGGTCAGCGAGATGACCATGTATGACGCCAACGAAGGCCACTGGCTGGAATCGCATCTGGGCATCTACGTGGTCCGCGACATGTCGGTGGTGAACGCGCAGCGCGATCCCCAGTCGGAACGGATTACCGCGTTCCCGATCCCGGTCGAAAAGCTGCCCGACGCGATCCCGGGTGAAAGCTGGTCCGGCCCGTTGCAAATCACGGAAGGCACCGAGGTCACCAACGAGGAGTTTTCCATCCAGTATGGCCCGACCCAGGTCTACCGGATCGGTGATTGCGAGTATGACGCTATCCCGGCGGACACCGTCTTCATGTCGGACGCCACGACCGGCGGGACCGGGCGGCTCATGTACCTGACCGATCTGGGCATCGCGCTGTTCGTGGCCAGCGGCGAGTTCGGCAGCTTCTACAGCGATTTCTATACCGTCACCGATATCTCGACCGAGCCGCTGCAATGATGGACGGCGCCAGCCACACACCCGACGACGTCGTGCTGCTGGATTATGGCGCACGCTATTTCCGGCGCCGGATGGTCACCTGCGTCTCGGGCCGGGAGGTGTTAATCGACCTGCCGGAGGCTGCGGCCTTTGGCGACGGCGACCGGGTCACGGCGGTCGACGGCACCGTGGTCGAGATCAAGGCCGCAGCCGAGCCGCTGTTGGAGGTGCGCGGGGCCGCGCTGGCCCGCTTTGCCTGGCACATCGGCAACCGGCACACGCCCTGCGAGGTGCGCGATGACTGCCTGCTGATCCAGCGCGACCATGTGCTGGAGGATATGCTGCGCCGCCAGGGCGCCGAGGTCGCGCATGTGGATGCGCCGTTCCAGCCGGAAGGCGGCGCCTATGGCCATGGCCGCACGCACAGCCACGCCCACGCGCACGGCCCGCACGATGATCCCAACGCGCACATCCCGCATCGGCATGGGTGAGGCGCATGCTGAACCTGTTGGGCCGCCTCTTCCAGGGCTGGTACTTCTTCGAATTGCTGCGCGCCAAGGAGACGCCCGCCCACGTGCTGCCCGAGCAATCGGACCTGCCGGATGGCTGGACGGTCTGCGGGGACCGGTTCTTCGCGGCGGAGGCGGCGCGTGAAATCAAGGAAGGCCATCACCTGTGGGGCCGCGCGCTGCACACCCTGGCCTGCCGGGTGGGTGATGACGACACCTTGTTCGCGGACGCCGAGACGGGGGAGTTGTTCGTGATCCACCTGACCTATTCCACGGCTGAGCGTCCGCCCTGGCCCAACTATCATTCGCTGTCGGATCTGTCTGAGTTGAAGGATTTCTGATGCGCGAGGGGCTGTTCAAGCTGCACGCCTGGCTGTCGCCCGGCTATCCGGTCGGGGCCTACACCTATAGCCACGGGCTGGAATGGGCCGTCGGCGCGGGCGATGTGGCCGATGCGGCATCAACCCAGGCCTGGGTGCGCGATTGCCTTGTCCAGGGCGCGGGGCGCAGCGATGCAATCCTGCTGGCCCATGCCTGGCGGGCGGAAGCGACTGGGGATGGGGCGGCGCTGGACGATCTGGCGGAGCTGGCCCAGGCTTTGGCCCCGTCGGCCGAGCGCTTGCTGGAGACCGAGGCGCAGGGCGCGGCCTTTGCCGGGGTGACGGCGTCGGCCTGGGGCGGGGCGGCGGGTATGCCGACAGGTTCCGCGCCCTATCCGGTGGCGGTGGGCCGCGCGGCGGCCGCCCATGGCGTGCCCCTGCCGGAGACGCTGGCGGTGTTCCTGCAGGCCTTCGTCGCCAATCTGGTCTCAGCCGCGGTGCGGCTGGTGCCGCTCGGCCAGACGGAAGGCCAGCAGATCCTGGCCGATCTGATGGCCGACGTGCTGGCCGTGGCCGCCGACGCCGAGGCTGCGGATCTGGACCAGATCGGCGGATTTAGTTTCGGGGCGGACATCGACTCGATGCGGCATGAAACCCAGGAAGTCAGGTTGTTTCGGACATGAGCGACGACGGTTTTGAGGACGGCGAACAGAACAGTTACGAAAAGGGCCAGGCCCTGGCCGAGGCCTACAACCCGGGCATGGAGCGCGCGCTGGCCGGGCGCTACGATGCGCTGGTGCCGGGGCTGTCGCGCTCGATCGTCGATTTTGCCTGGGGCCAGCAGTACGGGCGCGAGGGCCTGGACGCCAAGACCCGGTGGCTGGCCACGGTGGCGGCGCTGACGGCGATTGGCGGGCAGACGCGGCCGCAGCTGAAGGTGAACATTGCTGCGGCCCGGCGGGCCGGGGCCAGCCAGCGCGAGATCGGCGAGGTGATCTGGCAGATGGCGCTGTATGGCGGGTTTCCGGCGGCGATCAACGGGCTGAACGCGGCGCTGGAGGTGTTCGCCGAAGAGCCTGCTGAAGACGGGGAGGGCTGAGCATGGCGGGTCTGCATGGGCCGCTCCGCGTGGGTATCGGCGGTCCGGTGGGTGCAGGCAAGACGACGCTGACGGCGGCTTTGTGCCGGGCGCTGCGCGACAGTTTTTCTTTGGCGGCGATCACCAACGATATCTATACGCGCGAAGATGCCGAGGCATTGCTGCGTCTGCAGGCCCTGCCCGCCGACCGGATCAAGGGGGTCGAGACGGGCGGTTGCCCGCACACGGCGATCCGCGAGGATGCCTCGATCAACCTGGCGGCGGTGGCGGAACTGCGCGACAGCCACCCGGATCTGGATCTGGTGCTGATCGAGTCGGGCGGGGACAACCTGTCGGCCACGTTCTCGCCGGAGCTGGCGGATCTGACGATCTATGTGATCGATGTGGCCGCAGGCGAGGAGATCCCGCGCAAGGGCGGGCCGGCGATCACGCGCTCGGACCTGCTGGTGATCAACAAGACGGATCTGGCGCCGCATGTGGGCGCCTCGCTGGAGGTGATGCGCGATGACGCCGCGCGGATGCGGGGCGAGCGGCCCTTTCAGTTTGCCGAACTGCGCCACGGCAAGGGCGTGGGCGAGGTGGCCGATTTCATCGTGCGACGGGGCGGACTGGCGGCGGCCTAACTTGGTGTCCTTTGATCCATTGCCGCCGCGGGTCAGGCGGCCTCTTCCCCGGCCATGATCCGGGCGTAAATGTCGGGGTCGGTGACGCCTTCGGTCCCGAAGATCACGACCCGGGAGGCCGCGTCCAGGCCCAACTGCGCCGAGAGCGCCGCATCACCCCGGACGGCGATCAGCGCCGCGACCCCGCCCACCGCGCTTTCGCCCGCCTGGATCGGGGTGTCTCCGCCCAGCGGTTTTGCTAACAGGCGCATGGCCGGCGGCACGAAGGCATCCGGGATGGTCAGGAAATCGCCCGCCTGTTCGGCCAGGACCTCCCATGCCAGCGGCGAGGGTTCGCCGCAGGAGAGGCCGGCCATGATCGTCTCAACTTCGATGGCCACATTGGTCAGCGCGCCGGCCTTGGCGGAGGCGAAGAGGCAGGCGGCCCGGTCAGGCTCGACCACCAGGACCCGGGGCGCGCCAGCCCCCCAATGCTGGCGGAAATAGGCCGCGACCGCGGCCGCGTACCCGCCGACGCCGCCCTGCACGATTACGTGGGTCGGCAAGGTCCCCGACGCGTCCATCGCCTCGGCTGCCTCGCGTGCCATGACGCCGTAGCCCGCCATCACGTCCCGCGGCGGTTCGGTGTAGCCCGGCCACGAGGTGTCCGAGACCACGAACCAGCCGTTTGCCGCCGCCTCGTCGCGGGCCAGCGCAACCGAGGCGTCATAATCGCCATCGATCCGCACGACCTTGGCCCCATAGGCGCGCATGGCATCGGCGCGGCCTTCGCTGACCTCGGCATGGATGTAGATCCGGCAGGGCGCGCCCACCCGGTGGCAGCCCCAGGCCAGCGAGCGGCCGTGATTGCCATCGGTCGCCGAGACGAGCGTGATGCCTGCGCAGGCCTCCCTGCAGCGCCCGGCTGCGATATCGTCCAGCGCCAGTGTCTGGCCAGTCCGCGCCGCGACCTCGCGCTGGATCAGGCGCATGGCCGCATAAGCGCCGCCCAGCGCCTTGAAGCTGCCCAGGCCAAAGCGCGGCCCTTCGTCCTTGTAGTGGATGGCGCCCACACCGATCTGGGCCGCGAGGTTCGCCAGCGAGACCAGCGGCGTCGGCACATAACCGGGCCACGAGGTGATCTGCGCCCAGGCATCGGCGAAATCCTGCGCGCTCAGCACTCTGTGGGCGGCATCGCCCGGCGTCACTGTGTGGGCCACATGCGCCACCCGGTCCTTTGGAAACTGATCGAACATGCGTGCCCCCTTCGCCGGTCCCGTTCGGTACGTTCCGAACCGTTCCGGCCCGGCGCCGTTGGGCGGCACACTGCCCCCGGCGTCGCCTGTCACGCAAGCGGTGAATCCGCGGCGGCGGGCCTCACCCCGCCCCGATGAAGTGCCGCACAACGGGGGTCGCGCCGTCGTCCAGCAGGGCCGCGATCTCCTCCTGCAGTTTCTGGTCGTCCCGGGTCACCCGCTGGTGCTGGCGCTGGTGGTCCAGCCACGATGCCTCCCACCAGCTTTCCACGAAGCAATCGGCATCGGCAGCGTCGCGCATCAGCGCCCAGCGATAGCCGCCGCCCCGCCGCCGACTGGCTGCCAGCCGGGACATCAGCTCCAGGAAACGTGGCTGATTGGCCGGTGCTACCCGGTAGGCGATCTGCACGGTGACCGGCCCGTCCGGCGGCGCATCGCCCGTCAGTACCGGCGCGGGCCAGTGCATCGACGGGGCCAGGTCCATGCCCGCGCCCTGCTGCAGCTTGGCCCGCCAGGTCATCGGGATCATCAGCGCGGCCCCGGCCGCCGCCGCGATCAATGCCGTCGAGATCCCGGTCAGCGACGCCACCTGGCCCCAGGCCAGGCTGCCGACCGACATCGCCCCGAAGAAGACCGTCAGAAACACCGACAGGCCGCGGGCGCGCACCCAGTCGGGCAGGGCGGTCTGGGCCGAGACGTTGAGGCTGGAGAGCACCGCGATCCAGGACAGGCCGGCCAGTGCCGCCGCCGCGATGGCCGCGCCCTGGTTGGGCACCGTGGCCATCGCCACCATGACCAGCGCCGTGCCCCCCGTTCCGGCGGCCACCGTGCCGTCGGCGCCCAGCCGCGCCTTGACCTTGGGCAGGATCAGCGCCCCGCCCACTGCGCCGGCCCCCACCGCGGCCAGCATCAGGCCGTAAAGCGTGGGGCCACCTGCCAGCGTCTCGCGCGCGATCAGGGGCAGCATGGCCCAGAAGGCGCTGGCGAACAGGAAGAAGGCTGCCGCCCGCACCAGTGTCGCCTTCAACGCGGCGCTGTTCCAGGCATAGCGCAGGCCCGCGACGATGGCGCCGCCCACGCGCTCGGGCGGCAGGCCTGTCTTGGGCGCGGCCTCGGGCCGCCACCACCAGAGCGCGGCGATGATGCCGATGACGCTGAGCGCGTTGACCAGGAAGGGCGCGGCCAGCCCCGCGGTCACAATCAGGAACCCGGCCAGGGCCGGGCCGACGGCGCGGCTGATGTTGATCCCCATCGAGTTTAACGCGATCGCCGCGGGCAGGTCCCGCCGGGGGATCAGCTTTGGCACGATCGCCTGCCAGGCGGGCGCCATGAAGGCCGCACCGGTCCCGAAGAGGAACGTAAAAATCAGCAGGATCCAGGGCGTCATCAGGCCGAAATGCACGACGGCCGTCATGCCCAGCGCCGCGATGCCCAGGGCCACGTTGACCCAGATCAGCAGGCGGCGGCGGTCGACGATGTCAGCGACGGCCCCGGCCAGCAGAGCAAACATGAAGATCGGCAGCGTGGTCGCCGCCTGGACCGCGGCCACCATCATGGGCGAGGGAGCCAGTTCCGTCATCAGCCAGCCCGCGCCGACATCGTGCATCCAGGTGCCGATGTTCGAGGCGACCGTGGCGATCCACAGCACCGCAAAGGCCCGGTGGCGGAAGGGCGCCATGGGCCCAGACACTTCAGGCTTGGTGGGCGTCGTGGGTGTTGTTGGCGGATTGGTGGTGGTGGCGCTCATGCGAAGACCTCCTGCCAATCGGGGTGTTTGCGCCGCTCGGCGTTGATGAAGGGGCAAAGCGGCAGGATCTTGAAGCCCTCGGCGCGGGCATCGGCGACCAGCCGTTCGGCCAGCGCGCGGGCCATGCCCTTGCCGCGCAGGCTGTCGGGCACGCCGGTGTGGTCGGCGATCACCAGGGTGGGGCTGGCGATGGAATAGGTTGTCTCGGCCTCGCCTGTGATGCCGTCCAGGGTGGCGACATAGCGGCCCTTGCTGCCCTCGACATGGCGTTCGATCTGGATGGTCATTGCGAAAGCTCTCCGATGCTGGACAGGACCGTCACCCGCATGCCAGGGCGCAGCAGGCCGTCAGGGTTGGGGAACACGGCCCAGACGGTCACGGTCCCGGTCTGGGGGTCCACGGTGGGGCTGGCGGCATGGGGGGTGGCGGTGGCCGGATAGTCGCGATCGCCCGGCAGGGACAGGCTGAGCGTGATGCGTTCAAGCAGGTCACTGACGGTCGCCGCGCCGCTCTGTTCCAGGGCGCCCAGACGGTCGGCATAGGGCGCCTGGTAGGCCACGGTAACGGTGTCCAGCGCCACGATGGTGGCCAGCGGGGGGCCGGCCTCGGCCTCCAGGAACTGGCCGACGGTGACGGCAGGGGCGGAGATAAACCCCTCGACCGGGGCACGGATCACGGCGCGCTGCAAGTCAAGCGCCGAGCGGTCGCGTTCGGCCTGGGCCAGGGCCAGCGATGCCTTTGCCGCGGCCAACGCGGTGCGGGCGGGGGCCACCACGGCGTCGGGGGCGATGCCGCGGGCGAAAAGCTCTTCCTGGCGGCGGGCTTCCTGGGCGGCGCCGTCCAGGGCGGCGCGCGCTTCGGCCAGCCGCGCCTCGGCCATGGATAGCGCCAGTTTGGCGTCGGCGGGGTCTAGGCGGATCAGGGGCTGGCCGGCCTGGACGTAGTCGCCACCATCGAACAGCACCTCGGCGACGACGCCGTTGATGCGGGTGGAGAGCACGGCCTGGCGCAGGGGCTCGACACGGCCTTCGAAGACCAGCGGGCTGGCGGAGGCGGGGAGGAGCGGGGCCATCACCAGGCAGGCCGCGATCAGGACGGGACGCAAGGGCATGCGGATCAGCGTGCGGATCATGAAGAACGCTCCTGCTTGGGGGCCTCTGGGTCCGATTGCGCCTGCTGGGTGGCGGGTGCGCAAGCGGCCTGCTGCTTGGCCAACGCGGCTGGTGTTGGTGTGAAGTCCTTGGCGTGCAGGCAATGGCGTGTGGCTTCGGCCAGGCTCATGTGGTTCTTCGCCCAGGAGGTCAGGCTTTCGCCCACCAGCATGCCCAACAGGCCCAGCAGCGCAATGACCGGCGGCGCGGGCGAGCGGGTGTTCAGGAAGGCGTAGATAGCCCCCACCAGCAGCCCAGTGGCCAGCGAAATCGCATAGGCTTTCCAATCCATCGGTCCCTCCTTCGGGGTTCGGGGAAGCGGCCGGGCAGCGCGTGCCCAGCCAGGGGCCAAATGCCCGGCCTATTCGGCGGCCAGGGCGGGGTTGCGGGTGGCGGGGGCGCCCGGCGCGCCGAAGATCGGCACAGGCGACCAGTCCGGCAGTTCCGGCAGCTCGGCGGGGGCGTGGGCCTGGAAGGCGCCCTTGGCGTAGACGATCTTGCCGCCCGACAGGGTCATGTCGGCGGTGATGTCGACGATCTCGTCTTCGGCGCAGGCGAAATAGTCCCGGTCCAAGACCGCGATATCGGCCAGCTGGCCCGGACGGATCTGGCCCTTAAGGCCTTCCTCACGGCTGAACCAGGCGCCCGCGGCCGTCCAGTGACGCAAGGCATCCTCGCGGGACAGGCGATTCTCGGCCGACCAGATGATGTCCCCGCCGCGGCCCTTACCGCTGACCGCCCAATGTATCGCCAGCCAGGGATTGTAGGACGAGACGCGGGTGGCATCCGTGCCTGCCGCCAGGGGCGCGCCCGAGGCCATCATCTTCTGAACCGGCATCACGTCCCGCAGGGCCTGCTCGCCATAGCGGTCGCGGTAGGCGGTGGCCTGGAAGGCGATGCGGTTCTGGTAGCTGATCCCGCCGCCAAGGCGTGCCACCCAGTCCATGGTGGCCTCGGAAATCGTCTCGCCGTGGTCAAAGATCCAGTTCAGCTCTTCCAGGCCTTTGTCGCGGCCCACATCCTCCAGCACCTTGAGCAGGCGATGGGCGGATTCCTCGTAGGTGCAGTGGAAGCGGATGGGCCAGCGGTTCTCCAGCAGGAACTCCAGCACCGGCGTCAGATCGCCCTCCATGCGCTTGGGCAGGTTGGGGCGGGGATAGCTGAAATCCTCGAAATCATAGGCCGAGGCGACCAGCATTTCGCCCGCGCCCACGCATTTCAGGTAATCGTCGCCCTGATCCGGTTTGACGAGGTCGTTCCAGCGCTTGAAGTCGTCAAGCTCGAACAGCGGGCGCTGGGCGAACAGCTGATAGCCGATGCGCACCGTCTGCTCGCCGCGTTTGTTCAGCTCGGAGATTACGCCGTAATCGTCCGGGTAGTTCAGAAACCCGCCCGCGCAGTCCAAGGCCGAGGTCAGGCCCAGCCCGTTCAGCGCCCGGAAGTAGTGCTTGGTGGACAGGATCTGCTGTTCGAAGTCGAGCTTAGGCGCCATGTCCAGCAGCGCGTACAAGGGCTGCGCATTGGGCCGCGCCAGGGCCAGGCCGGTGGGATTGCCTTGGTCGTCCCGTTCCAGACGGCCGGAGACAAAGGGCTCGTAGAAGTGCTTGTCGATCCCCAGCGCCCGCAACGCGGCCTTGTTCAGCCAGCAGCGATCGTAAAGATGCAGCACGTAGACCGGCACGTCGGGCGCCACGGCGTTGATCTCGTCGATCGTGGGCAGGCGTTTTTCGGCGAACTGATCGGCCGACCAGCCGCCCACCACCCGGATCCACTGCCCAGCCGGGGTGCGCTGGGCTTGGGCCTTCAGCATGGCCAGCCCGTCGGCCAGCGAGGGCACGTGATCCCAGCGCAGCTCCATGGCGAAGTTATTGCCCTGGCGGATGATGTGCGTGTGGCTGTCGATCAGGCCGGGCGTGACGCGGGCGCCGCCCAGGTCGATGACCTCGGCGCCGTCGCGGTCGGCCATAAGGTCGGCGTCGCTGCCCACCGCGCTGATCTTGCCATCGGTGATGGCGATCGCCTCCGCCTCGGGCCGGTCCAGATCGAAGGTGGTGATCCGGCCATTGTAGAGGATCAGGTCAGTCATGATTTGGCTCCATCTCGGGGGGCGTGCAGGGGCATGCGGTCAGCTTGAAGGGTGGGCGCCCGGCCCACCCCGTGGTGCGGTGTGGTCCGGTCAGACGTCTCGGCCCTGCAGGATCACCGGCGACCAGTCAGGGCTGATCGGCGGCACGTGGCTCAGGTCCTGGTGGGCGAACGCGCCGGCGCCATAGACGACCCGGCCGCCCAGCACCGTCAGATCGGATTTCAGCTTGGCGATCTCGGCATCGGTGACGGCGAAGTAGTCGCGGTCCAGCACGGCGAAGTCGCCCATCTGGCCAGGCGTGATCGCGCCCTTGGCGTTGGCATCGCCGGTGAACCAGGCCGAGCCCGTCGTCCAGAGTCGGAGCGCCTCTTCCCGGGTCAAGAGGTTCGCGTCATCGTACATCGGCAGGCCGCCGCGGCTGAGGCCCGTGGTCATCCACTGGATCGAGTACCAGGGGTTGAAGCTGGTCACCCGGGTGGCATCGGTGCCGCCGCCGACCGGCACGCCCAGGTCCAGGATGGCGCGGAAGTCCGGCGTCTTCTTCAGGGCCTCGGTGCCGTAGTTGGCGATGAAATCCTCGGCCTGGAACTGCAGGCGGTTCTGCAGGGCGATGCCGCCGCCCAGCGCCGCGATCCGCTCCAGGTTTTGGGGCGTGAACGTCTCGACATGGTCGACAAACCAGCCGGGTGTCAGGCCCGCGCCTTTGGCGACGGCTTCGTAGACCGGCAGCAGGCGCTCACCCGTCTCGTTATAGGTGATGTGCTGGCGAAACGGCCACTCGCCCTCACCCAGCACGGTCATCACCTGGGTCTGGTACGCCTCGGCGTCGCTGTCGATGTCGGGGCGGGCATCGGCGAAGATCTCGTAATCGTAGGAGGCCCAGCCAAGATTTTCCCCCGCGCCCACGAATTTGAGCATGTCATCGCCCTGGCCCGCACGGATCTCGGCCGTCCAGCGCTCATAGTCGCCCAGTTCCTGGCCCTTGTGCTGGGGGAAGCTGTGATAGCCGATGCGCGTCGTCAGCAGATCGCGTTCATGCAGCCAGCGGATGACCTTGTAGGGCGTGGCATCGGGGAACTCCATGCCGCCGCCGCCGGCATCCGACACCGAGGTGATCCCCAGCCCGTTCAGCACGTCGAAATACTGCAGCGAGGAGTTGATCTGATCCTGGATCGAGAGCTTGGGGGCCGCGTCCAGGGTTTTGTACATCACCAGGCCCGAAGGTGCTGCCAGCACGCGGCCCGTAGCGTTGCCGCCCGCGTCCTTCTCGATGATGCCGCCCGGATATTCGGGGTGGCCGGGCTGATCGTAACCCAGATATTCGACCGCCTTGGTGTTCAGCAGCGTCAGTTTGTAGAGGTGGTGGATCAGCACCGGATGGTTCGGCGCGACCGCGTCCAGCTCGGCCACCGTCGGCAGGCGCTTTTCCTTGAACTGGAATTCGCTGAAGCCGCCGGCCACGCGGATGAACTGGCCGTCCGGGGTGCGCGCGGCTTGTTGGCGGAGCAGGTGCAACCCTTCTTCTAGGCTGTCAACGCCGTCCCAGCGGACCTCCAGGTTGTAGTTCACCGCGCCGCGGATGGCGTGGGTGTGGCTGTCGTTCAGGCCTGGGATCACGCGCTGGCCGCGGGCGTCGATCACCTGGGTGAAGGGACCGATGAAGCTTTGCATATCGGCGTCGGAGCCGACGGCGACGAAGACGCCATTCCTGACGGCGAGTGCCGTTGCCTCGGGCCGGGCAGGGTCCATCGTGGTGATGCGACCGTTCAACAGCACCAGATCGGCGGCACTGCCCTGCGCCAGGGCCGCGGTCGGTCCGCTTAGCAAGGCGCCCGTCGCGGCGCCACCCAGAAGCATCGTGTCACGTCTTGTCAGTCGCATCGATCTCACTCCTTCATGTTGGGGCGGGATCCATCGGGCGGTGTCGGTCACCCACAAGATCCCGGCCGGTTGGTCATGCCGCTTGGCTGCCCGCTTCCGAGGCGTGCTCACCCAGCGCCCATTTCGAGAACTTCACCTGGATGCCGTAGGGCGAGTGATTGTGGAGGATGTCCATCACCCCCTCGTAGGTCTCACCCCGGGCCCAATCCTGCTGCAGTTCGAAAACCGTCTGGAAGGCGGTGACCGGGACGGCGCCGGCCTGGACCAGTCGGTCGACGGCGCGTTCGTGCGCCTCGGCGCTGGTGTCGCCGCAAGCATCTGTCGGCACGTAGATCTCATAGCCTTCTGCCAGCATATCCAACGTGGGGAAGGTCACGCAGGCGGACGTCCACAGACCAGCCAGCACGATCTTTTTGCGGCCCGTTGCCTTGATCGCATCGCGGAAACCTGCGTCTAGCCACGAGTTGATCGAGGTGCGGTCCACCACTTCCAGGTCTGGGAACATATCGGTGACTTCGGGCATGAACGGACCCGAAAAGCTGTCCTTGGCCACGGTGGTCAGCACGGTCGGCAGGTCAAAGACGCGCGCCGCGCGGGCCAGGGCCTGGACGTTATGCATGACGTCCAGCCGGTCGTGGCTTTGCACGCCCTGATACATGGCGGGCTGGTAGTCGATGAGCACAAGCGCACAAGTTTCAGGCGTCAGCATCTGATGGTAATTGGTCATCGGACCTCTCCATTTGGTCGCGTTTCGGATCTGAGAGTGGTCTGCTGCTCCTGGGAGCGCTTTCTCTCACACCGGCAGATAGCGACTAAAAATGGAAACGGCTTCCATTTAAGAAATCGAAATTGTATGTTTGTGCGATGAATTCGCCGCAATCCGATGCGATCCGGATTTCCGGAATCGCGGTGGCCGAAGACCGTTTTGTCAGCGTTGACGGCCCGCCCCTGACCGCCAGCCCCCGCTGGGGAATGACCACGCAGTCGGCCGAGGTGGAGTACCATCTGTGCCCCGCGATCACATATGAGCTGCACTACCGGCTGCCGGTCTATGTGCTGGTGCACATGTTCAATAGTTCGCAGGGGCGCTATGGCGCCGGCGACGGCCCCATGGTCCATGTGGCGACCGAGGCGCACCGCACTGGCCTGGTGCCGCCCAATATGGCGATCCGCATCATTCAGGACATGCCGCTGGAGTATCTGGTCATCCGCATTGCGCCCGAGCGTTTCAACCGGCTGGCTGGTGTAGCGGCACCGGGGTGGAGCGGGCTGCAGGAGGTTTTCAAGACCGTTGATCCGGCCTTGACCGCGCTTTGCACGGAAGTGCGGCGTTCGATGATCTGCGAGCCTTTGGGGACGTTGGATTACTTGGACGCGCTGAGCGACGCGATCGTCACGCGCCTTGTCAGTGCGCACCTGGCGGTCAGATCTGATCAACCGGCGGGGCCCGAGACGCTGTCTCCCGCCCTGGCGCGGCGCATGGCCCGGGTCATCGAGGACGAACTTGATGGCCCGATCCGAGTGGCTGATCTGGCCAATGCTGCAGGCCTGAGCCGCGCACATTTCAGTCGAGCCTTCGCGCGCCATTTCGGGGCGCCGCCGCGCGACTACGTTCTGTCCCGACGGATCGCCCGCGCCCGCACGATGCTGACAGACACGGAGCATTCCGCGTCCCAGATCGCGATGCGCTGCGGTTTTGCCAATCCGTCTCATTTGACCACGGCCTTTCGGCAAGAGCTTGGGCTCACGCCCACCGCATACCGACGGGCGCTGACCGAAGACTCGGACATCAATTGAAGGACCTGCCCTGGGCGGGAGATAACCCCCGGGCAGGCGTCTGCCGCTTTACTCGGCGGCGATTGGCATGGCGGCCACGGGGTCCAGCATCGGGCCGTGTTCCACGCGCTCGGGCGCTTTGTGGACCATTGTGTAGGCGTAATCGATGCCCATGCCGTAGGCGCCGCCGTGATCCTTGGCGATGCCGGTGGTGGCATCGTAGGTGTCCTTGCGGGCCCAGTCGCGCTGCCACTCCAGCAGGACCTGCTGCCACGTCATTGGCACGACACCGGCCTGCACCATGCGGTCCATGGCGTATTTGTGCGCGTCGATCGACGTGCCGCCCGAGGCATCGGCCACCATGTAGATCTCGTAGCCGCCTTCCAGCATGGCGCTCAGCGCAAAGGTCGTATTGCACACCTCGGTCCACAGGCCCGAGACCACGACCTTCTTCTGACCGTTCTTGGCCAGGGCATCGCGCACCTTCTGGTCGTCCCACGAGTTCATCGAGGTCCGCTCCAGCAGCGGGTTTTCGGGGAACACTTCCAGCAGCTCCGGATAGGTGTGGCCGGAGAAGCCTTCCGTTTCGACCGTAGTGATCGTCGTCGGGACATCGAACGCCTTCGCGGCCTTGGCCAGACCGACCACGTTGTTCTTCAGCGTCTGGCGATCGATCGACTGCACGCCAAAGGCCATTTGCGGCTGCTGGTCGATGAAGATCAGCTGGCTGTTCTGCGGGGTCAGGACTTCCAGTTTTTCGGTGCTCATCTCAGTCTCCTTCCAAAGGTCACGTCAAAGGGTTCTGCGGCCTGCCCGGCCGGGGGGATCCATCGCTGACGCCTGTCGCTGCGTCTGATGCCAGGGGATTTGGCGATCCGACGGGGCGGCTTCTTCCGGATTTTGCGGATCGTTTTCTGGATTTTCGGAATTCGTTGGGGGTCGGCAGCCATTGCCGCCGGCACGCATAATGCTATTTCCACCCTGTGGAATGAAAATGCACTTCGGGAGACCGGCCCCGTGCAGTCGTTTGACGAAATCGCCACTGCGCCTCGCTTCCGGCACGCGATCCGCGAGCGGTCCAAGGTTGGTACCCTGTCCCTTGGGGTGCTTCAGATGCAGTTTTCGCCGCAGCTGATCGAGGGTCCGCCCGTCGACTATGCGGCGCTTGCAGTGATCAACTCGGCAACGCGGATCAAACACCGCTATCCAGGATCCGAGCGGCCCATGCAGGACTTCACGCCCGGTGACATGATCCTGCGTCCGCCGAACCTGTCCTACGAGTCCCAGGTTTTCGATCCGCTGGATGTCAGTGTCTTCGCCATTGCGCCCGAGGTGGTGAAAGCCACGACGACCGCCTTCAACGCGGATGTGGGCGAGGTATTCGCGCGGCTTGAAGCGCGCCCTTTCCGCTCGCCGCTGATTGCGAGCCTTTGCCGCCAGCTGTCTGATTGCGCACGCACGGGCTGTGACCGGCTCTATGTGGATTCGCTTTCCTTCGCGTTGATCCACGAGCTTTGGCGCATTGCCGATGGCCACCTTCATCCATCCGAGACGTCGCCCGGTAAGCTGACACCGCATCAATTGCGTCGGATCGATGAATTTGTTGCCGACGCGCCCCGCGGGCAGGTGGATTTGGGTCGCCTGGCCTGCGCGCTCAAGATGTCGACGACGGCTTTCACCGCTGCCATCAAGGCGACCACCGGTCAAACGCCCTACCAGTACGTTCTGTCGCGCCGGTTGGACCGGGCGCGTGATCTGGCCGAGACGACCACCCTGTCGCTGGCGGAGATCGCCTTTCGCTGCGGGTTTTCGTCCCAAAGCCATATGACCGACGTCTTCCGCGCCAAGCTGGGCACGACGCCGGGCCAGTTGCGCCGCGCCCGATAGGCTGGGCGCGACGCTTGTTCTGCGGGGAAACAGCGGTCTTCTCCGTCGCGGCGCTGATCAGAGTGCCATGTCGAACAGGATGAACTCGGCATCCTCTTCCGCCTGGATGCGGATGTCCGGCTCGCGGATCAGGGCCAGGCCGTCGCCCGCGCTGATGCGGTCGTCATTGGCCTTTATGGTGCCCTTGATCATCTGAACCCAGACTCCGCGGCGGGGGGCGATGACGTGGGTCAGCGCATCACCCTGGCTGAGGACCGAGCCGTAGAGGTCGACGTCCCGGTTGATCACCAGCGACCCGTCGCGGCCATCGCGCGAGCCCAGCAGCTTCAACTGACCGGCGCGTTCCTCGGCCGGCACGTTGATCTGGGCATAGCTGGGCGCGATGCCCTCGGCCTCTGGGATGATCCAGATCTGCAGGAAGTGAACGGGGTCCGTGTTGGACGCGTTGAACTCGGAGTGGTTGACGCCGGTGCCCGCGCTCATGCGCTGCACGTCGCCCGGGCGGATCACCGCTTCGGCCCCCATCGAGTCCTTGTGCTCCAGTGCGCCGTCCAAGACGATCGAGATGATCTCCATGTCGGCGTGCGCATGGGTGGGGAAGCCGCCGCCACCGGCGACGCGATCTTCGTTGATCACGCGCAGCGGACCAAAGCCCATGTGGCTGGCATCGAAGTACTGCCCGAACGAGAACGAGTGGCGCGAGTCCAGCCAGCCAAAGTTGGCGCGGCCCCGGGCGTCGGAAGGTCTGATCGTCTGCATTTTTGCCTCCGTAGGGGGAAGATTTGCTCTGCGGACGATTTGGGGACTTTAATCTGCGCAACAATTGCGCTGTAGATTGACAGACTGTCCTGGAAAGCGAACAAGTGGGCATGGACCGTTTTTCGGAACTCAACGCCTTCATCCAGGTCATCGAAGCGGGTGGCTTTTCTGCAGCGGCCCGGCAGATGGGCCAGTCCCGGTCATCGGTGAACCGGCTGGTGATCGCGCTGGAGGGGCGGTTGGGGGTGCAGCTGCTGAACCGGACCACGCGCTCGGTCTCGGCGACCTCCACGGGCCAGGCGCTTTACGCGCGGGCGCGTCAAATCCTGGATGATCTGGATGAGATGGAGCGCGAGGTGACCGAGGCCCGCACCCAGGCGGTCGGCAAACTGCGCATCAACGCGCCCTTGTCGTTTGGGGATTTGGATTTCTCGGCCCTGGTGACGGGTTTCATGCAGGCCCATCCCGGGGTCGAGATCGAGCTGGATCTGGAGGCCCGCCTGGTCGATCCCATCGCCGAAGGCTACGACATCGTGATCCGCAGCGCGCCGCCTGACGAGCAGACGATGCTGGTCGACCACCGGATCCTGACACTGGACTATCTGATCTGTGCGTCACCCGGCTACCTGGCCGACCGGGGCGCGCCGACGGTCGCGCGTGATCTGGCCGATCACGCCGTGCTGCACCACAATCAGCCGGGTACCGGCCCCGTATGGCGCCTGCACGGTCCGCAGGGGGCCGTCTCGGTGAACGTGCAGCCCGTTCTGGTGGCCAACACGCTGGAGACGTTGCTGGCGGGCGCCTGCGCGGGCCTGGGCATTGCGATCATGCCGGAATATGCGGTGCGCTCGGACATCGCCTCGGGTCGGTTGGTGCCGGTGTTGACGGATCACGCGCTGCCGCAGCGCATGCTGCAAGTGATCTATCCCCCAGCGCGCCACCTGTCGGCAAAGGTGCGCCTGTTCGTCGACTTCGTGGAAGCCTGGTGCGCGGCGCCCTGAAGACTCGCCCACAGAACTCAGGGCAGGGCGAACCGGGCATCTGCGGCGATGGGGCCCTGGCAGACCACGCGGTTCTGATCTGCCAGCCCGATCAGGCTGGCCAAGACGTTTCGTGCTGCAGCTGGCAGCAGCGCCGGGTTCACATCCGTGTAGATCGCGCGCGCCAGGGCGCCCGCCGTGGCGGGGCCATCTTCCAACGCCGCAAGGATCTGGTCGAACCGCCCCTCGCGATGGGCGATCTGATAGGCCAGCATGCCATGCGGGTCGCTGACCGGATTACCATGCCCGGGCAGGTAAAGCCTGTCGTCGCTGCGTGCCGACAAAAGCTGCAGGCTGTCCATGAAGGCCGCCATATCTCCATCTGGCGGCGACACCAGCGTGGTGGCAAAGCCCATGACCGTGTCGCCGGTGAAGACCGTGCCGGTGCCAGCCTCGGCCTCATCCAGACTGAAGGAGATATGGTTCGACAGGTGACCCGGCGTGTGCAGCACCCCCAGCCGCCAGTCATCTCCCTGCACCACATCGCCGTCGGCCAGCAGGTGCTTTGGCTGAAAACTGTGGTCGCCGCCTTCGCCGCCGCCCAGATCCGCGCCGGAGGTGACCAGGCTTTCCATCGTCGGGCTCAGCCCCGCCCCATGCGCGCCATAGGCGTAGACATCGGCGCCGGTCTCGCCGGACAAAAGCGCCGCCCCCGGCGAGTGGTCGCGGTGGCTGTGTGTGACCAGGATGTGGCTGATCCGCTGGCCCGGCCCGACAGCGTCCAGGATCGCGCGCAAATGCTCGGGTTCGTCCGGCCCCGGATCGATCAGCGCCAGATCGCGCGTACCCACCAGGTAGGTCTGCGTGCCGGTGAACGTATAGGGCGAAGGATTGCGGCAGGTGATGCGCCGCACGGCGGGTGCGACGTCGACAGCGGTGGTGTAGACGGCGTCCTCACGCTTGTCGAACGGGTCCTGCACGGTCGGTCTCCCCCCTTGGTAGAACGAAAGGCGCGACTGATTGAGAACGCGCCACTTCTTGAAAGCCAGAGGCCGCGCCCCTAGCCTCGCAACAATGCAAAGCCAGGACCTCCTTCTCAAGCGCTACCTGCCGAAAAGCCTGTTCGGCAGGGCGCTGCTGATCCTGGTGCTGCCGGTCCTGCTGCTGCAGGTGATCGTGGCCCTGGTCTTCATTCAGCGCCACTATGACGGGGTTACCGCGCAGATGGCGGGCTCCATCGCGCGCGAGATCAACTATGCCGTCGCCCGCGTCGATACCGCCCCGGATGTAGAGACTGCCCGGGACCTACTGGCCCAGCTGGCGACCCCCCTGGGGCTGGAGATGGGCCTGGACGAGGAGACATTGATCGAGCCGGCCGCCCTGCGCACGTTCTTCGACGTTACCGGCGGGATCATTGCCGAGACGCTCAAGGATGAGGTCAATCAGCCGATCGCTCTGGACCTGGTCAGCTTCTCGAAGCATGTCGAGGTGAAGCTGGCCACTTCCAAGGGCACGCTGCGCATATTGGTGCCGCGCCGGCGCATGAATGCGGCCAACCCGCATCTGCTGTTGGTGTGGATGTTTGCCTCTTCGGTGCTGCTGACCGGGATCGCCATCGCCTTTCTGCGCAATCAGGTGCGCCCGATCCGCGATCTTGCGCTGGCGGCGCAGGCCTTTGGGCGGGGCCGGGCGATCCCCTTTCGGCCATCTGGCGCCGAGGAAGTGCGCCGCGCGGGCGGCGCCTTCCTGGACATGCGCAACCGGATCGAGCGGCATGTCGACCAGCGCACCCGCATGCTGTCGGGGGTCAGCCACGACCTGAAGACGCCACTGACCCGCATGAAGCTGGCGTTGGCCGTGTCCGATGAGACGGCCGAGAGTGCGGGGCTGGCCCGCGATGTGAGCGAGATGGAGGACATGGTCGCGGGCTTCCTGGCTTTTGCGCGGGGCGAGGGGGGCGAGCCTTCCGCCTTGGCCTCACCCGTCGATCTGGCGCACGAGGTGGCATCCGACGCGCGGCGCAACGGAGCCGATGTGGCGGTCTATGTGGAGGTGCTGACGCCCGATGCGCCCAAGGTCGAGATGCGGCGCAAGGCGTTGAAGCGGGCGGTCGCCAACCTGGTCTCGAACGCCATCGCCTATGCGGGCCGGGCGGCGGTCACGGTGCGCATCCAGCCGCGCTTTGTTGAGATCGTCGTTGAGGATGATGGCCCTGGGATCCCCGAGGATAAGCGCGAGGAAGTGCTACGCCCGTTCACGCGGCTGGACGAGGCGCGCAATCAGGATGAAGCGCCCGGTACCGGACTGGGCCTGTCAATCGCTCTGGATATCGCGCGCAGCCATGGGGGCTCGTTGAAACTGGATGACAGCCCGGGCATGGGTGGGTTGCGGGCAACGATCCTTATCCCGCGTTAGGGCGCCGGGCAGCTGATCGCGCGTTGATCAACACATCCTTGCACCGTTCGGGGCTTTGTGATCCGGCGCCAGTAGCGTCACGTATCCGTCCGCATCGTGCACGCCAAGCGTCAGCACCTCGGACATGAACGGCCCGATCTGGCGCGGGGGAAAGTTGACCACAGCCATCACGCGTTTGCCGATCAGACTATCAACCGTGTAGTGCTCGGTGATCTGGGCGGACGTCTTCTTCACGCCGATCTCATCGCCGAAGTCGATCCATAGCTTGATCGCGGGTTTGCGGGCTTCCGGAAAGGGCTGTGCGTCCGTCACTGTGCCCAGGCGTATATCAACCTTCATGAAGTCGTCGAACGTGATCTGATCGCTCATGGTGCGGTGCTCCCTCTTGGCCGCAATTCAGGCCCAGGCACCGATTACCGAAACACGGCGATTACTCAAACAGAGATTACTCAACCAAAAAGGACCGCCTGCCAGGGAGGGAGCAGACGGTCCATAGCCGGGCCAAAGTCCATCGCTGTGTCAGCGATCCGTTCAGGCAGCCAACTTCTCAGCGGCGTCCTTCATCTCGGCAAAGGCCTCTTCGGTCCGGGCCTTGATGATGTCGAAAGCGTCCGTGTTGGCGCTGTGTGCCATCTCGGCGATTTCCTTAAGATCAGCCAGACCCTTGTCGAAGGCAGCCTTCATCGTCTCGAAGTTGGCGGCGGCAGCCTCTGCCGTCATTGGCTGGCCCTGAACCTCGGACATCCGGTCCTTGGCTTCCGCAACCGCTGCTTCGAAAATTTCGGCCTGGCGCTTGTAGAGCGCCTGGTAACCGGTGACGGCCTTTTTGTTGGCTTCCACCAAAGCGGCCATGTTCTTGCGGCTGGCTTCCTGCATCATCGAGAAATCAAACGTCGGCATCTCGCCCTTGAAGAAGGTGTCAAAACCGGGGACGTTAAAGCCCGATGCGTCGAACCCCTGAGTGAACTTCGAAAAGTCAAAGGCGAAGGGAAATTGTTCGGCCATGTCAGCCTCCTTGTGCTTTAAGCCACGTCATCCTTGTTGAAAACAGTATTGTGCGCTGCAGCAGGAATGTCAATCTGGATTTTGTGCACCGCACAAAAAATCGCCCGCCACCAGAGTGTCGGGCGATTTCAGTCGGTTAGCGAAACTCACGCGGTGCCGTAGGCCTCGTCAATGGCCACGTTCAGCGCCTCTTGCGGGGATTGATTCGACCACCCAACCAGCTGAAATGCCGGATAATAACGCTCGGCAAAGCCCACCGCGGTCAGCACCATGGCCTCGATCTGCTCGGGCGTAGCCGTGGCGCCGCCGGCCAATGTCAGCCCGTAGCGGAAGGCCATCAGCTTGTGTTCGGGCCACAGCACGAAGTTGCCGCACCAGATCCGATCATTGGCCAGATTGATCAACTCCAGCATCTCGTCCATGCGCTCTTCGGGTGGGGTCAGTTCAAAACTGCACACCAGCCGAAGCATGTCATCATAGCCGGACCAGGCCAGGTTCAGGGAGTAAACGCGCCAGCCACCTTCGATGGCCATGGCGATTTGGTCTTCTCCGACGCGGTCAAACTCCCATTCGCAATCCTGCGCCAGGTTTTCGACCATATCGATGGGGTGGATCTCCGCAGAGATAAAGTCGTGCTCGCTTGCTGACATCTGCCTCGTGCCCCCGATTTGTGGTGACCTGCGAGGCGGTGCCCACAGGATGCACCCTGGGTTGCCATATTACGGGTATCGTACTGCTCGTACCCACGAAATATGGTGGCACCCTGCAGGGCTGGCGTAAAGCGGATTCCCGCGCCGTCGCGGAAACTTCACTTATCCACAGGCCCTGTGGCTAATTTGGGGGTTATTCGGAGGCGGCGAGCTTGGATTCCAGCGCTTCGATCCGCGCCGAGAGGGCGTCATTCTCTTCGCGGGCGCGAATCGCCATCTCGCGGACGGCATCAAATTCCTCGCGCGTGACCAGATTTCGCTCGGCCAGGAAGCGGTCGATCATGCCGGCAAAGGCGGTTTCGGCCTCGGCCCGGGCGCCTTGGGCGACGCCGGCGGCGTTGGTCATCAACTGACTTATGTCGTCCAGCAGCTTGTTGCGCGACTGCATCGGGTCTCTCCTGCTTATCCTGCCTGGCCCAAATATGGGGACAGCGCCGCGTCGCGCAACCGTAACGGTGCCGTCACGGTGCCTTGCGCCCATTTGCCCAATCTGTAAGCTGACCCTTACAGGTTGCGTGACGGCGCCGGCAGACGCGCCGCACCCCAGAGGCAGCATCGAGCGAGCCAAAGGGAGGAACCATATGTCCAAATGCATCGCAGTTCTGGGGGCCCAGGGTATCGGCAAGTCGACGCTTGCGAACGGGCTTTGCGCGCTGGAAGGCGCCAAACCACCCGCGCCAAGCGCGCACGAAACCCGCATCGGCGCCTTTACGTTTCTGGACGAGGACTGGACGGTGCTGGACTGCCCGGGGTCGCTGGAATTCCTTCAACAATCCATGGATGCCCTGCTGGTCGCCGATATCGCCGTGATCTGCGTCTCGCCAAACCCGGAGCACGCTGTCTTGTCGGCGCCATTCATTCGGCTGGCCGAGCAAGCGGGCGTGCCCGCCGTCTTGTTCATCAACCGGTTGGACGAGGCATTGGAGCGCGCGCGTGACATCGTGGCGGCCCTGCAGGGATATTCCACCCACCCGGTTGTGCTGCGCCAGATCCCGATGCGCCAGGACGGCACCATTGTCGGCGCGGTCGACTTGGTGTCCGAGCGCGCTTGGAAGTATCGCCAGGGCGAGCATTCCGAACTGATCGAGATCCCCGAAGACCTGCACGACCGCGAGGCCGAGGCCCGCGGCGCCTTCCTGGAAAACCTCTCTGAATATGACGACTGGCTGCTGGAAGAACTGATCGAAGACCGGATGCCGGCCTGCGACGTGGTCTACAACATCTGCACCCGCGTCCTGCGCGATGCCACCGTGACACCGGCCTTCATGGGCTGTGCCTCGCGGGGGAACGGCATCTTCCGCCTGATGAAGGCGCTGCGCCACGAGACGCCAGGGCCCGATGCCAAGGCCGACGCCCTGGGCGGCGCGGCGGCGGTCAGCTTCCTGGCGCGCCACCGAAAGCACGTGGGCAAGACGGTCTATGTCCGCGCGCTGCGCGCGCTGTCTTCCGGCGACATGCTGGGTGGCGGTGCCTTGGGCCCGATGTCGGTCTATGGACCCGGCGGCGCGGTGCAGGCGCCGTCTGCCCCTGCTGGCAGTGTCGTTGCTGCCATCAAGAGCGATCACCTGGATGGGGGCGCGGTCCTGGATGCCGAAGCGATGCCCGCACCCGCATGGCACCGCGCTTTGCCGCCGCTGACCCGCCAGGGGATCGTGGCGGAGAACGATCGCGACGATGCGAAGCTCTCTGAAGCCCTGCACAAAGTAGTGGCCGAGGATGCCTCGCTGCTGCTGGAGCACGACACCGAAACGGGCGCTTTCGTGCTGGCCGGGCAGGGTGCGCAGCACCTGCGCCACGCGCGGGATGTTCTGGTCGAGACCTTCGGCGTGCCCACCGTGGAACGCGAGGTGACGGCCCCCTTGCGCGAGACCATGACCAAACCGGCGGATGTCCACTATCGCCATAAAAAGCAATCGGGCGGCGCAGGCCAGTTCGCGGACGTCAAGCTGACGGTCGCGCCCACAAGCCGCGGCGACGGGTTTGTCTTCAACGAGACGATCCACGGCGGCTCGGTGCCCAAGAACTACATCCCGGCCGTCGAGTCTGGCGCGCGCGAGGCGACCGATCGCGGCCCGTTGGGCTTCCCGGTCGTGGACATCGCCGTGACGCTGACCGATGGGCAGTACCACTCGGTCGACAGCTCGGACATGGCCTTCAAGATCGCGGGACGCGGCGGCGTGCGCCAGGCGCTGGAGGAGGGCGGCTCGGTCCTGCTGGAGCCGATCTATGCCGTCAGCTTCGATGTCCCTTCTGTCTTCACCGGCGCGCTGAACCCGCTGATCTCGTCCCAACGGGGCCAGGTCCTGGGCTTTGACCGGGCCGCTGATGGCGAAGGCTGGGACGTTCTGCGTGCGCTGCTGCCAGGTTCGGTCCTGGCCGGGCTGATCGGCGACGTCCGCTCGGTCACGCAAGGTGTCGGGCGCTTTGATGTGGTCTTCGACCACTACCAGGAGCTCTATGGCCGGGATGCCGATCAATTGATCGCCAGCCGCGCCCGCGCCCTTGAAGACGCCTGAACCCAAACCAAACGCACGGACCGGCCGGGATCGCCCCGGCCGGCCCACCAAACGACCCCCGCAAAACAGAATCATCCGTCACAGACGGTCGCAGCGATTCCCAACATTCTAACCCCAGAAAAGCAGTCAGGCGCATAAGCTGGTCTTAGGACCCTTCTGCCACCCTGACCGCGGGTGTGAAATGAGAAGCGGGGGATCCCCATGTTGAAGAAGCGGATGATAGGCGCGCTGGTCGGCGCGTTGATGGCGGCGACGGGCACGCACAGTGCTGCCGATGTGCAGAACACGGTGGAGAACCCAGTGGCGGCAACGTCAGTGGCCGCGGGCGGGCATGTCTCGGTCCACCGGATCGATCTTGAGGTCGGCCCCCTCACCCTGATGCCACCCCAGGTGCTGGCGCAGGTTCCGCCGACGGGTAAGGCCATTCTGGTCAACATTCCCAGTTTCGAGCTGATTGCCTTCGAGGAGCGCGTGCCCGTGATGCGCAGCCGCGTCGTCGTCGGCTCGCCCCGCACGCCGACCCCGGTCATGCTGACCGAGACCTCGGTGGTGCGGTTCCGCCCGACCTGGACGCCCACGCCGTCCATGATCAAGGAAGGCATCAAGCCGGGCACCCGCCCCGCCGGGCCGAAGAACCCGCTCGGCTATCTGGCGATCCGGCTGGAGCCGGGCATGCTGATCTACCTGCACGGCACCAACAAGCCGCACCTCTACGAACGGGACATGCGCGCGCTCAGCCATGGGTGTGTCCGGGTCGAACAATGGGCCGAGGTGGCCGCCTGGGTTCTGGGCACCGACGTCGCGGATGTGAACGGCCATGCCCATGGGCGCAGGACGTTCGACATGCAGACCTCAGGCGTGCCGGTGATCGTCACCTACATGACCGAGTTTCCGGATGCCGACGGCGTGATGCGCAGCTGGCCCGACGTCTACGGCCGCGGCACCTATGCGGGCCTGCCCCCCGCCAATGTGAACTGACGGGGATGGATGGACGGGGGTGGGTCATGGGCCCACCCTACGGCTTTCAGGTGGGCGCGTAACGCCGGTGCGCGTAGCTGAGCGGCTGTTGGCCCGTGAAAGAGCCCCTCAAATCACCGTGCATTCCCCGAAGACGACGCCCTTCTGGGCGCCGATTTCGTGCATGCGGTCATAAAACTCACCAGACCAGAAGATCGCCGCGGTCAGACGATCAGGCCAAAGATGGCGGTCCTCGCAGGGGGCGCCGAACAGAACGCGTTTTTCCTTCGTGGCACCCTTGGAGGAATACGCGACGTGGTCCGGGGCGATCGCTGGTATCGGTATCGTCGACACGTAGGACGTTCCATATCCACGCAGTCGATCGCCAGATAGGCGCGCAGCACGGAATAGGGCTTCGATACCACGCGTTGATCCGGGATCGAGTAGACACCGTGCAGGATTGGCAGGATCGTATGGGCGGGGGGGTCAAGTGCGTCGACCTCATCGACAACTGCCTCATCGACAACAGCGTGCCCTTCACCGGAGAAGGGGTCTAGGATCGGATACAGGGTTTCCTCACGACCGCCGGTGGTAACGTATCTGGACCGGGTCGACTCAGCCGCCACTTCTGAGATCGGCTCGTACTTCGTGTGGTGAAATCCTGTCGCGACGTGTCCCTCTTGCACTGTCGGATCATCCGGCGCCGACCAGATGGCCGAACCATTCACACTATGACCCGTGACGTCGCGCCCAATTCTGAAGATGCGCACGCCGCTAACCTCCGCCCAATTCCGTCCTCTTTCTCATAGAGGCGTAGCCCCCAAACCTCACCGGCTGTTCGCCTTCCGCCACTCGGCAAATCGCTCCAGATTTCCGGGGTCCGTGGGCGGGTACAGTCCCACGATCGTAGCGCCCGCCTGGACCTGCTCGGTCACGAAATCCTCGAACGCCGTCATCTCGTGCGCTTCCTCGGCGATCTCGTCGGCCAGATGCGCTGGGATAACGATCACACCCTCGCCATCGCCGACGATCACGTCGCCGGGAAAGACCGGCGCGTCGCCACAACCGATGGGCACATCCAGATCGATCGCCTGGTGAAACGTCAGGTTCGTCGGCGCGGATGGGCGGGCATGATAGGCGGCAATCTCCATCGCCCCGATCTCGGGGCTGTCGCGAAAGCCGCCATCGGTCACAATCCCCTCGCAGCCGCGCACCATCAGCCGCGTCACCAGGATCGACCCGGCCGAGGCGGCACGCGGGTCGCCGCGCGAGTCGATGACCATGACGTGGCCTTCGGGGCAGGCCTCGACGCCCTTGCGCTGCGGATGGTCGGGATCGCGGAAGACATCGATGGTGTTCAGATCCTCCCGCGCCGGGATGTAGCGCAGCGTATAGGCCGGGCCGACCATGTTGCGCCCCTTGGCAGGGCCGACGGGCAGCACGCCCTGGATCATCTGGTTGCGCAACCCGCGTTTGAAGAGCGCGGTGGCCAAAGTGGCGGTCGCCACGCCCCTCAGTTTGTCGCGGGTCTCGGGGCTCAGGGTCATGCTGTCTTCTCCGTCTGGCTCGATCTATCGGTGCGGCCGCGCGCGGGTGGGTGGGTGGAGTGCCGTGCTTGCCACCCAGCGCTAAACGTTGATGGGAGCGCGCGGCCCCCTATCCCACCACGTCAAAGCTGCGTGCCTTGGCTGCCATGGCCTTCTGAACCTCGTAGATCGAGCCCTGGGTCGGCGCATCGGGTTCCGAGATCCGCATGGGACACGCGGTCACCCGCGGCGTCAGGGTTGGCGTGCCGCACACCAGGCGGCTGTCGAACTCCGCCAACCCCTCCCACTTGCCGCGCCCGCCGGCAATGGGAAAGGCGTCGGCGGCCATCATCTCGTAGAAAATGATCCGACGATCTCGGGCGGACTGATTGAGCGCCGAGCCATGGACAACGCGCGCATGGTGGATCGAGATCGAACCCGCGGGCCCCATCAATGGCACGGCATCGGCCGGGTCCAACCCCTCGTCCGCCAGGCTGACGGCCCCGGCAAAGACGCCGTCGTGATGGTGATTGAAGGCGCCCTGCCGATGCGTTCCCGGAAAAACCATCAGGGGGCCGTTCTCCAGATCCATGTCGTCGATCAGCAAGCCCACCGCCAGCACGTCGTCGTTGGTGTAGGGGTAGAACGCCCAGTCCTGGTGCCATTCCACCGCCGCACCATAGCCCGCCGACTTCATGTTCAGCTTGGTCGTCTGCAGACGCACATCCGGCCCGATCAGGTCGCGCACCGGCGCCAGCACGTGGTCGGATCGCATCAGATCGGCTATCGGCCCCGACAGGGTGTCGGGCCTTTTGACCCGGCGGACGCGGGGCGCCTCCGGCATGTGGCTGTCCTCCAGATCGATCTTGTCGTCGGAGGCGGTCATGCCGCGGGCGCTCTCCACCAGCCGGGCAATCTCGGCCCGAATGATGTTCATCACGGGCGCGGGAACGCGACCCTCCAGCACCAGATAGCCGTGCGCACGGTAATGCTCGATCTGCTCGGGGCTGAGTGCTTCGGGCATTGCTTCGCTCCTTCGTTTAGTGGCTGTCAAAGTGCGCGCGGGCATCCTGCCAGAGGG
Source organism: Pseudomonadota bacterium (assembly GCA_039026375.1). GTDB lineage: Bacteria > Pseudomonadota > Alphaproteobacteria > Rhodobacterales > Rhodobacteraceae > Thermohalobaculum. The sequence continues at coordinate 47,112 of JBCCML010000029.1, forward strand.
CGGTGACCAGGTCGGCCACGGGCTGGTTCCGGCCAAGGCCCGCGGGTTGTCCCGCCCGCGCGTCCCACGGCGATGGCCAGCTCTGGCGGGCAGGCCCCCGCCATCGGCGCCATCAGGATCGGCAGGCGCAGGCCACAGGCGGCGCAAAAGGCCTCGGCCCGGGCAAGTGCAGCATGCGGCATCCGTTCAATCCATCGACATCGCACCGCGTGGCGTCATGCGTCGCACGACCAATATCAGAGTCTCTGTATCGACGTATGCGGCGCGCATGTCGTAAGCGCCCGGCGGAACAACGATCTGCGCGTTCTGCCCAAGCAACTCATCTCCGCGATCGGCCGCGTCGATCAGGCGATACACCCCGCTACTGCTCGTCGTGAAGATGAGATGTTCTGCATCCGGCCCAGACAACAGCTCTTCAATGATTGGATCTTGCAGGGCGCCCGCAATATCGGCTTCATCATCCACGCCAAGCCACTGGACGAAGTCACCGTTGCCATCGGCCCTAGGCAACCAGGCGACCCCCCCGACTTCGCCGGCGAAGACCAGCGCTTGACGCTGGCCGATTGGGATCAGTCCCATGTAGTCCGTGATCCTGCAGGCCCGGGCATAGTCGCTGGGGTCATCCTCAGAAAGTTCCGTCCAACCCTCAATGCCGCGCCATTCGGGTAGCGCCTCCTCTGGCACTAGAAGGTGGGGTCCACCGTTCGTCTCGATCCAGTCGTACAGATCTGTCATTAGACCATTCAGAAAATGTCAGGCTCGGGCGCTGTCCGTCCGAACTGCGTCTCAAGATAGTCGAAATCGCAGCCTTTGTCGGCCTGCAAGACGTGCTGCATGAACATGTGCGTGTAGCCCCGCGTGGCGTGGGGCGGCGGCGCGGTCCAGGCGGCGCGGCGGGCGGCCAGTTCTTCGTCCGAGACAAGCATGTCGATCGTCCGGTTCGGCACGTCGACGCGCACGGTATCGCCCGTCTTGACCAGGCACAGCGGTCCGCCGATCGTGGCCTCCGGCGCCACGTGCAGCACGCAGGCCCCGTAAGAGGTCCCCGACATCCGCGCGTCCGAGATCCGCAGCATGTCGCGCACGCCCTGTTTCACCAGCTTGGTCGGGATCGGCAGCATTCCCCATTCCGGCATGCCCGGCGCGCCGATGGGTCCGGCGCCGCGAAAGATCATCACGTGATCGGCGGTCACATCCAGATCCGGATCGTTCACCGCGGCCTTCATCTCTGGGTAGCTGTCAAAGACCAGGGCCGGGCCCTCGTGCACCATCAGGTGCTGCTCCATGGCGCAGGGTTTGATCACGCAGCCATCGGGCGCCAGGTTGCCGCGCAGCACCGCCAGCGCACCGCCTTCATAGATCGCGTTGTCGACCGAGCGGATGACGTCATCGTCCCAGACCTCGGCCCCTTCCAGCGTGGCACCCAGTGTCTTGCCCGAGACGGTCAGCGCGTCCAGGTTCAACCGATCCGTCAGGCGGCTCATCAGGGCGCGCAGCCCGCCCGCATAGTAGAAATCCTCCATCAGGTAAGTGTCCCCGGACGGGCGGATGTTGGCGATGACGGGCGTGTCGCGGCCTGCGCGGTCCAGGTCATCCATGCTCAGGTTGATGCCCGCCCGCCGCGCCATCGCCACCAGGTGGATGATGGCGTTGGTCGAACAGCCCGTCGCCATGGCCACGGTCACCGCGTTGTCGATAGCCGCGCGCGTCAGGATCCGGTCGGGGGTCAGGTCCTCGTGCACCATCTCGACCACGCGGCGCCCGCAGGCTGCCGACATTCGAATGTGGTTGGCATCCGGCGCGGGGATGGCGCTGGCGCCCGGCAGCGTGATGCCCAGCGCCTCGGCGATCGAGGTCATGGTGGACGCCGTGCCCATGGTCATGCAGTGGCCGTAGGAACGCGCGATGCCGCCCTCGATCTCGATCCAATCCTTGGTCGAGATGTTGCCCGCGCGGCGTTCGTCCCAAAACTTCCAGCTGTCCGAGCCCGAGCCCAGCACCTGGCCGCGCGCATTGCCGCGCAGCATGGGCCCCGCGGTCAGGAAGACGAAGGGCAGCCCCATCGACACCGCCCCCATGACCAGGCCGGGGGTGGTCTTGTCGCAGCCGCCCATCAGCACTGCGCCATCGACCGGGTGCGAGCGCAACAGCTCCTCGGTCTCGATCGCCAGCAGGTTGCGGTAGAGCATGGTCGTCGGCTTGACCATCGGCTCGCTCAGCGAGATCGCGGGCAGTTCCAGCGGGAAGCCGCCGGCCTGAAAGACGCCGCGTTTGACGTCCTCGACCCGGTGGCGGAAATGCGCGTGGCACTGGTTGATGTCGGACCAGGTGTTGATGATGGCGATGACCGGCTTGCCGGCCCAATCTTCGGGCCCATAGCCCATCTGCATCGCGCGCGAGCGGTGGCCAAAGGCGCGCAGATCGTCCGGCGCGAACCAACGGGCCGAACGGAAGTCTTTTGGATCTTTCATGGCTGGTCCTTTGCGGCGCACGGCGGGCGTGCGCCCAAGCTGACTTAGCTGGTTGGAGCGTTAAGAGGGGGGGCGGGCCGGGTGGCCCAGCCCAGTGGCTGAACCGGTCAGCTGAACCCGTCCGCCAAGAAGAACATCAGCGTGATGATCGCGCCCGCGAACAGGATCCCGGCAATCGTGGTGGCCGAGCCGTAGTAGCTGGCGATCTTCAGGTCTTCTTCGCCGTCTTCGCTGTGCATCCGATTATCCTTTTTTACCTAGCGCGGCCCGTTGCCGGGCAGATCGCGTTACTGTCCCAGATACTGCGGCATCCACAGCGCGATGAACGGGAAGAACAGCACCAGCAGCATCCCCGTGATCTGCAGCCCAATGAAGGGCAGCACGCTGAGGAAGATCTCCTGCAAGGTGATCTCCTTGCCGTCGGGCATGTCCTTGGCCTGTGGCACCACCGATTTCAGCCAGAAACAGGCGGGACCGAAGGGCGGGCTGAGGAAGTAGATCTGGATGTTCATCACGAAGAGCACCCCGAACCAGACCGCCACCCAGTATTCGCTGAGGCAGTTGGTCTTCACGTCCCCATCGCACATGGCCAGGCCGAACTGAACGGCCAGATCCGGCGTCAGCCCGATCACCACGGGCGCGAAGATCGGCACGGTGATGAAGATGATCGCAATCCACTCCATGAACGTGCCCAGAACCACCAGGATCGCCATCATCAGGAAGATCGTCCCCAGCGCGCTGAGCCCGGTGCCCGAGATCAGGCTGCGCATGAAGTCAGCACCCCCGATCAGGTTGTAGAGGCCGACGAACGCTACCGCCCCCAGGATCAGCCAGATGATCGTGCCGACGATGGTCATGGTGTTGGCCAGACAATCGCGGATCTCGGGCACCTGGCCCACCCGGAAGAAGAAGTAGAACAGGATCATGGCGACCAGCAGCTCGCCCCAGATCCCGCCCGGCAGCGTGTCCAGCGTCTGGACGACCACATAGAGCCAGTGGCCCAGGAAGCTGGTCAGATCGCGCAACCCGTCATTGGCGGAGTACAAGGCCATGCCGCCCTGCGACAGGATCCACGACAGCCCCTGCCAGGCGATGTAGGCGCCGCAAACCGCCAGCACGACCGTCACCTTGTTGCGCGTCCAGTTGATGTGGTTGCGCGCCAGCAGGATCAGCAATGCCCCCGTCGCGCCCACGGCGGACGCCTCGGTCACCGAGGCCACCCCGCGATAGATCGACGTCATGACGATCGCGATCAACCCGATCGACAGCGCCACCGCGATGGCCTGGTTCATGCCCAGCTTCGTCTCGGTGCCGGTCATCTGGGCGATCTCGGCCGCCGTCGGTGCCAGGTCCGAGTTTATGTTCACCCGGATCAGCACGTAGATCACGTAGAACGTGGCCAGCATCAGGCCCGGGATGAATCCGGCCGAGAACAGATCCCCGATGCCCACATTCGCCGACAGCCCGTAGACGATCATCACGATCGACGGCGGGATCAGCGTCGCCAGCGCGCCCGAGGCGCAGATCAGGCCAATCGTCAGCTTCCGGTCATAGCCCAGCCGCAGCATCTGGGGCAGGGCGACCAGCCCCAGCATGACGATCTCGCCCCCCATCACGCCCGACATGGCGGCCAGGATCACGGCCACAATCGTCGTCTGCAACGCGACCCCGCCGCGGAAGCCGCCCGCAAAGATCGACATCGCATCGAACAGATCCCGCGCGATCCCCGACCGCTCCAGGACCGAGGCCATCAGCACAAAGAACGGCACCGCGACCAGCGGATACTTCTCCAGCAGGTCCAGCGCGTTGACGCTGACCAGGTAGAGGCCGTTATTGCCGTAGAACAGCATCGCGCAGACGACCGAGATGATCAGCGTTACAATGCCCAGCGGCATCCCCGTCATCATCAGCGCCAGTAGGGCGACGACGATGCACATCGAGATCAGGCCGATCCCGAACGCATCGCGGTCCACATGGAAGTTGTCGACGATGCCCCCGCCCGTCTCGTTCAGGGCGTTGTCGATCTGGGCAAAGGCGCTGTCATAGCCGCCATAATGGGCCAGCACCTGCACCAGAAAACGCAGGCACATCAGCGCCAGCAGGGCCAGGACAGCCACCTGAAGCGGCTTCGACTGGAAATGCCGCCCCAGGTTCACCAACAACTGCACCAGATAGATGAACAGCCCCGTGAACAGCACGGTCTTCAGGATCATCGGCTGTGGCGAGTTCCAGGCCGTGCCCGCCCGCTCGGTCAGATCGATGCTTTCCAGGGCGCGGATCAGTGTATCGCCGACCAGCATGTAAAGGGCGAACACCCCGACCACCATGGCGAACAAATCCAGCCACCATTTCACGCGGTCGGACGCCATCAGGTAGAAGACGGTGATGCCGATATGGCGCTTCTGCAGGGTCACAAACCCGGCCGACAGCATCCAGGCACAGGCGCACAGCACCATGACGACCTCGAACACCCATTGGGTGGGGTCGTTCAACATGTAGCGGGCATAGACCTCCCACAGCGTGCAGGCCGCGGCGATCAAGTACAGATTGCCCACGGCCAGACCCGCGAAACGGCTGAAATGATCTACGGCGGTGTTGACCGTGGCGCCGACGGGCTTTTGGCTGACGTCTTCCGTAACCGAAACCATGCGCTCCCCCGATGTTCGCAGGACCGGTCGCAAAATGGCGCGTCAGTCCGCTGACAAATCTTCCTGAAAGACCGTTTGCGACCGTTCGAAAGACTGGCGGCACCGCTGTCTTCAGGAACGTCTTCAAGAAAGTCTTCAAGAACTGTGCGCCCGGATCAGGCGCGGACCCTCCCCCAAACCAGATGGGGGGAGGGCCGGTGCCGGGGCGCGACGGCCCCGGGCGGTCGGATCAGTCTTTTAGCAGGCCGATCTGGCGCATGTAGTTCAGGTGCGCGTCCAGGGCCTTTTGGGCCATTTCAGACTTCCCGGCAAAGTCGCTCCAGGCCGCCACGGACAGGGCGCGGAACTTGGCACGCTCTTCCTTGGACCAGTCGATCACCTCGATGTCGGTACCGGCGCGCTGTTCGGCGGCGATGGCACGGTCCTGCAGGTCAGCCTCGCGACGCATGGCGTCATAGGCGGCCGAGTACCAAACTTCCAAAGCGGTCTGGCCTTCCGGACCCAGGCTGTCCCAGGTGCGCTTGTTCACGATGAACTGCAGCACAGCCATCGAGTGGATGCCCGGGTAGATCGGGAACTTGGCGACCTTGTACATGCCCGAGGCATTGTTGTTCACGTGGGCCGAGGCGTCAGCGGCGTCGATCACGCCCTTCTCCAGCGCCGTGTAGACCTCCGAGAACGGCAGCGACACCGGGGCAGCGCCTGCGCGCTTGAAGACCTCGGCGGCCAGGCCTTCGGGCGAGCGGACCTTGACGCCGGCAAAGTCAGCCACGGTGCGGATCGGCACCGTCGAGACAAAGGCTTCCTTGGCATAGGGGCCGCAGCCGACGACGTGGATCTTGCCGGGCATGTACTTGTCATAGAGCTCCTGCAGGATCTCCTTGCCGCCGCCATGCATGCAGAAGGTGCGCACCTGGTCCACCGTGTCATAACCGGCGATCAGATCGCCGATGATGGCGAATGCCGGGTCACGCCCCGAGAAGTAGCTGACCGCGTTCAGGTCGCCGTCCAGGATGCCGTTGGCCACCGCGTCGATGGTCTCGCGGTGCGGCACCACGGCCTTCGTCGGCAGCACGTCCACACTCACCGCGCCGCCGGTCATGGCGCCCAGCTTGGGCCCCCAGGTCTCGGTCATGAAGCGGTGTGCCCAATCCCCGGCTTTCGACGAAGCCTGGAACTTAAGGGTCTTGGCGTCGGCGGTGACCGCGCCCAGACCCATGGTCAAGGCGACAGCGGCTGCCGAGCCGGCTTTGATTACGGCGTTGATGCCCATGCGTTCCTCCCGTGAACTTTGGCAATATCAATGTGTGGGGGCTTTACGCCCTCTAGGCGTGGACCTTACCCCAAGGAAGGTCGGATGCAAGGGGCGTGACTCCGCATCTCTCACGTGATGGGACGGGGCGGATCTGCGCTCTGGCCGATTAACTGGGCGTTGGGGCGTCGACTCCGTGAAACACGGTTGGCATACGCAAGTCATACGTATGTCATACGCAAATCATACGCCGGATTCCCGGCGCCAATGGGAGGCTCAGGGGGGATGCCATGCTGACCGATGCCCAGATCGACGCGTACCATCAGAAGGGTTTTGTGGTGCCGGATTACCGCCTGCCCGAGGCCCAATTGGACGAGATCCGGTCCCGTCACACGGCGCTGCTGGACCGGCATCCCGAGTTTCGCGACAACGCCAGCGTGCTTTTGACCTATGATCTGGGATTTCTGAATTATGCCAGGGATCCCAATATCTTAGACATGGTCTCGCAGGTCATCGGGCCGGATATCTGCCTGTGGAATATGAGCTTTTTTGCCAAGCCTGCGCAGAACGGCAAGCGCACGCCGTGGCACCAGGACGGTCAGTACTGGCCGATCCGTCCGCTGGCCACGTGTACCGTCTGGATCGCGGTGGATGCGGCCACGCGCGAGAACGGCTGCCTGCGCTACATTCCGGGCTCTCACAAGGGCGCTCGCCTACGCGGCCACTTTCAGACGGATGATCAGAATGTGACGCTTAATCAAGAGCTTATGGCCGAGGAATACGACGAAAACGCCGCCGAAGACCTTGTGCTGGAGGCTGGCCAGATGGCGCTGCACGACGTCTATATCGCCCATGGATCCGAGGAAAATCTCAGCCCCCATCCCCGCCGCGGCATGACCATGCGCTTCATGCCCACCAGCTCCGTCTACGACCGCGGCCGAGCATCTGAAATGCACGCCCAACGGGGCGGCCTGGACATGTCCCACCACTCGATTTTCCTGATGCGGGGGCAGGACCGTTCGGGCCAAAACGACTTCGGCGTGCGACCCCAACCCTGGGCAAACTGACCCCCTGGCGCTGGGATTCCAAGCGTACAGCACCTGTGCAGCAAGTGTACATCAACCGTACAGCACGTGTGCAGCACCTGTATGTACAGAAAGTCGACTTGGGCCGCGCCTGTACCGGCCTCGACCCCAGCCGATCGATCCCGCAGGCAACCATTCCAGGCGCCCCGGGCGTGGCCGGGCGGG
>JBCCML010000030.1:0-54731 GCA_039026375.1 Pseudomonadota bacterium
ATCATCCGCTTCTCGTCGTCCGACCACTTCCTGCGTTTGCGCCGCTTCACCAATCCGGGCCTCGTAGTGTCCATTTAACCTAAGCGGACACTATCCCTCATTAGCGAGCCCGGGCAGAGCAGTCAGACCGGACGGGTACGAAGCCGCTTAGGATTTTCGTGTGGTCTCAATGGGCAGCGCGCCTGTGTTCACACCCCACTGGACCCGGGACCAAAGCCGCTCGTGAAAGTAGTAGAGAAATAGCTTAGTGATCACTTCAAGCGTCCCGATTGACACGGCGGTGGCGATGCTGCCGGTGAAAATCCAAGCCAGTAGCATGGTGTCCAGGCTGGCAGTGACCCGCCAAGTTGCCGTCTTCGCACCCGAGCGCCGGGGCAGTTCCCGTCGTCGTCCGTCGTGTAAGACAACTGCCCATCTGACGCGTGCCCAGATCTGTTCGTGCGCGTAGTAGAGGAAGAGTTTAGTTAGAAACTCCGTGATCGCAATGTAGGTGGCAGTCTGCGCATTCTCTGAAGGACTGGTCTTTTCCATACCCAGTAATGGCCCAAGGAAAGTCAACACGATGAATGCCAAAAGCAGCGTGTCCAGGGTTCCGACGATCCGCCAGGAAACCGCCTTGGCTAGCGAGCGCTTGCGATTGACATTGAAAACCGTGTCATGCGGGTTTGCCGTCTTTGGCACTGACTTCATCTGATCCGGGCCCGTTTGCGCAGTGAATTTGGCGCCTTGTTGGCGTTCGAGCGCGGCCTGGGTTTTGCCTGGGTCACCGCATACTGGCCATACATCGGGATCTTACACAACAGCTCACATCCAGTTTACGCGCGCTTTCACATCGCCCGTGGCGCCCCGATTTGATCGAAACCAGCGCACGAAGCGCTCTGATTGAAATTGGTGAGCACGATGTTGAGTAATCTCTACGATATGCTTTCTGGCCAGTCTGAGGCCGACAAAGCGATAGAAGCCCTACAAACGTTGAATGATCATGAACTCGCAGATCTGGGGATCGCCCGCGATCAGATCGCAGCTTATGTGAGGTCAAAGGCAGGATGTGCAGAACTATAGCCACCACTGGTCGATGGCTGCGATGTCGTCATCGGTGAAACCAAAGTGATGCGCGATTTCGTGTACCAGTACGTGACTGATCAGATCAGTTAGCATTACGTCGCCACGGTCGCGCCACTCTGCCAAGATCGGCCGTCGGAACAGCCAGATTGTATTTGGAATGCTGGGGGCTGAATCGGATGTGCGATCAGCCCAAGGGATGCCATCGAATAGGCCGGTAAGATGCAAGGGGTCTGTGATTTCCAGTTGATGCAGTGTCTCAACATCGGCCTCTTCGGCGACGGCTAGAACGAGACCCTGCCGCTTTTGCCGAACGAATGCTGGCAGTTCGGCATAGGCACGCCCGACCATTGCGCGGAACTCGGTCAGATCTGGGGGCGTTGCGGTGTTGGGCAGCATGGGATTCGGCTACAGATTAGCGTCAGAGATCGCAATATTCGCGCTTTCAATCTCGCAAAGTCTCGATGAAATCCGCTTGACGCCTCCGGGGTGTGGTCTTATGCCCACCTCCACCACGGGTACTCCGTGGCGCGCGCGGTTGTAGCTCAGTTGGTTAGAGTACCGGCCTGTCACGCCGGGGGTCGCGGGTTCGAGCCCCGTCAACCGCGCCACTAAACACTTCACATCAGTCTATCAGGCTTGGACGCGGACGTGGCCGGACACCGTTGATTGCAACTTTGTATCGGCCCCTGCCAATCGTCACCTTGACGTGGTACATCCCCCGCCGGCGAACAGATTTTCAACGGAGGTGTGTGTATGCTTGATCAACCAACGGAAACAGCAGTGCGTCTGGCTGCCGAGGGATACTGCCGTGCGCTGCACGTTGCGGACGCTGATTTTCTAGCAAACCTTTGCCACGATCGGTTCTTCATGACGTCGATGCAGCCGACGGGCAAAGAACTGTACTTTCACAAAGAAAGCTTTGTGGCCCGTGCGCGGGCGCGCGACCCTTTCGATGGTCAGCCGAGTTTTGAGATCTTGGCCGTGGACGTGGAACCAGAAATGGCGCACGTGAAGCTTTGGGTGGACATGCCACCACGCCGGTACTGCGATTATCTGGGCTTCGTGCCAGTGAACGGTGAATGGAAGCTGATCACAAAGCTCTTCCGCACCGCCGAGGGGCCGCCGGTCGACAGCTAATCAGAGATCTTGTTAACTATGTAGTTGCGTCTGCGTGCGACATCTGCGGCGAGTTTAATGGGAACAGGCTGCAGATGTCCTTGGTGCGCACAAAAACACGCTCGCTGCCGCGTTATCGAGGTTACCGATGTGGTTGCGGCCTCGGTCAATCCACCGCGTCCATCGTCTTCGCCCTTGGCATTTTGACCGCTTTGGGCGGGTGCGCCGCTGGCGTCAGCAAAGAGCCGCGATTGCCGAAAGTCGTGGCCGCACCCACCATGCCGCCCCTTTTCGAGTTCGAATTTTCGCAGCAGTCGACAAGGGTGAAGACCACCGTTCACAGGGTTGCGCAGGGCGATTTTACCATTCGGGTCGCAGGGGATACCTTTGACGGCCTTGGCCCGGCTGATGGGGCAATGGCGCGGAACGCCGCCGCACACGTGGCCAATAAGGTCACGTGTCGTCAGAATGAAGATACCGTGCAGGTCAATTCGGGGCGCTACATTGCGCCAGATACAGTTGCAGCCTTCGACGCGCCCCCGAGATCGTGGCTGTTTCGGGTGTCCTGCACCCGCCCATCCACCTGAGCGGACCGCACATAACGTCGGTGGTCCAGCCTCGGTCCGCTGACGAGCTTTCCAAGCGAATACGGCTGCGTTAAACGGCTTTTGCGGATGCTCGCAGGAGTCGAATGCTCACCGTCATTGCCTTTTACACCCTTGCTGCGGTGGCGATTGCTTCAGCGGTTATGTTTGTCATCGCGCGGGATTTGGTCCTCGCTGCGCTGTGGTTTCCATTGGTTTTCTACTCAATCGTTGGGCTGAATGTGCTTCTGGGCGCCGAGTTGTTGGGCGTTTTTATGGTACTTTTCAGCCTAATCGCGGCAGCCGGGCTGTTTCTGTTGAGCGTCTTCGCCTTGGGTGGTGATCCCAGCTTGTTTGTCACCCGTCTCCGAGCCTACGACCGACAGATACGGGTTATGGGCGGGATACTTTTCTTCGAAGTGGTTTTGATACTCGGCCATCTGTTCTTTCGATCCGATGCCGTCCCGGTACAGCCTGAATTGCCGCAGGGTGTTACTGACCAGGCTGCCGATGTGTCCGTTTTGACAAGCACCCAGCTGATTGCCCTGGTTGGAGCCGTCCTCGTTCTGATAACCGCCGTGATTGGGGCGATCAGCCTAACTTCCACGCGACGCAATGCGCTGGAAGAGCCCGATTTTCTGGATGTTCTCTACAAACAGGGCGCTGGCGGTGCACGTGCCGGCGCCTCCCGTCGTGAGCCGCGCGGATGAATGATATGCAGACAATTCCCGAGTTGGGCGGCGTTGGGTTGGAAGCCTACTTGGCGTTAGCCGCGGTGTTGTTTGTGTTGGGGCTGCTCGGGATCGTCGCTAACCGGCGCAGCGCGATCCGCACACTGCTCTCCCTCGAACTGATGCTTTTATCTGTCAATATCAACGTGGTTGCGTTCTCGGCACATCATGGTGACTTGGTCGGCTGGGTGTTTACGCTAGTTATTGGCCTCGTAGCAGTTGCGGGGTGCGTGATCGGCTTCGCAATCCTTGTGTGCATCTACCGCCTGCGCGGGACCACTGACGTCACCGACGTCAGCATTTTGAAAGGCTAAAGCGCATGTACCTCACAATTGTGCTGTTGCCTTTGTGCGCCGCAATCGTTGCGGGCCTTGGCCACCGCATGCTGGGGCACACCGGCACTTTTGTGATCACGGCCGGTTTTGCGGCGTTCGGTGCGCTCCTGTCGTGGTATGGCGTGGCCATGCTGGATCTCGGAGATGCCCGGACGACAGAGCTGTTCGCGTGGATTGTCTCCGGTGAATTCGAAGCCTATTGGACGCACAGGGTAGATCTGCTGTCAGCGCTGCTTCTGGCGCTGGTTGGAACCGTCTCGACGCTGGGACAACTTTATGCGGCAGGTTACGCGCCACAGACTGGCGACCAAGCCGACGGCGATAAGGGCGCGCGTCTTGCGTGCTATATCAGCCTTACGGCGTTCGGAATGGCGGCGCTGGTGACGGCTGACAATGTGGTGCAGATCGTCTGCGGTTGGCAGGTGACAGCGCTGGCAGGTTATCTGCTCATCTGTGTTGACCGCGAACGGTCGGCTGCGAATTCTTCAGCGATCACATTCCTTGTCACCCAACAGATCGGCAGCGGTTTGATGATCATTGGCTCAGCTGCCTGTTTTTATCTGACGGGTGCTGTCGAGATTGATGCCATTGCAGAGGCTTTATCCGGCGAGGGTGTGCCGGTCGTTTGGGGCGAACTGCCGGCGATCGATCTTATCAGTGGTTTCATCCTGCTGGCAGCGATGCTGGCGTCCGGCCAGGTGATCTTCCACATTGGTGTGATGCAGACCGCTGAAGCGCCGCTGTCGGGCAGGGTGATGCTTCAGTCGGCGACGCTCGCCTTAGTCGGGGTCTTCATCCTCTGCAGGTTCTACCCGATCCTCACCGCCGCACCCATGCTGCTGGACATTGCGATTTTTATCGGCGTCGCGACGGCTGTCCTTTACGCTATTTGCGCGGCGGTGCAATCAGATCTGCACCGTGTGATTGTCTGCCTAGCGTGCTCTCAGCTTGGTTTTGCCTGGTTTGCGGTTTCGGCAGGATCCGTTGAGATCGCCGTTGTGCAACTATTGGCTCTGGGGCTTGCCCTTGCGCTGTGCGCTCTTGCGGCTGGTGCCTTCGGCGCGGTCGCTGGATCAAGTTCTGAGCTCCGTAAAATGGTGTTCTCCCGCACCGCCAACCCGATTGCGTTTTGGAGCCTGTTGGTGGGCGTCGCATCATTGAGCGGTCTCGGACTGCCACTCTTGTCGGTCGGACTTACCGGTTCGCTATCGTATGTATCGATCTTTGAATTGGCCGCGACGCTCCCTGATGGTGGCAGGACATCGTTAATCGGGATGCTGTTCCTCGCGTTGGCTGCAACGTCATTCGCGGTTTGGCGATTGGTATTGATACCATGTACGGCTGAAGTATCGCCTGAACAACAAACCTTGCTCCAGGAACGCCGCACGCCGTACCGAGCTACAGCTGCGCTGGTACTCTTGTCGTTATTGGTAATCGTCGTCGGTGTGCTGTTGCAGAGCGTCTTGGGCGAAGTTTCGACCGATCAAGTTGTTGCAGCGCCTGCTCCGGAGCTTCGTTGGATTGCGGGATTGCCAGTCGCTGCTGCCTTTGTCGGTGCCGGTATCGCCGTTGCGACGTACACGCGGGTGTCGTTTCTATTAAGGGCCGGAATTGGCGTTCTGGCAGGTGTGTTCTTGGCAATCGGGTCAGCACCCTGGATTGTGATCGCGACAATCGGGGGCGTAGCAGTGGTCTTGAATGTGACGATCTATCGGGGCTTCGAGCAAACATTGACCAAAGCCATCCCGCCTCTTCATGCCTTCCTGCTGAATCTTGGTTACGTTGATCGCCTTTTTGATGCCGTTTGCCGACGCCTGCCGTTGTGGCTGTCTGACGTTCTTTGGAGACGCGGCGATCACGGCGCAATTGACGGTGCGATCAACGGATTTGGTTTGGGCCTGGCCCCCCTGTTAGGCCGCCTTGCGGGGCGGTTCCAGTCTGGTTTTGTGTTTCACTACGCCCTGATGATGTTGTTGGGCGTTAGTGTCATCTTGTTCTGGTACCTCTCGTCCGGGGCGTCCTGATGGAAGACCTAAAACTACTATCACTCATCGTTTGCCTCCCCTTGTTGGGGGCCGCGCTTTTGGCTGGCGTGCTGCGCGGTGACGATGCGGCGGCGCAATTGAACGCCAAGCGCTTTGCGCTGTTGATCACTACGGCAACGTTCTTTTTGTCGCTGTTCTTGCTGACCGGCTTTGATCCTGAGAACCCCGACTTTCAGTTTGTTGAAGATGGCGCCTGGCTCGGCGGCCTTCGGTACAAACTGGGCTTGGATGGGATCTCGCTGCCGTTCCTGATGCTGACGGCATTCATTTTCCCGATTTGTGTCTTGGCGTCCTGGTCGCTTGCCACACGGGTCAAAGAATTCATGGCCCTGCTGCTGGTGCTAGAAAGCATGATCATCGGCGTATTCGCGTCGTTGGACATCGTGCTGTTCTTCGTATTCTTCGAGGGTGCGTTGATCCCCATGTTCCTGCTGATCGGGATCTGGGGTGGGGGACAACGGGTCTACGCGGCTTTCAAGTTCTTTCTGTGCTCCATGGTTGGTTCCATCGCGTTGTTGATTGCGCTTGCCTATATGGCGTCAGATGCGGGCACGACATGCATTGCCGCCTGCGCCGGTGAAGCGGCCGGCCTTTTAGATCATCAGTTCGCTTTCGAGAACTTCACGCTGGCAGGGATCGAGATCGTTGGCGGTACGCAGACTTTGTTATGGTTGGCGTTCTTCATTTCTTTTGCTGTGAAGACGCCCATGTGGCCGTTCCATACATGGTTGCCAGACGCCCATGCCGCTGCGCCGATTGCAGCTTCTGTCGTCCTCGGGGCGCTCATGCTCAAGTTCGGCGGTTACGGATTCCTGCGCTTCAGCTTGCCAATGTTTCCGGTAGCGACCGACGTAATGGCAGCATTTGCCATAGCGCTGTCCTTGGTCGCGATCGTCTACGCGTCGTTGGTCGCGTTGATGCAAGAGGATCTCAAGCGACTGTTTGCCTATCTGTCGATCGCCCAGATGGGTTTCGTGACGATGGGCATATTCGCGTCAAACAAGCAGGCCCTGGACGGGGCCGTCTTTCAGATGCTCAGCCACGGCATTCTGATCGCAGGATTGTTTCTCTGCGCTGGCGTGCTGCAGAACCGATCGAAGAGCACGGAGATTTCGGCCTTCGGCGGTCTTGCCACCAGAATGCCCATCTTCGCCGGTGCGATGCTGTTGTTTATACTGGCAGTCATCGGTTTGCCGGGAACGAGCGGGTTCGTCGGCGAGTTTCTGGCCATCATCGGGGTGTTCCAGGTCGCGTCCTGGGCAGCATTTGGGGCCGCACTGGGTCTTGTCATTTCGGCGGGCTACGGCATCTGGGTTTATCGTCGTGTGTTTCTGGGCAGCCTTCTAAAGGAGAACCTGAAACAGATACGCGACATCGACGGGCGTGAAGCTGCTTTGATCCTGCCGCTTGCGGTGCTTGTGGTGGCTTTAGGCGTGTACCCGACCGCGGCCAGCGATTTGTTCGGCCCAACCATCGACGCGATGCTGGAAAACCTGGAAGAGGTCAGAGCGAGCACCACTGATTTCGCGCAATTCTTGCAGTAACGTCATTCGCCTGATGAATGGCCTTGTACCAGCGCTCTCTACCCTAATCGTCGGGCTCTCGCTCTACGCTATCGGCCAGTTATCGTTGGCTGAGCGTATACGCGCATTATCGACGCAAATCTGCGCTGCCGTGGCGTTGGGATTGTCCGTCTACGTCGCCAGTGCGTCGATTGGCACAGACCGCGCCTTTAGCGGGGCGTTGATTGATGATCCGCTGGCGCGCATGGCGCATTCCATGATCTTGGGCGCGACCGCGGTGGTCTTACTGATTAGCAAGGGCTTCCTAATCCGTCGTGCAGTGCTGAATTTCGAGTATCCGATACTGGTGCTCGTGGCTGCTGCGGGTACAATCGTTGCAGTCTCGTCCGGCAATCTGTTGATCACATACGTTGGGCTCGAGCTTTGCGCGGTCGCTATCTACGCCCTGTGTGCCTATAACACGCGAAGTCCCCGGGCGGCTGAGGCAGCCTTGAAGTTCGTTGTTCTAGGCGGCGTTGCCTCAAGTCTGTTCCTCTACGGGATCGCGCTGATCTACGGTGCAACGGGTAGTATTGCGCTCACCGACATCACTGCAGCACTCGCGGCGGAGGAGGGCGTCGGCCTGATCGGTGGCATCGGCTTGTTGCTGGTCTGTATCGGAATGGCCAGCAAGGCAGCAATGGCGCCGTTCCACGCCTGGATGCCTGACGTTGCCGAGGGCGCCCCTATTCCCGTCGCAGCCTTTGTTGCAACGGCCATCGTCGCGGCAACGGCAATTGTGCTCGTCCGGCTTCTCTTCCAGGGCTTCGAACCTCTCATGGCCGTTTGGCGCCCGGTGATGTTGGCTCTGGCCTCAGTCTCGCTTGCCGTCAGCGCAATCGGGATGATCGGGCAGACAAACCTGCGGCGCTTTCTGGGCTATGCATTGATCGGGCAACTTGGCTGCGCCGCGCTGGGCATTGGGGCAGGAACAGAAGCCGGCGTGGCGAGTGCGATGACCCATCTGCTGGTCTTTGGGCTGGCATTGCTGGGCCTGTATGCCTTCCTCATGACCATGGAGCGGGACGGTCAATCGGTCAGCAAGATCTCAGATCTTTCTGGCTTGGCACGCCTCTACCCTGGGCAAGCCGCTTTGCTGGGCCTGCTGACGCTCAGTCTGGCAGGCCTGCCGCCCGTTGCAGGGTTCTTCAGCAAGTTACTGGTCCTGTGGGCGACGGTCGAGGCAGGGCATCTTGTTGTGGCGACCTTAGCCGGAATTGCCATGATCGTTGGTAGCTTTGGCTACCTCTGGATCATCAAGGTCATGTACGTTGACGCACATGAAGAGACTCTGGATCTGCAGAGCGGTCCCTTTGAGCGCATCGTCTTGTTCGGGGCTGCCGCTGTGATGTTGATCGGCGCATTTCCACTTGTCGGTGGCTTCGGCGTACACGAAGCCTCCCAGGCGGCAGCCGCAGCCCTGATCGAATGACGACTTGGCCGGATCATCTAGACCGTGTCGTTCTGGACCAGATCGACAGCACGAATCGAGAGGCTGAACGCCGTGCCAAGGCGGGCATTGACCGGCCAATATGGCTGGCGGCCCGCCACCAAACAGCTGGGCGTGGGCGGCAGGGCCGCGCATGGGAGAGCCCGGGCGGGAATCTCTACGCGACATATCTCGAGCCGACCGAACTGCCGCCATCCCAAGCGGCCCTGATCGGTTTTGTGGCCGCCTTGGCGGTGGCGGATGCCCTGATCGCACTTGCGCCGAACATAGACGTGCAAACAAAATGGCCGAATGATGTGTTGCTGAATGGGGCCAAAGCCTCCGGCATCCTGCTGGAGCGTTTTTCAGGCAAGCAAAACGCGCTGGCCGTCGGCATTGGCATCAATCTGGCCGAACATCCCCCGCAGCACGTCACCCGTTGGCGGGCAACCTCACTTCGGGCGGAAACCGGAAGCGCGCCAGA
Organism: Pseudomonadota bacterium; assembly: GCA_039026375.1. GTDB lineage: Bacteria > Pseudomonadota > Alphaproteobacteria > Rhodobacterales > Rhodobacteraceae > Thermohalobaculum. The sequence goes on from JBCCML010000030.1 coordinate 9,352, forward strand.
GTTCGACACGGCCCTTTTGGAACTGGCAAGCGCGTTTGATCGGTGGCGCCAAGTCTTTCAAACCGCGGGTTTCTTGGCGATCCGTACCGCCTGGCTCGCGCGGGCCGCAAGGTTGGGCGCAGAAATAGAGGTGCGCCTGGAAAAAGAAGTCATCACCGGACGCTTCGACGATCTAGACGCCGAGGGGGGGCTTGTCCTAGACGTCGGGGCCCGGCAGCGCAGAGTTGCCGCCGGGGATGTCTTTTTCCCGGGGGGCTCGTGATGTTGTTGGCCATCGACGTCGGAAACACGAACACTGTGTTTGCCCTGCACAACGGCGCGGAATTCGTCGCCGAGTGGCGTTGCAACACCGAAAGCGTGCGCACGGCTGATCAGTACTTTGTCTGGCTCAGCCAGTTGATGGGCCACCAGGATCTGGCGCCCGAGGCGATCGGGGAAGTGGTGGTCTCGAACACTGCACCAGCGACACTGTTCAATCTACGCGTGCTCTGTGATCGGTATTTTGGCACCCGTCCCTTGGTTGTTGGAAAGCCAGAATGTCGGTTGCCGGTGGATGTCCGTGTCGATAACCCAGCGGAGGTTGGTGCAGACCGCCTGGTCAATACCATCGCCGCGCATGACCGTTATGGCGGCGACCTGATCGTGGTTGACTTCGGTACGGCAACAACGTTGGACGTAGTGGCAGAAGACGGCGCGTATATCGGCGGCGCCATTGCACCGGGGATTAACCTGTCGCTGGATGCATTGCACGCGGCCGCCGCACACCTGCCGCGGATTGATGTCACGATGCCGCCGCATGTTTTGGGCACGAACACAGTCCACTGTATGCAAACGGGAATCTACTGGGGCTATGTCGGCCTGATCGAAGGCATCGCAAAACGCATCGCGGAGGAACGTGGCCGCGCCATGCGCCTGATCGCGACGGGGGGCTTATCACCGCTGTTTGCGCGCGGCTCAGAGATGATCGAGGCCTTCGACACCAATCTGACCATGCATGGGCTAGTCTTGATTTATAACTATAATACAAGCAGCTAAATCATTGGAAATATGAATGTCTGATACAATAGACGAACTGGTCTATCTGCCGCTTGGTGGCGCCGGCGAGATCGGTATGAACTGCTATCTCTACGGCTATGGCCCCAGGGCAAAGCGGCGCTGGATCATGGTGGATCTGGGCATGGGATTTGGCGATATGGAGACATCGCCAGGCGTCGATCTGGTATTACCGGACATCGAGTTTCTGCGGGCCGAGCGTGACCGGCTGGAGGCGATCTTTCTGACCCACGCCCATGAAGACCATGTGGGGGCGATCCCGCATCTGTGGGATCAACTGCGCGTGCCCATCTACGCACGCGCGTTCACGGCGGAAGTGGTGCGCCGCAAGCTGACAGACGCCGAGATGGACTTGGAAGCTGTCCGCCAGGTGAGCTTGGGCACCCGCACCGAAGCTGGGCCCTTCAGCGTAGAGTTTCTACCGGTCACCCACTCGGTGCCAGAGGCGTCCAGCCTTGTGATCCGCACCCCGGCAGGCACCGTGGTCCATACCGGCGACTTCAAGCTGGACCCCGATCCGCAGATGGGCCCTGGGATCGATATGGAGCAATTCGAAGCCCTGGGTCGCGAAGGCGTCTTGGCGCTTGCCTGCGACTCGACCAATGTTTTTCTGGAGGGCGAGAGCGGCTCAGAAGCTGAGATCATTCCGAACCTGACCCGGCTGATCGAGGACGCGTCCGGCGCCGTTGCCGCGACCACCTTTGCGTCAAATGTTGCACGGCTGCGGACGTTGGCCGTGGCCGCCAAAGATGCCGGTCGGTCAATCGTCGTGGTGGGTCGTGCCATGCGCCGCATGATCGAGATTGCGGTCGAAACTGGTCAGCTAACTGACTTTCCCGGTACCGTGTCGGAGGATCAGGCCCAGGAAATCCCGGCGGAAAACCTGTTCTATTTGGTCACGGGTAGCCAGGGCGAGGGCAGGGCGGCTCTGGCCCGGATCGCGGCCGGTACGCACCCGTCGGTCACCCTGACGACTGGGGACACGGTACTGTTCTCCTCGAAGACAATTCCGGGCAACGAGGCCGGAATTTATCGCCTTTACAACCGGTTGTCCGAAAATGGCATCAATGTCGTAGACGGCGATATGGAGCGTATCCACGTCTCGGGCCACGCGCGTCGCGGTGACATGAAACGTGTCTACGAGGCTGTTCAGCCGCAGATTGGCCTGCCAATGCACGGCGAGCACCGCCATCTGGTCGAGCATGCCAAATGGGCAAAGCGCTGGGGCACGCCCGCCGCCCTGGTCACGCCGAACGGCACGATGATGCGGCTCAGCGGAAATGCACCGGGCATCGTCGAGCATATCGAGACGGGGCGGACGTACCTGGACGGCAGCACCCATGTGGGGGCGCTGGACGGCGTGATCCGCGAACGGCTGAAATTGGCGCGTCAGGGGCACGTCGTGGTCTCAGTCGTCGTTGACGAGGACGGCGAGTTGGTTGCCGATCCGGATGTGCGTTGTCTCGGGGCACCAAAGGACGGTCCGGGCTGGGACGCGCCGTTGGACGAGATGATGGCAGAGGCCGTGGATACCGCCATCGAGGATGCGCCGTTGAAGACTCGTCGCTCGGACAACGGAGTCGAAGATATCGCTGGGCGGGCAGTCCGGCGGGTGGCCAATCGCTATTGGGGCAAGCGCCCAGTGGTGACGGTCCTGTTAACCCGGTTGGAGGCGTAGAGGGCAGGCAGGCTCTCCACCCGGTGTGCTGCTACATCTGGATGACGGCTGAGAAGACCACGCCGGAGATTATCGCCCCGCCGATCCCGAAGCCCATATACATGACGAATACCGGGCGCCGGACCAGCGCAAACACCGCCGCCATGGCCGGGATCGACGACACTGCCCCCGCCACCATGAAGGACATGGCCGCCCCGGCTGACATGCCCTGTTCCATCAATCCGGCGATCAATGCGGGTGCGGCGTAGCCATTCAGGTAGGCCGGCGCGCCGACGACGGCGCCTATGATGATGGGCAACAGGCCTTCTCCGCCGACCACCTGGGCGATCGCCTCTGCCGGGACGTAGGTGATCAGTAGGCCTTCCAGCAGGTAGGCCAGGGCAAGCCATTTCCCCAAGAACAGCGCGTTCTCCAGGCTGGCATCGCGAAAGGCTTTGCGGCGCTTTGCTTCCGTCCAAAACCGCCAAATCGGCTTTCCGCTCAATGGGTTGGTGCCGCAACCGCAGCTTGATCCCTTGTGCTCGCGCAGTGGGTCAGCGAACAGCCCGGCGCCCATGAACGCCTTCATCGCAAAGCCGCCAACCAGGCCCAGCCCCACTGCGGCAACGGTTTTGCCAATCGCGTATTCCGGCCCCAGGGCGCCTGCCGTTATCGCAAATGTCGGCGGATCCATCAGCGGCGAGGATAACCAGAACGCCATCACCGCCGACAGCGGCACGCGCGCCGCCAACAGGGCTGCGATGAACGGGATGACCTCGCACGAACAGAAAGGTGCCAACCCGCCGACAACTGCGGCGAAGACGATCATCCGTGTCTCTTGGCCTTGGAACGCGGCCCCAATCACGCCCTCCGCGCCCGTCGCCTTCAAGATGCCGATCAGAATGATGGCGATGGCGATGTAGGGCAGCGTGCCGGCAAAGGCCCCCGCCGCGATGCCCAGGACATCCGGCGCCTGGACAGGGTCAACGGTCCAGATCAACACCGGCAGGAGGCCGACCAAAAGCCAAACGGTGTCCAAGTTGAGGAATCCCTGCCACAGGGCGCTGGCGCGTCTTAGAACCAGATCTGTCATTACATGCTCTCCGCGGCAGGCCGTGTCTATATTTCGATATTTATCGAATAATTGGAGCTTTGTCAACGCGCGCGGTGGTGTTGCGCAGGAATGCGGGAATCATTGACTTTTCGCGCGTTTTTCCACATATGTCGGCAGAACGAACAGGCGCCAATCCGGGCGCCGGGGTCGCGCGGTGTTGCGGCCAACGAATGGCCGAACTCACCAAAGGGTTGCTATGCATTTCTCTGATCTGGACCTTAATCCTAAGGTCCTGCAAGCCGTCGAAGAAGCCGGCTATACCTCGCCCACGCCGATCCAGGCCGAGGCGATCCCCCACGCCCTAACGGGACGCGATGTTTTGGGCATCGCGCAGACCGGCACCGGCAAGACGGCAAGCTTCACGCTGCCGATGATTACCGTGCTGTCCAAGGGACGCGCGCGGGCACGGATGCCCCGCAGCCTGATCCTGTGCCCGACCCGCGAATTGGCCGCTCAGGTGGCCGAAAACTTTGAAATCTATGGGAAATATCTAAAGCTTTCGATGGCGCTGCTGATCGGTGGCGTGAATTTCAAGGAGCAGGACAAGCTGATCGACCGCGGCGTCGACGTGCTGATTGCCACCCCTGGGCGCCTGCTGGATCACTTTGAACGCGGCAAGCTGATGCTGACCGGCATCCAGGTGATGGTCGTCGACGAAGCCGACCGCATGCTGGACATGGGCTTCATTCCGGATATCGAGCGGATCTTTAACCTGACGCCCTTTACCCGGCAGACGCTGTTCTTCTCGGCCACGATGCCACCCGAAATTACGCGCTTGACCGACCAGTTCCTGCACAATCCGATGCGCGTGGAAGTCGCGCGTCAGGCCACGACGGCGGAGACGGTGACCCAAGGGGTTTGCCTGTTCCGCGCGCGCCGCAAGGAATCGCAAGCAAAGGAAAAACGTGAGTGTTTGCGGGCGCTTATCGAACAGGAAGCCGAAGCGCTGAAGAACGCGATCATCTTCTGCAACCGCAAGCGCGATGTCAGCGTGCTACAACGCTCACTGGTCAAGCACGGCTACAACGCTGGCGCTTTGCACGGCGATTTGGACCAATCGGTGCGCATGGCGACATTGCAGGGTTTCCGGGACGGCGAGATCAAGCTGCTGGTGGCATCCGACGTCGCCGCGCGCGGGCTGGATATCCCCGACGTGAGCCACGTTTTCAACTTTGATGTGCCGACGCATTCCGAAGATTACGTCCACCGGATTGGGCGCACCGGTCGGGCAGGACGCAGCGGTAAGGCGATCACCATCTCGACGCCCGGCGAAGCCAAGTATCTGGATGGCATCGAAAAATTGATCGAGCGCCAGGTCCCGCGGATTGATCCACCTAACGGTTCACCGGTGGCCGAGACGCCGCCAGAGCCGAAGCCTGAGGCACGCGAAAAGCCGGCGCCGACGCCGCAGGCGAAGCCGGCGGAAGAGCCCAAGCGTGAGCGTCGCAGTCCGCGTGGTCGTGGGCGTGGTGGTAAAGACGACAGCCGGGTCATCGGCATGGGTGACCATGTGCCGGCCTTCTTGCTGCGTCCCGTGCGAACACCGTCGAAGGTGGAAGAGGATGTATCGGGCGAAGAGGGGTCGGCTGACGCTGCGTGAAGAACGTCAGCTAAGCCATTGTCAAACCATCGCTTCCTTGGTCGCGCTTAAGCGGATTTCGGGATAGTCTCGCTCGACCCGATCAATGTCCCATTGCAGCCGGGTCAGGTAGACCGGATCGCCATCATGGTCGGCGGCCATCTGCCCCTTGTTTTTGTCGACGAAGGTGTCGACAGCGGCCCGTGGCCCGTGCACCCAACGGGCGCTGACATACTGGGTTTGCTCGAACCGAACGGGTAGCCCGTACTCCAGCTCGATCCGGCTGGCCAGAACGTCAAACTGCAGCTGTCCCACCACGCCGACAATCCAGCCCGCACCAATCTGCGGCTTGAACAGCTTGGCCGCGCCTTCTTCGGCGAACTGGGTCAGGGCTTTGTCCAGGTGCTTGGCTTTCAGCGGATCACCCGCGCGGCAGCTTTGCAACAGCTCTGGCGCGAAGCTGGGAATCCCTTTGAAAACAAGCGCTTCTCCCTCGGTCAGCGCGTCGCCGATCCGCAACTGGCCGTGGTTCGGGATGCCGATGATGTCGCCTGCCCAGGCATCCTCGGCCGTCTCGCGCTCGGCCGCCAGGAACAGCACGGGGTTCGAAATCGCCATCTGCTTCTTGGCTCGCACATGGTGCAGCTTCATGCCCCTTGAGAAGTGTCCGGAGCAAAGACGCACGAACGCCACCCGGTCGCGGTGCTTGGGGTCCATATTCGCCTGAACTTTGAAGACAAAGCCGGAAACCTTTGATTCATCAGCAGAAACCTGTCTCTCTAATGCCATGCGTGGCTGCGGTGGCGGGGCGTGTTGGGCCAAACCCTCCAGCAGTTCCTGCACACCGAACGAATTGATGGCCGAGCCGAACCAGATCGGCGTCAGGTGCCCCTCCAGGAATGACTGACGATCGAAGCGAGGTAAGAGTTCGCGGGCCATCTCGACCTCTTCGCGAAGCTGCGCAAGTTGTTGTTCTGGAACGTATTCCTCCAGTCGTGGATCGTCCAGGCCGTCCAACTTGATCGAGGCCGCCATACGATTGCGATCGGCCCGGTCCATCAGTTCTAGACGGTCGCCCAACAGGTCATAGGCCCCCAGAAAGTCGCGGCCCATGCCGATGGGCCAGGACGCGGGCGCCACGTCCAGCGCCAAGCTCTCCTGGATTTCGTCAATGATTTCAAACGTATCGCGGCTCTCGCGATCCATCTTGTTGCAGAACGTCAGGATCGGCAGATCCCGCAGGCGGCAGACTTCAAACAGCTTCCGGGTCTGGCTCTCTACCCCCTTTGCGCCGTCGATCACCATGATGGCCGCATCCACCGCGGTCAGCGTGCGATAGGTATCTTCGGAGAAGTCCTCGTGCCCGGGCGTGTCAATTAGATTGAACCAAAAATCCTTGTATTCAAACGACATAGCGGACGCAGAGACCGAGATGCCACGGTCCTGTTCCAGCTTCATAAAGTCGGATCTGGTCCGGCGGGCCTCGCCCTTCGCGCGCACCTGACCGGCCATCTGGATCGCACCCCCATAGAGCAGCAGCTTTTCCGTCAGCGTGGTCTTGCCCGCGTCCGGATGGCTGATGATCGCAAAGGTCCGGCGCCGGGCAATTTCCGGCGGCAAAACAGGCTGGTTCGAGCTTTCGTCTAACATGGCACGCCTATAGCGGGGCCGCGCGCGGTAGGGAAGTGGCTGCAGCAGCGTGCAATTGGCGCTGTCCAAACCCGTGTATGATCCGCGTATGACATACGTATGATTTGCGTATGCCAAACGCGTAGAGGCAAGTCGACTTGGGCAAAAGCAACCGGCTATTGCCCGCAGACCCCCCCGACGCTAGCTAGGGGGCACCCGAAACCCGAGTGTTATGGTCACGCAATGGTCCCGGCGCCCTGATGTCCCAGAACCCTGAGCCGCGCCTGGCCATCGACTCAATCACGCGCCGCTTTGATGCGGTGACGGCGGTCGATCAGGTGTCATTGGCGGTCGAGGCTGGCGAGATCGCCTGTCTGCTGGGCCCCTCGGGCTGCGGCAAAACCACGACGCTGCGCATCGCTGCAGGGGTCGAGCGTCAGGATCAGGGCCGGGTGCTGATTGACGGCCACGTGATTTCGGATGACCGCACCCATCTGCCGCCCGAGCATCGCCAGATCGGCCTGATGTTCCAGGACTTTGCCTTGTTCCCGCATCTGAGCGTGGTCGAGAACGTCGCCTTTGGGCTGCCGAAAACCGCGGACCGCCGGATCATCGCAACCGGTTATCTGGATCGCGTGGGTCTTGCAGGGTTCGGCGATAAGTATCCGCACATGTTGTCGGGCGGTGAGCAGCAGCGCGTGGCGCTGGCCAGGGCCCTGGCGCCGCGCCCGCGGATCATGCTGATGGACGAGCCGTTCTCGGGCCTGGATAACCGGCTGCGCGACGAGGTACGCGACGACACGCTGTCGATCCTGCGCGAGGAGGGCACGGCGGTCTTGCTGGTGACGCACGATCCGGCAGAAGCGATGCGCATGTCGGACTGGATCGCCCTGATGCGCCGGGGCACGGTGGTGCAGACGGGTGCGCCCCACGAGCTGTACCACCGGCCGGTGGACCGCGAGACGGCGGCCTTCTTCTCGGACCTCAACGTGTTGACGGGGCGGGTGGCTGCGGGCCGGGTGGCCACGCCCCTTGGGGACGTGCCGACGCCTGACCTGCAAGATGGTGCCCCGGCGGAGGTAGTGATCCGACCCCAGCATGTGTCTGTTGTGGACAGTCCGGCGCCGTCGCAGCCCGCCACCCGGGCCACCGTTGTCCCTGCAATCGTGGTCCGCGCGCGCTTTCTGGGGGCGCACACGCTGATCGAGGCTCGCCTGACAAACACCGATCAGATGATCCGCGCCATGGTGCCACAGGCCTACCTGCCAAGCCCGGGTGAGACCTTGAACTTGGCCGTTTCCCCGGCCGATTGCCTGGTTTTTGCCGCTGACAGGGCACCCAAAAGCTATCGGGCGGCGGCGGAATAGCGACCAAAACCCCACACGCCAGCGTTACAGGATTTTTGGCGTTAACCCTCACCGACCCTTTCACCTGGGCGGTCAATGGTCTAGATGACAGGAAGACAATGCTTGTGGCGCGCCTGGCGCGCCGTTCAGGGAGATCTAAAGGATGGTTCCGAACCTGACTCCGCTGTTTATCAGCAATATCGGCCCGCTGGGCCTGATCGTCATTCTGGTCGTCGTGCTGCTGCTGTTTGGACGCGGCAAGATCCCGGCGCTGATGGGTGACGTCGCCAAGGGGATCAAAAGCTTCAAGAAGGGGATGAAAGAAGACCCCGAAGAAGCCGAGGGCAAGATCGAGTCTCAGCCGACCCAGGCTGGCACGATCGACGTGACCCCCGACAAGAACGAGAACAAAGCCTAAGACGGGCATACCCGCCGCCAGGCGGGGCACCTGGCAGGAGAGCGTCCTATGCTGGACATGGGCTGGACCGAAATCATGCTGATCGGCGTGGTCGCGCTGATTGTCGTGGGTCCGAAGGATTTGCCCAGGATGCTGCGGACGTTGGGCCAGTACACCGGCAAGATCCGTGGCATGGCGCGTGACTTCCAGCGCTCGATGAACGATGCGGCACGCGAGGCCGACATGGCCGAATTCAAGGACATCAAGGGTGCCCTGGACGACGTGCGCGCCATCCAGCGCGATGCCAAAAGCGGGATCGGCAAGGCGCTTAGCGGCGCCGAGGAAGCGATCGACCGCGAGGTCGGGCTGGGGGATATGGGCGGCGATGCCAGCCCGAACGAGATGCTGGCGCCGACCCAACCGATGCCAAAGCCCGTCAGCCCGTTGCCGAAGACGGCCGGGGCGAATGCCGGGCAGGGCGGACAGGGCGGCTCTGATGGGGCGGCGTCTGGCGCATCCCCGGGGTCGACATCGGCCGCAACCTCCACGCCTGGACCCACGCCGAAGACCGGCACCGACCCATGAGCGAACAACATATCGAGGACAGCTCGGCCCCGTTGATCGAGCACCTGGCCGAATTGCGCAACCGCCTGATGTGGGCGTTGGGTGCGTTCGTCGTGGCGATCCTGGCGGTTTTTCCCTTTGCCCAGCAGGTGCTGGAGTTTCTGACCGCGCCTGCCTGCGATGTGCTGGTAGACGAAAATGGCCGCTGCCAGGTCATCGCCGTGCAGGTGCACGGGATTTTCTTCACCCATGTTTCGGTGTCGATCTTTGGTGGGTTCTGCCTGGGCTTTCCGTTCATCGCCTTCCAGCTGTGGCGGTTCGTGGCGCCGGGCCTCTACAAGTCCGAGCAGTTGGCGTTTTTGCCGTTCCTGCTGGCCTCACCCGCCTTGTTCCTGGCGGGCGCGGCGTTCGCCTATTATGCGGCCATGCCGCTGGCGATGGATTTTTTCGTAAGCTACCAGCAGCAGGCCGAGGATGGCGCCAGCCTGGACCTGTCGGTGTTGCCCGATATCCGCGAGTATCTGCGCCTGTCGATGAAGTTCATCCTGGTCTTCGGGCTCTGCTTCCAGCTGCCAGTCGCGCTGACGCTGATGGGCAAAGCGGGGCTGGTGTCCTCGCAGGGGCTGCGGAGCGCACGGAAGTATGCGGTTGTCGGCATCCTGGTCGTCGCGGCGATTGCCACGCCGCCGGATGTGTTCAGCCAGATCCTGCTGTTCGGCGTGGTCTACGGCCTCTACGAGGGCTCGATCATGCTGGTCCGTATGGTCGAGAAGAAGCGCCACGAGGATTTGCGCGCCCAGGGCTACACGGACGAGGAACTGGACGATTTCGACGCAGAGCTGGACGACGACGATCTCGCGGACGATGCGCCTGGCACCGACGGAACGGAGCCCTCCCGGTGAGTGGTGCTGCTGTGTTGGGCGCGATCGCGGGTTCTGCCGAGGCGCGTGACCCCCAGGACGCGTTGGAGCGCATTGCCGCCGCGCTAGAGCGCATTGCACCCGCCCCATCGCCCGCGCCCGACTGGTCCGAGGCCAACGCCTGGATGTGGGCGACCGAGCCTGACCGCCTGGTCGCCGTCCCCCGCGTCAACCGTGTCGAAATGGCGCTGCTGGTCGGCATCGACCGCGCACGCCAGACCCTGCTGGACAACACGATGCAGTTCGCCTCCGGCCTGCCGGCCAACAACGTGCTGTTGTGGGGTGCTCGCGGGATGGGCAAATCCTCGCTGGTCAAGGCCGCGCACAACAGCGCCAATGCCGCGCACGGTGGGCTGCACCTGATCGAGATCCACCGCGAGGACATCCCAACGATCGGCCGGCTGATGGACATGGTCCGAGCGGTCGATCAGCGGTTCCTGATTTTCTGCGACGACCTCAGCTTCGACAAGGACGACCAGCACTACAAATCGCTGAAGGCGGTGCTAGACGGCGGCATCGCTGGGCGCCCGGACAATGTGCTGTTCTACGCCACGTCGAACCGGCGTCACCTGATGCCCCGCGACATGATCGAGAACGAGCGCTCATCGGCCATCAACCCGTCCGAAGCGACGGAGGAAAAGGTCTCGCTCAGCGATCGGTTCGGTCTGTGGCTGGGCTTCCACCCCTGCAGCCAGGACGAGTATCTGGCGATGATCCGCGGCTATTGCGATCACTACGGCATCGAGATCGGCGACGAGGACCTGCGGGCCGAGGCGATTGAATGGCGCCAGACCCGCGGCGCCGTGTCGGGCCGCGTTGCCTGGCAGTTCGTGCAGGACCTGGCCGGGCGCAAGGGTGTCAACGTCTCATTGAACTAGCGGGCGCCTCGGCGGCGGGGCGACCCAGCCGCGCCGCCGCCCATGCCCATAACGCGACTTACCGCGCGCCAGCGTTTCTACAGGAACAACGTCGGGTCCAGGCTTTCCGCGCCGCGGCGCACCTCGAAATGCATGCGCGGCTCGGCCGGAGCGGCGGCGTCCGAGACAACCCCGATCTGCTGGCCGGACTGGACGATATCGCCTTTCTGCACGGTCACGTCGTCGATGCGGCCGTAGACGGTCAGCAACTCGTTCGGATGGCGCACCAGCACGATGGTGCCTAAGCCGCCCAAAGACTCGGAGACCAGCGCCACCTCGCCATCCGCTGCGGCAACCACCGGCGCGCCCGCAGGGGCGGCGAAGTCCACGCCGTCATTGCGCGCAGGGCCAGCGCCCTTGTTGAAGCCGATGGCGATGGGCCCGTCGACAGGACGGCGCAGGCGGATCTGTGCGGTTCCCGCAGGGGCGGCGGCCACTTGGCTTTCCGCCGGTGGCGCGGCTTCCGGGACCGGGGGCAGAGCAGCCTCGGCCGTGCCTTGGGACTGGTATTGGCCCAGATCGGGCGATTCCAGTTCCGTGCCGGTCTCAGGCTCGGTCGGGACCGGGGTGCCGGCGCTGGGCGGTGGCCCCAGGCTGCCATCCGGATTGATGCCTGATGACCGCGCAATGGCGGCCGCGGCCAGTTCCGGGCTCCACGTTGTCTCGACCGGAGCGGCGGCTTCCGGTGCGGCTGCTGGGTCAGTCGGGGCTGCCCCCGCCGCCACAGCTGCGGGATCGGTCACCACCGGTGCCCCGTCGTCCGACACCGGGATCCCGCCGCTCGAGGCTGTGCCGGTTTCCGCACCCGGCGCGCCCAGGGGGCGTTGCACGATGCTGGTTTCCGGCGGCTGGGGCTGTGTGCCAGCGGGCGCGCTGGCGGTGACGTTCGCCCCGCCCGGTCCATAACCGCCCGGCCGCGGGGGCAGGGCCATCTCGTCCCCCAATTGCAACTGATGATCGGGCGCCAGGCCGTTATAGGCGCCCAAGGCCGTGGCCGACAGGCCCAGCCGCGCGGCCAGGGTGGCAACCGTATCGCCGTCCCGCGCCTGCGCCGCCTGGAAGCCGTCATAGGTGACGATCCCCGACGCATCGACTGTCGGTGTTGACGGTGACGTGGACGGCTGACCAGAGGCGGTCGCCAGCGGCGGCGGGGGCGGCGGTGCCTCTGCCGGCCGGTTCGGCGTGCAGGCAGACGCCGCAAGCGCCGTCGCAGACAGGGCCAGAGCCCACCGCGCAAACTTGGGTTTTGACATCATACGACCCCGTTACCTCACGTTTCTACGGAACTGGGCGGCTCTTCCGGCATGCCCGCGACCAGCGGTACGAACAGTACCTCGGTCAGCTCGCGGTAGGCCAGGCCGCTTTCCGTCTTGTCGATCCGGATCAACTGTTGCGTCTCATCCGACTGCCCGACTGGCAGAACCATTATGCCACCGGGACGCAATTGATCCAACAGGGTCGATGGGGCGTCTTCGGCGGCGGCTGACAGGATGATGCGGTCAAAGGGCGCCTGTTCGGTCCAGCCCCGTGTGCCATCACCCGTGCGGATCGAGACATTGCCATAGTCCAACGCTGTGATTCTGGCCCGGGCGGCCATCGACAGATCGCGGTGACGCTCGATCGCGTAGACCCGGCGGGCCAGATGCGCGAGCAGGGCTGCCACATAGCCCGAGCCTGCGCCCACCTCCAGCACCTTCGAGCGGGGGGTAACCTCCAGCGCCTGCAGCATCAGACCCACGACCGAAGGTTGCGAGATCGTCTGTCCGCACGAGATCGGCAGCGCGCTGTCGACATAGGCGCGCTCTTCAAAGGTGGTGTCGACGAAAACCTCGCGCGGGGTGCGTTCAAAGGCCGTCAGCACCCGCGTGTCGGTCACGCCATGCGAGCGCAGCGCAAACAACAGCTGCATCAGGGCCTCTTGCTGCGGCGAGGGCTCCACCGCCCGGCGCCTAGCCGGCGTCCAGCGCGGCGCGGGCGTCATCCAGCAGATCCTCTGCCGTCAACGCGGGGCGCAGCGGGGTGATGGTGACCCAGCCATCCAGCAGCAGGCGGGCATCGGTGCCCTCGGGCGCCGAGATGTTCGCGGTGCGGTGGCGGTAAAACTGAAAGCTGCGGTTGGCGGGCGAGGTGAAATCCGTGATCTCGAACGTCGCTTCCTCGCGGATGCCCTGGCGGCAGACCTTCAGGCCCTGTACCGCGGCGGCGGGTTCGGCCGGAAAGTTCACGTTGTAGAAGACGGTGCCGGGGAAGGGCATGGCCATGACCGCGCGCACGACCTGCACGCCAAAGGTGCGCGCGGCATCCCACAGGTCGTCGGGCGCGCCGTCTGTCGAGCGGTAGAATTGGCTGAGCGCGATCGAGGGCACGCGGTTCAGCCCGCCTTCCATCGCGGCGCCTGCAGTGCCGGAATAGACCACGTCTTCTGCCACATTGTGCCCGCGATTGACGCCCGAGATGACCAGGTCGGGCGGCGTGTCTTTCAGCACCTTGTGCAGGCCCACCAGGACGCAATCGGCCGGGTAGCCGTCGACCGTGTAGCGCCGCGGTCCAAGCTGGGTCAGGCGCACCGGAGCCGTGTAGGAAATGCAGTGCGAGACGCCAGAGCGTTCGCCCTCCGGCGCCACCACCCAAATCTCGCCGTCGGGGCCGGCGATTTCGGCCGCGATCGCTTCGGCGACGGCCAGGCCGGGCGCGCTTATGCCGTCATCATTGGTGACAAGAATCCGCACGGTCCACTCCCTCTCCCGGCTGCTTCGGCCCTTCTAGGGGCCGCATCGGGAGAGGTCTAGTGCCCGCGGGCAGAGCGTCTATAGCTTCAGCGCGTCTAGGCGCGCCACCGCCGCCGAATGTGCCGCCAACAGGCCCGCGGTGCTGTACTCGCCGGCCGCCAGCGTGGCATCGAAGGTGATGTCGGGCCCGTAATCGTCGACCAGATTACAGCCCAGGATTTCTTGGCCGCGCAGCACACAGCGCGCCGCCAGCGGCCCGCCCGAGTTCAACGAGACGCTGGTGTCGGTCGAGATCACGTACATCACCGGGAGCTGGCGGTCGCCGCGCGTCTCGGTGCCGACGCAGGCGATCAACTCGCCCTGCATCACCCGACAGTTCTGGGTTGGTTGGCGTTGCAGATTGCGCGTCACCTCGGCAAATGGCCGGGTCACCGAGCGATCCCGGGTGCGCAGCATGCCGATCGAGCCTTCCAGAAGGGGGTTGTTCAGGTTCTCCCGCACCGACAACAGGATCGTGTCCATCGGCAGTTCAGGGCATCCCTGACCGGAGGCGATGCGGTTCTGCACCTCCTGGGCCAACTGATCCTGATCGACATTACCGGGCAGGCCGGCGGGCACCGCGTTTTCAATCGACTGCTCGGGCACCTGAAGGACCGTGCCGCCCATCCGGAAGAAGACGCGATTGGCGCTGGGCAGTTGGCAGGCCTTGCGCACAATCTCGGTCGAGCCGTCTTCCGCGGGTGCGGGTGTGCCAGAGGCGGGCGCTGCAGCTGCCGCAGCAGCCGGGGCCGGTGTGCTGGGCGTCGGCGCTGCAGCGGCAGATGCGTCTTCTGTGCCCGAGCCTTCACAGGCGGCCAGCAGCAGGACCAGCGACGTGGCGGCTAACGGTTTCAGCGCGGCACCAGAGAAAAGGGTACGCATGGCGATCTCCTGAAAACTCACTGGTCAAATGTTAACGTCTCACGGCGATTCGATCCGGCGTTTTCTGGTCGCGGTCGCTAACCTTCCAGTGTGCCGTCCGGTGCAATGCGCGTAGCCCCGCCCAGATAGCCCTGCACGGCCTTTGGGATGGCGATGCCGCCGTCTGCGTCCTGGCCGTTTTCCATGACGGCGATCAGGCAGCGCCCCACGGCAAGACCCGAGCCGTTCAGCGTGTGCACAAATTCGGGCCGGCCGCCATCGTCGCGCCGGAATCGCGCGCCCATGCGCCTGGCCTGGAAGTCACCGCAGACCGAGCACGAGCTGATCTCGCGATAGGTGGCCTGGCCGGGCAACCAGACCTCCAGGTCATGGGTCATCCGGGCCGAAAAGCCCATGTCGCCCGAACACAGGACCATGGTCCGATAGGGCAGCTCCAGCGCCTCTAGGATGCCCTCGGCGCACCGGGTCATGCGGTCCAGCTCCGCCCGGCTGTCCTCGGGCTTGGTGATCGAGACCATTTCGACTTTCTCGAACTGGTGCTGGCGCAACATGCCGCGCGTGTCCTTGCCGGCGCTGCCAGCTTCGGAGCGGAAGCACTGCGTCCAGGCGGTATAGCGCTGGGGCAGATCAGACTCGGCGACGATCTCGTCGGCGGCAAGATTGGTCAGCGTCACCTCTGCTGTCGGGATCAGCCACCAGCCATTCGTCGTGCGATAGCTGTCCTCGGCGAACTTTGGCAGCTGGCCGGTGCCGGTCATCGCCTCGTCGCGAACCAGTACCGGGGTCCACACCTCGCGCACGCCGTTCTGGTCGACATGAGTGTCCAGCATGAACTGCGCCAGTGCCCGGTGCAGCCGGATCAGCGCGCCGCTGAGCAGCATGAAGCGGCTGCCCGACAGCTTTGCCGCGCGCTCGAAATCCATGCAACCCATGGCCTCGCCCAGTTCCCAATGCTCCTTGGGCTGAAAGTCAAAGCTGGGCGGCGTGCCCCAAGCGTGCACCAGGCGGTTATCGCTTTCGTCCTGGCCCGCGGGCACTTCGTCCAGGGCCACGTTGGGCAGGCCGATCAGCAGGGCATCGCGTTCTGCGGCCAGCGTCTCTTGCTGAGTCTTGGTCTCGGCCAATTCCTGCTTCATGGCGGGCACGGCCGCTTTCAGCCGTTCGGCCTCGTCCTTGTCGCCCCGGCCCATTGCCGCCCCGATCCCCTTGGAGGCGCTGTTCAACTCGGCCTGCAGGCTTTCGGCTTTCGTCGTCGCCTCGCGCCACCGCCGATCCAGATCCAGGATCTCGGACGACGCCGAGGCCACGCCGCGCTGGCTGAGCGCGATGTCAAAGGCTTCGGGTGTCTCTCGGATCAATCTGATGTCGTGCATGTTGCGCCTCGTCGGAACTTCGGCGCGGGATATGCCCGATTCTGATTGGGTTGGCCAGATGCGGTTAACTGCGGTCGATGGGACGGATGGACTGTGGGCGTTTAAGATTGGTGGCGGTTAAGGCTGTGGGCGTTTAATACTGGGGCGTTTGATTGCCGTGGCCTTCGTGAGCCGGGATCCGGCCCAGCTCACCGGAGATCTGCCTAGGACAGCGCGGCGGCAAACGGCGAGATCTGGAAGATCAGCAATCCCGCACCCGCCAAGGCCGGACCATAGGGCACACCGTCCTCGCGCAGGCTGGTATCGCCCCGCCCGGCACGGGCCATTAGACGGACACCGACCAGGGCGGCAAAGGCCAGCATCGCCCCAAAGACCGCGCTCAGCAGCAGATAGGGCAGGGCCAGTTCCGCCCCCAGCCACAAAACGACAACCGATGCCAACTTGACGTCCCCGGCGGCCAGCCACCCCTTGGAGAAACAGAGCAACCCAGCCCCCAGCGTGATTGCGGCCACCATGAAGCTGAGCACCACCTCCATCGGGCTCAGACCGGCGGGCAGCGCCAGTACCGGATAGACCAGCGTCAACCCCGCAACCAACCAGTTGGGGATCCGGCGGCTACGCAGGTCGCTGACGGTCGCGAACAACATCGCGCCCAAAAAGGTCATTGCAGCAGCAAGACTGGCAAGCGTCGTAATGAGCATCTGCCCCTCGAAGGTGACCGTGTGGCACTTGGCCGTGTGACGCTTGGGCAGCCTTCTGGTCTTAAAGCGCATTTGCCAGGGACGGGGCGGGCCTGTCTGACCGTTCCCAGACCTTGACGTTGCAAGGTGGCGATCGGGTTTTCCGCTACCGGATGGCGGCGGGTGCCTGATCGATCCGCGGCGCTTTTGTCAGGGCCGGGGCTACCTGCCCGATCACCGTGGCGCCGTCATTTGGTTTATGCCTCCTGGCCCGTCGAAAGACCGGAAGCACATGTTTTGTCAGACCAGCGCGCGCTATAGCGCGTCGTGGAAGTCCCGCAGCACCGGCTGAGGATCACCACCGATCAAGGTCACCACCGAGATCACCACCACGGCGACCAGCCCCACGATCAGGCCGTACTCGACCCGCTCTGGTCCTGTGTCTTCGCGCACGGAGGTGATCAGTTTCCTCATGCCGTATCCCCTGGCACTGGGAACGCGGTGTCCACCGGTTCCAATTGCGAACGTGGTCTGGAGGACTTCTGGCCAACTGATGGCACGGTAATAGGCCAGATTGCTTAAGCTCGGCCCAAAGAACAGCGTTAACGCCGCGGGCTTTGGGTGGCGGGTAATGGTGTGGGGCGTCAATCCCGGGGCATAGGTCCATGAATGGCGCTGCCAACGGGCTGATGGTGATACGCCGATGAAACGCCGATGAAACGACACAGGCGATCCCGGCAGCTCAGCCGTCGGTGCCGTCCAACACCGTGCCAATGGCCATGGCGACCGCCGCCTGGGTCGGGTCGATGACCGGGCAGCCCAGCGCGGACTCCAGGCCCTTGCGGTGCCGTGCCATGCCCGCGCAACCCAGCACGATGACATCGGCGCCATCCTGATCGACCAAGGTGCGGCCCGCCGCCAGCAGCCCGTCGAACGCCGCCTCGTCCGCGCTTTCGGCCACGCTGGTTCCCACGGCGCGTTCCGCCGCCAGGCGATCGTCAAAGCCCAGCGCCCGGATCGCGGGCAAGTGGCGCTTGATCGCGATTTCGGACAGGGCAATCACGCCGAATCTATCGCCACGCGCCAGGGCCGTTGCCAGCCCGCTTTCCATGATGCCGAAGACGGGGCGGTCGATCTCGGCCCGGCAAAGCGCCAGCCCCGGATCGGAATAGCAGGCGATCACATAGGCATCCGCCGGCCGCGCCTTCATCCGCGCCAACAGAGGCAACTTGACCTGCTCGACATCCTTTTGGCTTTCAATCCCGAACGGTCCCTGTTCCAGCGTCTCGCAAATGATATCCAGCCGCCGTGGGACTGCGTAACCCGCCACGCTGGCTGCAAGACCATCGGTGACGTGAACATTAGAATTCGGATTGATCACCCGGATCAGCGCCATTTCCACCCCCAAAGCGGGCCCGGTGCAGGAATTCCCCATCACCCGGTGCCGCAACCAGTTGACCGTTGGCCACGACGATGTGTCCGCGCTGGATCATCGTCTCGGGCTTGCCGGTCAGCTCCGTCCCCTCGAAGGGAGTGTAGTCCATCGCATCGTGCATGTCGCCATGCTTGACGGTCCAGTGGAGGTTGGGGTCCCAAATGGCCAGATCGGCATCGGCACCGGGGGCGATGGTCCCCTTGCGCCCGGCCAGCCCGAAGATCCGGGCGGCGTTCGAGGAGGTCATGGCCACGAACTGCTGCAGGGTGAGGCGCCCATCATGGACGGCCTGGAACATCAGCGGCAGGCGCAGCTCGATGCCTGGCATGCCGTTGGCGATCTTCCGAAAATCATCGCCGCCGTTGGCCAGCTTGCCCGTCTCGTCATAGCGGTAGGGCGCGTGGTCGGACGATGACATGTCCAGCACGCCGGTCTGCAGCCCCTGCCACAGGGCCGCTTGGGTCGTGGCACTGCGCAGCGGCGGCGAGCAGATATACTTGCCGCCTTCGGGACGGGAGAGCGCCTCGTCCGTGAGAAACAGGTATTGGGGGCATGTTTCGGCGTGCAGGGCCTGGCCGGTTGTGCGAGCGGCCGCGATCTCGGCCAGACCGTCGACCGAGGAGACATGCACGATGAACAGCGGCGCGCCCGCAAAGCGTGCCAGCCGGATCGCGCGGGAGATTGCCTCGGCCTCCGCCTGTTCGGGGCGGGATAGCGCGTGGTAGGGCGGCGTCAGCTTGCCCTCGGCCCCGTACTCGGCCCGCAGCCGGTCAATCATCGCGTTGTTTTCGGCGTGGACCATGGTGAGCGCGCCCGCGTCCCGCCCAATCTCGAGCACGTCCAGGAACTGGTCATCACTGAGGCGGATGTCATAGGTCAGGAAGACCTTGAAGCTGGTCACGCCCCGGTCGAACACCGCCAGCATGTCGTCGCGGAAGTTGGCGACAGACGTGTCCGAGACGATCAGGTGATACCCATAGTCCAGCACGCTGGTCGCGGCCCGGGTGTCATAAGTGGGCAGGACCGCGCTGATCGGCTGGCCCTTCAGCTGCGCGGCAAAGGGGATGATCGTGGTGTTGCCGCCGAAGGCTGCCGAGATGGATCCTGTTTCGTAGCCATCCGCCGTCATCATCCCGGTGGAGGATTCCTGCGCCAGGTGGCAGTGGCTCTCGATCCCGCCTGGCAGGACCAGTTTGCCCGTGGCGTCGATGACCTCTGCGCCCGCCAGGCCGTCCCCGATCGCTGCGATCTTGCCAGAAGACACCGCGATGTCGGCCATGAATACCGCCTGGGCCGTCGCGACCTTACCGCCCTTGATGACCAGGTCGAGGGTCACTTCATCAGGTCCTTCGGGTTGGGCACCGGGCCGCGGTAGGCCTCGCCCAAATTGGCGTAGAGTTCGCCATAGAGACGCCCGATGGGGAAGCCGGTCTTTGACCAGTCGATGTACTGTTTCTCGTCGTCCCACATGTCGTCACGCACGTGGGCGGCGATGATCTCGCCCAGCACGACGTCTCGAACCGACGTACCGCTGCCCAGCTGCACGGTCGTGTGGCGGCGGCATTCAAAGGCCACCGGCGCGTTCACGATCCGGGGCGGTTTGATGTGGTCGCAGGCCACCGTCTGGAAACCCGCCAGCGGGATCTCGTCGACGCCCTCCGGAAACTCGGCGGCCGTCACAAGCATGCCGGAGAACATATCCTCCGAGACGATGTGGCAGACGAACTCCCCGGTCTCCTCGATATTGCGGCCGGTGTCCTTTTTGGGGCCGGAGTCCCGCCGCGCTATCCCCAACCCCACGATGGGCGGATCGTCGGAGAAGCCGTTGAAGAAGCTGTAGGGGCCCGCGTTTGGGGTACCCTCCAGGTCCACCGTCGTCACGAGGGCAGGGGGGCGCGGGATGATCGCCGCCGTCATCACTTTGTACTTAAGCTTGCGGTCGAGATCCGCGAAATCCAGTCTCATACCTCGACTTCCTCGCCGGTCTGAGAGGTGATGCGACCATAGTGCTCGGTCCGCCGGTGGGCGGCGAAGTTGAAGATGGTGTCCTTGCCAAAGCGGGTCTTGTCGAGATCGCACGCGGCGGTGATCAGCTCGTCGCCTTCAGTTTCGGCCTCCGCGATGATCAGCCCCTGCGGGTCCACGATGATCGTGCCGCCCATCAGCGGGAAGCCGTCCTCGTCGCCGGCCTTGGCCACCGCCACCACGTAGCACGAGTTCTGATAGGCCCCCGCTTGGCAGGAGAGTTTGTGGTGGAAGATCCGATGCTCCGGCACTTCGTGGCCGCTCAGAGAGTTCGTCACGGGCGTATTGTACCCCAGCAGCACCATCTCGACGCCTTGGAGGCCCATCACCCGGTAGGTCTCCGGCCAGCGGCGGTCATTGCAGATGCACATGCCCAGGATCCCGCCCAGGGCCCGAAAAACCGGAAAGCCCAGGTCCCCCGGCTCGAAGTACTTCTTCTCCAGGTGCTGGTGGGTGCGGTTAGGATCATACTCGTAGTGCCCAGGCAGGTGGACCTTTCGGTACTTGCCAACCTCGCCCCCCTCTTTGTCCGTCAGGATCGAGGTGTTGAAATGCTGCCCTTCCGGCGTCTTTTCGGCATACCCGAAAGACAGCGCGATGCCGTGGGTGCGCGCCTTGTCGTAGAGCGGTTGGATATCCGGGTTGGGCATCGACGCCTCGTACCAGTCGTCGCTCTCGCCTGGGTGCTGGACATCCCAGCGGGGAAAGAACGTGGTCAGCGCCAGCTCGGGGTACACAACCAGATCACAGCCCTTCGCGGCTGCCTGATCCAACAGGGCGCACATGCGTGCAACCACGCTGTCCCGCCCCTCGGCCCGCTGAATGGGGCCCATCTGGGCCGCGCCCACTGTAATCTGTCGCATCTCACTCTCCCATCGTTGCATCGCAGCAGAGCCGATGACCAAGGTCATTGCAAGTCTGGGGCGCCGCGCCGCAGCCGGGCGGGCCAAGTCATCACGAATTTAATCAAACTTTAGGGAATTGGCCTTAGACCAAGGCGCATTGCCAGGGGCCCCGGCAAGCAGACCTCCTCCCCGCGTGCTAGCGACCGTGCGGAGGCTTGGGATATGACGACGTCGTCACCCTCGTATCGCCCCCCGTTCCTTCTGGTGCGGGGGCAGCACGACCCAAGATCGACCGAACAGATCGATCAGGACCTTCCCAGACAGAGACATCCCAAACACCGCAGGCGGCAACCAGGCGCCCTTTCCGGCGTGTTTGCTTGCTTTTTTGAGGACATAGATCGCGGTGGAGATCCGGCATCACACCGGTCCGTTGGGTGATCCTCACTGCGCTGTGTTGTTCGTTACGGTCAGACAGGCTGCGCTTCAGCCCGCAGAGCACGCTCACCCCCGTCAGGTGCCCTCGCCTGGGGATCGGTGCGATCACGATCAAGAAGGGCGCACCTCACCGGGGGTAACCATCTCTTGGGCCAAGGTGATTTCCGGTTTTGAGATGCGGCGGTTAGCCCGAACGGCGTGGTCCTGACGGATCCGCCTTTCGCCATATCGCAGGCGTCATCGCTTGCCAAAACCCAGGGGTAACCATGCTCTCCACAGTCAAGAAACTTGTCGCCGTCGCCGCGGTTGCGTCGGTCGGTGCCTTCGCTGCCACCGCGTCCCACGCCAGCAACCAGCTTGCGACCGCGATCGGCGGGTACGACACCGTGTCCTACTTTACCGATGCCGGTCCCCAGATGGGCAAGGCCAAGTTCCACCACTTCTGGAACGGCGCGGTCTGGTTCTTTGCGACCGCCGAAAACCGGGACGCGTTCAAGGCCGACCCCACCGCGTTCGCCCCGGCGCACGCGCCAAAATATGACGGCTACTGCGCTTGGGCCGCATCGCAGAACTACAAGCGGCCGGGCGATCCGAATGTCTGGCAGATCGTCGACAACCGCCTGTACCTGTTCGTGCACGAAGGGGCCCGCGACAAATGGCTGGCCGATGTGCCCACGTACATTTCACAGGCCGACGCGAACTGGGAGCAGATTGCCCCCTATTGAGCGGCACGTTTCGATCGGCGGAAGTGAGTACGTAGCGTTTGACGCCGAACGACGGGCGGCCGCCAACTGATTGGCGGCCGTCTTGTTCGTGGCGGATAGGGTGGTGGAAGGCGGTGTTGCGACACCCTGTCATTCGAACTTGTAGAAAGCCTCGTAAATCGGGCCCAGCATATCCTCGTCAAACAAGCTGCTGACCGAGGTGTCGTTCTTGATGTTCAAGATGGCCTGCGCAAACAGCGGCGCGACCGAGACCACGCGGATCTTTTCGCAGTTCTTCACCTTCTCGACCGGCTCGATCGAGTCGGTAATCACCAGACTGGACATCACCGACTTCTCGACCCGCTCCACCGCGGGGTCGGACAACACGCCGTGGCTGATATAGGCGTGCACCTCCTTGGCACCATTATCCATCAGAAGCTCGGCCGCTTTACAGAGCGTGCCCGCCGTATCGCAGATGTCATCCGCGATGATGCAACGCTGGTCTTTCACCTCGCCGATGATGGTCATCGACTCGACCTCGCCCGCGCGCACCCGGCGTTTGTCGACGATCGCCAGCCCCGCGCCCATGCGCTTGGCCAGATCGCGGGCACGGATCACGCCGCCCACATCGGGCGAGACGACCGTGACATCGTCGAAGGTGCGGAACTGGTGTTTGAGATCCAGCGCAAAAACCGGCGCGGCGTATAGGTTGTCGACGGGAATGTCGAAGAAGCCCTGGATCTGGCCCGCGTGCAGATCCATGGTCAGCACCTGGGTGACACCCGCATGGCTCATCAGGTCGGCCACCAGCTTGGCGGAAATCGGCGTGCGCCCCGCCGTCTTCCGGTCCTGCCGTGCATAGCCGAAATAGGGCATCACCGCCGCGATCCGCCGGGCTGAGGCCCGCTTCAGCGCGTCCGTGATGATCATCAGCTCCATTAGGTTGTCGTTGGCAGGGCTGGAAGTCGGCTGGATCACGAACACGTCCTGACCGCGCACATTGTCGAAGATCTCGACAAAGATTTCGCTGTCATTAAAGCGTTCGACCCGGGCGCTGGTCAGCGCGGTCTTGGTGCCTTGATAAACCGAAATGCGGCGCGCGATCGCTTCGGCCAACGGACGATTTGCGTTGCCGGCGATCAGGTGCATGGGGGTGTCTGGCATGGAGTTTCCCAGGCGAGGGGCGTCAGATGCGATCGTCTTAACAGCGCGACGGCACCTTGCAAAGAGCGGGTGGACGGTCATCCTGCAGGGCGGCACCAACGACGCACGGCCAATCAGGCGGCCAATCAGAGCGCTAGCAAGCGGACTTCCAAGGAGACCCCGATGACGCAGATCGACTATTTCTATTCGCTGGGCAGCCCATTCACCTACCTGGCCGGCAGCCGGCTGGAGGAGATTGCCGCCAAGCACGGGGCCACGATCACCTACAAGCCCTGCGACATGGCGTATGTCTTCGGACAGACAGGTGGGCTGCCGCCGGCAAAGCGTCATCCCTCGCGCCAGGCTTACCGTCTGCAGGAGCTGCGGCGGCTGCCGGAGGCCGCGGGCATGCCGCTGAACATACATCCGAAGTTTTGGCCCGTGGATGCTAAGCCCGCTTCGCTGGCCGTCATCGCCGCGGGGGCCACGGGCACGGATATGGGGGCATTGAGCCGAGCATTCCTGAAAGCCGTCTGGGCCGACGAGCGCGACATCGCGGACCCCGGCACCATAGCCGAGATTTGCGCAGCGCACGGCGCAAACCCCGGCGACACGGGCGCCGCGGGCGCCACATGGGCCGCCAACACGGCCGAGGCGCTGGACCGCGGTGTCTTCGGCGCACCCTTCTACATCGTCGGCGACGAACGCTTTTGGGGTCAGGACAGGCTGGATTATCTGGATCGGCACTTGGCGGGGTAGTTTTGTGGGGCACATGAGCGAGCGCACATGGCTGCGCCAGCTGCATCTGCCGGCACCCACCCCCGATCTTGATCACCCATGCGATGGCGTCCGACATTGTGTGACTGGCGGGGGTGACGTGCACCGCACAATCGTTACATCTCGCGTCAACCGATAGCCTGGAGCGAGCCATGCCCGAAACACGCCTCTTTGATCCGATCACCCTGCGCGGGGTCGAAATTCCGAACCGCATCACCGTCGCCCCCATGTGCCAGTACACAGCCAAGGACGGTGTCCCCGGCAACTGGCACCTGGTACACTTGGGCCAGTTCGCGATCTCTGGCCCGGGTTTGGTTTTCACGGAGGCCACGGGGGTCGAGGCAGAGGGGCGCATCACGCTCGGCTGCACCGGCCTTTGGAACGACGAACAGGAAGAGGCATGGCGCCCGGTGATAGAGTTCTTCCGGGCCTACGGCGCGTCCAAGATCGGCATCCAATTGGCCCATGCCGGACGCAAGGCCTCGACCGATCTGCCGTGGAAGGGCGGCAAGCCCCTGGCCGGTGACGCCGGCGCCTGGCAAACGGTCGGCCCCGCGGCGGAGCCCTATGGCGATGGCTGGCACACGCCGCTGGAAATGGGCGACAACGTGCTGAAGCGGGTTCGCGATGCCTTCGTCAGCGCGACCGAACGCTCGCTCCGGCTGGGTTTCGATGTGATCGAACTGCACTCCGCCCATGGCTACCTGCTGCACCAGTTCCTGTCGCCCGTCTCGAACACGCGGTCCGACCAGTACGGCGGCAGCCTCGAGAACCGCATGCGCTTCCCGCTCGAGGTCTTCGATTCCTGCCGCGCCGTCTGGCCCGAGGACAAGCCCATGGGCGTGCGCTTCTCGGCCACCGACTGGGTGGATGGCTCTTCCTGGGGGATCGAGGAGGCCGTTACCTACACGAAGGCGCTGCTGGCGCATGGCTGCGATTTCGTCGATGTCTCCTCCGGTGGGAACTCGCCCGCGCAGGCGATCAAGGTCGGCCCCGGCTACCAGACCGTCTTCGCCGCCGAGATCAAGCGCCACGTCCCCGAGATGACCGTGATGGCCGTGGGCAAGATCACCGATGCGCACCAGGCCGAACACATCCTGCAGACGGATCAGGCCGACATGGTCGCGCTGGCCCGCGGCATCACCTATGATAGCCGCTGGGCCTGGCACGCGGCCGAGGCGTTGGGCGACAAGCGCGCCGCCTTCCCGGCGCAGTATGCCCGCTCGCACCCGTCGATGCAGGGGCTGCCAATCCCCGGCAACCCGCCCCCGGCCAAGTAGCGCGGCGCCAATGGCCACCGCGCCAGGACAGAACGGATACATCCTTTGGGGCGGCGGGCCGTCGCGCTCGCTGTTGGTGGAACTGGTCCTGGCCGAGGTCGGCGCGCCGTACGAACTGCGCGATCTCGACATCTATGGCGGCCCGTACAGCATGGCCGACTTACAAGACGCCAACCCCTACGGCTGGATCCCGATGCTGGAGACGTCCGATGGCGATCGGATTGCCGAGACGCCGGCCATCACAACCTGGTTGGCCGAGGCGCATGAGAGCCCGCTTGTGGTCTATCCAGGCCAGCCGGGCAGGGCGGCTTACCTCAGCGCCTTTCACTATGTGATCGGAGAGATCGAGCCCATCATGAAGCGGATCTTCTTCGCCCATCGCTTTGCGTTGCGCGAAGAGGATACCGAGGCCGCCCGCGCCCTCGCCTGGTCCGATCTGATGGCCAGATTGGCGGTTCAGGAAAAGCTGCTGACTCAGGGTGGCCCTTGGTTGGCCGGTGCCGCGCGGACCTTGGCCGACCTGCACTTTGGCTATTGGATGCGGTATGTCGATCTGGCGGGGCAATTAGACGATCTGCCGTCGGTCCAGACTCATACCCGCGCACTGCGCCAGCTATCGCATCTGACCCCCGTTTTCGATCGCTTGGAGGCAACGATCTTGGAATTCTACGCCAAACGAGCACCAAAAACATGATCCGCCGTTGGGTCATGATTGCGCTGGCCGCGGCCACTGTCACGACCATGGCGACCGCGGTATCCGCCGAACCGCGTTTCGCCCCCCTGCAGCAGCCGCGGACAGTGGCCCTGATGCGTCACGCATTGGCGCCAGGTACGGGCGACCCAGCACGCTTTCGGCTGGACGATTGCACGACCCAGCGCAACCTGGATGACCGTGGACGCCAGCAGGCTCGTGACATCGGGGCCGCCATTCGCGCGGCTGGTGTGACCGTCGATCACGTGCTTACCAGCCAATGGTGCCGTTGCCGAGAGACGGCAGAACTGCTCAATCTGGCCCCGGTCGAGGACGCACCTTTCTTGAACTCGTTCTTCCAGGACCGCTCGACCGCTAATGCCCAGACCCAGGACCTCACGGCCTTTCTCGCGGGCCTACCCGCCGATCAGACGGTTATGCTGGTGACCCACCAAGTGAACATCACGGCCCTGACCGGGCGGGGTGTTTCGTCGGGCGAGGTCTTCTTGCTGCGCGTCCAGCCAGACGGCGCGATCGATGTGTTGGACGAAGTGCTGATCAGGCCCTGAATCCGCACTGCTTGGCGCAGTCAACAAGGCCGGGCGGCGGGGCCCCGCGGGCGCTTGCCCGTGGGGGGTAACGGCGTGGCGCGGTACGCGCCCCCGCTTAGCTCGGTAAAACTTAGCTCGGTGCAACCGCCCTACGCCCAGCCCAGCTCCGCCAGAGCAAAGGCATCGTTCCAGATCTTGGTGACGTGCCGGACCTTCCCGTCCTCAAACGCCATCGCATAGACGTAATCCGACGACGTGGATTGCCCCGTGGCGGGGATGTGTCCATCGACGGAGTGCGTGGCCTTGAACACCGCGTAGGCAGTGACCACGCCCCGCGCCTCATCGGTGGAGAACGCCTTTAGGTCATAGGACGCGTTCGGCATCGGCTTGAAGATGCCGGCCATCCACTCCGCGTAGCCTTTGACGGTCTTCACCTCCGCCAAAGCGCCCGATTGGCAATTGAAACCCGCGTCGACATGGCAGTATGCGGCGCAGCCCGCCCAGCCCTTGCCGCTTTCACAGGCTTCGAAAAAGGCGGCTGCTGTGGTCTCGATGCTCATGGTGCCCCCAAGATGTCCAGGGGCAAAGGTTAGCGGTGCCAGAGTACGCGCTCAAGCGGCAAGGGGTTTAGCTGTCTCCTTATCAGCCGCCTCTGCGCTCGTCTCA
This sequence comes from Pseudomonadota bacterium, assembly GCA_039026375.1. Lineage (GTDB taxonomy): Bacteria > Pseudomonadota > Alphaproteobacteria > Rhodobacterales > Rhodobacteraceae > Thermohalobaculum. Next base: position 36,783 of record JBCCML010000030.1, read on the forward strand.
GCACCCGTCTCTGTCGCAGCGATCGGCAGCTCGAAATAGGCCATGGCGCGGGCCAGGTCGGCTGAGTCCTCCTTCAGACCCTCTGACATGTCGGCCGCTTCTGCCGCTGCCTGCACATTACGGGAGATGACATCGGACAGAGCTGCCACGGCCTGTTCGATCTCCTGCGTTTCTTCAGTCTGTGCGCGCGTGGCTGTCGATATCCCGCGCACCAGTTCGACCGTCTCAAGGATCGAGGGCACCAACCGCTCGGTCGTGGTTTGTAGATCGTCGGCGATGGTCACGGTCTCGGCCGACAATGCGCCGATCTCCATGGCGGATTGGCGGGCATTCTCGGCCAGCTTGCGGACCTCTGCTGCAACGACGGCAAAACCTTTGCCATGTTCGCCAGCGCGAGCCGCTTCCACAGCGGCGTTCAGGGCCAACAAATCGGTGCGCCGGGCGATCTCATCCACCACGGCGATTTTCTGGGCGATGTCTTCGATTGCGGTCCGCGCGCGGTCGATCACGGCGCGGGCACCTTCGGCCTCGCGTGAGGTATCCAGCGCGATCTTCTCGGTCTGCTCGGCGGCATCGGCGTTCTGGCGCGCCGCGTCGGAGACGGCATTGGCCGCGGTTCCCGCCCGGTCGGCGGCTTCCTGTTGCCGGGTGGCCCCGTCGCTCAGGCGATCCGCCGTCAGGCTCAGCGATTGGGCGCTCGTATCAACCCGTGCAGCGCCAGAGCGCGCCTTGCCGATCGCGTCGCGCAGGCGGCTGACCATCCGCTTCTGCGCCAGCCCCAGCGTGTCGACATCCGAGAGCGGGCGCACCTCGGTCCCCAGATCGCCATCGGCCAGTTGCCGCGCCGCCTGCGCGTTGGCCCGCCGCCCGGTCGTCAGATCCGCCAAAGCGCCCAGCACCTTGCCGATCTCGTCGTGTCGACCCGTGACCATCACGTCGCGGCTGAAATCACCGCGTGCGATGTGCCCGATATGCGTCAGTACCTGCGCCATGCCGCGCGCCAACTGTCGCGTCATCCACAGCGCTGCCGCCAGCGCCAGCAGCACACCCAGGCCGACCGCCAGTCCCTGTTGCCAAAGCTCGGCACTCAACCGTGCGCGTTCGGCCATTACAGCATTGGCCAGGGCCGTACGTGTCGTATCCTGCAAGGCCCCCAGCGCCGCCAACACCTCCTGATGTGCCGCGATCACCGGCGCGATGTCCAGTGGCGCCTTCGGATCCTCGCCATTCACGGCGCCTACCAGACGCGCGGCCTTACCTTGCAAGCCGGAGTTTGCCTTTCGGTACCGCTCTGACGCAGCGAATAGGTCCGAACCCTCTTCGGCGAATGCCATCCGCGTCAGGCGGGACAGCGCGTCGGCAATCCCCTTGTACTGGCCTGCATTGACCATGATCGCCATGCGGTCGGCGGGGTTACGTTCGGGTTTGGCGCCGATCCGCTCGATCGTGCTGGCCAGACGATAGGCAGCCACCTGCAATGCAGGGCCATCGGCTAAGGCCACCCGAGCCAGGTAAGTGCTGCCCCCACCGCCGGCCCCCGACAGATTGGCGTGGCCTGACACGCTACGGATCAGCTCGGCCAGACCTGACAGATACCGCATGGTATTGGGCTTGTCGGCCAGGTTCTGCGACAGTTCGCCGGCCCGGCCGCGAATTGCCGTGGGTAATCCCTCGGCTGCTGCAGCGGCGTCCAGCGCCGATCCAGGGCCCGCCGCGACAGCGCCGGTTTTTGCCCCTTGGGAGAGCGCATGGCTCAGGACGGTCGTCGTGCCCAACGCCATTTCCGCGCGGTCCAGGCGGCTGACACGCTCCAGCCGTTCGCTAACCCAACCGGCCAACAACCAGGCCAGTGGCAGTGCCATCAGGGCCACAATGGCAAACATCTTCATGCGGAGCGAAAATTGAAGCTGCACGGGCCGTCCCCCTGTTCAGAGCGCGCCGTGTCTAGCGCCCGGACCTTGCAACGCCGTTAACCCGCGGCGTTCAGCAACAAGTCCCATGCTTGACCGCCGCCGCCTGGGGCGGCACCAAGTCAGGGGGAGGCACTGCATGCAAGATCTGGGCGCGTGGGACTACGTCATCGTCGGCGCGGGAACAGCAGGCTGTCTGCTGGCCAACCGCCTGAGCGAGGATCCCAAGAACAAGGTTCTGCTGCTAGAGGCCGGCAAATCCGACAACTATCACTGGATTCACATCCCCGTCGGCTACCTATACTGCATCGGCAATCCGCGCACCGACTGGGGATTCAAGACCGAGGCGGAGCCGGGCCTGGGCGGGCGTCAGATCCTATACCCCCGCGGCAAAGTGCTGGGGGGATGCTCGTCGATCAACGGCATGATCTACATGCGCGGGCAAGCGGCCGACTATGACAATTGGCGCCAGATGGGCTGTCAGGGTTGGGGTTGGGACGATGTGCTGCCCTATTTCCTGCGCCACGAGGATCATTGGGACGGTCCCGATCATTCGGCGCCGGGCCTGCACGAGGCGGGCGGCGAATGGCGGGTCGAGGAGCCGCGCCTTTCCTGGGAGATCCTGGATGCCTTCCGCGACGCGGCCCAGCAGGCGGGCATCCCGAAGGTCACTGATTTCAACACCGGGGACAATTTCGGCTCGGCCTACTTCCAGGTGAACCAGCGCTCGGGCTGGCGTTGGAACACGGCTAAGGCCTTTTTGCGCCCAGCCAAGGGGCGGCCAAACCTGCGGATCGTCACCGAGGCCCAGTCGACGCGGATTCTTCTGAAGGACGGTGAGGCCCGCGGCGTCGAATTGCGGGTCGCGGGCCAGCCCGCCCGGGCCTTTGCCGATGGCGAGGTTATTCTGGCCGCGGGTGCCATCGGCTCGCCCCATCTGATGCAGCTGTCGGGGATCGGCCCGGCCCAGGCCTTGGCTGATCTGGACATCACCGTCGCCCTGGACCGGCCACAGGTGGGCCAGAACCTGTCCGATCACCTGCAACTGCGCCTGATCTACAAGGTCCAGGGGGTCGAGACACTGAACCAGACGGCGGCGACCCTGTTCGGCAAGGCCAAGATCGGGCTGGAATACCTGTTCAAGCGCTCGGGCCCGATGTCGATGGCACCCAGCCAGGTTGGCGCCTTCGCCCGATCGTCCGAGGCGTTCGAGACACCCAACCTGCAATACCATGTCCAGCCGCTCAGCCTGGACAAGTTCGGCGATCCCTTGCACGACTTTCCGGCCATGACGGCGTCGGTCTGCAATCTGCGCCCCGATAGCCGGGGCGAGGTGATGGCGACCAGCCCCGATCCCCTGGCGGCCCCTGCGATCCGGCCGAATTATCTATCCGCGCCCGCCGACCGGGCCGTGGCCGCGGATGCCATTCGCCTGACCCGGCAGATCATGGCGCAACCCGCCATGGCCGCCTACCAGCCGGACGAATACCTGCCGGGCGACGCGGCTGACACGCAGGAGGCGCTGGAGGAGGCCGCGGGCCGGATCGGCACCACGATCTTCCACCCCGTCTCCACCTGCCGCATGGGCGCGGATGGGGACGCCGTGGTTGACCCGCGCCTGCGGGTGAACGGCGTAAGACGCTTGCGCGTGATCGATGCCTCGGTCATGCCCACCATCACCTCGGGCAACACGAATTCGCCCACGCTGATGATCGCCGAGAAAGGGGCCCACATGATCCTGGAGGATGCGAGATGAGACCCACGCTGGCCCTTGCCGGTGTCGCCCTGGCGGGCGGGCTGCTGGCGGCTGGGTGTGCGGCCCCGACACTTGAGCCCGGCGCGCTAGCCAGCACCAGCTGGCGCCTGGTCACCATCGACGGTCGACCGGCATTGGACAGCGGGGCCTGGATCGCCTTCGGTGCGGATGGTAGCGTCGTCGGGTATTCCGGCTGCAACAATTTCCGCGGCCGATACTCTGACGTGGAGGGCCTGGGCATCGGCAATGTCATCTCAACCCGCAAATTCTGCCCGCCGGGACCGGATGGCCTGGATGTGGAGCGTGCCTTCTTCCAGGTCATGACCGCGACGGCCAACGCCGAACGGGACGAGACCACCCTGACGCTGATCGGACGCAATGGCGCGCCGCTGGCCCAGTTGGTGACGCAATGAGCGCAATCAGCGCGTTGGGCCGCCTGGGGGCGGTTGTGATCACCGCATTGAGCATGCTGTTGGTCGGGGCTTGCACGCTGTACGCGGATACGGCGCAGACGGGGCTGGAGGAGCGGATCCTGCAGATCGGCAAATGCCGCACCATTGTCGAGATTGCGGATACCCCGGAAAGCCGGTCGACCGGGCTGATGCACCGCGACTTTATGGACCAGAACCGGGGCATGATTTTCATCTTTGACCGTGTGGGCCCGGTAGGGTTCTGGATGAAGAACACGCGCATCCCGCTGGAGATCGCCTTCCTGGACCGCGATCTGAAGGTGCTGGCGATCGCCCGGATGAAACCCTTCGATCTTGGCCAGACCCGCGGCCCGGACCGTACCCTCTATGCGCTGGAGGTGAACCCCGGGCACTTTGGCCGCTGCGGGTCCGGGGTGGGCGAGACGCTGGAGTTCGTGGAGGAATAGGGGACTTCACGCTTGGCTGTCAGGCGCGGCAGTCACGGTTGCCCGGTGGGACTACCCGGCAGCGCGGGGATACTTGACTGATGGTGCCTGCAGGGGCAGCGCCGGGCAAGACACCTGGAACCGGTCCCGATCCACCCGCCAGGCCAACAGACTGAGAAGGTGATCCTGCAACCGGTTTGAAATCCAGTCCAAGCTGGCGCGCTTTCCCCACGGCGCCCGCTGAAACTCGAACGTCACGGTCGTGTCCGTGACCTGTATCCCGTGGATCGCGTTCGGGTGACACCGGAGCGCCCGCGCAATCCGGGCCCGGGTCTGCGCATGGTCCAGCTCCAGGCCGCTATCGGGCCTGACCTCCAGGTGCACGCCAATAGGTGGGCGTCGCCCGGTTGCTCGATCAGGCGGATGTCCTGGATGGGCCGGGTCTCGTGCTCGATGATGCCGGTGAAGAACGCGTGATAGACATCCGGGTGCATCCGGCAGGACAGGGCAAAGAATTGCCGGCTGCTATTCAGCAATTTGAAGAACAGCGCCTCGGACTGAAAGATGTAGCGCACGCGCTCGTGCATCTCCTTGGGGATCTTGCTAGCCGCGTCGACCGCGTCAGCCAGCATCGTCTTGATGCCGTACCGGTCCGTTCTGATCGTGAAGTCCATGTGATAGGCCATCACGAAGGCGCGCCGCTGAGACGACGTCGCATCAGGGAAGTTCACGTCCACCAGCGCCTCGGCCTCGGCGACCTGTTCGGCAGTGCCGCGCTCGGCCTCCTCCAGCGCCGCCGCCTCCAGGATGTTCACGTGGTAGCGTTCGTCGATATGGGCGACATAGCGGCGGAAATCGCCGCTGATGATGAAATGCGGATCGACCGAGATCCGGCACCGCAGCCCCAGTTTGATGTCTGCCAGGAACATGAAGAAGATATGCTCGGCCATCGTGACAGGGTTCTGCGAAAAGACCCGGGTCAGCGATGTCTTGGTCTCGGACGCGAAGAAATCCGCAATCTCGTGGCCCGCGTCGGCATCGCCGAAACAGCGGATCAGGTTCGAGCGCTGATCGTCTTCGAAATCCAGGCAATCCAACAACGAGAAGCGCCGGTATCGCGCCCCCGCTGGCGCCTGATTGTGGGCCGGGATGAACTTCTTGTTGGCGCGGTCGACGATGTAGACCGTGTCCAGCAGGACCCGGCTTTTCGTGAACCGGTCCAGCAGGGACGAATCCTCCGGATGGATCAGGTTGTGCAGGAACGAGCCGACGCGTCCGCGCGTGATCCCCAGGATGTGCTGGATCTTGGGATCATACTTCGCATATTTCGAGACACCGCCCGAGCGCATGATCTGGTCCATCCACTCGTCGATCACGGTGGTCTGATAGCCCAGCTGGAACTCTTGCTCGTGCGCGTCGATATCGCGATTGCGCCGCAGCGCCTGGTGGGTGCGCACGAAATGGGTGAGCGAGGAGATCATCTCGGCCTGCGTGGGGCAGGGCCATTGCGCATCCTCGCTGTTCAGCGAGCTTTCGCGCTCGATGAAGGCCCGGATCTCACGGGGGATGTCATCCCAGGCGATGGGTTCGATGTCGGGGGGCAGTTCCACGTTGCGGTGCGCCGGGATCATGTGGGCCCGCATCTCCTTCCACAACTGCATGTACAGCACCGCCTCGCGCCGTTGCTTGAAGTCCTTCAGGTTGTTCAGGTGCAGGGTCGTGGCGCGGTTCAGGTCCTGTTTTCGGCGCAGGTATTTGAAGGTGAAGCACCCCGCCATCAGCAGGGCGACGCCGCCGATGGCTGCCGAGCGCAGGGAAAACGGGACCAGTTTCTTGCCCAGAACCAGCGAGGCAACGGCCGCTGTCAGTCCGGTCGAGAAGATCCGCAGTGCCCGTTGGCGCAGAAAGTTGGCCACATAGTCGCTGAAATCCGTGGCGTCGATCGCCCGCAGAGTCTTCTGGGCGGGCCGCAGGCCCATTGAAATCGCTTCAATTTTCGTCCGTCGCTTCATTCAATTCAGATGTGGGGGCTTTTGGGTCTGGTTTCATCGCCGACCTGGTGATCTGGCCGCCGATATTGCCGTTTTGCCACAAGCGCTTGGGCGGCCTTGTTGGCATCATTTGCACGGCAAGGGCGTCATTAGCCCTCGGAAGTTAAGGGCTGGGCTTGCCGACATGCGACTGGCCCAGCCCCGCCCCTCACCCCTGCGGATCAGCCGTCGCGGCGGCCATCCGGGAACGTCGTGCCCTTCACGGCGCCCGGCGCGCCGACCGTGAAGTCGTTCTCCATGTAGGCGACGATCTCGTCGGTCGGCAGCACCTTGGCCACCGTGCTGTTGGCCACCGTCAGCGCGATCTCGTGGTTGGCCGTCGCGGTCGAAACGGCATCGCCCGCCACCACCACGTCATAGCCCCGCGAGTTCGAAGCATAGACCGTGCTGAGGATGCACTCATCGGTCCACAGCCCCACGATAACCACCGTATCGATGGCGTGGCTTTTCAGCTTCTTGTCCAGATACGAGTCGCCGTGCTCGTCAAAGGTCCAGAACATGTCCAGGTGCTTGCCGTGGTAGAACCAGCCGTCGGCGATTTCGGCGTCGGTCGGCGCGATCTCGGCCATCGGTTTCATACCGGGCGCGCCGCCGAACACGTAGACGGCGTTTTCGGGTGTCTCGGGGTTCAGGCCCCGCGGGCCGTACCAGCGGTCCATCGAGTTCGAGATGCCATCGTCAAAGCGCCGGGTCCACGAGCTCCAGACCGTGCAGACGCCGTCGGTCTCGGCCTTCGCTTTGCGAAAGGTGCCCAGCAGCTTTTGCAGGTTGGGCAGGATCTCGCCGGCGTAAGGTCGGTATTCCTCTTGGCAGTCGTCCATCAGCAGCGCGATGCGGCGGGGCCGATCCTTCAGCTGCCACGACGCCCAGAAGGATAGCGGCGTGTCGTTGGGCCCGCCGGGCGTGCTGGAGAAGTTCGGCATCGGCTCATTGGCAAGCGCCATGTCACGGAACTTGCGCGGCTCGGACAGGCCCTCGGCCAGGTCCAGAATGTCACTGTCTTTCGAGATCACGGTCATACTCCTCGCTGTATGCGGCTGCCGTTCCCTGCAGCAGCCATCTTGGGTTTATTCTTGTGCTGCGACCTTGGGGCCACGCCTTTGAACAGGCGATCGGACACAGGCGCGCGGTTGGGCAATCCCCCTCAGAAAAAGCGCAGGTAGCGCTGCATTTCCCAGTCAGAGACGTGGTTGAGATAGCTCAGCCATTCCTGGTCCTTGAATTCGCTCCAGCTGTCGAACATCGCCTCCCCAAAGACGGCCTTGGACAGCGGGTCGGCCTTAAAGGCGCGCACCGCCTCGTCCAGCGTGCGGGGCAGCATCTCGATGCCGCGTTCGGTCCGTTCAGCATCCGAGACCAGATACATGTTGTCGGTGTTGGGCTCGCCGGGGTCCAGACCTTCGGCAATCCCCTCCAACCCCGCCGCCAGGCACATGGCCGCGCCCAGATAGGGATTGCAAGCACTGTCGGCGGCACGCAGCTCGACCCGGCCGCCGCCCTTCGGGATGCGCATCGCATTGGTGCGGTTGTTGTTGCCATAGCAGGCAAAAACCGGCGCCCAGGTGAACCCGGACATCGAGCCCTGCTTGACCAGCCGCTTGTAGCTGTTCACTGACGGCGCCACGACCGCCATGATCGCGGGAAGGTGGCGCAGGATTCCCGCCAGGAACTGATAGCCCAGCGGCGACAGTCCGCAGCCGCGCGGATCGTCATCGGATTTGAACAGATTCTCGCCCGTACCGCGATCGGCCAGCGACATGTTGAAATGCGCGCCCGAGCCTGTGCGGTCGCCATAGGGTTTCGGCATGAAGGACGCATAGGCCCCGTGCTTGCGCGCGATCATGTTCGACATCATGCGCAGCAGCACGAAGCGGTCGGACATGGTGCGCACATCCGCATAGGCAAAGTCGATCTCGACCTGGCCGATCCCGTCCTCATGGTCGAACGAATAGACGTCCCAGCCCAGCGTGTTCATCGCGTCCACCAGTTCATCCAGCCAGTGCATGTTATCCAGCAGCCGGGTGGTGTCGTAGGCGGGCTTTTCCAAGTGGTGCAGGGGCGAGACGGGCGCGGGCACGCCGGGCGCGTCACGGAAGACGAAGAACTCCGCCTCCATGCCGAGGTTCATGGTGAAGCCCATCTCGGCAGCCTTGGCGACCTGGCGGCCCAGGATATTGCGCGAGCATGCCTCGAACGGTTGGCCTTCGCACCACAGATCGCACGAGAAATAGGCGGTGTCGGGTCGGAACGGCAGGATCGAGCACGAGGCCGGGTCGGGCATGCACGCGACCTCCTCGTCGTTGATTTCCTGCGGCACCCCGTCCAGGGCAGCGCCCGTAAACATCTCGGACCCGCCCATCATCTGACTGAAATGCGAGATCGGCACGAACTTGGATTTCGATACGCCGTGCATGTCTACGTAAGAGGCGATGCAGGTTTTGACCCCCTGCGCCTCGAGTTCGGTCTTCAACGCCGCGGCGTCCGTCATCGTCACGTCCCTATTACGTCCCTGGTCGCAGTCCTGAAGGTCATTTGATCGGTCTGATCGGTGTGCGTGATCTGGCCCGGCCGGCCATCAGGATCTGGTCAAAAGGGAAGGGCCGCAAGCTGCGGCCCTTCTGTTCTTGGCCGTCGGGCGGGCCGCGGCCCGCCTGTCAGGTCTACTTGTCCGACTTGTGCGACTTCTCTTCCTGGTAGGCGCCGTAGGCGATCGCGCCGACAACCGCGATCATGGACAGTGCCAGGATGATGCCGGGCGTCGAGCCGCCTGCACCGGTGAAGAACGCGCCCGCGCCTTCCCAGCTGTCGATCGGTGAACCCATGATGATGCTCCTTTGATCAGAATTGCAGGATTACTCGGCCGGCGTGGCAACCGCGCCACCCGTCGACTTGGGCGTGCTGTCGCCGAAGGGCGTGTGCATGCCCTCCGGGTAAGCGGCGATCGGCACCTCGGCCAGGTCCATGCCCATGATCTCGACATGCTCCGGGATGCGCAGCAGGCCAACCAGCTTCAGGACCAGCGAGACGACGTAACCGGGGATGAAGCCCAGCAGCGCCATCGCCACGGCGCCGATCACCTGACCCAGCAGGTTGGTGTCGGGATAGTCGCCGTTCGGGTAGCCAGCGGCGAAGATCCCGAAGGCCACCACACCGAAGGCACCGGCGAAGCCGTGCACCGACACGGCGCCGACGGCATCGTCGATCTTGAAGGTGTTCTCCAGCCACTTGGCGCCGATCGGGGCGATGATGCCACCGCACAGACCCAGCAGGAAGGCCAGCGGGGGCCAGTAGACATCCAGACCCGATGCCGCGGCAAAGATGCCCGCCAGCGCGCCCGACATCATCCAGAACGGGTCACGGCCAGCCAGCCAGCCCCCGATGATGCCGCCCGAGAAGCACATCAGCGTGTTGAACGCCACTGCCGACAGCGTGGTCGGGTTGCCGAAGATCGTCGTCCACTGACCGGTGCCGTTGTAGATGATGCAGCCGCCCAGGAAGCCGAAGAAGCCCACGATCAGCACCATCAGGCCAAAGGTGGCCAGTGGGATGTTGTGGGGCCGGATCTCGTTGGCGGTGCCGTCGGCGTTAAACTTGCCGATCCGCGGGCCCAGGTTGATCAGCACACCCAGCGCGAAGAACGCAGCGATCATGTGCACACAGCCTGCGGCGCCGAAATCGTGCCAGCCGTACTCGGTCAGCAACCAGCCGTCACCGTGCCACGCCCACGAGGCGCCCAGGATCCAGACGACCGATCCCAACAGAATGGCCAGAATGATAAAGCCCGACAGCTTGATCCGCTCGATCACTGCGCCCGAAAAGATCGAGGCCGTGGTGGCGGAGAACAGCGCAAAGGCGGCCCAGAAGATGCCGCTGGCGTTGTCGGTCAGGTTGGGGCCCATTTTTTCGGACCAGGGCGCGCCGCCTGTTTCTGCGGTGAAGTCAGGCAGACCCGTGGGGCTTGCCAGATAAATCCACCAGCCAACGAAGAAGAAGGTCGGCAGCACGAACGCAAAGGCCAGGATGTTCTTCATGCCCGAGGCCAACACGTTCTTTTTACGCGACGCCCCCATCTCGTAGCCCAAGAAGCCGGCGTGGATGATGAACATCAGTGCAGTACACCACCAGTAAAACACTTCCATGTTCACGGCAGTCGACCAACCCGCACCTTCTTCAAGTGCCGCAATCTTGGCCGTGAGTTCGGCGATTTGTTCTTCCATGAGGTTCCCCGTTGGCAGAAATCGAATCGATTTGAGCTTTATCCAAAGCGCCAACCCTGGAAACCCTTAAGTGAGTCTTTTTATACAATCTGAATTTGTGTTTTAAATCATGGGGATATGCGGATATCGGGTGGATTAATGCCGGAAGATTCGCCTAAGAAATAAGCAGAAATTTGTTAGCTGCCTTTGTTCTAATCGGACGCGAACACCAAGATCTGACGCGGTATCCGCGCAGAGTGATTCCCGGGAATGGGGCGCCGCCATATGCTGCATCTTTGGTCATGGCGGCGCATTCAGGAATGATCCGGGGCACATCCGGTGGGCTTTGATTTTACTTTGATCACGCCGCCAAACTGTGGTGAACAGGAGATCGCACGGATCGGGGGAGTTCTTGGCGGAGAAGGCGAAACGGCAGCGTAAGGGCGCGCAAGGGTCCACGGCACCCACCGGACCCGTCCACCTGGGTATCTTCGATTTCACCGGCGCCTTTCGCTCCAAGCGCCTAGATGGTCCGGGCTACCACGCCGCCGCCACTCAGGGTTGGCACTTCATCGACGCGCTGCCGTTCTGGATGCACGACGAGACGTGCTTTGCCGAGCGGGGCTTTGTCGACGAGCCCTGCACCTTAGACCCGGACACGCTGCGCGCCTTCCCGTTCGAGGATGGCGCCCAGTTGGCCATCGCTGACTATACCGGCCCCTCGGCCGATATCTCGCCCCGGACCATCTTGGCCCGCCAGATCCAGAAGGCCGCTGGCATGGGGCTGGACGCCATCGGCGGGTTCGAGTTTGAGACGATCTATCTGGCCGACGACGGCGATGCGCTGCGCCGAAAGGGGTGGCGCGACCTCAGCCCCGCGCTGACGCTGAACCGCTGCTGGTCCACGACCTCGCCCGCTGCTGATGCCGCCTTCCTGCAGGCACTGGACACGCTGCTCCACGGGATGGAGATCGCGCTGGACCATCGTTGCGCGGAACTCGGGCCCGGCTGCGTCGAGTACTGCCTGGGGCCCAGCCCCCTGATCCGGGCCGCCGACGACGCGGCACTGTTCAAGATGGCGCTGAAGGCCGGCGCCCGGCAACACGGCATGACGGCCAGCTTCATGGCGCAGTTGGACGCGGGCTTTCCGGGCCTGTGTGGCCACCTGAACATCTCGCTGAAAGACGCCAAGAAGACGGGCAGGCCAAAGCTGCACAGCGCCCGCGATCCGCACGGCCTCAGCAAAATGGGGCGCGCCTTCCTGGGCGGGATCGTCGCGCTGACGCCCGCGCTGATGTGCCTGTTCGCGCCAACCGTGAACGCCTATCGCCGCCTGCGCCCCGGCAATTGGGCGCCCCGCACGCCCAGCTGGGGGGTCGGCAACTATTCCTGCGGGGTGCGCGTCGTCTCGCGGACGGCAGACGAAGCCCGGTTGGAATTGCGCCTGCCCGGCGCCGACACCAACCCGCACCTGACCGCCGCCATGGCCCTGGCCGCGGGCCTCTGGGGCATCGAGACGGACGCCGACCCCGGCGACCCCGTCCAGGGCAATGCCCGCACTGCCCTGGTCGACCCCGACAGCCTGTTGCCGACCTCGTTGGAGGAGGCCGCCGCCCGCTTCGCCGCTTCGGACATCGCCCGCGCCCTGTTCGGAGACCCCTTTGTCGACCACTACGCGTCCTATTGCAGGGCCGAGGCCGCGGCGTTCCACGCCCATGTCTCGGCCTTCGAGCGGGCGCGCTACCTGGAGAGCCTGTGACCATGACCGATATCGAAGCCTTCGTTGACGCCCCGGGACGCGCCGACAAGATCGCCGAGGTGCGCCGCCTGATCGACGAGCACGAGATCGAGTATCTCTATCTGCAGTTCGTCTCGGTCACGGGGCGGATCTGCGGCAAGGGCATCCCGGCCTCGCATTGGGAGAGCATCGCCAACAAGGGCTTCCAGTTGGTCTATGGCGCGACGGTCAACCTGTTCGTCAACCGCCACGGCGATTACATGGGCTATGGTCCGGAATCGGCCGAACTGGTGGGCATCCCCGAGCCGGAGACGTTCTGCCAGCTGCCCTGGGACAAGCGCGTCGCGCGGCTTTTCTGCACGCTGTTCCGCGGCCGCGAGGAGCGCGAGGACCCTGGCGCTTTCCTGACGTCGGATTGCCGCGGCAACCTGCGCCGCCTGCACGCGGACTTCCAGGACAAGCACGGGCTGCACATGCGCACGGGCACGGAACCCGAGATGATGTGGCTGAAGAAGGGCGAGGACGGCAAGCCGGATGGTGGCTTCTCGAACCCCTATTGCTACCACATCGACCAGTTCGAAAGCCTGCGGCCCGTCTTCCTGCGCGTCATCGAATATTGCCACGCCATGGGCCTGGACATGATCCAGGGCGATCACGAGGACGCGCCCGGTCAGTTGGAGCTGAACTTCACCTTCGATGACTGCCTGCGCAATGCCGACCGCCTGACCACCTATCGCCAGATCTGCGCCCAGGTCGCGCGCGAAAACAACCTGATCGCCTGCTTCATGTCGAAGCCTTTCATGGGCGTCTCGGCGTCGGGCTGTCACCACAACCTGTCGCTGTGGGAAGGCGGCGAAGACAGCGCAAAGGCGCTGGGCAAGGGCGCGGGCGTGGCCATGAGCGATGTCTTCACCTACCGATCCGGCGGGACGAACCGCTTCATGCCCGAAGGCGACGACCCGCAGATGCCCGGCATGGTGGGCCAGCATTCGATCGGCGGCATCGTCAGCCACCTGGACGCCCTGACCGCCATCGGCTGTTCCACGGTAAACTCCTACCGCCGCCTCTGGGACACGGGTTTCTGGGCGCCGGTCTTCAAGGATTGGGGCTTCCAGAACCGCACCACGGGGCTGCGGATCTCGGCCCCTGGGCGGTTCGAGTTCCGCTCGGTCGACTCGATGGTGAACCCCTACCTGATGGCCGCCGGGATCATGCAGGCCTGCGATCACGGGCTCAGCGACAAGATCCCGTGTGGCCAACCCGAAGAGCGCAACATCTACGTCGCCATGGAGGAGGGCAAGCTGGTCCAGAAGCTGCCCATGACCCTGGGCGATGCGCTGACGGCTTTGGGCCAGGACGAGGTTATTAAATCCGCCATGCCGGGCGAGATGTACCGCCTCTATAACGAGTATAAGACCGACGAGTGGGAGCGTTTCCTGCACACGGTCTCGGACTTCGACACCGAGAACTACATGGACTGTCTGCCCTGATGAAAGGCCCTGTTGCACCGACCTGACCTACCGCGCGGCCGGACCGGGCGTCCCGCGCCGCCAGGGAGCATTGCGATGACCGTAACCGCCGATCTGGACGCGCCGTTCCTGCCGCTCGACGATCCCAGCTTCTCGCTGCGCGATCCGCTTGTGGCCGAGGCGCGGGCGCGGTCGTGGTATGCGCGCACGCCCTACGGCATCGCGGTGCTGCGCCACCGCGAGATGGGCGAGCTGTTGATCAACCGCGCGCTGAGGCAGGGCAGCCATGCCTGGCCCGACCATAACGGTGTCACGGGCCTGTTTGCCGATTGGTGGGCGCGCACGATCCTGGTGCAAGAGGGCAAGGACCACTCGCGCCTGCGCCGCCTGGTGAATCCGGCCTTCTCGCCCCGGCTGCTCAAGGTCATGCGCCCCCGTTTCGTCGAGATGGCGGGCGCCCTGGTCGACGGTTTCATCGACCGGGGCAGTTGCGATTTCATGGCCGAGTTCGCGGACCCCTACGCCTCGCAGATCCTCTGCCTGATGCTGGGTCTGCCGCAGGCGGAGGCACCCCGCGTCCTGCAGCTTTCCGCCGTCATGGGCCTGGCCCTGGGTGTCGACTTTGCCAAGCATGCCGCTGAAATAGATGCGGCCACCGAAGGAATGTACGAATACGCCGACGAGGTCGTGGCCCGGCGGCGCGACGCGCGCGGCGATGACTTCATCTCGGTCCTGATCAGCGCCAGCGAGGAAGGCGACCGCCTGTCCGATGACGAGCTGCGCGACATGATCCTGATGCTGGTCTTCGCGGGCATCGACACCACGCGCAACCAGCTGGGCCTGGGTCTGTCGATGTTCTTTGACCACCTCGACCAATGGGAGATGCTGGCGGCAAACCCCGATTTGGCCCCCCAAGCGGTCGAGGAGGTGATGCGCGTGCGCCCCACCATCACCTGGGTAACGCGCGAGGCGGTCGAGGACCTGACCTATCAGGGGCTGGAGATTGCCCGGGGCACAACGCTGCACCTGCTGTCAGGGGCGGCCGGAACGGACCGCGACGTCTACGCGGACGGGTTCGATATCACCGCCGAGCGCAAGCGCCATTTCGGCTTTGGCGGCGGGGTGCACCATTGCCTGGGCCACGCGATTGCCCGCAGCGACATGGCGGTGGCGCTGACCGTGCTGCCCCAGCGCCTGGTCGACCCGCGCCCGAGTGGCCCGGCGACATGGCTGCCCGACAGCGGCAATACCGGGCCGATCCACCTGCCGATCAGCTTCACCGCCAGGAATTGATATCCGGGCCTGACGCGAAACTGACGCCCGGTGCGCGCGATCTTCAGGCGGCGGCGATCTTCTTGCGCGGATCGTAGAACGGGTAGTCGACGATCTCGGCGCTCATCCTTCCGCTTTTTGCTGCCACCACGACGTTTGTGCCCAGCTGCGCGTGCGCGCTCTCGATCATTGCCAGGGCGATGTTCTGCTTCAGCCGGGGCGAATAGACCGCGGACGTGACCTTGCCGACGGTTTGGCCCGCAACAAGGATCGGCCAAAACCGCGTGTTGGGGCCGGGCAGGGGGGCGCCGTCCAGGATCAACCCGATCTGGCGCCGCTTTGGCCCCTGCTCGCGGATCCGGCGCAGCGCGGCCTTGCCGATGAAGTCAGCCTCGCTGTCCAGGCTGACCAACCGGTCCAGGCCCAGCTCGAACGGGTTGGTGTGGATGTCGGCATCGGCGTGATAGGACAGCATGCCCCCCTCGATCCGCCGGATCGACGAGGTATGCCCCGGCTGCAGGCCCAGATCCTTGCCCGCGGCCATGATCCGCTCCCACAGCTGGTCGCCCTTGCTGCCGTCACGCAGATAGATCTCGTAGCCCAGTTCGCTGGACCAGCCGGTGCGCGAGACGACCAGCGGGATACCCTCCAGCTCCAGTTCGCGCAGCCAGTAGTATTTCAGCGTCAGGATCTCATCGCCGAACAGCCGGCGCATGATCTCGCCCGACTTGGGCCCCTGCAATTGCAGCGGCGAGGCATCCGGCTCGTGGATCGTGACATTCATGCCGGAATGCACCGCCACCCCCTGCGCCCATAACAGCACGTCACTGTCCGCCAGCGAGATCCAGAAATGGTTCTCGCCCAGGCGCAGCAGGACGGGGTCGTTCAGGATGCCGCCCTCGGCATTGGTGATCAGGATGTATTTGCACTGGCCGACGGCCATCTTTGACAGATCGCGCGGCGTCAGCATCTGCATGAAGCGCGTCGCATCGGGGCCCGTGATCTCGACCTGCCGCTCGACCGAGACGTCGCAGAGGATCGCGTGGTTGACCAGATTCCAGAAATTCTGCTCGGCATCGCCGAAGTCGCGGGGGATATACATGTGGTTGTAGACCGAAAACCCCTGGGCACCCCAGCGCACGGTGGCATCGAAGAATGGGGATTTCCGGATCTGGGTGCCGAAACCGAAATCGTCAGCCTGGGTCATCTGGGTCGCCTGTGTGATCGGGCCGGATGGTCCGGGCCGGCTATGCGGGGGCCGTCTGCTTGTGCGGCTCTACCCGCAGGAGCCATAAGGCAAGATGGCACGCTTTGGCCCAGTTGAAAGCGGCAGGCAGGCAGCAAATTGCGCCTAAGGCATCACAACCCTGCGACCCATCGCGCCCGCCACTGCACAACATCGCCAGAATTCATGCCCGCGGGCGCGTGGACACGGGTAGGTTGCCTGAGCCCTGAGCCCTGAGCGAACCTTGACTGAACCCTGATCGCCTGTGACCCGCACCGAAAGGATCCCCATGGCCTATCTGAATGCCGCCGGCGCCGGCTTGCCGGACCCCGCCGTCCACCGCCGGATGATCGCGCATCTCAGCCGCGCGCTGGAGATCGGCGACCCCGCGGCGGAAGCCGAGGCCGCCGAGGAGGTGGCACGCATCCGCCCGCGGCTGGCCGCGCTGATCGGGGCCGAAACGGACGAGTTGGCCTTTCTGGACTGGGGCACTCTGGCCTGGAACGCGGCCATCCTGTCGCTGCCGGTGGCCGGGCGCCGGGTGCTGTGCGCACCGGGGGAGTGGAGCTCGAACGTCGCGCTGCTGCAGCGCCTGGGCGCCCAGATCGAGGTGATGGCCACCGATGCCACGGGCAAGCTGGACGTGCCCGCCATCGCCGCGCGGATGGGCCAGGACCTGGCGGCGATTTGCCTGCCGCTGGTCTGCTCGCTGACGGGGGAGCGCTATCCGGTGGAGGCGATCGGCGCGTTGGATCGTCCGGAGAGCTGCTTTCTGGTGGTCGATATCAGCCAGGCGGTGGCGCAGATGCCCGTGGATATGGGAGCGCTGGGCGCCGACATCGTGGCCGCGCCTGCGCGCAAATGGTTGCGGGGGCCCAAGGGCACCGGCTTTCTGGCGGTGCGGCGGGCGGCGATGGCGCACCTGGCGCCCTCCAGGGTGGCCGATGACGGGCGGCTCAGCTGGCCCGACGGGATCGGCCTGGACTGCGCCGATGCCACACGGTTTGAGAAATTGGGGTTCAATGCAGCCCTACGTCTGGGGTTGGGCGCGGCGCTGGACGTGCACCTGGCGGACGCGACTGGGATTCAGGGGCGGCTGGCGCAACTGGCGGGCCATGTCCGGGGCAGGGCCGCGCGGTTGGGTGTGAGCCTTGCGGGGGCGGAGATGGCACGCTCTGCCATCACCACCCTGCGCGGCCCCGCGGATATGATCGGGCAGCTGGCTGCTCGTGCGCGCGAAGCGGGGCATGTGGTGAAGCTGGCCACGCCCGATTGCGAGCCGTTGCGTCCCGCGGCGACGGTGAGCGGCGGGTTTCTGCGCATCGCGCCGCATGTCTACAATACCGAAGCCGAGATCGACGCGCTGTTCGATCTGTTCGCGGCAGCGGCTTAGTTGGGCGGCATAGTTGGACAGGGTCGGGGGGGGGGGGGGGGGGCCCCCCCCCCCCCCCCCCCCCCCCCCCCCCCCCCCCACCC
>JBCCML010000031.1:0-53070 GCA_039026375.1 Pseudomonadota bacterium
ACTATGCCGACCGGGTCGTCGCGGCCCTGCAGGCGCGCGGCATCCGGGCGGAAAGCGACAAGCGCAACGAGAAGATCAACTACAAGGTCCGCGAACATTCCGACGCCCACGTCCCGGCAATCCTGGCAGTGGGCCGCCAAGAGGTCGAGGCTGGCACCGTCAGCGTCCGCCGACTGGGCGAAAAGGGCCAGAAGGTCGTGCCGTTAGAGGAGGCGATCGCCGCCCTAGTCGACGAGGCAACGCCCCCGGACCTGCGCCGCGCGCTCAGCAGCGACAAGGCAGCCTGACCCGCTTAAACACGCCCAAAAGCCCCCAGACGGCCGTCTGGGGGCGTTTTCTGACGGATTGCCCATGACGCCGCCAGGCGGTGGGCTACCTGACAGGTATTGGCCGCCCGGAGAACCGTCATGCGTCTTGCCGCTTATGCCTTCGCCGCCCTGCTCACAGCCTCTTTTGCCCCGTCCGCTGCCCTGGCAAGCTCGTGCTACGCGTTTGTCGAAGACATGCGCGACCAGGGGATGGCGGTGCGCTATGCCCAGCTGGGCACGCCCTCGCCCGCCCAATACCAGGCGCCCGCGGTCAAGATCACCTATGTCGCCCACTCGACCTTTTTGATCGAAACCGCGGACGGCGTGTCGATCGCCACGGACTTCTTCGGCACCGCCGGGTTTGACGAGAACGGCGAGAAGATCATCCCGACCGTGGTGACTATGAATCGCGCGCATGAGACGCACTGGACCGCGTTTCCCGACCCCGAGATCAAATATGTGCTGCGCGGCTGGGACCACGACGGCAAGGGCCCCGCCAATTACCGCCTGCGCGTCCAGGACGTGACCATCCGCAACGTGACGACTGATATCCGTGGCTGGGGTGAACCGGAGGCGGACGGCAACTCGATCTTCGTCTTCGAGGTCGCGGATCTGTGCATCGGGCACTTGGGCCACCTGCACCACGTCCTGACCGAGGAGCAGTACGGCCTGGTCGGGCGCCTGGACGTGGTCATGGCGCCGGTCGATGGCACGTTCACGCTGGATCTGCCGGGCATGATCGAGGTGTTAAAGACCTTCAAGGCCCGCGTCGTGCTGCCCATGCACGCGTTCAGCACCACGTCGATGCAGGCCTTTCTGGTGGGAATGTCGGACGAATTTGCGGTGGACCTGCCGGGAACAGACACCATCACACTGTCTTTTGACACGCTGCCCGACCAGCCGACCGTCATCCTGCTGGCGCGCGGAAATCCCGCTTTCGACCCCTCACTTTCTGACGATTGAGCGGGATTCCAGGTTCGGGACACTCTTCCGTTTTCGCGCGACGCTGGCTATATAGGCGTCGCGGGACCACCCGCTTTGCACAACGTCATCCGCCACCGGGGCACCCGGTAAGCAACCAAGGAGAGTGACCAATCGCCAGAAGACCTCATCACGCGCCACCCCAACGCGATACGGGACCGCGCGTCAACGGCATGATCCGATCCCCGGAAATCCGTCTCATTGATCATGAAGGTGAAAACCACGGAGTCGTCGATCCCCGTCGCGCCATGACATTGGCCGAAGACGCTGGACTGGATCTCGTGGAAATCTCGCCCAATGCCAATCCGCCTGTCTGCAAGATCATGGACTTCGGCAAGTTCAAATACGAGCAGCAGAAGAAGGCCAATGAGGCGAAGAAAAAGCAGAAAGTGATCGAGGTCAAAGAGGTCAAGTTCCGCCCAAACATCGACACACACGACTACGACGTGAAGATGAAGAACGTGACGAAGTTCTTGGAAGGCGGCGACAAGGTGAAGGTGACGCTCAGGTTCCGCGGCCGCGAGATGGCGCACCAGGAGATTGGGCGCGACCTGCTGCACAAGATCGCCGATGACATAGAGGGCCTGGGCAAGATCGAAGCCATGCCCAAGATGGAAGGCCGTCAGATGATCATGGTCGCCGCGCCCGTCAAAACCTGACCCTCAGCGGTCCGAGACTGCCAGAAACTCAGCTAAGTCCCGGGCCACACCCCGGGACTTTGTGTTTGGAAGGGCCCATGATGTCCAAGGCATCCAAAATGTCGTCGATCTTTCGGACCGACCAGGCGGACGATCGGCCCGACGGGCGCATGTCGTCGCCGTCGGCAACCCGGAACGCCGAACCGATTCTCGCCACCTTGCGAACGGAATTGGATGGGCTGACGGGTCTGGCGCTGGAAATTGGCTCTGGCACAGGCCAGCATATCACCGAATGGGCGGCGGCCTTTCCGGATATGCATTGGCAACCGTCAGACCCGTTCGATGTGCACCTGGACAGCGTCCGCGCCTGGGTCGCCGCCGCCGGCTGCACCAACGTTCGCGCCCCCATCTGGCTGGATGCAGCGGAGGACTGGCCAAACCTGGGAAAACTGTCCCTGGCGATCGCCGTAAACGTAATTCAAATCACGCCATGGGTGGTCACCGAGGGGATCTTCCGTGGCGCCAGTAAGGCATTGCAACCCGGCGGCAAGCTGGTCTTTTACGGACCTTTCCGGGAAGGCGGCGCCCATACCGGAGAGGGCAACGCCAAGTTTGATGCCACGCTTCGGGCGCAGGACCCCAGTTGGGGGATCCGCGATATCGATGATCTATCTGCGTTGGGCGAACAGCACGCCCTGGCACGGCCGGCAATCCACGTCATGCCGGCCAACAATCGCATGTTGGTCTTCGACCGGGTTGCGCCCTAGTCCTTGACGAACATCAGCCGAAGGGTCACGGGCGTCGTCTGCGCGATCGTGTCCAGCCCAGCGATTTCGCGAAGCTTTTCAACGCCTTCCTCGATGCCCAACTCGTCCGTGCCGATCATGATCATCTCATCCGACGTGACTAAGACCCGGTCTTCGGCAACGGCCAGGACGAACAATTCGGTATAGATTTCGATGTCGGCGCCCAAAAAGCTCAGCACCAATTCGGCATCCAGAATGGTCGACTCGCCGGGCGACAGTTTGCTCATTTCGGCCATGTCGATCTGCGACGTCACCTCCGCCGCCGGGAAATCGACCGCTTTCAGGACATGGGTCAGCATCCGCTCGTCCCGGATCTCGATGCGGGTGTCTACGCTGGTAACATCCAGCGCAATCTTGGCCGCGCCAGTGTCGTCGACGGAGCCGGTCATCCCCGCAAAATAGTGAGATTCGCCGGTGTAGCCGTTCTTGATCGAGCCGAAAGAAACCTTCGATTGGTCCGCATTCAACGTCCAACCACCGGCCATTGCGGCGCCCGCGTACAGCACCAGTGCCGCGGCCAAACCAATCTTTTTGGTGAGCATGAGTTCCTCCAAACCTGTTATCTGAACACGTTAGCAGGTTTCCTCATGCTGTCATCCGTCTCTCGCGGGCCTGTGAGATGCTGCGATTACCTCTTGCTGTGCCGATTTCGCCGGCTACCTTATGACCATGTCAGAACCTCAACAAGATATCGGCCGCCGCTGGCACGATATGGGCGGCAAAGACGCGGGAGATATCGACCGCGACGAGCACGACCACGCGATTTGGGAAAAACGCGTGGACGCCCTTCGTCAAGTTGCGTCAGATGCCGGGTACTTCACTGTAGATGGCCTGCGCCGTGCCCTAGAGGACATGGGCGAGGAAGCCTTCGAAACCATGACCTATTACGAGCGATGGATGCTGGCGACCTGCCAAAACCTGATGGCGGGCGGCGCATTCACCACGGAAGAGCTCAACGCCAAGATGGAAGAAGTGAAGGCCCGTGGCGCCACCTATGGGGATGCGCAAGGATGAGCCTGCCAGCCGTCACGCCGCCAGATTTTCCCCCTCCCTATCCGCAGGGAAAGCCCAACCTATCGCCAGGTCAGGTCGTCAGGGTAAGGTCAGGCGCCGCCCCTGGTCACATCCGAACGCCCTGGTATCTGCGTGGCAAGACGGGTGTGATCGAAAGGATCTGCGGCGCCTTCGGCAACCCTGAAGAACTGGCTTACAACCGGATTGATGGGCCAGAAGTACCGCTTTACCGGGTACGTTTCACGATGCGCGAAGTTTGGGGCGACACCACCGAGCGCGCCCAGGACACCATCGACGCAGAGATTTTTGAACACTGGCTGGAGGCCGTCTAATGCCCCACGACCACCACGATCACGACCATATGTCGCCGTCCGGACACCCGTATCGCGCCGATAACGACGTGCCACTCAGCTACTGGCAGACGATGGAAATCGCGGTGCGCGAACTTCTGGTTGAAAAGGGCATCACCACGCCGGTCGCCGTTCAGGCAGAGATTGATGCCATGGACGCCCGGTCGCCAGCCGACGGTGCGCAAGTCGTTGCCCGCGCCTGGACCGATCCCGACTACAAGGGTCGCCTGTTGGCCGACGGCACCGGCGCGATGGAGGAGATGGGTTTCAAGCCGGATGCGCTGAAGCTGGTGGTCGTGGAGAACACCGACACGGTTCACAACATGATCGTGTGCACCCTGTGCTCTTGCTATCCGCGGACCCTGCTGGGCCTGCCGCCCGATTGGTACAAAAGCCGCGCGTACCGTTCCCGCGCTGTACGCGAGCCTCGAAAAGTGCTCAGCGAGTTTGGGGTCGACTTGCCGGACAGCGTACAGGTGCGCGTGCACGATTCGACCGCGGATATGCGGTATCTGGTATTGCCGCGCCGTCCTGATTGGACCGAGGGATGGTCGACAGATAAGCTAGCCCAGATCGTCAGTCGCGACAGTATGATCGGCGTGGCACTACCCAGCACCCCATAGAAGCCTCCCCTATCGACCGGTAGGCAAACACCTGCCAGTCGATAGGTAGCTGCGCCGCGTGTAAGCCGGAAGACGAGGTTTTCGACGTCATCATTGGGCGTGATAATACTATCCCCGTAGGTCCTGCGGATATCCCCAAAACAACCCACAGAAAAGAATCCAAGCTTCCGAACAGCTTGGGACTTATCCCCGATGTTTTCCCCGTAATCCATGATATGGTGGGGTTCCGAGCAGACCGCGGAACATCTAGTCCCGTTTCCAGCGATAAAAAACAGGAGGGACATCATGGCTGACGGCAGCGCACCGCCAGAACAGAGGCTGGCGCCACACAACATCGAAGCGGAGCAGGCCCTGCTGGGCGCGCTTCTGTTGAACAACGAGATTTTCGACCGTGTTGCCGCGATCGTGCAGCCGCACCACTTCTTTGATCCTGTTCATGGCCGCATTTTTCAGGCCGCTGCTGGGCGTATCCAGCGCGGCAATCGCGCCGACCCGGTGGCCCTGAAACCGTTCCTTGCCGATGACCAGGGCCTCAGCGAATTGGGCGGCACCGACTACCTGGCGCGTCTTGCCAGTGCCGCCATCTCGATCGTTGCTGCCCGTGACTACGCGCAGGCGATCCGCGACCTGGCCATGCGCCGCGACCTGATCCGGATTGGCGAAGAAATCCAGTACCGCGCCGCCGACTTCACGGAGGACGAGGAACCCCCTGAACAGATCACGGCAGCGGAGCAGCAGCTCTATACACTAGCGGAAAAGGGCAAGTACGAGGGCGGCTTTGTCACCTTTGCCAAGGCGGCGGAAGACGCGGCCCAAATGGTCAATGCCGCGTTTCAGCGGGGCGGCGGCTTGGCAGGGATCTCCTCCGGGCTGCACGAGATGGACTACAAGCTGGGGGGCTTCCGGCCATCGGACCTGCTGATCCTGGCGGGACGGCCGTCGATGGGAAAGACGGCACTGGCAACAAACATCGCCTTCAACATTGCGCAGAAGTACCGCAAGGGGACGAAACCGGATGGCACCGACGGGGCCGTCGACGGCGGCGTTGTCGGCTTCTTCTCGCTGGAGATGTCGTCAGAGCAGTTGGCCAACCGGATCCTGGCCGCGGAAAGCCGGATCAAAAGCCACGAACTGCTGTCAGGCAAGCTGTCCGAGGATGACTTCCGCCGCTTTCTGGAGGCGGCGCGGGAGCTGGAGCAGATCCCGCTATACATCGACGACACGCCCGCGCTGAGCATTGCTCAGGTGGCCGCCCGCGCGCGCCGCCTTAAACGCCAGTACGGCCTGGACGTCCTGGTCATCGACTACCTGCAACTTGTGCGGCCGGCGTCCAACAAAGACCAGGGCCGGGTCAACGAAGTGTCCGAGATCAGCCAGGGCCTGAAGGCGATCGCCAAGGAGCTGGAGATCCCGGTAATCGCGCTCAGCCAGCTTAGCCGGAAGGTCGAGGACCGCGAAGACAAGCGACCACAGCTTGCCGACCTGCGTGAATCTGGCTCTATCGAACAGGATGCCGATGTGGTGATGTTCGTTTATCGTGAGAGCTACTACCACGACCGGACCAAGCCCACGGAAGATGATGAGAAGTTCCCCGCCTGGCAGGACAAGGCCGAGAAGCTGCATGGCCGCGCCGAGGTTATCATTGGCAAGCAGCGCCACGGGCCTATTGGCACGGTCGATCTGCATTTCGAAGACAGCTTCACAAAGTTCACCGATCCAGTTCGCGACGGGGTGGGTTTCCGCAGTAATGGCAACAGCGGTAGCAGGATCGACGCCGACGCCTTCTAGGGGCTGCCTCGGTGGTTGAGGGGCTGACCGCCCGACTGAGCATCGACACCGATGCCATCGCCCGGAACTGGCGTGCGATGAATGCGTTGAGCGCGCCTGACTGCGAAACCGCCGCCGTGGTCAAAGGGGATGGCTATGGCTGCGGGGCCGTGCGCGTCGGCAAGGTACTGGCGCAGGCAGGCGCCCGTACTTTCTTCGTCGCCCTGCCAAGCGAGGGCGTCACCCTGCGCGAGGGCCTTGGTCCAGATCCGGTGATCTACATTTTGGGCGGCTATGGGCGGGCCGAAATGTCCGCCTATCGACAGGCCGATCTCCGGCCGGTGCTGAACTCGGCCCAGCAGACCGGTGCCTGGCTGGAAGACGTCGGGGGACCAGCGGCCATCCAGCTGGACACGGGCATGAATCGGTTGGGCATGGAGGCGGACGAGCTTGCAAGCCTTCCCGACCTACCGGACACGATTGATCTTGTAATCAGCCATATGGGCAATGCCGATGCCCCCGAACATCCGTTGAATGAAGCGCAACTGGTGGAGTTCCAGCGCCTGAGCCAGGGCATGGATCGGCGGCTGTCACTGTCGGCAACCGCGGGGGTGCTGTTGGGCGCCGATTACCACTTCGCGATGACACGCCCGGGGATTGGCCTTTACGGCGGCTGGCCGTTCGCAGCGGCCGAGCGTGTTGTCACCCTGGAAGCGCCCATCATCCAGATCCGCGACGTCCAAGCTGGCGAGAGCATCGGCTATGGCGCGACCTGGGTCGCCCAACGGCCAAGCCAGATTGCCACCATCTCGGCCGGCTATGCTGACGGGCTGATCCGCTATCTTAGCCATGGCGCGACAACGTTTGTCGCGGGCCAGCCGGCCCCCCTTGCGGGGCGCGTCTCGATGGATCTGATCACCCTGGATGTGACGGGTGTGGGCGCAAAACCGGGCGATATGGTCGAATTGCTGGGCCCCAACCAGTCGATTGATGATCTGGCGGCGAACGCGGGCACAATCGGGCACGAGATCCTGACGTCGCTGGGCGGCCGGTACGCCAGACCCTAAACCTGAACCATCGCGGCGGAGATTGCGCCAACACAAAAACAGCCAAGTGTGGCGGTGTGCACGACAATTGCTTGATGCCAGTCATGTGATCTGATCCAGACCACAAAACTCGACTTCTGCTGGCAGTCGCCGGACCGAAGCCTACTGTGTCGGTAGGAGGAAGAGCATCGGTGCGGGCACTAATCGGTCAATTGGTCGTCTTGGGACTAGTCGCGGGCTGCGCACCCTCGCCCAGGGAGGTTTGGCAAACCTACACGGACGAGGTCCGTGCGGCCGGCAGTTTGCGCGTAGAGAGGGCCCCGCCGGATGCGCCGGTGGACGCCGCCCGGATCGCCGCTAGCTTTGAGGCAATCGCGTTCACCTTTGAAAGCGACCCTTTCGCAAGAGGGGAGAACGTCGATCAACAGCCAATGCTGCGGCGCTGGCACAAGCCAATCTCGTACGCACTGATTGCCGAGAGCAGCGACCTGACCCGAATGCGCTCGGCGCTGGACCTGTATGTTCCGCGGCTAGAGACATTGACCGGCTTATCGATCTCCGAGATCTCGCCGCAAATTGACCCTGACCGACGACCAAACGTCTTCATTCTGTTTGGGCGGGATTACTTCCTGAGGACGCTGAAGGCCTATGACGACCTATTGAATGCTGGGATAACTATACCCAATACGGAACGGGCCTCGTCAGTTGCCATTCTCGCAGACGTGGTCGGCGGTTGGTACCCAGCCCCATCACCCTGTGCCGGCCAAGTCTATATCGCGGATGGTCAGGGAGACACGGTCGAGGGCGAGGTGCTGTTCGCCATCGTCACCATGCGCTCGGAAATCCCGGACGCCCTGTTGGCCGCCTGCGTGGAAGAGGAGCTTGCCCAATTGCTTGGGCTCTTCAACGATGCCGACGAGGTACGACCGTCGATCTTCAACGACGACCAGGAATTTGCGCTGCTCACCGAACATGACGGGGCCTTGTTGCAGATCCTTTATGATGAAAGGCTCAAGACAGGCATGACAC
This sequence comes from Pseudomonadota bacterium, assembly GCA_039026375.1. GTDB lineage: Bacteria > Pseudomonadota > Alphaproteobacteria > Rhodobacterales > Rhodobacteraceae > Thermohalobaculum. The sequence goes on from JBCCML010000031.1 coordinate 8,563, forward strand.
CGAGCGAGGCAATGCCGATTGTACGACGGATCGTCTCCGAGCTTGAACCATTTGACTGAGGTATCCAGCTCCAACTGAAGAAGCGACGTATTTCATGAAGATCTTTGGATTAGCGGCGATCATCTGCGCCATTCTTTCCGGATGCTCAACCCCGTCAGGCGGTGTGGACTGGTTCGACTGGACCAAGATGCTGCTCGCTCAAGGCCATATGCGAACGGATCGTGGTGTGACCGAGGCCATGCCCACGGCCGAAGAACTGGCGGTGAACTTTCGGCGGACCGCCTTTGCCATTGAGGCCGACCCATGGTCTGGACCCAACCGTCAATCGACGACCGCGCCACGCATTCTTCGGCGCTGGCAGTCGCCCATTAGCTACCAGGTGATACCGCTTGGGCCTGACCCCGAAGGATTTCAGCGCCGCGTGGACACATTCATGAAACGCATCGGCGATTTGACCGGGCATCCAATAAACTCCCTACCGGCAATCTATGAAGTTCCCAAAGATCCAAAGGCATCAGTCTTTGTTCTCTACGCGACGGATGAAGCGCTGGATCGGCTGACAGCGGATGGCGGGCCACTCACCCAGAACCCCAACTCGGAGCTATTGGAACTACAACAGCGGATCCGCGCCCGGATTGCAGATTGGCGCATCAGAAAATCGCCCTGTGCATTTCTCTTCTGGAGCGCGAATGAAGCTGCAGAAGAGCGAGAGCCTGGTGAGATGCTGTTTGGTGTCGCGCTGATCCGCGCTGAGATCCCTGAACCCTTGCTGGAAGCCTGTATCGAGGAAGAGCTGGCCCAAGGTATGGGCCTGACAGCGGATCATCAGGATCTGCGGCCGTCGATCTTCAACGATGACCAGGAGTTTGCCCTGCTAACCCGTCAGGATGCGCTTTTGCTGCGGATTCTTTACGATCCGCGCTTGCGCGCTGGAATGCCGGTGGACGACGCGATGCCGATTGTGCGCCAGATAGCCCAAGAGTTGTTGGCCGAAAGCTGAGGTCACTTGGCAGTCTGAACCGTCGCCGGTATACGGGCACTCGCTACCGTCTCGGGGGTTCCTTGGCCATCCTTAGCCACGTCCACAGCTTTGTTGCCGCAATCGGGGCTGCCGTCCTTGGCCTGTGTCAGGCAACCGGGGCTGTGGTACTGTTCGCCGGTTCTGGCGTCGCGCACGTCTTCATGCCGCCCTGGTACCCGGCGGAGTTCGGCCGCCAGCTGCTGCGCATCGGCTATTTCTCGCTGCCGGTTGTCGGTCTGACGGCATTGTTCACGGGCGGGGCGCTGGCGCTGCAGATCTTCTCGGGTGGCTCGCGGTTCAACGCAGAATCGGTGGTGCCCAACATTGTCGCGATCGCCATGACCCGCGAATTGGGCCCGGTTTTGGGTGGGCTGATGGTTGCGGCGCGTGTCTCGTCTTCGATTGCGGCGGAACTGGGAACAATGCGCGTGACTGAACAGATTGACGCGCTGACCACCCTGTCTACCAATCCAATGAAGTACCTGATCGCGCCACGGCTTTTGGCGGCTGCCCTGACGGTGCCGATGCTGGTGCTGGTGGGCGACGTGATCGGGATCTTGGGCGGGTTTCTGGTTGGGGTCACGCGGCTCGACTTTTCGCCTGGCGCCTACATCAATGCGACCTGGGATTTCCTGACGGTGGGTGACGTGGTCTCGGGTCTGATCAAAGCGGCGGTCTTCGGCTTCATCATTGCGCTGATGGGATGCTACCAGGGGTACAACTCGGCGCGCGGCGCCCAGGGGGTCGGCCAAGCAGCGCGCAGCGCAGTGGTAGCGGCCTCTATCCTGATCCTGGCGGCCAACTACTTGATGACCGAGGCGTTGTTCGGCACATGACCGTCAAAATCGAGATGATCGGCGTGACCAAGGCGTTCGGCGCCAAAAAGGTGCTGCGGGGCGTCGACCTGGCGGTGCCGACCGGTCAGTCCACGGTGATCATCGGGGGTTCGGGCACCGGCAAGTCCGTGACGCTGAAATGCGTGCTGGGGATCATCCAGCCGGATGCCGGGACGATCCACGTCGACGGCGAGGATGTGTCGGGCAAGCGGGGGCGCGCCCGGTCACAATTGCTGGATAAGTTCGGCATGCTTTTCCAGGGCGGCGCATTGTTCGACAGCCTGCCGGTCTGGCAGAACGTGGCCTTCCGCCTGCTGCAGCAAAGCGGGCAAAGCCGGGCTCAGGCCCGCGATATTGCCATTGAAAAGCTGCGCCGCGTCGGGCTAACGGCTGAGACCGCGGATCTGTTCCCCGCGGAGCTTTCCGGCGGCATGCAAAAGCGCGTTGGCCTGGCCCGTGCCATCGCCAGCAACCCCGAGATCATCTTCTTTGACGAGCCGACCACCGGGCTGGACCCGATCATGGCTGACGTGATCAACGATCTGATCCGCGAGATCGTGGTCGAGATGGGCGCAACCGCGCTGACCATCACCCATGACATGAGCTCGGTCCGCAAGATCGCAGACCGGGTCGCGATGCTGCACGAAGGCGTCATCCAGTGGGAAGGCCCGGTGGGCGAGATCGACACGACCGACAACGCCTATGTGCATCAGTTCGTGAACGGCCTGGCCGAAGGCCCGATCGCCGCCATCCGCTGACACCAAAATCCCCTGAACGGACAATCCGGTCGCGACGGCGCCCGCGTTAACCTGCGTGTAACAAGTGTTACTGCATAGATGCCCCTGGGGTGATCTGGTGGCCGTATGAGCCGTGTACAGGGAAATAGGGTAATGTCCGAGTTAAGAGAACAGATGTCGTCTTGGCCTGATCGCGGCGCCGAGACGGACGCATGGGGCGCGTCTTCACGGTCTTCTTTGGCGGTTCGCGGCGGCTCGCAGAGCCGCAAAACCGAAGAGCGCACGCCAGAGCCGTTGGCCTTCTATTTCCACGATACGGACAGCTGACCAACCCGCCGCTGTCGCGGCCGTCCATAGACATCGTCACCGCCGCCGCCTACCCTGCAGCGCAAGGGGAAGGTGGTCGTGACTTGCTAACCGTCCGTATCGTCAACATGCTGCTGTTGTTAGGCTATCCGGTTGCCTGGATGGCCCCGCTGGCAGAGGCCGGCGTGGTGTCTTGGTGGTCGGGCGACCACATCAGCATCTTCCGGGGCGTGCAGGATCTTTGGGTTGTCGATCCGGCGCTCTCGATCCTGGTGGCGCTCTTCGCCGTGGTCATTCCCTATGCCAAGACTGTGTGCCTGGCCGGCATCCACTTTGGCCGGATGGGACCGCGTGCCCTGCCGGTCATTGAAGTGATCGGCAAGCTGAGCATGGCAGATGTCTTCCTGATCGCGCTTTACATCGTCGTGGTCAAAGGCGTCGGCATTGGCCATGTCGAAACCGCCTGGGGCCTGTGGCTGTTCACGGGCTGCGTGCTGTTGTCGATATGGGTCGGATGGTTCACCCGCATACGCTACTACCCAGGATGACCCGCCCCAAGATGACGCCCACAAAATAACCCGCCACAAAAGGCAGACACCCGCCCGCCATATCGGCTAGGTGAGGCGCTCAGCAGCAGCGGAGCACGCGCATGGGCTCGATCATCTTTCTCGTCGGCCTGTTCTCCGGGATCGGCGTCTTCCTGTCGACCATGTATGCGCTGAGCCGTGCCATCGCGTTCGAAGCCAAGGGCCGCCTGGCCAATGGCGCGGTGTTCGCCTCGGTGCTGGCCATCATGGCCGCCTTGTTCTTTGCCCAGTCGGTTCCGCTGGCTCGCCTGATCGCTCCGTTGGCCTTTATCGCGGGGGCGTGGTCCTTCTGGGTCGAGGAGCGCTGGTTCAAGCTATTCCCCGCCATTGTCATGCTCTTTGCGGTGACCGTCGCACTGGGTTATGTGGCCAGCTACTGAACCAGGCAACGAGACCACATGGCCAAGACCAAACTCCAGTACGTGTGCCGCGAATGCGGCTCGGTGCACCGCAAGTGGTCCGGACAGTGCCCGGCCTGCGGCGCCTGGGACAAGCTGGAGGAACAGACAGCGCTGTCAGCTGCAGGTCCGGCGGGCAAGACGTTGGGCCAGGCCCGGGGCAGCGCCGTCGCACTGAGCGATTTGGCCGGCGACGAGGCACCGCCGCCGCGCGGTGCCTCCGGCATTGGCGAGCTTGACCGGGTGCTTGGCGGCGGGCTGGTGCCAGGATCCGCGATTTTGGTGGGCGGCGATCCCGGTATCGGCAAGTCGACCTTGCTGTTGCAGGCCGTCGCCGCCTTTGCAGGCCACGGCGCCCGGTCAATCTATGTCTCGGGCGAGGAAGCCGCCGCGCAAATCCGCATGCGCGCAGCGCGGCTGGGCCTCAGCGAGGCGCCGGTTCAACTGGCGGCAGAGACGAACCTGCGGGACATCCTGACCACGCTGGAATCCGAGCGGCCGCACCTGGTTGTGATCGACTCGATTCAGACCATGTGGGCCGATCACGTGGAGTCCGCCCCGGGCTCTGTGGCGCAGGTCCGCGCCTGCGCCCACGAACTGGTCAATTTTGCCAAGCGGCGCGGCATCGCCGTTGTCCTGGTCGGTCATGTCACCAAAGAGGGCCAGATCGCCGGGCCGCGCGTGGTCGAGCATATGGTGGATACCGTGCTCTATTTCGAAGGCGACCGCGCGCACCAGTTCCGCATTCTGCGCGCCGTCAAAAACCGCTTTGGACCTGCGGACGAGATCGGCGTCTTTGAGATGACGGGCGGGGGCCTGACCGAGGTCGCCAACCCCTCGGCGCTTTTCCTGGGTGAACGCGGCGAGGCGATCAGCGGCTCAGCCGTCTTTGCCGGTATGGAGGGGACGCGCCCTGTACTGGTCGAGTTCCAGGCCCTGGTCGCGCCCTCTTCCCTGGGCACCCCGCGGCGCGCGGTAATCGGCTGGGACCAGGGACGGCTGTCGATGGTCCTGGCCGTGTTGGAAGCCCGCTGCGGCGTCGCTTTTGCCGGGCACGACGTCTACCTGAACGTGGCGGGCGGCCTGCGCATCCAGGAACCGGCGGCCGATCTGGCCGCCGCGGCGGCGCTGGTCTCGGCCCTGACGGGCGAGGCGCTACCCGCGGACGAGGTTCTGTTCGGCGAAGTTTCGCTGTCCGGCGCCGTCCGGCCCGTGTCTCAGCCCGAACAACGCCTTAAAGAAGCCAGCAAGCTGGGCTTTACCCGGGCCACTGTACCGGCTCAGATGAAGCGGGAGAGCGAATCGGGTATGCGAGTGCGCAAAGCGGCCAGCCTGGCGGAGTTTGTCCGGGAATTGACCTGCGCCTGACGCGCAAGCCCGGGGGGGAGTATATGAGTTTTACTTACGTCGACGCGATCGTTGGGGTCATCGTACTGCTTTCGGCGATCTTGGCGTGGAACCGCGGCTTTACGCGGGAGATCTTTGCGATCGGGGGCTGGGTCCTGGCCGCTTTCGCCGCCTTCTTCTTCGCCCCCCAGCTAGAGCCGCTGATCCGAGAGGTGCCCGTCATCGGGTCATTCCTGGCCAGATCCTGCGTCCTGTCGATGATCGCAGCCTTTGTGGTGATCATGGGCGGTGCGCTGCTGATCTTGGCGGTCTTCACACCTGTATTCGCATCTGCGGTTCTGGAATCGTCGTTGGGACCGGTAGATCGGATGCTGGGCTTCATCTTCGGCGCTGCCCGTGGCTTGTTGCTGCTGGCGGTGGCCTTTCTGATCTACACCTCGTTTTCCGGTGACGCGGCGCTCCCAGCGCTGGATCAGGCGGCGTCAAAACCGATCTTTGACGAGATGGCCGCGTTGGTCGATCAATACCGGCCCGAGGAACTGCCCGGCTGGTTCTCCGAGCGGATCGACGCGTTGATGGCCCCTTGTGAAGGCGGCGTTCCGGCATCGGACAGCGCACCATCGACCGATCTGAACTGAGCGTTCTGACCGCAACCTGCGGTGCTGTTCGGCGCCGTGGGGACCCTGCCTCTCCGTTACCCCTTTGAAAGGCCTGCCGAGATACTATTTTGCACGAGCAACGGGTTGGCCCGCTAGGACGCAACGGCAACGTCAACGGGTGACGGGACGCACGATCTGGGCTATAAGCCGTGACGACTCGCAAGGGGTAGTGGAGCGACTGCATGTCCGAACCGAGCGACGCCCAGTGGCGCGAGACGCCTTTTGACGACGACAAGCTGAAAGAAGAATGTGGCGTGTACGGCGTCTTCGGGATCGAAGGCGCGGCAAAGTACGTGGCCCTGGGCCTGCACGCACTGCAGCACCGCGGACAAGAAGCCGCTGGCATCGTCTCCTACGGCTCACGAGAGGGCATCGTTCCGGCAGACGAAGAAGGCGCCGACAGCCGCAAGGACTTCAACAGCGTGCGCCGGATCGGCCTTGTACGGGACAACTTCACCAAGGCGTCGGTGATGGACCTGTTGCCGGGCCGCCTGGCACTGGGCCATGCGCGCTATTCCACCGCCGGCGGCAAGGGCCAGACCGCTATCCGGGACGTCCAGCCGCTCTATGCCGATCTGTCCATGGGCGCCTGTGCGATCGCCCATAACGGCAACTTGACCAATGCCGATCCGCTGCGCACCAAGCTGAAATCGCTGGGCGCGATCTTCCAGTCGTCTTCCGACACCGAGTGCATCGTGCACTTGATGGCCCGCTCGCTGCATAACTCGATCCCCGAGAGGATGAAGGACGCGCTGCGCCAGGTCGAGGGCGCGTTCTCCGTGATCGCCATGACCCGGACCAAACTGATCGGCGTGCGCGATCCGATGGGCGTGCGCCCGCTGGTGCTGGGCCGCCTGGACGGCGGCTGGATCCTGTCGTCCGAGACGTGTGGCCTGGACATTGTCGGCGCCGAGTTCGTGCGCGAAATCGAGCCGGGCGAGATGGTGATCATCAATGACAAGGGGCTCTCCAGCTGCCGCCCCTTCGACGAGGCGGAGCCGCGCTTCTGCATCTTCGAATACGTCTACTTCTCGCGCCCGGACAGCGTGATCGGCGGGTTGTCGGTCTACGAGGCACGCCGCCGCATCGGCGAGGAACTGGCCCGCGAGGCCCCGGTCGAGGCCGACATCGTTTGCCCCGTGCCAGACTCCGGCACGCCCGCCGCCATCGGCTTTGCCCGCGCCAGCGGCATCCCTTACGAAATGGGCATCATCCGGAACGCCTATGTAGGCCGCACCTTCATCGAACCTGATCAGCAAACCCGCGACCTGGGCGTCCGGCGCAAGCTGAACGTCAACCGCGCCATGGTCGAAGGCAAACGCGTGGTCCTGGTTGACGACAGCGTGGTGCGCGGCACGACCTCGATGAAGATCAAGGAAATGGTGCTGGAGGCCGGCGCCAAGGAAGTGCACTTTCGCATCGCCAGTCCGCCCACCAAATGGTCCTGCTTCTACGGCGTCGACACGCCGGACCGAGAAAAGCTGCTAGCCTCGCGCATGTCCGAAGATCAGATGCGCGACTATCTGGGCGTCACCTCGCTGCGCTTCATCTCGCTGGATGGTCTCTATCGCGCCTGCGGCTTCCCGGCAGGCCGCAACAAGAACCGCCCGCAGTTCTGCGATGCCTGCTTCTCGGGCGACTACCCGATTGCACCCGCAGGGATGGAAACGGTAGGCGAGCGCCTAAAACTCGGCGCCTGACCCCCGGCAAGCCCAACCTCCCGACGCTGCAGCGCCACTATGCGCCAAGCCTCAGCCCAACCAAGCTGACCTTCAGATCACCGAATGCAGACGGGTCCGCTTTTGCAGCGGCCACCAAGCGTTCCAGAAAGATCCGGATGTTAGACTTGCTCGAGCCTTCGATAGCAAGCCGGGCCCGCGTTGCCCCAATCAGCGAGGCGCTGAACGGGGTGGTGTGCGTACTGGGCACAACTTCGTCAAAAACCGTCTCACCGTCCCGGGTCAGCGTGTAGCGGTACTGGTGGCTGACCGTCATACTGGCGCCGATGATCGGCAGATCCTCGTCAATCAGCTGTACTGTCAATTTCAGCGGCGCGTCATCGTCACCCAACATTGTATGCTGGCGCAGGCTGAGCAGCAGCGCCTGCTCCATCGAAGCGCCTTTCAGCGACTCGTCCGGGATCGGATCTTCCCGACCATCCGTCAGCTTCTCATAGTCGATTGCCGCGTGCAGGAGGCTGTCCTCTGAGATCAGCGTCGTCGACTGGACATCAACCACCATCGCCGTCGGTTGGCCCACGGGCGCACATGCAGCCACGCCAGCGAGCAATCCCAGCAACAATCCGATCCGCGTTACAATCTTGAGCATTCAGATACCTCCCATAAAACGACTAGCGAGCTTTGCTGCATCAGCGTCTTTGACCGACCAAGGGGAATTTCAGCATGCAGATCCAGGTCTTTTGCGCCGCATTGGTTGTGGCCCTTTTGGCCGGTTGTGGCGGACGCCCTACAGCACCGGTGCAGACCGAACGGACCACCGATGCCGAACTGACCTGCGCGCATATTCTGGCGGAGAGTGAGGTCAACCTGGCGCGTATCGAAGGCCTAGTCGGTGAAGGGGAGCTGGCCACTGGGCAGAATGTGGCCTTCCTGCTGATCGCACCGATTGTGGCCCTGCCGATGTTTCTGGACCTCGGCACCGCCGAACAGGATGAGATCAAGGCGCTGGAGGCACGCAATGTCCGACTGGCTGAACTGGGTGAGCAGAAGGGCTGTGACCTGAGCGGTTGAGCCGCCGGGAATCTCCGCGGCCGCCCCCTAGCGCCACGGGCACAGGTAGGCTAGGCCCCACGCATGGCTGATTTCACGGACAAGATCGCACTGGTGACCGGCGCTTCGCGCGGGCTGGGCTACGCGTTGGCGCAGCACTTGGGGGCGTCAGGCGCGCATGTCGTCGCCGTAGCGCGCACGGTCGGCGGCCTTGAGGAGTTGGACGACGCCATCCAGAGCGCGGGCGGGCAAGCGACCTTGGTGCCGCTGGATATCACCGACGACCCGGCGCTAGAGCGGATGGCCGCCGCGATCTTCGAGCGTTGGGGTCGGTTGGACATTTGGGTCCACACAGCGGTGCACACGCTGGGCCAAACCCCGGTCGAGCATATCCAGGAAAAGGATCTGGACCGCGCCATCGCGGTCAACTTCCGCGCGACACAGCGCCTGATCCGGGTGGTCGACCCGCTATTGCGCCAATCTCCGGAAGGACGCGCCCTGTTCTTCGCCGATCCCTCCGTCGCGGAACGTCCCTATCACGCCGGGTATCGTTCAATCCTGGCAGGACGCCACGATCTAGTGGCCGACTGGGCCCGGGGCTTGACCAATGTGAGCCAAGTGCGTGTGGCAACGGTCGCGCCGCCGCCTCTGCGCACCGCCGTGCGCGCGCGGCTTTATCCCGGCGCAGAGACGGAAGCACTGGCCGATCCGACCACTGTGGCGCCCGCGATTGTCGAGTTAATGGCGGGTATCGATGCGACTCAGCACGGACAGTTGGTCCGGCTTCCAGCAGCAGATTAGCCCATAAGGTGTAGCAACCTGGGGTACAGCCATGGCCGTCCAGCAAACGGCTTTGCTGCCGTTTCTTGGTCCGGTTTGATCACCATGCGTCCGTCGCCTGCCAGAGCCAGCGCCCTGACTGCTCGCAGTGGGTCGAAAGGTCGTAGACTGTCGTAAGTTGGCTGAATTCGGCTTGTGAAGCATGGTTAACGCGTTGGCAGTGTGCCCCCGCAGGCCGGCATTTTAGCCATCACGCGTGAATCCGCGGGTCGCGTTCATATGGCCAGCCGAACAGCCAACACGTTCCTTGCCCAGATCTGTGCTAGTGTTCGAGGATGCTGGGTCTTTTCGGAATATTCGGGCGCTCGGACCAACTGAAAGCGCTGGATCAATCCCTTCGGGAGTACGATGTACACCCCCGGCTGGTGCCGGACGCGGTGAAGTTGGCCGTTGTCAGGCTGCTGCGCAACGCGTCAGACCCGGGCTATATCCCCAAAGATGCCGACTACCAGAAAGCCGCCGAACTGCTGTGCTATGCGATTCTTGGGCCGGATCAGTTCGTCGCCAGCAACAGCCTTGCCGCTGCCGAAAGTGCGGGCAAGCGCCTGGAGAATGCGATCGATGCCGGTGACAGCCTGGATGCCGGGCTGATCCTGTTGGCCGCCAATGCCGGTATCATCCACCCGAACATTGCAAACCAGTTCGAGATCGACAGCGACTGAGACCCCCGAGCGCTTTCGGACGTGTCAGATGCCACGAGGCCCTTGTGCCCAATGGTGCAAGTGGCGGCGCATTCTTTGGCGATGCACCGCCACCCGACGTCGATTGCAATCGTCCATAATCACATCAATGCCAGCAGAGCAAAAACCAATCCACACGGGATCACAGTTCCTGGAATACACAAGTCAGTATCGGTCCGCTCCGTCTTACGGTGCCAAGAGGTTGAGTGGCGCTTGTTAATCATTTTATCCTCCGAGTTAACGATTGGAGGATGGATCGATTCCCTGGGCCTGACTGTGGTTAATCCCACACCCAAAAGATTGGTTCACGAGACACGCGCTGCAAAATGCCATGATGGAAAACCTGGAACAGGCCGACCGCGCGCACCTGCTGAACGAGGTCAGCCGCCACCGCTACGGCAAAGACGAATTCATCCTCAGCCAGGATGATGACACCAGTGATGTCTTCTTCGTGCTGTCCGGTGGCGCGCGTGCGACCATCTACGGGGCCGACGGCAGCGTCGTTTCCTTTCGCGATCTGGGCCCCGGCGCCATCTTTGGAGAGTTTGCCGCCGTAGACGGAAAACCCCGGTCGGCCAGCGTGATCGCGGTGGAGGATTCCGAGGTGGGCCTGCTGAGAGCAGAGCGTTTCCGACAGATCATCCTGGAGCATCCGGGCCTAAACTGGGCCTTTGTTCAGCATCTCACGGGCCAGGCTCGGGTGATGACGCAGCGGATCTTCGAGTTCAGCACCATGCTGGTACGCGAGCGTCTGATGCGGGAGTTGCTGCGCATGAGCGATGGCGGCGCCGAACAGTCAGACGGCATCACCATCCATGCCGCCCCTTCGCAGACAGAATTGGCAAGCAGGATCAGCACCCACCGCGAAGCGGTATCGCGGGAAATGAGCCGCCTGTCGAAGCAAGGCATCCTGTCACGGCAACGGGACACGCTGATCATCCACGATCGCAGCCAGCTTGAGCAGCTGCTACAGACCCCGGACGAACTGTAACGAAACCAGCTTCACGTTTGCGCCGGTCAGCGACCACCGGCGACGTAGCTTCACCGTGCAATTCCGCTCCAACCGCGCCATTCCGGCACTGACCCCGGCCATCGCGCCCGTACGATCATCAACGGCGCCTTCCAAATGACGCCTTATTGTTGAATAGCGCGCACGCCTACCCAAGCCCGCATCCTGAACGCTCGACAAACGCACGCCGCTGTTCAAAAATGAGACAGCTTCTGCAGGAATGCAGTGTGCGCTGAGGGAGTATTGATCTCGATGCGAAACGACAGACAGGGTTTCGGTCTGCGGTGACGGCGGATGCTTGAGCACTTCCCGTCATGGTCTGCGATGATCGCCTTCGACGTCGTCTTTGTCCTGGTAGCGGCGGTAACGACCATTTTCGTGATCCTTCGCTACAGGCAAATCCGGGCGGCGCGTGCCCAACTGGGCGCGGGATTGGTATTGGCCGGGATCTGGCTGATCGCGGGCCTCTACGGCACGGACCTTTTTGCGATGCTGGTGTTGCCGGGCGTGATCGGCGCCGAGCGCGCGATGACCTTCATGCGCGACATCCACATCAGCTATGCTTGGTACGTGACCTTCATCGCAGAAGTGGCCGTGGTTGCGGGATTGGGGATCATCGTAAATCAGCTGTCCCGACAGCACTCAGAAACTCAGGCGGCCGTCGACGAGCTGGCCCGCGAGGTTGAAGAACGTTCCGCCATCGAGCGTGAACTACGTGAAAGCGAACAGCGGTATCAGCAGGCCGCAGAGGTCGCCCGGCTGGGCTACTACATCTGGGACGCAGTGGCAGACTGCTGCATCTACTGTACGGAGACGCATGCCTCGTTTCACGGTCTGCGGCCTGAGGAGTACATTGCGCGTGCCTCGGCCCTTGACGGCTCGTTCGAGCTGACGCCCGAGGCCGATCGCGAGAAGGTCAGGGCAGCCTATACCCGGCTGCGCTCCGGCCAGCGGATCACGATGGAGTACTACCTTCATAACGGGACCCGTCCGTTGCGCATCCGCGAGGTTGGCCATCCAATCTTCGATGCAGGTGGCCGCGTGGTCCGCGAGATAGGCACAACGCTTGATATCACCGAGCAACACGAAGCCGAGCAGCAGGCCCTGCGGGCTCAGCGCCTGGAGACGATCGGCCAACTGTCAGGCGGTGTGGCCCACGATTTCAACAACCTGCTTGCCGTGATCTTGGGTAACTTGGAACTGCTGGACGAGATTGCGCTGACACCCGAAGCCCGGGAAAGCGTGGCCAGCGCCATTCAGGCCGCGCATCGCGGCGCAGACCTGACCCAAAGCCTGCTCAGCTTTGCGCGTCGGGCGGATCTGCAGCCAGAGCCGGTTGACCTGAACAAGCTGGTGCGGGACGCCCAGAACTGGATCGGGCGAACGATGCCGGCAATGATCCAAATCGAAACGTCGCTTTTGGCGCGGATCTGGCAAGTTCACGTGGACCGGGCATCGGTTGAAGCTGCGTTCCTGAACCTGATCATCAACGCGCGCGATGCCATGCCCGATGGCGGCAAGATGACCATCGAAACCAGCAATGTGCGGATCGAGAACGAGCGGGAGGCCGTCCTTGACGAGGATGTGCCCGAGGGTCGCTATGTCCTGCTGGCGGTCAGCGACACCGGCAGCGGCATTGACCCTGACAACCTGGACCGGATCTTCGAGCCGTTCTTTTCGACCAAGGGCGAAGGCATTGGCAGCGGCCTTGGACTGTCGACGATCCAGGGCTTCATGGCGCAATCTGGCGGGGCCGTACGCGTCTACTCCGAGCTTGGTGTGGGCACGACCTTCAAGCTGTACTTCCGGGCCCTCAACGGACCCGAGGACGCAGCGTCCATCCCCTTGCCCCAGGACCAAGACGCAACATCAGGCACGATGCGCATCCTGCTGGCCGAGGATCAGGACGAGGTCCGCGCAGTGTTGCACCGGCAGTTAGAGCTTGCCGGCCATGACGTCGTCGCCTGCGCATCTGGCGACACGGCAATGGCCCATTTCCAGAGCGACCAGAATTTTGACCTGCTGGTGACCGACGTCGTAATGCCCGGCCGTCTGCAGGGCCCCGCGCTGGCCCAGGAATTGCGGCAGCTAAAGCCATCGCTGCAGGTGATCTTCGTCTCCGGCTACGCAAACGAAGCGACGGTACACGGCAATGGTCTTCGCCCCGAAGACATCCGCCTGATGAAGCCCGTACGCCGGCACGATCTGTTGGCCGCAATCGAACGGGTATCTCGTAGCATCGCCGGTGCTGAACACACGCATTGATGCCATTCAAAGCCAGTTGCTATGGGCACTGGAGGAGGCGGTCGGGGAGCGCACTCGGGGCGCTGGCCGCACCGGGCGATACGATCATGGACCCGTCCCATCCACGCGCAACCCCGGCTTAGGAACCTTTGACTAGGCGTCTTCGGGCCCTTTGGACCGGAGCCCTGCATGTCCGTATCGCGCTTAATCCTGCTGTCATTGATCGCCATGGGCGCCTTCACCGCCCTCAAGGTCGCGACCTCGGTCCACCGGTTGATTGGCGACTACCAGCAAGTCGCGCGCATGGCGGCGCCCAGCGAGGCGACCACCCTGTGGGCGGCAGACACCGTGGCGCTGTAGTTTGAGCGCAGCGTGACCCAGGTCGCCCTGTCCTTGGACAGCCCGGCACCTGCCGAGTTGAAAGTCCTGATCCACGCGCAGCGCGACCTTGCCTGGCGCAACATCCAGCAGGCGTTCGCCGCGATCGGGCCCACGCCTGACGCCGCACAGCAGGCATTCCTGGACGCCGCCCAAAACTCGATCGACGCCATCGGCGCGCTACGCCGGTCCGTGGATCAGATGCTGGCCGTTACCGCAGATCAGCGGGATGCCGTCACCGCCGAGGCGCTGCCCTTCCAGCTAAAGCGCGAGATTTCGCGGATGAAGTCGGCGTCGACCGCGGTCAGCACCGCCAATGATCAGCACAACTCCGCACCGCCGCCCGGGCGCGAGATCGCGGCCTAAAGGCGACGCGCACCACCCGGATTACCGCCTGGCTTCCCATCTCAATCCCCTGCGGAAAGGCGTTTCAGCCTTGCCGGTTTCCCGCTAGGCTATCTGGGCGAACCACTACCCGGGGAAAGCTGATGATCCGCGCCGTTCTGACCCTAGTCACCGCCCTAGTGTTGGCTATGCCCAGCCATGCGCAGGTGCGCGACCCCGAGATCTACACGGACATGCACGGCCACGCGCTCAAGGGGTATGACGCGGTCGCCTACCACCTAGAACGCCGCCCGGTGAAAGGCTCGAAGGACTTCGCGCTGGAATGGAAGGACGCGGTCTGGCTGTTTTCATCGGCCGAGAACCGCGATCTGTTCCAGGCTGATCCCGACCGTTGGGCGCCCCAGTATGGCGGCTACTGCGCCTGGGGCATCGCCAAGGACCGGGTGGTGGGCATCAACCCGACGATCTTCCGGATCTTTGACGACAAGCTCTACCTGAACCTGAACATGACCGTGCACAAGGAGTGGCTGGGCAGCCACTCCGGCTTCATCGCGCGGGCCAACGAAAAGTGGCCCGACATCCTGGTTCTGGACTGAGCTGCGCGGAATTGAGCGGCGGGCGCTGGCGCTACTGAACCCGGGGCCAGTCCTGCGCGCGGCAGACTGTCCCGAACAGGATGCAACCCGAAACCTGCAGAACGTTGCCTTTCAGCGCCATCTCGCTGTCATAGACCTCGTCGTCGTCGGCCTTCCAGATCTTGCCGTCGCTCCAGGCGTTTTGGCCGTCCGGCTCCATGTCCCAGATAATCGGCTTGCCCACGACGCTGGTGTCCGCGCCGCCCAGCGCCTCGACGATGGTGCCGCAGACCTGGGCCGGGTTCGCTTTGCAGGCGTGCACCTCGACATGCAGGAACTTGCCTTCGTCGGACTTTTGGGTTGCCCAGACGCCGTAGACGTCGTTGGCCACCGCTTGGCCTGCCAGCAGCGCCAGCGCGCCCGCCAGGATCAGATTGCGCATGTCTCTTCCTCCGGTGTCGTTATCTCATATGATGAAGGCACCGACCGGCGCGGCGGTCAACGCCAACGTTACGGCAGGCGGGGGGCGCGCCGCCCCTACAGATAACTGCGGATGATCTCGGCCATGCGCTCGGGCCCCAGGATCGGCGGCAGCAGGGTCAGCACCTTGCCGTCCTGGCCCACCAGATAGATGAAACTGCCGTGCGCGTAGACGGGGTTGCCCTCCGGATCGTCGAACACCTTCTCGGCTTCTACCTGAAAGGCATCGCGCGCGGCGGCCAGGGCGGCCTCGGACCCGGTCAGCCCGATCAGACTGTGGTGCCATTTGGCCAGCGCGGGGCCCATCGCCTCGACCGTGTCGCGGCCCGGATCCACCGTGATCACCAGGGGGGCCACCCGGTCCGCGTCTGCACCCATCAGGTCGATCGCCTCGCCCAGTCGCGGCAACGCCACCGAGCAAATCGCCTCACACGTCGCATAGCCGAAGAAGATCACCATCGCCTTGCCGTCATAGCTGGCTTCGGTGACGTCGCGGCCCGTGTGTTCGGTCAGGGCGAACTTGGCCTGGATTTCCACCGGGAACGGCAACCCCGCCGAGATCGGGGGGCCGCCCCCCGTCTCGCTGGCCCCCATCTCCGGATGTTGAGCGGCAGCCAGGCGCGCCTCCTCGACCTCCTCGGCCAGGGCAGCGGCTGCGGCCTCCGCCTTGGCGGTCAGGTGCAGGTCAACGGCGTATCCCGCCAACGCCGCGCAGGCCACAGCCCCCGCGGCACCGGCCAGAAGGCGCCGCGAAAGCGGCATCAATAGTTCTCCTCGATGTAGGTGGCATCCGCCTCGGCCCCCAGGCCCAGCCAGCCATCCTTCTCGATGGCGGCATTGACAGCAGGGTCATTGCGGAACCACGGCCCCTTGCTGTCGGCCAGTTCGGGGTTGCGTTCCTTCCAGGCGCGGGTGAAGCCATTGGCCTTCATGGCCTCGGCGCCCGCTGCCTCGATCCAGTGGACCTGATAATACTTGGTGGCGGTCAGATCAGGATCGCCCACCATCAGGCCATCCACGGTCACCGTCTGCCCGCAATAGGGGTAGAGGTCCCAGCTCGCCCCGTTGAAGGACGACTGCAGGTTCTTGCCGGCCAGCACCAGCACACCGTCCGCCGTGCGCACCAGGCCCATCTGCCGCCCGCCGGCGCCGCAATCAGCCGGGCAATCGCCCGTCAGCTCGCAGATCACATCGACCACGCGGGCTTCAAACCGGGCGGGCTCGCGGCCCAACAGACCCTCCCACCCCTTGGCGATCGAGCCATCGGCAAATTCGCCTTCCGCCGCCACCGGCAGGGCGATCAAGGCGCTCAGCGCACCCAGCGCCGCAAATAGGAGTTTCCGCATCGCTCAGTCCCCCGTCACGCTTTTCGGAATGGCAAAGGCTGGCGTCGTGCCCCATTCGTCGTGGTTCTGGTTGACGATGCCGTTATCGGCCACGACCTTCTCGACGATCAGGTAGTTGATGCCGTCACGCACGTGCAGTACGCCGTCGGCGACGATCTCGTGGCTTTGAACGCTCAGCAACGTGTCGCCCGTCACCCGCGCGTCACCTTCCCATTTCAGCACCATGTAGACGGTGCCATCCTCGCCCAGCACGCCCACCGGGATGCCGCCCGCCGCGCACCACAGCGCACACGTGTGGTGCGCCGAGCCCACCACCGCGTCCGGCGGCCCCATCACGCCCGAGAAATAGCACCAGGTATCGATGATCTCGCCCGTGATCTGCACCCGCTCGCCCTCGGCGCTTAGCGCGGGGCTGGCCAGGGCTGCGATCGCCGCGGCGGCCGCCAGTAACTTCTTCATGCTGTGCCTCCCAGGTTGACGAGCTTGACGCTAACAGCCCCAGCGTACACCCGCACTTCACGATTTCGCAAATCAGGGCCTTGCATTCGGGCGAGCCCCGCGCCAGACGAGCGGCCATGATTTTGTATCCTGCCATCGACCTGAAAGACGGCCAATGCGTGCGCCTTGTGCGCGGCGAGATGTCGGCCGCCACCGTCTTTAACGACGACCCCGCCGCCCAGGCCCGCAGCTTCCAGCAGGCGGGGTGTGAATGGTTGCACATCGTCGACCTGAACGGCGCCTTCGCGGGGGAGCCCGTGAACGCCGCCGCGGTCGATGCCATCCTGGCCGGCACCTCAATCCCCGTACAATTGGGCGGCGGCATCCGCGATATGGCCACGATCGAGGCGTGGCTGGCCAAGGGCCTGGCCCGGGTGATCCTGGGCACCGTTGCGGTGCGCGACCCGGACCTGGTCAAGGCCGCAGCCCGGCGCTTTCCCGGCAAGATCGCGGTGGGCATCGACGCGCGCGGCGGGCAGGTCGCGGTCGAGGGCTGGGCCGAGACGACCGACATCGCCGCGACCGATCTGGCCCGCAAGTTCCAGGACGCGGGCGTCGCCGCCATCATCTACACCGACATCGACCGGGACGGCGCCATGCAGGGCCCGAACGTCGAGGCGACCGTTGCCCTGGCCCAGGCCGTCAGCATTCCGGTCATCGCTTCGGGCGGGGTCTCCTCCATCGCCGATCTGCGGCGGCTCAAGACCTACGGCGCGCTGCTCAATGGCGTGATCTCGGGCCGCGCCATCTATGACGGCAGCATCGGCCTGGCCGAAGCGCGCCACGTCCTGGCCGCGTAAGGCCCGCATGCCAGCGGCACGGTCCCTGCGATGATCCCCACCTTCAAATCCCGCTTCGGGCTTTGGTGCATGCGGCTGGCCATCCTGGTGCCGGGGGTGCTGGCGCTGGGCCTGCCGGTCTTCGAATTCGGCGGCTGCTCGCTGGGGTTCACGGACTTCGGCGGCTGCCGGCGCATCCCCGACGCAGTCGGCGAGATCGCTCTGGTCCTGGGATTGGTGGGCGTCTACCTGACCGTCTACCTCTCGCCCGTTATGGTGGTGGGCGGCGCCATCGCGGAGTGGCTGGCACGCCGTGATTGAATTCGCCGTGATTGAGATGGTCACTCCAGCCCCGACAAACGGCCACCCACACGGCGCCGCTAACCTCTGGCGGTCGACAAAGTGTACATACAGGTGCTGTACATGTGCTGCACACATGCTGCACGCCTGCGGTACGGGTGCTGTACGGGTGGAATCCCAGCGGCAGGCAGGTTAACAGGCGCCATGCTGAAGACCCGGTTGATCCCCTGTCTCGACGTTGCCGACGGCCGCGTGGTCAAGGGCGTGAACTTTGTCGACCTGGTCGATGCGGGCGATCCGGTCGAGCAGGCAAAGGTCTACGATGCCGCCGGCGCGGACGAGCTTTGCTTTCTTGATATTACCGCAAGTCACGAGAATCGCTCGACAATTCTGGATGTAGCGACCCGCACCGCCGAAGCCTGCTTCATGCCGCTGACCATCGGCGGCGGGGTACGCACGGTCGATGACATTCGCGCGCTGCTGCTCGCGGGGGCCGACAAGGTGTCCATCAACACGGCCGCTGTGAAGGACCCCAACTTCGTCGGAGAGGCGTCCCAAAAGTTCGGCGCCCAGTGCATCGTCGTCGCCATCGACGCCAAAGAGGTAAGTGACGGAAAATACGAGATTTTTACCCATGGTGGCCGGCGCGAGACCGGCATCGATGCGGTGGAATTCGCGCAATTAGTCGAAAATTTAGGGGCCGGCGAGATACTGCTGACCTCGATGGACCGCGACGGCACCCGGGTCGGCTTCAATCTGGGCCTGACACGGGCTGTCTCGGACGCCGTCGGCATCCCGGTCATTGCCTCGGGCGGGGTCGGGACGTTGGACCATCTGGTCGAAGGGGTGACCGAGGGGAAGGCCTCCGCCGTGCTGGCCGCCTCGATCTTCCATTTCGGCCAGCACACGATCGGCGAGGCCAAGGCCCACATGGCGGCCGCAGGCATCCCGGTGCGCCTATGAGCGAGGTTTTACAACGGCTTAGCGCGACGATTGCCGCGCGTAAGGGGGCCGATCCGGCGGGCTCGCACACCGCCGCACTGCTGGCAAAAGGGCCCGCAAAATGCGCCGAAAAGTTCGGCGAAGAGGCCATCGAGGCGGT
Organism: Pseudomonadota bacterium; assembly: GCA_039026375.1. Lineage (GTDB taxonomy): Bacteria > Pseudomonadota > Alphaproteobacteria > Rhodobacterales > Rhodobacteraceae > Thermohalobaculum. Next base: position 27,759 of record JBCCML010000031.1, read on the forward strand.
GATCGAAGCCGTCCGTGGCGACCGAGAGGCGCTGACCCGCGAGGCGGCAGACGTGGTCTATCACCTGCTGGTCATGCTGGCCGCCCAGGACCTGAGCGTGGACGACGTGCTGGCCGAATTGGCCCGGCGCGAGGGCACCTCGGGCATCGCGGAAAAGGCCGCCAGAAAGGGCTGAGATTTGGCGCTGCCGGTCTTTGTCATTAATCGCCCGCAGGACGCCCAGCGGCTGGCGGCCTTCCAGGCCTCGGCCGCGTCGGTGGGCATCCAGGCGCAGGTGATCCGGGCCGTCGACGGGCACGATCCGGACTTTCCGGCGGGCCGGTATGCCGACCTGATCGGCCCGCACTTCTGGGGCAGCGATCAGGCAAAGCCCGGCGCGCTGGGGTGTTTTCTAAGCCACCGGCTGGCCTGGGAAACTATTTTAAATCAAGGCCTTGAGGCGGCATTGATCTGCGAGGATGACGCCGCGTTCCAGGGTGGCGTGGACCTTTTAAACGGCGCCGACGGGGCAGATTTGGTCTTCGCCAATGGCCGCATGGCGGCGTGGTCGCAGGCGGTTGGCGGTGCCCGGGATCTGCCTCAGGTCGTGGCCGGTCTGGCCCGGTTTGGCGGGCCAAAGGCGCTCGGCATCAAGCCCAGCCCGGGGGCGGATTGCTACCTGGTCACCGCCGCCGGCGCCGGGCGCCTGTTGGACTGGACCGCGCGGCTCAGGATAATCTGCGGCGTCGATTGGGCCATGGTCCTTGGCGCCCTGGGTCCGCTTCCGCCGGGGGCGTCCGACGCTTTTCCAGAACTCGGACTGCTCGAGGCGAGCGCGCCAGAAAACATTGAAATTTCAGCGATAATTCTGCCAGCATCACTTGCCGATCAGGCGGGCACGGGCGGCAGCACAATTCGCCACAGCGTCACCGTGCCCCTCTCCCAGCTCGTTGCGCGGCGGTAACGCTCACCGCTCCGGCATCACCCCAAGGTGCCGAGCGATGAACTTCCCGGCACCCTCAATCGCCGCATCTGCCTGCCGCAGCCGCCCGCAGAAAATCTGCCACGCATGGGGCAGACCGGGCCAAATCTCCAGATGCACATCGCCGCCTCCGCGCCGCAGGCCGTCGGCGAGCATCTTGGCATCATCCAGCAAGATCTCCGCATCACTGGCCATGATCAGCGCCGGCGGCGGCGATCGCCATTCCGCGAGCGCAGGCGAAGCGGTAGGTGTCTCCCGGCCGGCCTCCCCCAGATAAAATTGCACAGCTTCGTCCATGCGGTTTGCCGGCAGGATCACGTCGCGAGAGGCGTTTCGGCGAATGCTGTCCGCCTGCCCGGTCATATCGGCCCAGGGCGAAAACCCCACGACACAGCCTGGCGCCGGCAGATCCCGCTGTTCCAGGGCCAATAAGGTCGCGAATGCCAGCCCACCGCCAGCCGAGTCACCGGCCAGCGCAATGTCAGCCCCCTGGTTTCCGGCTTCCAGAAGATGGCGATACGTCGCCACCGCATCCTCCAGACCTGCAGGGAAGGGGTCTTCCGGCGCCAGGCGGTAGTCCGGCACAATGGCACGCGCGCCCGCCGAGCCCGCCAGAGCAGCCGCCAAATGGCGGTGTGTGCGCGGTGATCCGGCGATGTAGGCCCCGCCGTGCAGATACAAGATGACCTTCCGACGATCGGGTGTCCCGACGCTGGCCCAGACCGCAGGCATCTGCGCTGTACCTGGCGGGCGGTCGTTCACTGGGATCGTCGCATCCGCAAACGTCGCGCCGTCCGGTATCGCGAAGAAGCGTTTCGCATCACGCTCCAACAGGGCGCGCATCCGCTTTGGATCGTTCAAGCGCCGCAGAACCGGCTTGACGGTCAGGCGGAGCCAGAGGTTCAGGAAGGTGAGACGCAGGTCCACCGGGTTCTATCCGGTGCGGCGGCGCTCGATCGCCTCCCAGATCAACGCCGCGACGTTCACGCCGTCGAAGCGCTCCAACTCTTGGATGCCGGTGGGGGAGGTAACGTTGATCTCGGTCAGGTTGCCCCCGATCACGTCGATCCCCGTAAAGATCAGACCCCGGTCCCGCAGGACCGGCTTGAGGCGCGCGCAAATCTCACGGTCGCGCTCGGTCAGCGCCACCTTCTCAGGCCGCCCGCCCACATGCATGTTTGAACGTGTCTCGCCAGCCTGAGGCACACGGTTGATTGCCCCGACAACGTCACCATCGACCAGGATCACGCGCTTGTCCCCTTCCGAGACGGCGGGCAGGAACTTCTGCGCCATCAAGGGCTCGCGGTTGATCTGGGTGAACATCTCATGCAGCGACGCGAGGTTTGAGTCTTCGGGCCGCAACCGGAAGACGCCGGCGCCGCCATTGCCGTAGAGCGGCTTGACGATGATGTCGCCGTGCTGGGCGCGGAAGTCGCGGATGGCGTCGAGCGAACGCGCCACCAGTGTCGGCGGCATCAGGTCGCGGAACTCCAGCACCAAGATCTTCTCCGGGCAGTTCCGCACCCAGAACGGGTCGTTCACCACCAGTGTCTTCGGGTGGATCTGTTCCAGCAGGTGGGTGTTGGTGATGTAGCTCATGTCGAATGGCGGGTCCTGGCGCAATAGCACCACATCCCAATCGGCCAGATCGACCGTCCGACGCGGGCCGAGGGTCGCATGGCTGCCCTGGACAGGCGCAACAGTCAGATCGTGCCCGGTCGCCAGGATCCGACCGTCATCCCAGACAAGGTCTTCGACATCGTAATAGAACAGGCTGTGTCCCCGGTCCTGAGCTTCCAGCGCCAGGCGAAAGGTACTGTCTGCCAGGATGTCGACCGAGGCGATCGGATCCATCTGAATGGCGACTTTCAGGCCCATGGCGCTTCTCCCCAGCTAAGTCATAGGTCGGGTTATGGTCGCGCCGTGCCCGCAGATCGGACTGGCCCGTTGGGCACATGGACACCACATGCCGACGCAGTCTGGCAAGGGCTCAGTTCAGAGATCTTTGCGATGGTCTTTTTTCTTACCGTCGGGCGACGAGCCTAGGCCGAGCTACGCACAGGGCGACGGTTAGGCGTCGAACCCGCGGGCGTTCTTGAAGACCTGGATTAACCCATCGCGGGTTGCGACGGCCACATCAAAGCGGCAGTAGGGATATCGACCGTTTACCGAGGCATAGTCAGCCAGGAATTGTAAGGCCGCGTTGCCAAGACGACGCCACTGCGTCGCCGGCACTGGGTCATCGAAACCGATAGGTGTCTTCCGACGCTTAACCTCGACGAACACCACGTTGTCGCCTTCGAGGAATATCAAGTCGATCTCGCCATGTTGGCAGCGGTACCGCCGTTCCAGGCAGGTGGCACCCTGTCGTTGATATTGACGTTCAACCGCTTCTTCCGCGGCGAGGCCCGCGAAATAGCGCTGCCCACTATGCCGGATGGGGCTGCGGCGAAGCGGTGGATCGCTTTGTACGATGGGCGCAGGCGGGGCAGCAACAGGGAGTGCATCTGTAAAGTCGAATTCCAGTTGCATGATCCCTCCGATGCTAGGGCCTGATGATGCGATGCGATGGTTAGCAAGGAATTAAAGGTGATGGTCCGGTCTGCGGCCGGTGGGCCTGTTTCGCAATCTGACATCGCAAAACATCAGTAAAGCAAACCGTAAACTCGTCCGAAATCAGGACTAACGGATATTAAGGAAGTTCTTCGACATATTCGAAATGTTTTTCACTGAAATCTCCGGCGTGTGAGCGACGTTTTCGTCGTTGTTTGAGCGGAGTTTCGATATGAGTATCCCGAGTGTTTCCGGCCCTGCAAGCGTGTTGGGCGGGCCTAACGCTGGACTGACGAGCGTTCCGGCCAACTCATCGTCCGCCGCCGATGAAAACCCAGAAACACGGTTTGAGACAGAGGTTGGGGATCAGTTCCCCATCGAACACAGCTCTCAGGCCATGCCTCTGGATGACAACGCCGAGGATGCAGCAGACGGCGACCTTCGCGCCGCTGATCCTGACCTGGACGGTATAGGGCATGAACAGCCCGACGCGGTTGAGGAAGGGGACGGGCTGACTTCGAGCAGCCTACAGTCCGCCGGACCGGGTGTTGACGATACGTCAGAGGTTCACCGCTCAATCACGATCGACGCCCCCCCTCTGCAAACCGTCGAGAGCTTTGCGGGCGGCGCGCCAGGAAGCGGGAACCATCAAACCGAGACGTCCTATTCCTCGGGCAATGTGTCGTTGCAGACGCTGGCCGATCAGTTGAGCGATGACTATTGGACCATACCGTTCAAATGGAACCTCTCGGACTCTGGCTACCAAGCGAAGGACGGGGTTCTGACCTTTAACATCACCGGGAACGAGGAAGACGGCGACGGCCTGACCTCGCCCCGGCAGGAATTGGTGCGTGAAGCGTTCAAGGTCTACGAAGAGGTCCTGGGCATCGATTTCCAGGAAACCAACAGCACGGGCGCTGATATCCGGTTCTCAGACAACAAAGGCGGCGCCTTCGCATCCTCGTCGTTCGGGATCATTGGAGACCAGGGCTACACGGTCCAGTCCGTCGTAAACATCCAGAAAAGCTGGTACGGCTCTTCATCGGATTACGATGGCTATACCTACCAGACCATCCTGCACGAAATCGGCCACGTGCTGGGGCTGGGACACACGGGCGACTATAACGGTTCGGGCAGCTATGCCAACGACGCCAAGTTCGCCAATGACAGCTGGCAAGGCTCGATCATGAGCTATTTCAGCCAGCACGAAAACACAGCCGTCGACGCCAGCTTTGCCTTTCTGCTGAGCCCTATGGCCGCCGATTGGCTGGCGCTAGACGATCTCTATTCCGAGTATGGCTACGGGACCGTCAATGCCTTTGCCGGCGACACGGTCTGGGGGTTCAACACCACGATCACCGAAGATGTCTCAAAGGCATGGGCGAATTTATCGACCTACGCCGACAACATGGCCTTCACGATCATCGATGGCGGGGGCACCGATACGGTCGACTTCTCGGGCTATGCCCATGACCAGCGGATCGATCTGTCGGTGACCGAAGGCTCGTTTACCCAGGCGACCACCTCCGACATTGGCAACGAGATCGGCAACATGACGCTGGCGGTGGGCACCGTGATAGAGAACGCCGTCGGCGGCACGGGCAATGATCTGTTGATCGGCAACGATGTCGACAACACGCTGCAGGGCGGCGGCGGCGACGACACCCTGACGGGCGGCGACGGCAATGACGATCTGCACGGCGGCAGCGGCACCGACATCGCCGTCTTCCTTGGCAACTTTGACGATTACGTCTTCACCAGCTTTGCCGACCACTGGTTGGTCACGGGTGAGGGCGCGGACCGGGTGTTCGACACGATCGAAAGCCTGGCCTTCCAAGATCAGACCGTTGCCTACGGCGATCTGGGCGGCAGCCCAACCATCGGCGGCGGCGCCGGCCCAGCATCTGTGTCCGATGCCCGCGATGATGCGTTAAGCGTTGGCGAGGATGGCGTGCTGTCGGCGAACCTGTTCGCGGATAATGGCACCGGGGCAGATAGCCATTCGCTCGGGCTGGGTTTTGCTGTGACAAATGTCGGCGGTGCGGCGCCTGGCACGGTGATCCTGTCCAATGGCGCCAGCTACACTGTCGAGTCCACCGGCGCGATCAGCTTTTCGACGAACGGCGCCTACAACACATTGGCAGATGGCCAGATCGCCACCGTCAGCTTCGACTACACCATCACATCGACCGACGGAGAGACGGACACCGCAACAGCCACAATCACCATAACGGGGTCCAACGATGGCCCAACAGCGGCAGCTGATGCCTTCACAGCGGAGGAGGGCAGCTCTCTCATCGGCAATGTCCTGGGCGATAACGGCGCTGGTGCGGACAGCGATGTCGATCAGGGCGATGTGCTGGTCGTCAGCGGCGTCCAGGGTGGCGGCCTTGGTACGGTAACGCTGGCCTCTGGTGCCCGGGTCACCATGTCGGCCAATGGCCAGTTTAGCTACGATCAGGCTGGGGCTTTCGACGCCTTAAACACCGGCCAGACCGCGACGGACAGCTTTACCTATGCCATCTCTGACGGGAACGACGGCGTCGCGACCGCAACGGCCACCATCACAGTGAACGGCGTAGACGCCAGTGCCGCCGTAACGGGAACCGCAATCGCAGATCAGATGACAGGATCGACGAGCGGCGATGTCATGGACGGTTTGGCCGGCGACGATCGGATGTGGGGTGGCGAAGGTCACGACAACTTACTTGGGGGTCAGGGCCGCGACCGCCTGTTTGGCGAGGTGGGTGACGACACCCTGACAGGGGGCGCGGACCGCGACACCCTGGATGGTGGTTCGGGAAGTGACACGCTCAGCGGCGGCGCTGACAATGACCGCCTGGATGGCGGCGCGGACAGCGACGTGCTGTATGGTGGCGAAGGGAATGACCGGATGGATGGCGGCGATGGTGCCGACAGCATTTACGGCGACACCGGCAACGACCGCATCAATGGCGAGGCTGGTCAGGATCATATCTACGGCGGCGAGGGCAACGACTCGCTGAAAGGTGGTCATGACGAAGACAACCTGTTTGGCGGGATCGGGAACGATCGCCTCAGCGGTGATCAGGGCAACGATACCCTGAACGGCGGTGACGGCGACGATGCCCTTAGCGGCAATGACGGTAACGACATGCTGTTCGGTGGCGACGGGGCGGACCGTTTGTCGGGCAGCAACGGCAATGACAGTCTGTTCGGTGGCGACGGGGCCGACCGTCTGTCGGGCGGTAATGGCGACGACTGGTTTGTGGGTGGCGAAGGTGCGGACCTGCTGAACGGGCAGCGCGGGTTTGACACCGTCAGCTATGCCGACGCCACGTCTGCCGTCACTGTTTCTTTCGATCGGCGGGCAGATAATGGGGGCGCAGCCGAGGGCGACGAGTTGCGCCAGATCGAGGCCGTCATTGCCACCGGGTTCGATGACACTTTGACCGGGGACAAAGCCAACAACCAATTCACGGGGGGGGCAGGCAGCGACCGCTTCGTCTTTACATCGACAAAGATCGGGGCCGACACGATCACCGACTTCGAGGACGGCAGCGACCTGTTGGACTTCACCCAGGCTGGGCTGTCATTCTCGGACTTTTCGATCAGTCAGGTTGGGGCGGACGCGGTGCTGACGTTGACATCGTTGAACACGAACTCCGTGACACTGCTCAACACCCAGGCAAGCAACATCGACCAGAACGACTTCGTCTGATGTTGGGCGTTTGGATCAACGTCGGCGGGGCACAGACGCCCTTCCGGTCTTATTCTCAGCCAAAACAACGAGTGCCCGCCCGGCCAGGGCAGGCAATGCACCGCACACCGTTTGCCGAAAGCGTTCCGAAAATAGCGGGCCGACCGTCGGCCTCACATGCGGCACTGGCCGGTTGCAGTGGCCGAGCCGCGATAGGTGCGGTCCGTCACCTGGCGCGTACCCGTGGGCGTTGAGGTCACGCGGCTGGGCCGCCCGCCCTGCATCTCGCAGGCACTGCGTACTGCCGCTTCGGCCGCATTGCGCGCAGCCTGCGTGGCACCGGAGTATGAGCCTACCAGACCGCTGGTCGCGCTGCGGGTGATGGTCATCATACCGCCACCCTGATTACCGCCACCACCACCGCTACTACCGCCACCACCAGCCGATGGCGATGCGTTCGGCGCGAGACGCCGGGCTGCAAAGCGCGTGCGGGGCGTACCGTTGCGCCGGTCAAAAACCATGTTCGTCCGTCCAAACAGATTGTAGCGCGGCGCCACGCCGTTCGCGCCGTGATAATAGGCCTCGATGCCCACTATCCGCACCGATCCATTCGCGGCGATCGACACATCCATGACACCGCTGACGGTATCGCGAATGCCGTCATTGCGGCCGCGAAAGTAGGCATCCCGCTCATAGGCGAAGCCAATGCGGTAACGGCCATTTCCGGTTTTGACGCAGGCATAGCGCGTCTCGCCGATATGCTCCGGCACCAGGCCAATGCGCCGCACGATCAATTCGTCGACGTTGTTCTGCCGGACAGAGTCCAGGAACTCCGCCGCTGATTGCGAGCCCGAGACACACTGACGCCCCGTGCTCGAGGTCACGCATATGGCGCGGGACGGCGCACCAGAGATGATCTGCTTGTAGTAGGCGGGGTTATTCAGCGCGTCTTCGAAGTGGTAGAGCGCGTTCTTGCAAGGCTCATTAGCAAGAGATTGCGCGCCAGCCGCAACCGGCAGGGCGATAGCAACGGCCCAAAGCAGCGCGCCTTTGAGTGCTTTGTTCATGAAATTCTACTCAGCGTCTTTCCCCAAAACGCGCGAAAATTGCCAAGCGCCCGATCGAATTTCAAGCGATTGGCAACGCTGGTAGAACCCGCCTTTCCACGCTCAATTCGAACGTGTGCGGTGCTTCCAATCAATTTGCGAAGCGTTCGTCTAACTGACGCCACAGATAGATCCTGCCGTCGGCGTAGACAGCCATCACATCATCGACTCCGTCAAAGTCAGACGGCCCCAGCAGGAAGAACTTTGCCGTGCCATCCGTCAGATCCCGCGAGATCTGTTTGGCATCAAAACACTCGAACCATGGCGGCGGCACCAACGGATCGCCGGGATCGCGCGCCTCCAGTTCCGCCAGGATCTGCGTTGCCGTCTCGGCGCTGACGCTGGCACAGACACGCATCTTCAACGGCGAGGATGAACCATCGATACCCTCCCAGGACGCGATCGGATACTGGTCCAAAAGCAGGCCGTCCTCGGGCTGGGGATACGCACCGTAATAGGCATAGAACTGTGTGTACCAAAGCACGCCCGTGAAGACGCACAAAAGCAGTGCACCGCCGATCAGCAGCATGCGCCCGGTCATCCGTTCTGCCTGTCGGCTGACGGGCAAACTTGATTGGCGGGATGGTCCGCCCGGGTCTTACCAGAGGAAGCGTGGGCGGTCATGCGTCGTCCAGGATCTGGCCGAAACAAATGCAGTTGCCATCCGGGTCCGCGATGTCGATTTCGCGGCAGCCATAGACCATGGTTTCGGGGCCACGCTTCAACTCGATGCCAGCGGCGCGCAGTGTCTCAGCCGTGGCGTCCACATCGGCCAGATGGCAGTACATGCGCCAGCCCGCCTCCCGCTGCGGGTCGGCCCCATGGAAGCCGTCCAGAAAAACCTCGGCCTTGCCATTGCGGAAGATGCCGAACTGCGCAGGCTCGCCGCCCTCCTCGATCATCTGAAAACCCAGGCTTTCGTAGAAGGCCCGCGCACGGGGGTAATCAGAAACCCTCAGGACCGGGATTGAGGACTCGAGTGTCAACGTCATGCCGCCCTCCCCGCGTCGGTCTGGACAAAGGCGTCGGCGCAGGCTTTGGCCAGGGCGCGGACCCGGCCGATGTAGGCTTGGCGTTCCGTGACGCTGATGACGCCGCGTGCGTCCAGCAGATTGAACAGATGGCTCGCCTTGATGCACTGGTCGTAGGCCGGGTGCGCCATGACAATCTCGCGCCCGGTCTTTGGGTCAGTCGCCGGTGCCTCCAGGATACGCTGGCACTCGGCTTCCGCATCTTTGAAGTGCTGCAGTAACATCTCTGTGTCCGCCACGTCGAAATTCCAGCGGCTGTACTCGCGTTCGGTCTGGCGGAAGACGTCCCCATAGGTCAGGTGGATCGGCGTCTGCGGATCGTTGAACGGCATGTCCATGACGTGGTCGATGCCCAGCACATACATCGCCAAACGTTCCAGGCCATAGGTCAGTTCCCCCGACACGGGGTGGCAATCATGCCCGCCCACCTGCTGAAAATAGGTGAACTGGCTGACCTCCATCCCGTCGCACCAGACCTCCCAGCCCAGGCCCCAGGCGCCCAGCGTCGGGCTTTCCCAGTCGTCCTCGACGAACCGGATATCGTGCAGGCCCATGTCGATGCCGATCGCCTCGAACGAGCCTAAATACAGGTCCTGAAGGTCCGGTGGGCTGGGTTTGATCAGCACCTGATACTGATAATAGTGCTGCAATCGGTTGGGATTGTCGCCATAGCGCCCGTCCGTCGGACGGCGTGAGGGCTGGACATAGGCCGCCGCCCAGGCGTTCGGCCCTAGCGCGCGCAGCGTCGTCGCCGGGTGAAAGGTCCCCGCACCGACCTCCAGGTCATAGGGCTGCATGATCGCACAGCCCTTTGCCGCCCAATAATTGGATAGCCGCAGTAGGATTTCCTGAAAACAGCGTGGCTTATCCATCGCCATGACGCTCTCCCGCAAGTTCGGGCCATCGGTTAGCCGCGGGGTGCGCCGCGGTCAACACAACGACTTGTTAGTTAAGACATTTAACGGTCCGGAAAGCTGTTTCGGCAACATTCCACACAACCGGAGTGGAGTATAAAATGAGCCTCAAACTAAAAGTGTTTCTTGCGGTGATCACAGCCTGCGTCGCCCTAACGGTCGCCGTCGTCGAGATCGTCGTACTGGAACGCACGGCAGCCCGCAGTCTGACCGCAGACATCGAGATGCCGCGACGCGTCAGCGCCGTGATTCACGAAATGCAGATCGAGCGTGGGCAAAGCGTCGGTCTTGTTACTTCGGACTATGCCACCGATGCTGCAAATCGCGTTACTGCCCAGCGGCGTAAGGTTGACGCACAGATTGCCGAGTTGAAGGCGCTGTTGGAAGCGTCCGATGGGTCCGCGCGGCCGGCCGAACTGTCCGCTGCAATCGCCAAGATGCAAACAGACCTTGGCAAAGTATCAAGCTTCCGCGCGACGGTTGATGCCCGCCAGGCCACGGTACCGGACGTCGTTGGCTTCTACACCAGCGAGATCGACCGGATGATCGCCGTCGTCTCTCAGACCATCCAACAGAGCAAAACCGAGGAGACGACCAGCCGTCTGCTACCAATGTTGGCCCTGATCCGCGCCAAGGAGCACGGCGGTCTGGAACTTGCGTTGGGGGCGGCCATGCTGAGCAGCGCCGCTGCAACGGGTGCGGTCGAATTTGACCTGTTCCGCCGCTACTACCAGCGTCTGTCCGGCGAGGCGAGCGCGCTGCAGGAATACTACGTCGTCGCCTCCGAAGACTACGACGCGCTGCTGCGTGGTGCGCTCAGTGTGCCGGTGTCCACCCAGGTCGCCGAAATCCGTCAGGTGCTGGCCGATATTGCCGTGACAGGTGATGGCAAAGGGATCGTGGGCAGCGAGTGGTTCGCCATCGCCACCGAACGGCTGAACATCCTGAAGTCGGTTGAGGATCAACTCGCCGCCGACGTCGAAGCCGCCGCCGGTGCGGCGTATAGCGCCAAGATGAACGAGGCCATTTTGCTTGGCGGCACAGGCCTTTTGATGCTGGCGATCAGCCTGTATCTGGGTACGTCCGCGCTGCGCGGCTTTGCAAAGGGCTTTCGCAACATCAACGACGATATCGAACGGCTGAGTGTCGGGGATCTGTCAGAGGGCGCGCCCCTCGGCAGGACACCGGACATCCGCGCCCTGCGTGACCGGATCGCCCTGCTGCGTGACGCGATGAGCGGCGTGGCACAAAGCGCTCAAATGGTGGCCAACGGCGACCTGCGTCAGCAGATCAAGCCGCTGTCGGACGTCGACGAAATGGGTCAGGCGCTGGAGAATATGCGTCGGTCACTGCACGACGCGGTCGCAAACTCTGCCGGCATGATCCAGGAATTGGCTGAACGGGCCGCTGAACTTGGTGAAAGCGCCATGTCGATGAGCGGTGATTCTCAGTCGCAGGCCGCAGCAGCCGAAGAGTTGAGCGCAACCGTTCGGATGATCGCCGACGGTGTCAACGAGACGGCGGAACATGCAGGCGAGACCGAGCGCATTGCCTCGGCCGCGGCGGATGACGCCGTCACCTCGGGTAAAGCAGTCAGCGAAGCCGTGGACGCGATGGCCACTATCTCTGACCAGATCAACGTGGTGCAGGAACTGGCCCGCCAGACCGACCTGCTGGCCCTGAACGCTGCGGTCGAAGCGGCACGCGCCGGCGAACACGGCAAAGGCTTTGCGGTGGTCGCCAGCGAGGTCCGCAAACTGGCCGAACGCTCGCGCCACGCCGCAGACGAGATTAGCGCCCTGTCGGTCCAGACCAGCAAATTGTCCGGCGATGCCGGCGGCCTGCTGGACGATCTGGTGCCAAAAATCCGCAGCAACGCCGATCTGGTCCGCAACATCACCTCGTCGATGCAGCAGCAAACCGGCTCGATCAGCGAGATCGACGGCGCCCTGGACGAGTTGACCAAAAGCGTGCAGCGCAACGCCAAACGCAGCAGCGATGGCGAGCTGACAGCAGCCGATCTGGCGGATCTGTCGGTGCGCCTATCCGAACTGTACAGCTTCTTCCAGGTCAACCCAGCAGGGCCAGCAAACGCGGCGAACAACCCGTCGACGCCGGATCAGGCACTGTCTGACGCTGCCTGATATCGTGCGCCCTTTACGGGCACGGTCCCTGAAAGATAGCCTCCCCGCCCAGAGCATGAGCGGGGAGGTTTTTTCATGTCAGTAGAAGAGCGCGTCGCCATTGTAACAGGGGCCTCCAGCGGGATCGGTGCCGCCTGCGCCCGGGCACTGGCCGCCGAAGGCGTCAAGGTCGCGCTGACCTATGCGGGCAATGCCGAAGGCGCCGAAGCGGTGGCCGCCGACTGCGAAGCTGCCGGTAGCTCTGCCCTGGTCCTAAAGGCGGACGTTGGCGCGGACGGCGACTGCCAGGCCGCGGCCAAGGCCACATTGGATGCCTGGGGCCGGATCGACATCCTGATCAACAACGGCGGCACGACGGTGTCCGCCGCGATGAGCGATCTGGACGCGCTATCGGCAGATGACTTCCAACGGATCTATCAGGTCAATCTGGTGGGCGCGTTCCAGATGACGCGTGCGGCAGCGGATGCACTGCGGGCATCGGGCGACGGCAGCATCGTGAACACCTCCTCGGTCTCGGCCGTGGCTGCGGGCGTCGGCTCTTCGCTCGCTTATACTGCGTCGAAGGGTGCGCTAAACACGCTGACCATTGACCTGGCCCGGGCACTGGCGCCGGAGATCCGGGTCAACGCCGTCCTGCCCGGCTTTGTCGACAGCGCCTGGTGGGCCCGCCGCCACACCGAAGAGGAGATCGAGGCAAAGCGCCAGGGCGCAGCCAGGGTCGGCGTGCTGCGCCGGATCTCGACACCCGAGGACATTGCCGAGGCGATGATGTTGTTCGCGCTCCGCGGCCGGTCCATCACGGGTCAATGCCTGGTCGTAGACAACGGCATGACCATGAACGTCGCCACGCCCCTTTCATAGGCGCCGCCGATTGACCGGGGTGATCAATGCAGGGTTGCGGCGACGGGGGCTTCTGTTCCATCCTCGCCCAATCTGGGTGCGCGTAGTTTTAGGGATCGGGTAATGCCGTTGCTCTCTGTCGATGATCTGACCATCGGCTTCGGTCCCGCCGGACTGGCGCCCCCGGTTGTCCAAGGGGTTTCGTTCGACGTGGAACCGGGTCAGGTTCTGGCGCTGGTCGGTGAATCGGGCTCAGGCAAGACCCTAACCGGGAAGTCGCTGATGCGACTACTGCCGCGCGCAGCGCACATCGCGCGCGGCTCGGCCTGGTTCGAGCATACCGGGGACCGCACCGATCTGCTGGCCCTTCCGGACAAGGTGATGCGCAGCTACCGCGGCTCGAAGGTTTCGATGATCTTTCAGGAGCCGATGAGCGCCCTGTCACCGTTGCACCGTGTCGGTGACCAGGTGGCCGAAGTGCTGCGGGTTCACGGCCAGGCAGGTGGAGGGGCTGAAAAAGACAAGGTGCTGTCGATCTTCGAGGAGGTCGGCTTCCCCTCGCCCGAACGCGCCTGGTCGGCCTATCCGTTCGAGCTTTCGGGCGGTCTGCGCCAACGCGCCGTCATCGCAATGGCCATGGTCGCCAATCCCGCGCTGGTGATCGCCGACGAACCGACGACTGCGTTGGATGTGACCACGCAGGCCATGGTGCTGGACACGCTGAACAAGTTGCGCCGCGACCACGGGACGGCGGTGATCCTGATCACCCACGACCTGGGCGTTGTGGCCAACATGGCCGACACGGTTGTCGTAATGCGCCGCGGCCGCGTGATGGAAGCCGGGGGCGCGCGGGAGGTCCTGGCCCAGCCTGGCCATGGCTACACCAAGGCGCTTATTGCGGCGGCGCCCAGCATCCCGGATGATATCGCGGTGCAAGCCGATCCGGATCTGGACGTCATTGTGCGTGTCAAAGCGCTGTCCAAGACCTATCCCGGCCGCAGGCGGACATTCGGTGGCGCTGATACGCCCGTCCGTGCGCTGGCCGATTTCAACCTGGATCTGGAACGGGGTAAGACCGTCGCCATCGTGGGTGAATCCGGATCGGGCAAGTCCACCGTGGCCAAGCTGATCCTCAGGGCCGAGCGCCCTGATCCCGGCGCCGAAATGACGTTTTGCGGGCGCGATGGCGTCAACCAGGACATCGCTGCACTTTCGGGCAGCGCGCTGACGGCGTTTCGGCGAAATGCGCAGATGGTCTTCCAGGACCCCTATGCCGCGCTGAGCCCCCGGATGTCGGTACAGGATATCCTGCTGGAACCGCTAAAGATCCACGAGGTCGGCGACAAAGACAGCCGCCGCGAGCGTACGCGTTATCTGATGGGCCGTGTCGGCCTGTCGGCAGACCACCTGGCCCGCTTTCCCCACGCGTTTTCGGGCGGGCAACGACAACGCATTGCCATTGCCCGGTCGCTGGCGCTGGAGCCAGAACTGCTGATCTGTGACGAGCCGACCTCGGCGCTGGATGTCTCCGTCCAGAAAGAGGTGCTATCGCTACTGGCCGAGTTGCGGGCTGAAATGGGCCTCAGCTATCTTTTCATCAGCCACGATCTGGCCGTGGTCGCGACCCTGGCTGACAGGGTGATGGTGATGCGTCGGGGCCGCGTGGTCGAAGAAGGCTCGGCCGACTGTGTCTTTCGCGATCCACGCCATCCGTATACACGGGCGCTGATCGCGGCTTCTCCCGAACCGGACATGGACCGGCGCCTGGATCTAAAGGCGGTGGCCGCCGGAGCGGGAGAGCCAGAAACCTGGCCGGAACCATTCCGGTATATGGGGCAGAACGCACCCGGGCTGGTCGAGGTAACGCCCGGACATTTGGTGAGGCAGGCGGCATGAAGCATCTCGGAACCCTGGTAGGCGGCTTTCTGATCGGCGGTCTGGTCTTGATGGCCGGGCCTGTGCTGGCCACTGATCCGATCGAGACACCCTACTTCGCAGACAAAGTCGCGGCGGGCGAACTGCCCCCGGTGGCCGAGCGCGTGCCAGCGGAACCCCTGGTAGCCGACCTTGCCGCCCGTGGCCGGACCGAGGGCAAGCACGGCGGCACGATCCGCATGTTCGTATCCCGCTCCAAGGACGTGCGCTACATGTCGGTCTGGGGCTATGCGCGGCTGGTCGGCTATGACGCCGAATATAACCTCGCACCGGATCTGCTGCGCGACTACGAGGTCAGCGAGGATGGCCGAACGGTCACGCTGCACCTGCGCCGCGGCCATCGCTGGTCCGACGGTCATCCGTTTACCGCCGAGGATCTGCGCTATTGGTGGGAAGACGTCGCGCTGAACCGTAAGTTAACGCCGGCGGGCCCGCCGGTGGAGATGCTGGTCGAGGGCTGGCCCGCTGTTATTCGCGTCATCGACGAGGTGACGATCAGCTACACGTGGCCCATGCCGAACCCGCACTTTCTGCCGGCGCTGGCCAAGGCGCGGCCAATGTATATCTACCTGCCGTCCCATTACATGAAGATGTTTCATGTGCGCTATGCCGACCCGGACACACTGGCCGAGCGGGTCGAGGCCGCAGGCCGGGACAACTGGGCCCAGCTGCACAACCGCAAAGACGACCTTTACAAAAACACCAACCCCAAGCTGCCCGTGCTGCAGCCCTGGGTGAACCAAGACAAGAAGAACTCGCAGCGCTACGTGCTGGTGCGCAACCCGTTCTATCACCGGGTTGATCCTGCCGGGCGGCAGCTGCCCTACGCGGATGTGGTGGAGTTGGAGATCGCCTCCAGCGGGTTGATCCCGCTGAAGGCAAGCCAGGGAGAGGCCAGCCTGCAGATCCGCAGCTTGGGCTTTGCCGATGCCCCGGTGCTGAAGTCCAAGGAAGAGGACAAGGGGTTCCGGACACAGCTGTGGCAGTCCGGCTCGGCCAACGAGGTCGCGATCTATCCCAATCTGAATTACCTGGACCCGGTCTGGCGCGACATCTTCCGGGATGTGCGCTTTCGCCGGGCGCTAAGCTTGGGGATCAGCCGCAAGGCGATCAACAAGGTGCTGTACTATGGGCTGGCGGAGGCGCGTGCGGTGTCCGCGCTTGAGGAAAGCCCGCTGTTCAACGAAGCGCATGCCAGTGCTTGGACGGATTTCGACCTGGACCAGGCAAACGCGTTGCTGGACGAAATCGGCCTGGTCGAACGCAATCCCGCGGGTATCCGACGTCTGCCCGATGGCCGGTTGATGGAGATCGTGATTGAAACCGCCGGAGAGCGCAGCGAGGTCGAGGATACGCTGGAGCTGATCTCGGTCACCTGGGCCAAACTGGGCATCCGGCTGCTGGTCAAACCGCAGGACCGAGATGTGTTGCGCAACCGGGCCTATGCCGGACGGGCTATGATGGTGGCCTGGTACGGCTGGAACATCGGCGTGCCCACGGCCCAGATGCCGCCCTCTGATTTGGCGCCTGTCGACCAGGCGACATACACGTGGCCGAAGTGGGGACAGTACTACCAGACCAAGGGCCGCGCGGGCGAAGCACCGGATATCCCGGAAGCCGCAGAGCTGATGGATCTGTTCGATCAGTGGGTAATCGCCGCGGACAACGAGACCAAGACGGAGATCTGGCGGCGCATGCTGGCGCTGCACGCGGATCAGGTGTTCTGCATCGGGACCGTGGCGCGCGCGCCGGTCCCAGTGGTTCACTCGGCCAATCTGATGAATGTTCCGGAAACCGGCATCTACGCCTGGGATCCCGGCGGGCAATTGGGTGTCCACCGGATGGACGAGTTCTGGTTCGACGGGGGCAGCCAATGAACGGGGCGACGAGGCGCCCGCGCTCCCAGGCAAGTGCCGCGCCCAGCCGCACCATCAAGCGCAACCCACCCACCCGCGCGGGCGCCCCCACGGCAAGCTTGGGCACCAAGGGGCGGCTGTGCTGATCTTTCTGATACGGCGATTTGCCACCATGCTGGTGACACTGGCGGCAATATCGGTGCTGATCTTTGGCATCATCAATCTGCCAGAGGGCAACTACCTCTCGAACCAGATCGCCGAGATGCGGGCCACCGGCGAGGAGGCGGGCATCCAGAAGGCCGAGGCGCTGATGGCCGAGTACGGCCTGGATCGGCCCGTCTGGTATCAGTACCTGATGTGGGTCGGGGCGGCCCCCGGACCCACGGGTTATGCGGGGCTGTTGCAGGGGCACCTGGGCTGGTCCTTCGAGCTGGAACAGCCGGTCGATGAGGTGGTTGGCGAAACCGCCGCTCTGACCGTGGCCGTCAATTTTGCAGCCTTGCTGTTCGTCTATCTGGTCGCGCTGCCATTGGGGACAATCGCCGCAGTCCGTGCGAATTCCTGGGTCGACTATCTGTCCAGCCTGGTTGGCTATATCGGCCTTGCCACACCCAACTTTCTGCTGGCGCTGATCCTGCTGGCCTATGGCGCACAGTATATCGGCCTGCCAATCGGGGGCCTGATGGCCCGCGAATACGAAGGCGAGCCGATGTCCTGGGGCAAGTTCCTGTCGATCGTGCAGCATCTGATCGTGCCGACCATCGTCATCGGCACCTCGGCGGCGGCGGCGGTAATGCGCCGCCTGCGGGCCAATCTGATGGATGAGCTTTACAAGCCATATGTCGAGACGGCACGCGCCAAGGGCGTGAACCCGACCGTACGCACCATCAAGTACCCGCTGCGCATGGCGCTGAACCCTTTTGTCGCCGACATCGGCAATCTGATGCCCCAACTGGTCTCGGGCTCGGTGATCATCTCGGTCATCATGTCGCTGCCGACCCTGGGGCCGATCCTGTTGCAGGCACTGAAGGCGCAGGACGTTTACATGTCCGGCTTCATCCTGCTGTTCGTCAGCGCTCTGACCCTGGTGGGCATGCTGATCTCGGACATTCTGCTGGCGGTGCTGGACCCCCGCATCCGGCTGGGCGCCGGGCGGAAGGGGGGCTGAGATGTCAGATCGCCCCGCCAATCACTACGTCTCGGACGAGCCCTATGATGCAGAGGCCGATCTGCAGATCCTGGACCGGTCGGACCTGGACGCACCTACCTGGGTGCTGGTCTGGCGCCGGTTCCGGCGGCACAAGGTGGGCGTCGCGTGCTTCGCGTTCCTGGCGTTTTGCTATCTGATGCTGCCGTTCGTCGAGATGCTGACGCCCTACCTGCCGAACACCATCCACGAGGATGACATCTTCGCGCCGCCGCAGGGCCTCTACTGGTTCCACGAGGGCGAGTATATCGGGCTGCACACCTATGCGACCGAGACGCGATACAACCCCGAGACCGGGCTGATCGATTACTTCGAGCATCGTGACACGCCGCTACCCGTACCCGTTCTGACGACATGTGGCGAGGCCTATACCGACGACCCGATGGTCAACCCGCTGATCGCCCCTTTCGAGGGACGATTCCGCCTGATCTGCCCGCCAAAGGATGGACAGTTGTTCCTGCTGGGCTCGGACCGTCTGGGCCGCGATGTGCTGAGCCGCATCATCTATGGCGCAAGGCTGAGCCTGACGATCGGGCTGATCGGGGTCACGGTAAGCTTTGTGATTGGCATGGTGCTGGGCGGCATGGCCGGCTATTTCGGCGGCTGGATCGACGCCACGGTGCAGCGCCTGATCGAGATCTTCCGCAGCCTGCCGGAACTGCCGATCTGGCTGGCCCTGTCGGCGGCGGTGCCGGTCAACTGGAACAGCCTGTCGGTCTTTGTGATGATCTCGATCATCCTGGGGTTACTGGACTGGCCAGGGTTGGCGCGCGCGGTGCGAAGTAAATTCCTGGCCCTGCGGGAAGAGGATTATGTGCGCGCGGCCGAGCTGATGGGGGCAAAACCGCGGCGCATTATCTCGGCGCATATGATGCCGAACTTCATGAGCCATCTTATCGCCTCGGCTTCGCTGTCGATCCCCGCGATGATCCTGGGCGAGACGGCGCTGAGTTTCCTGGGCTTTGGGATCAGGTCGCCGTCCGTCAGTTGGGGACTGATGCTGAACGATGCGCTTAAGCAGAACCTGGGCGCGCTGGAGCTCTACCCGTGGATTCTGGCGCCGATGATCCCCGTGATCCTGGTGGTATTGGCGTTCTCGTTCCTAGGGGATGCCCTGCGGGATGCGTTAGATCCCTACTCCTGAGGCAGTGGTGGGCTGGGGCGCAGGCTGGCCCTCCCTTTCCAGACCACGAATGCCACGAAGACCACGAACGCCGTGAATTTACGGAAAATTCATCTCAAATCGGCAGGGTCTGCGACGCGGCCGGCGGCCGATTCGAACCGGAACAATCGCGAACGTCCCTTGACCGGGGCGGGGGTCCGGCAGGTCCAGTGCCTGGCACCATCCAGAGATTTACGACAAGACCGCAGCCCCGCCGTGGCGGGGTCGGCGCCTGCCCCGGCAGGTCTGGCACCACGGATGCCTATCGGTTGCCACGGCGGTTCGCCGGTCGCACCTTTGGACGTGAAACCTTAGGAATTGACGCTGCTGATCAGCGCCTCCTGTCCCCCCGAGACACGGCCCTCACCCCGGATCAACCCGGATCCAAGGGGTCGCCCACCTGTTCCAGAAGCCACTCACGAAAGACGCGCGCCGGGCGGCTGAGCGCCGTGCGCGCGGCGTAGACCAGCGCGTAACCCTGCACGCCGCGGACCGAGAGCCCTTGCAGGCACGGCACCAATCCGTGGCGGGCCGCGAGGTCCCCCGTGGCCGGCTGACGGTCCAGCGCGATGGCGCCGCCCGCCGCGATGCTGAGCGCAGCCAGGGTCGTGTCGGTGTGGATGAAATCCGGCTCTGGCCCATCCGGTGCCAAAAGCGCGAACCAGTTGGTCCGGTGGGTCGCGATCTCGACCAACGGCCAGCGCGCGAGGTCTGTGGGCGCCCGGATCTGGTCAGCAATCCAGGGCGGCGCAACGGGGGTCAGCACCTCGCCAAACAGGGGGTCGGTATCCTCCTGGCTGCCAGGCGGCAGGCCGAAGGTGATGCGCAGATCCGACTCGGCCGGGCGGAAGTCATAGTCCTGCACTGCCGAAGTCAGGCGAAGCTGGATCTGCGGGTTGTCCTTGTGAAAGCCTGCTAGGCGCGGCGCCAACCACCCGGCCGCAAAGATCATCGAGCACTGAACAGTCAGGGGCGTGCGGCCATGCTCGCCAAACAGGCTGGCGGTGGCAACCTCCATCGTGTGCAGCGACTGTGCCACGGCGGGCAGCAAGTCCCGCCCCGCCGCCGTCAACGTCACCGAATGGGCGCCACGCTCGAAGAGGTCATGGCCCAGATGCGTCTCCAGCGCCTTGATCTGCTGGCCGACGGCGGGCGGCGACATGGCCAACACCTCGGCGGCTCGGGCGAAGGACCCTGCCCGCGCGGCGGCTTCGAAGACGCGCAGCCAGTTCAGCGATGGAATACGGCGGGGCATCGCAAAAGGTTAAGCTGAGGTTTACCTAGCAGGCAAGAGATCCGTGTTCCCTTGGCCCGTCAAGCTGGTCAGATGGCTCCCGACAGCCATAGGAGGCCCCCATGTCCGGACTGAGTGCATTCGAACAACAGACCTACCAGCGCGACGGGTTCCTCTGCCCGATCGACATCTTTTCGGCTGAGGAGGTCGCCCAGCACCGCGCGGCGGTCGAGGGGTTAGAGCGCGACTTTGACGGCGAACTGCCGCGCAAGGTCGGTGATTACCTGCGCGTGACCAGCTTTGCTGCAACCGATGTGCCGCTGCGCGTCGCCCGAGACCCGCGCATTCTGGACCGGGTGGAGTCGATCCTGGGACCCGACATTATGATGTGGTCTTGCGAGTACTTCATCAAGGAGGCGGGCACCCAGCACGTCGTCAGTTGGCACCAGGATTTGACCTATTGGGGCATGGATGGCTCGGACCACGAGATCACTGCTTGGGTGGCGCTGTCGCCCGCCACGGCAGCGTCGGGCTGCATGAAGTTCGTGCCGGGCTCGCACAAGCAGCAGATCGTCCCCCATGAAGATACCTTCGCCGACGACAATCTGCTGAGCCGCGGTCAGGAGATCGCGGTCGACGTTGACGAGGCGGAGGCAGTGGTGGCCGCGCTGCAGCCAGGTCAGATGTCACTGCACCACGGCCGGCTTTTCCATGCCTCCGGCCCGAACACCTCGGATGACCGGCGCATCGGCCTGGTGGTTCGCTATATCCGGCCGGACACGCCGGCGACCGGAAAGGGTCGGGACTATGGGGTGCTGATGCGCGGTGCCGACCGCGTGGGCAATCGTATCAACGTGGTCCCGCCACCCGGCAGCTTTACGCCCGCCAATCTTGCGCTTTATGAAGAGATACTGGCAGCGCAGACGGCCTATCTTTCGGATGGGCTGGCGGGCGACCAGTCATTGTATGATGGCATCGAGGGACGGGCGAATGGCTGAGACGGACACCGTCGACTTTACCCAGATGAAGGACGGAACGCGCGAAGACTATGAAATGCTGGCCCAGCGCGAGGAGATCTATCGCCAGGGCACAGCGGACCGACTGTTGCGCGAGCTGTCCAGCCAGGCCGAGGATACAATGTCTGGCTACAAGATCACGCGGCTGGAGCACGGGCTGCAATCGGCGACGCGGGCACGGCGCGAAGGGGCGGATGTCGACTGGGTAGTGGCGACGCTGCTGCACGATATCGGTGACGGGCTGGCACCACAGAACCACGACAAGTTCGCCGCGGAGATTATGCGCCCCTATATGCGGGAGGAGGTCGTCTGGACCGTTGAGCATCACGGCGTTTTCCAGATGGTCTACTACGCGCACCACTATGGCTGGGATCCGGAGCTGCGGCAGAAGTACAGCGAGAGCCCCTACTTCCAGTCCTGTGTCGACTTCTGCGAGCGATGGGATCAATCGAGCTTTGACCCCGGCTATCAGAGTGATCCGCTGGATAGCTTCGAGGATGCGGTGCGCGAGGTCTTTTCGCGCAAGGCCTATGCACCCGAGGTCGTGCAGGCCGGTGTGGTGAAGGGGCTGCCCGCGGTGGCCCAGGCCTAGACGCGTCGAGCTAAACGGTGTTCGCGCCCTGGCGGGCGCTCGCAAGACTTTCCCCTTGCGCCGTCGGCTTCGCCTGGCGCAAGGCGTTGGCACCCGGCATTGCCAGAGGAGCTGGATCTTCGGTGCTGGTATCTAGCTGCAACAGTTGCCTGTCGGCTTTGGCTGGACCTTTAGTTCACCACAACAGGTGCCGGCGTCGGCAGTGGCAGCGTCCAACAAATGGGTGCGATCACGACCAAACTCCGCCGCCTGGTGATGGTGCGTGAGGAACGTCTCCCACTTTTCGCCGGCCGCACCCTTAGTCCAGGCCTTGTCCGATTGGGCATAGCAGCAGGTGGTCGGCTCGATGTCCAGGAACGGCGCGTCAAGATTGCGCATTCGGTCCGCGACAACGGTCAGTTCTTCGGGGCTTTCGACCTCGATACCGAGATGATCTACGCCGAGGGCATCCACATCCTGTTGAACGACAAAGTTCACCGCTGGATCGGCCACATCCCATTTGGCATAGCCGGGACGCAGAACGGCTGGCTGTTGTCCGAACAAACCGGAGTAGAAAGGGATCGCCTGGTCCAAATCTGCAACGCGTATCGAGAGGTGCAATTTCATGGCAGTTCTCCTGGTTCTATATTTCGATATTTATCGAATTATTGATGCCTGTCAACCTTGGATGCCGTCCAGACGGGCGAGACCCAGGGCGGCTTCGCCCGCGCCGGAATAGACCATCCAGACTTGGCCCTCGTGCTCGAAGAGGGCAGGATCGCGCAGTTCGTTGGCGTAATCGACGGCTCCGACCATGGACGGGCGGATGGGTTCGCCTGCGCCTTCCCAGCTCCGTTCTGGGCGCAACAGATCAATCTCGGGTCCCGCCTGCCAGACGCGCCAATCCCCGCTGAGATCAATCGTGGTGTGGAGCAGGCGTTCCGGCGCATCGCCGATGCGGCTGAAGACAACGTGCAGCGTGTCACCGCGCACCAGGACAGCCACATGGCGGGGGTTGCAGGCGATCAGGGGCGCGCCGTGCTGGAAGTTCCTATCGGGCGTCTCGCGCAGGATGATACCCAAACGCGCCATGGCGTAGACTTGGCCGCGGTGCACGAAGCGCCGCAGATATGTCTCCTCGATCTGGGGGCCTTCTACGGTCCAGCCCAGGCCATCCGTTGACGACGCGCGATAGCTGACTTGTTCGCCGTGCGGCGCCAAGCCGTGGAAAATCATGCGAAGGCGCTGGCTAGATTCGTCCAGCCAAACATCGGGCGAGGCAAGGTGGGGGTAAAGACCGTCCTGACCGCTGCCCACCGCCCAGGCCGGCTGTGTTGTCTGGGGCCGGGTCTGCGCCAGGGGTGTATCCGCCAGGGGCAAAACTCCGGGGGCGTGAACCGTCCAGGGCCCGCGCAGATCATCCGCCCAGGCCAACCGGATGTGCTGCCCCTTGTGATGCGCGAAGTAGAGCAAGTATCGGCCGGGCACCGGCGCCCAATCGGGCCGGGCTACCAGCGACGGGCCGTTCAGATTGTCGCCCAGGGACGCGCACGAGCCCGGCCCCAGGATGGGATCATCGCCAATCCGTACCGCTTGGATCATCGGATCACTTCCCCGAGCAGATCATCGCCCAGCTGCCTGCGCCGTGCACCGTTAGAACCCCGGCCGAGGCGGGCAGGTCACCCTCCTCCGCCGTGACGATCCGGATCGACAGCACTCGGCGTTCGTAGTTTTCGTCGACGAAATCCACAGCCGTCAGCGGGCCGATCTGCGCCGCCTGAGACACTGCAACCTCTTCGACATCTGGTATTGCCTGCTGATACTGCCATGTGCGCCCGTCGGCATCGATCACGGCCCCGACGACCGCCAGGCCTGGCACGCTGCCGATCGTCAGGGTCACACTGGCGTCGTTCTCCGGCGCCTGACAGTAGATCGTGCCAGTGGCATAAGCCGGCCCAGCAGCCAGCCCAACCGCAGAAACGATCAATGCGGCAGTGGTGCGACGCCTCCACGGCTTTGTCCGGTTGATACGCATCGCTGTCCTCCCCGCTGTGGCATCGCTGCGCCTGTGTTGCCGATCTGCCGCATCATCCAGCACATCCGATGTCGTGTCGAGAAAGTTCATCTGGCGACGTTGACCAAATTGCCTGGAGCAGCTACCCGCGGCGCCCGCAAACAAGGAACATGTGCATGTCGCACCTTCTACCATCGCTGAACCTGCAAAGTTGGCTGATCAGCCAGCTGAGCCTGCCCGCGTGCCCAAAAGGTGCCCCCTTGTGACCGTGACCGGCCCATAGCCGGACGCTGTTCGGTCGAAAAAAGGGGCGCCCCAACCGGGCGCCCTTTTTCGTTTCAACGTCCAAAACCAGCAGAGGAGAGCAAGGATCATCAGGGCGTAGCTCAGTCGCGTAGAGTGCCGCACTTGGACTGCGGAGGTCGGAGGTTCGAGCCCCCCCGCCCTGACCAAAGGATAGGTAAGCCAAGCCGGCACGTCGCCGATTGCAAAGGCCGCGTGCGGGCCCTGACGGGTCCTGAGGGCCCAATGCTCTGCCTATTCGCCAACATATTCGGGTCGCTGCGAGGCATTGCCGCTGCACGGACCGAAAGAGGAAGGTGAACCGGCAAGGTGCCGGAACCGGTTGCTAACCGCGTGGGGCCCGCAAGGGCCTGGGGATCGTGCCCTCCGCCTTCCGCCAAAGCCCTGGTAGGCAAACTGGAAAAGCCGTCCGCCTCAGGAGCGGAAGTCTGTGGGTTCGACTCCCACCCGGGGCACCAAATTCTTCCCAGCGTTCGCCGCGTGGCAAACACTGGATGACTACGCGCGATACCTTGGTGCGGCCCCCATTGGCGCTGTCAAAATGGGTGTATGACTTGCGTATGACTTACGTATGACTTTCGTATGCCAACCGTGTCGGGCGCGGGTCGAGTTGGGTGGATGAAGCAGCGGCCGCCTAACTCGACCCGCCCCCCCTCAGACGAAGTCGAAGATGCCGTTCTGCTCCAGGTCCTCGGTGTCCACATCGAAGAACACGATCTCGGACGCGAAGACCCGGGGGTTCGCCCCCGTGCCCGTCGTCTCGAAGACCACCAGCGTGTCCGCGAT